>NZ_BIMA01000030.1 GCF_004000845.1 Paenibacillus koleovorans NBRC 103111
CCCCCCCCGAAAATGATGAGGTCGGGGCAGGAGAAACTCCATGAACAGTTCACTAATCTCTAAACGTTTCCCCGAAATCCCCGAAATAAAAAAGATAGTCTATAATCTTGCTGCACTATTCTGACAAATCATTGTCGGGGGGCCTAGGGACGAAGGGGCGCATACTCTCAAAATGTGCGAACTCAAATGTCCGTAAGGCCTCCGCCCTCTAAACATATATTATGATTTTGTAATATATGAAATATTAGGAGGAATGCATATGCGCAGCATTAGCAATTTTCAAAGTCTTACAGCAGCTGCTCTGCCTGAACCGGTTATCCGATATGTCTCTTGCCTTTTAGAAGGTTTGTGCAGGAGCAACGAAATCGATCCCTATTCATCGGACGCCTGTCATATTTTCCTTCTCAGCCCGGTCATTCTCCTTGAACCAGGCGACCAACTGCTCCCTCTGCTGGAAGTCCAGCAATATGGGCCGGAATACATCGAGAAAGCGGACATCTCCGGTTTCATTTTATATCGTATAGGCTGCCTAATCGATAACGATCTGCTCGTACAATACCTTGTTCCGGAATGCTGGGTGGACACGGATATCGAAAAAAAGATTTTTGATATCGTTATCGTTCATAAGCTGGACAGATTTTCCAGAGACAAATATGATAACGCCTACTACAAGCGAATCCTGAAAAAAAATCGTGTGCAGCTCATCAGCATCACCGAAAAACTGGACGATTCGCCTGAAAGCCTGATTCTCGAGTCAGTCATCGAAGGTATGGCGGCATACTATAGTAAAAACCTTGCCCGCGAAGTCATGAAGGGCATGAAAGAAACCGCCTACCAATGTAAACACACCGGAGGACGTCCGCCGATCGGTTATTCCGTAGACCCTGCCACAAAAAAGTACATCATCAATGCAATGGAGAAACCCATTGTCGAGACAGTATTTTCCATGTACCTGGACGGCTATGGCTATAACCAGATTCTTGCTGAACTGAACGATAAGGGATACAGGGCAAGGACCGGCAGACCGATCGGCAAGAATACATTGCTGGAAATTCTGAAAAACGAGAAGTATACCGGTGTTTACGTGTTCAACTTAACCGATGGCAAGGATGCTTTCGGACAGCGGAACAGCAACCGAAAAAAATCCGACGAAGATATCATTCGAATTGAAGATGGCATGCCCGCGATTATTTCCAAAGAGGACTTCCAGAAGGCGCAGGAAAAGATCAATTTCAACAAACGAGCGCCCGGAGCCTACAAGGCGAAGGAAATGTACCTGCTCAGCGGCCTGACCATCTGCGGGGGTTGCCTAAAGAAACTCGGGCAAGAATTTTCAATGATGGGAAATGTCAAATATTGCGGACGAAACAAGCTTAAGTACGTCACCTATCGATGCGGCAATCGCGACCGAACAAAAGAATGCAAAAACAAAGAACTGCGACGCGAATACATCGAGAGCTACGTTCTGCACGAATGGAACGCCGCGTCTTCAACGATGCCGCCATACCTTACCTTGTGAAACAACTGAATGAATATCAGCAATCGATAAGTGCAGCGCGAAATGAAGAAATTAAAGCTCTTAGCGTAAGACTCGCCGATACTGATCGCCAAATCAACAATATTGTAGGCGCTGTTTCGCAAGGCTTCACGCAAGCTTCGTTCCTGGACAAGTTGACCGAGTTGGAGGCCGATAAGGCGCGTCTCGAAGTGAGAATTGCCGAACGAAGGCTGGATGAATCCAAGCCGACCATCACCGAGGATGTACTTCGCCAACTTTTCGCCGAGTTCAAAGAGTTCGTCGCCACGCGGAACGTGCCCGAGATCAAGAAGTTCATCGGCAGTTATGTCGACAAGGTCATCATCTACGACGAGCATGTCGAAGTCATTTTCAAGCTCGACGCGGCGGGAATTTCGCTCGATGGCACCGAGATTGACGCTTTTGCCGCTACTGTAGCTAAAAAAGATTTGTTTGGGATGAAGCAAGATGCTGTATAAAAATAATGAGCCCGGCCATTGTCCCCAAATGGCTTGGCTCATTTATTTTCCACTTATATTCCACTGAAAAGCGAAACCAATAACTCCGAATTAGCCTCTAGGCGGATACGGATCATCTCCAAAACTGTTCTTATCCCTAATCTGCCCGTTCTGCCGATGAATCACTACTTCCGATCGCTGATTACGAGCAATCCCTGTTGCACGATCAATCGCCTGCGCTTGTGTATCCGTCCTTACTGTCGCTCTTTCATTGCCTGCTCCTTTCACCTGCCAACCTCCATCAGGATGCGGAGTTACATGCTGGTTCTTTTTCATAATCGCTTTTCCTCCAAGTTTATTTTATCTTTTTCACAACGCCTAGCTTCGTGACGCTGGCTTTAGCCTTAGCTTTCTTCCATTCCTGTACATGACCCATCAAGCAATCGATTAGAGCATCTACCGTCGTAAGAAATTCTTCTTTGTTGGCGATTTTGATTTCTTCGATACTAGACAAAACGTCTTCTGAAATCTCATGTTGGCTCGGTACACTATTTAGCACTGCATGAAGCTTTTTCACAATAGCAAGTTGACCATAACCAGAATTAATAAAACCATTATTAAGGAAATCACCATTATTGGCACATGTATCTATTGCCTTCAATTCAGGCTTGGCAGAACGCTCTTTTTTATCTTTTTCGTACTCAGACCAATCATTGATAAGTTGATGTACTGGCCTATGCAATAATATTTCCTTACTTTCAGAACTAATATCTTTTGCTAAAAACAACTCTGATATACGTTTAACGTCTTTGACTGGAGCTTGTTCAGCGGCTATTTTTGAAGCGAGCTTGTCTCGGTATTCAAGGGCTACATTTTTCAAAGGTAATACTTGTTCCTCAGAGAGCTTATTGGGCAAAATATCCTTACCATTGTGAATCAATTGCTGGACTTCCTTGCCGAATACAAGGAGGTCCAGCTTTTGGCTAATGTATCTTTCACTCTTACCCAACCTACTGGATAGTAGCTTTTTAGAAATTCTAAATTTCAAATCATTTAAGAGTCTATTAAATGCCTCAGCCTCTTCAATCGGTGTAAACCCTTCTCTTTGAATATTTTCAGTTAACTGCTCCAAATAAATATCAAGTTCTGATTCACTGTCAGATATAATGGCTGGTATTTGTTCCAAGTTGAGAAGTTGACATGCTTTAAACCGACGATTTCCAAAAATTATCTTATATCGACCGTTATCAATTAGCCTCACCTTAATAGGATTTAACAACCCTACTTCTTTAATACTTTCCGCTAATTCATTTAAGGATTCTTCATTAAAGTTATATCGCGGCTGCTCTTTATCTTCATCTATTGAATTCAAAGCTACATTTATTACCCTCATGATGACCTCCTACTTATCCGTCAATCAGCTACCCTCTTCAGATAATTTGTCAAACAGATCAAGCTGCTCAGGCTGGTTCTCACGTCGTTTTCCAATCTGACGGGCACCATTGTCAAGTTTTTCCGATTTTCCGATCATACCTTCGCCTCGTCTTCTAAGAGGCTTGCTTATTCTTTCAAATTGATCAATATACACTGGAATCATATAACCATCACTAGTATACCCAAAGTATTGAAGGTCCTCATTTTTGTCAACTATTTTCCTCATACGATACTTGAGACTATTCTTATCACTAGTGCTTTTCAATTCTATACCAAGCTCTGAGGCAAACTCTTTCAGATGCCGCGGACCGGTTTCAACAGTGCCGAGCAAAAAATGCTCGAATCTCGTATTTAAATCAAAATTCCAATTAAATGACATCCCTGTGTCCTCCCTAATAATAATTGAACAAGTTGTGAACTTATTACGTTAGGAGAAGGAATTTGCCACACAAGAAGAGAATATAGATGTTATGTACATAGTAGGAAGTTGCCGCAGATTCTCGTATCTATCAACGTACTTTTGGCGAAGGGTTGAGAGATATTATTTCTGTGTGTCAAATTCCACCCCACCCCTTTAGCAGAATGCTAAAGGGGTTTAGTTTGGTGTCGAACGCCTATGGGGTCTGACAGAAATCGTTTTTCTTACTCCTCCTGGGGCACTTCTCTTGTGTGGCTTTACAGGAACAATTTTATTGCCTTTTTGAGTCTTAGCCATATTTACCACCTCCTCTCACAGTAGCCTACCTCTATTCCGATTCCTGTTCCCCATCAGTAGCCTGTCCTTCAATAGGATTATTAAGGTCTACAAGAAGCAAACCCGCATTTTCATCCCATTTTGACAAACACCGAACCGCACGATCAAATTTTAAGTCTGGACAATAACGTGCAATAAAACGAATAAAATCCTTATTATTAACACGAGTAAAGCCATTGCGTTCCTTTCCAGCAAACGGCAGAGAATCTTTATCTTCTTCGTCTTCTCCGTGAAGCGGTTTTACACCAATTATTTTTAAATTTTCATCAAACCCTATTTGAATCCGTAGCGGGTTTCCCATTTCTTCTGCCGCCGCTCTGTTGAAGGTTATACCATATTCTGCTATGGATACAATCGGCGTTCCGATGCTTGGCTTGTACCATCTAAAGTTGAATTCCATTCTCTCCACCGCAATTCTCAAATATTTTTCTCGCAAATAAATTATAGCACAATTTACCGCTTGACTACATAGTTTTTTCTTTTCTGTCGAATCTCCGTCGCTTTCTCATCTCCAATACCACAATAAATCCTTCACCCTTCTTTTCATTCGGTATCTAGTTTGCAATTATGTTGCACTCAGTTCACTTTCCACACCCCTATTACCACCCTCTACATTCTCCGAATTATTTCAAAAATGTTACAGGAATTTCATCGTCAATACGAGATTCTCTTTATTGAAAATCCCAAACGCCTCGTTAAATAATTATTATTTAGACTACGTAGCCGTAAGTGGCTGCAACGCGATTAGAAGAGGTAACTGCCCTACGCACAAGGCTGGCAGAAGTCGACCGCTAGATTAAATAATATTGTCGGCACGGTTTCGCAGGGCATGACTTATGCATCATTTGCCGACAAAATGACCGACTGACCCTGAGATCGAAGAGGCACGGCTTGAAGTGAAAATCGCCAAGCGAAAGCTTGACGAATTGAAACTCTCCATCATCGAAAATGTGCTTTTTCAGCTTTTCGCTGAGTTCAAAAGGTTCGTCGTCACGCTGGACGTGCCAGAGATCAAGAAATTCATCGGCAGCTACGTAGACAGTTTCATCGAACATGTCGAGGTCATCTTCAAGCACGACGGCACCGAAATTGACGCTTTGCCGCTACTGTCGCAAAAAAAGAGCTATTCGGGATGAAGCAAGATGCCGTCTGACTAAAGCGAGCCAGGCCGTCTCATTAAGCGGCCTGGCTCTAGTTTTTAGAACGGATACTCACCATTGTACCTCTCACCAATAGAAAGATTTTGTTCCAGATAGTACTTCTCCAATACATCTAGTTCTTTGCTGTACTCTCTTTCTTTCATAAGATTTTTCAGCTTCTGACCATCATAAAAAACATCAAGCATTGACGGTTTTAAATTACTTTCGTTTAATTTGGATAGAGTCTCTGTTGCCTCTTCTGAAAATCGGGCCGTTGAAATGAAACACGCTTTCAAAATATGTTGATTGTATTTACTCGAATTACTGTAATATCTCTGTGCGAACGGAAAAGTTCTTCTGAAAAACCACCTGATAGTATTTTTCGAATCCTGATCACCAAGCTTTATTTCGCTATTACCCCTGTATCCCTTTAATTCAAAAACAATTTGTTCTCTAGGACCGTGGAAAACCAAATCGTACTCATAATATTCTACTTTGCCACTGGAATCCTTATCTTTCAAAACGACGCTTTGTTCAATGTACCCTTCCCCGACAATTCTGCGAAGAACCGAATACATCAATATTTCAAAGAGGTCTCCCTTTAAATTCTGTAAATTTGTTTCCTGGCCAGATTCCCTCAGTTTTTCCAGCACACTTCTAATTTCAGAAATGACATCCGAAGGATATGATTGGAATCTAAAAAAATCATTAATATTATTGAGACTTTTGAGAACCTCATATATACGTTCTCCATAAATCGTTCCAAGATGAAATGATAAAAATCCAAGTTTTCTAATTCTATTTTGCACACTCGTATCCGTTGTTTCATTTAAAATTATGATTGGCAGTACTTTTCTTTTCCTGCTTAAAGAACTACAAATCACACCTTGAACTCGATTATAAAAACCATCTAAATCCTGCTGTGAGTACGAACGACTTAGTTGGACATCCAAAACAATTAGGGTATTCTTTTTGTCTTCGCGGTCATTTGTTATCCCTGTGGCAGATGAATAAGAAAAGGCATCCCATACGAAATTATTGTGTTGAGCACCTTTTGAAAGTTCATCTTTGCTTCGATAAACTACTTCTTCACTATTAATTAAATTATGTTTTTGTAACCAAATGAGTACATCTCTTAAAAACATGCAATCTAATTTCATCTTACCTTCATGACTCGTTACAATTGATAACCAATTGACTCCATGTTTTTTATCAACAATGTAGGTCACATTGTTGTAGGTCTGTAATTCCATAATAAAGTCTAAATGAAGCAAGTCTTGAATAATACGGTCTAAATAATCCATCTTGGTTTTTTCTCTATCTAAAGGACTTGAGGTTACCTTTAGTGCTTCATAATAAGAGAGGACGCCCCCTGAATTCTCTAATGTAACAATAAGTCTGTACAAGGAAGGACGATGTTTTTTCGTAATATGCTTAATCATGGACTTGTTCAATGAGCGAGTAAAATACACAAATTGATTATTACCAAAAGTAATTGGCGAGGTTGAGTTAATCTTACCACTAGCAGTCAGACGCTGGACAATCTTTCTTGAATTAACTGAAGTAATATGAAATCGCTCAGATAATTTTTGATTTAATTCTTGGGCTGTTAAATATCCTTGTCTTTCAATCTCATTCTGGATAAACGATAAGTAATCCATTATCCGCCACACCTCTTTAAATGTCACACTGCTCTTATAAAATTATATTAAGACATTTACGCGCTCCTCCGCAAATTGAATTTTTGTTGTTATACCAATGCTTTCATACTCAAGCATCATTAAAAAACTAACGATTCTCTGTCACACTAAAGCATTTCCCCAAAAGCAAAAATCCACAACCTCGTGCGGTTGTGGATTTGCATGGTGGAGGCGAGGGGATTTGAACCCCTGTCCGAAGGCAACGCCACACTCCGACGGGGCTTCGCCATGGATGTAGTCATGATATTGATGTCACCCGAGCGTCGTCTCGTAACTGACTATGCGTTGGGTCAGCCTTAAATATCATTATGAATATCAAGTTAGCTCCGCATGGCTTATGCGGTCAGTTCAAAGTAGGTGACAGTATCCGTAGCTACACAAGCGGCAAGCAGGCGATTAAACATCTGACCTTCAAACTGCCGACGATTGGTACGAAAGCAGAATTCGTTCAGATAGGATTGCAAATGCTTAGCATCTAATCCGTGAAACGTACCGCCAATAAAGGCTTTTGCGTTGGAAATCATCGTGTGCAGCCATTTCAGGTGATCCGGATTGTCCTTTACATTGAACTTGATCGGTTGGTGGTGATATTCCTCAGCGAGAGCGTTGTACGAACGATACGCGTCACTACTGATTGTCGAGCCTGGTTCGATGTGCTGTTTAGCAAACTCGACGAGTGTCTTCCCTTTGACATTCGGGATCACCTGCATCTTGACGTATTGCGGTGCTCCTTGCTTGTTAAGCGATACCCCAACAAGCACAGGCGTTTGGTCCGTGCCCCGACCGCGTTTGCCACCTTCGGTTGGCGCTCCGAAGAACGCGTCATCCAACTCGACCAAACCAGCCAGTTGGTAGTGGGCATCGCGATCTCCCATGGCTTTGCGAATTTTGTGAAGCAATAACCAGGCGGTCGGGTAGGAGATTTCTAGTTCGCGAGAAAGAAAAACAGCGGATATACCGCGTTTATCGTGCGCCACAAGGAAAATCGCCCAAAACCAGGTCAACAGTGGTGTGCGGGATTTTTGCATAATTGTGCCGGCGGTAACAGACGCTTGATGTTTGCAGCTCGTGCATTGATACAGCTTGCGCGTTTCCAAAAAGTAGAATGCATGGTGCTTGCATTTGGGGCAGCAGAATCCATTAGTCCAGCGGATCTGGAATAGATGCTCACGACATGCATCATCTGAATGAAACTTTTCTTGGAATCTCTTCAAAGTCATCAATTCTTGTTGCGCCATACCGATCACTCCCGAACATTTGTTTGTATTCAGTATACCAAACAAATGTTCGCACCGGAAGGCTTTGCTGAGGCAACTTGATATTCATTAATATCATTTATCATTTAGTTGCTCCTACAAATTTAACCCATCCAGCCAACTCGGCAACAAGCTAGCCCGGTAGGTCGGTTTGCTCTGCTCAAATTCAACCAAAACCTCGTACTCATCACGAGAATTGTCCAGAACTACGGCAACATCCGCTTGACTCAGAGCATCCTTCAGATTGCAGAGCGACACCCCGTAGCGGCGAACAATATCTGCCGGCGCGATGTAATGACCGCCCTCTAGCACTCGCGTTCTGACTCGGTCAATGTGCATTTGGATATTTTGCAGTCCGATATAATAAAAGTATACTTTATATCCGGCCATTCCGGCTGCTGCCATCTGTTTAATGACGTATTGGCCTGAGAGTGTGGTTTCCATGGCGAAGGAATTACGTCGAGCCAGACAGTCCCTAATTCTGCGAATCGCTTCTTTTCCGGCGGACAAGTCTGCACTTCGTGGGTTGGATGGATTCAATTGTTTGGCAATCAAATCCGGGTTTATGATGACATCGAATGCTTGCCCGTAGTGCTCGATAAGAGTCGATTTTCCCGCTCCATTGCATCCGGCAAAAACGTAAAGCTCCGGCTCCAACATCTTCTTATTCAATTGGAAACTCCAGCGATTTTCCGTCGCCATCTACGACAAGAGCGTATTTCCGTCCGTCTGCATCTTCGCGTACCCGGTTCCCGTTCTGCATATAAAATAGCGGAGCGCCTGCCAGTCGCGCCTTTTCACGTACGGACTTGCTTGCTGCCTTTAGAACCTCCTGAAGCTCTTGACCCTTCTTGACAGTCATCGCGCACACCTCAGCATCCTCAAAAATTGGGTTCTCTATTAGTTTAACAAAAACCCGACCTCATGCGGTCGGGTTTCTGATGGTGGAGGCGAGGGGATTTGAACCCCTGTCCGAAGGCAACGCCACACCGGTGTCTACGGGTGTAGTCACGATATTGATGTCACCCGAGCGTCGTCTCGTAACCGACTACGCGTTGGGTCAGCCTGATTGTCTTATTCCGTCCGACCCCAGGCGGAGACCGAGCGGCGGATCCCACTAGAGTTGAGCCCCTATCCTAGCACATGGGCGATGCGAGGTAGAAGCACGAGAGCAGGTTATTAAGCTGCTACTGCGTAAGAAGTTGTACGGTTGCCATTTAATTGGCTTTAGCGTTGATGAAGTGGACGCGTCCCCACTACCCGCGACCGGAGCTCGAACTACCCCCGTCGAATCCAATAACGCCCCCAAGTTAGAAAATGTTCCTTCCCCGACCGAAGCCGGGAAAGAAACGAATATCTCACATCATTCACACGCACCAGTCCGGATCCCTTCCACAAGATCGAACTGCCGCCATGTGACGGAGAAGAAGAAAAAAAGATTATGCAGCAAGTTTCCCCGCTACAGTCTTAGTATATCACATTGGACTGCACTCGGGTAAAAAGGTTGCTGTCAGATCCGGTCGTCACTGTCAACGTTGCCAAAAGCCACCTGTCCAACCGTTACCTTGCTACCTTCTGCTTCTCCCGCAACGCACGCTGAATGTCGCGCTGTGCATCGCGTTTCGCTTCGGTATCGCGCTTGTCGTACTGCTTCTTGCCTCGGCCGACGCCGATCAAGAGCTTGGCGAACCCGTTACGGATATAAATTTTCAAGGGAACGATTGTAAAGCCTTGCTGTTTGGTAACGCCCAGCAGCTTGTGAATCTGTTCCTTCTTCAAAAGCAGCTTGCGCGCTCGAGTCGGATCCAACGGATTGCTCCGGTTGCCCTGCTCAAACGGACTGATGTGCATGTTGTGAGCGAACGCTTCGCCGTTCCGAATAGTACAGAAGCAGTCGGAGATGTTCGCCTTGCCCAGCCGAATGGACTTGATCTCGGTCCCGCTCAGCACCATGCCGGCTTCGTACGTGTCTTCGATGAAGTAATCGTGGGAAGCCTTCTTATTCTGCGCAAGCACTTTGCCGTCGCTTTTCTTGGTCAAGGCGATCCCTCCTTCATCCATGAACATGTACCATTAAGCGTGTGCAATGTGTTCGACTTAGGAGTTAATTGTATCAACTTCAATGGAAGAAATCAATGCGAGCCCTGCGGTATAACTATTTTTTCCGCTTGCTCGCCTTGCGGGCGAAGCTGCGCATCGACTTGCCAGCGTCGCCGCCCCCATTGCCACCGAAGCCGCCGCCTGTACCGCCGGAACCACCACCACTGCCGCGGCGCTTGCCACCACGCGAGCCGCCGCTACGGCCACCTCCACCGCCGGAACCTGCCGCGTCTCCGCTGCCGCCAGCGCCGCTGCTATTCGCTCCGCTTCCCCCGCCGAAAGCAATGCCCCGCTGGCCACCAGCACCCCCACTGCCACCGGCACCCGCGCCGGTGCCACGCGCACCACCGCCGCCTGCACCGCCGCCGCCCACGCGGTCGCGTCCGCCTTTGCGGCGCCCACCACGGCCGCCGCCGCCAAAGCCGCCGCTGCGCTCCCCGCGCCCGCCGCCGGCTCCACCGCCTGCGGCGCCAAAACCGCTGCCGCGCCGCCCGCCAGCGCTAGCGCCGGCGCCACCACTGCCGCGCTCGCCGCCGTCGCGGCCACCCCCATCGCCGCGCTCCCCGCGCCCGCGGCGACCACCGCCACCCGCGCCGACGAAGCTGACCTTCTGCTGGCGCGGCTTCATATCCACCATCTCGAAGTCGATGGTGTGCTCCGCCATGTTCACGCGAGCCACGCGAACCTTCACTTCATCGCCGATGCGATAAATTTTCGACGTCCGCTCGCCGATCAAAGCATGCTGCATCTCATGGTGATGGTAGTAGTCGTCGGTCAGATCGCTGAGCCGAATCAAACCTTCGACGGTATTGTCCAGCTCGATGAACATCCCGAAGCTCGTCACGCTGCTGATGATGCCCTCGAACTCCTCGCCGACTTTATCCAGCATGAACTCCGCTTTTTTCAGCGCATCCGTATCCCGCTCCGCATCGACCGCCACCCGCTCGCGATCCGACGATTGCTGCGCATAGTCGTCCATCCGACTCGCCAGGTACTCGTACCGCTGCGCCGGCAGCGATCCGCCATTCTCCAACACCTCGCGGATAACGCGATGAATGATCAAGTCCGGGTACCGCCGAATCGGCGACGTAAAGTGCGAGTAGAACTCTGCCGCCAGCCCGAAATGCCCCAAGCTGTTAGCATCGTAACGCGCCTGCTTCATCGACCGCAGCATCACCGTGCTGATAACCGTTTGCTCCTTCGTCCCCTTAATCTGCTCCAGCAAATCCTGCAAGGCACGCGGATGAACGGAATTGCCCTTTCCTTTGACCACGTAGCCGAAATTCGTAATGAACTCCATAAAATGCAGCAGCTTCTCGCCGTCCGGGTCCTCATGAATCCGATACAGGAACGGCACCTTCAAGAAGTAAAAATGCTCCGCCACCGTCTCGTTCGCCGCCAGCATGAACTCCTCGATAATCTGCTCCGCCACCGACCGCTCGCGCTTAATAATGTCCACCGGTTTACCGTTCTCATCGACAATCACTTTCGACTCCTGGAAGTCAAAATCGATCGCCCCGCGCTTCATCCGACGGCCCCGCAGCTTTGTCGCCAGCTCTTCCATCAGCTCGAACGTGCCGACCAAATCCGCATACCGCTCCAGCAGCTCGGGCTCGCGATCCACTAAAATCTTCCGCACATTCGTGTACGTCATCCGTTCCTTCGTCTTGATCACGCTGGTGAAAATATCGTGCCGCACCACGTTCGCGTTCGCATCTAACTCCATTTCGCACGACATCGTCAGTCGGTCCACCTGCGGGTTCAAGCTGCAAATTCCGTTCGACAGCCTGTGAGGCAGCATCGGAATAACGCGATCGACCAAGTACACGCTGCACGCGCGATTGTAAGCTTCCTTGTCCAGCTCCGAGCTTTCCCGCACATAATAGCTCACGTCTGCAATATGCACGCCCAGCAAATAATTCCCGTTCGGCAGCCGCTCCACGTTCACCGCGTCGTCCAGATCCTTGGCATCCTCGCCGTCGATGGTCACAATGACACGATCCCTCAGATCACGCCGCCTAACCAAATCCGACTCCCGAATCGTCTCCGGCACCGCATCGGCTTCCGCCAGCACGTCCTCCGAGAACGCCTCCGGCAGCTGGTATTTGCGGATGATCGACAAAATATCGACGCCCGGATCGTCCTTGTGCCCCAGAATCTCAATGACTTTGCCTTCCGCCGCCGCACGCCCCGAAGGGTATTGCACGATCTCGATGACGACCTTCTGTCCGTCCACCGCTCCGTTGAACGATGGCTGAGGCACGAAAATATCCTTCACGATCCGCTTATCGTCCGGAATGACGAAAGCGTACGTCTCAAAGCCATGCAGAGTCCCCACGATGCGAGTGTTGGCCCGCGTGACGATCCGCGCCACTTCCCCTTCCAACCGGCCACCGCCCGCACTTTTCGACGTGATGCGAACCAGAAGGATGTCCCCATTCATCGCGCCGTGCAAATCGTTAGCATGTATGTAGACGTCCGGATGCTCCTTATCCTCGGGCAGCAGGAACCCGAACCCTTTAGCATGCGCCTGCAGCTTACCCCGCAGCAAATTCATCCGCTCCGGCACGCCGTAACGCTCCGTCCGGGTCCGCACCAGCGCCCCTTCCTCCTCCAGCTGATTGAGCATTTTCAGAAACTGCTTGAACGCCTCCGCGTCCTCCACCTCGAAATGCTTGGCCAGCTCTTGGTACGTCATCGGCTTGTAAGCTTTTTCCCGAACGAACTGCAGCAGCTGATCGCTTGTTATCAATGTCATCACCTTTCCCCATGGCCTCTCCTCTTCAACTCTGCAAAAGACGGCCTTCTCGCATATATACTATAGTATTCACCGTTTTACCCACAAAAAAAACAGCAGGAGATCGCCCCTGCTGCGTGTTTTTTTGCATCGTCATTAAATTTAGTTGCCCACAACGTAAGCCACAACCAAAGATAAGATAAAGAAAGACACAGCGAAACCGATCGTCACTCGGGACAGGAGCAAGTCCAATCCGCGCGCCTTCTGCTTGCCGAAAAGGTGTTCCGCACCGCCGGAGATGGCTCCCGAAAGACCCGCACTCTTGCCCTTCTGCAGCAAAACGACTGCGATCAAGCCGAGAGATGAAATGATCAGCAAAATCTTAAATAAAGTTTCCACAATCCCACCTCCTAAAGCGTAATGCAAGAAACGCACTTCGTCCGCACTCGCGAGGACCGCATATGCCTATAAAGCCCATTTCACAGCAAAACTTATTATAGCATAAACGGACGGACGAGACAACTGATCATACAACGACCGAACAACGACCGTCACCAGCCACTCATCCTCCCGTCGAAAAACGATTCAACCCCGCATCCCCGTTCCCAGCCTGCCTACACGCCCGCTACCATCACCGCTGCCACTGCCTCTACGTCCTCCCGACCGACCCCGCCCGAGAAAATAGCCGATCGCCGACCGCGCGCACAACAAGGACACGATCAGAAACACGATAGCCCACACAGGAGCCGGCACCCCCGTCACCGAGGCTAACCCCGTCGCATCTCCCGCGGCACCGGGTCTGTTCACGCTCATCAGCAGCAAACCCAGAGGACCGACGACCGACTCTTCCAGCGAAACAAAAGCGATCAACAAGAAGTAACCATGCTGCAGCCAGCGAATTGGGACGAGCATCACAACCGCATTCACGACCATGTAGCCCGCGAGCCAAGCGACTCCGAACCCATTGCGTACGAACAAAGCCAAGGCGATACCGGCAAGCAGCGTACAGACGAACAGCCCTTGCCCGATCCGCCCGCGGCTATAGCAGTAGAACAAGTACACCGAGAACAACGAAGCCGTCACATAACCCGACATCGACACCGGAATCAACCGCCACCCTGCGCTGATGTACGAATAAGTGACCCCGCTATGGTCGGCGAACAGCTGAATATACAGCACTTTGCCGGAGAGCAGCAGCGTCGTCGCCGCATGTCCAAGCTCATGAACCATCGTATCGAGATTGCGGAAAAAAGAAGAGAACGGGATCCAATGGCTCAAAATGGCGGACCCGATCAGCATCGCTACCGTAATCATCCATCGACTCATTTGGACCCCATCCCCTTCATTGAGAAATGGTCAGCTTCAGTTTCACAGACCTTACAGGTTCTTCAGGTTATAGAAAGCCTTCTTGCCGGCGTATTGAGCGGAGCTGGACAGCTCGTCTTCGATGCGCAGCAATTGGTTGTATTTCGCAACGCGGTCTGTACGGGAAGGTGCACCCGTCTTGATCTGGCCGGCGTTTGTAGCAACCGCGATGTCGGCGATCGTGCTGTCTTCGCTTTCACCGGAACGGTGCGAGATTACAGCGGTGTAACCTGCGCGCTTAGCCATCTCGATAGCGTCGAAAGTCTCGGTCAGCGTACCGATTTGGTTCACTTTCACGAGGATCGAGTTGCCGATGCCCTTCACGATGCCTTCGCCCAGACGCTCGGTGTTCGTTACGAACAAGTCGTCGCCTACGAGCTGCACTTTGCTACCCAGCTTCTCGGTCAGCAGCTTCCAGCCCGCCCAGTCGTCCTCGGCGCAGCCGTCTTCGATCGAGATGATCGGATATTTATCTACCCAATCCGCCAGGAAACCAACGAACTCTTCCGGCGTCAGCGACTTGCCTTCGCCCTCCAAGTGGTACTTGCCGTCCTTGAAGAACTCGGTGGAAGCTACGTCCATACCCAGGAACACGTCTACGCCCGGCTTGTAGCCTGCGCGCTCGATCGCAGAGATAATCGTCGTGATCGCTTCTTCGTTGGAGCTCAGGTTCGGAGCGAAGCCGCCTTCGTCGCCTACTGCCGTGTTCAGGCCCTTGTCCTTCAGAACCGCCTTCAGGTTGTGGAAAATCTCAGCGCCGATGCGGAGCGCTTCCGCGAAGTCTTCTGCGCCTACAGGCAGAACCATGAACTCTTGCACGTCTACGTTGTTGTCGGCATGCGCGCCGCCGTTAATGATGTTCATCATCGGCACCGGCAATTGCTTGGCGTTGAAGCCGCCGAGGTAAGTATAGAGCGGGAGGTCGAGGGCGTCGGCCGCTGCGCGAGCTACAGCCATCGATACCGCGAGGATGGCGTTGGCGCCCAGCTTCGCTTTGTTCGGCGTGCCGTCGAGCTGGATCATTTTGTTGTCGATGCCGACTTGGTCCAAGGCGTCCAGACCGATCACTTCAGGAGCGATGATCTCGTTCACGTTCTGAACGGCTTTCAATACCCCTTTGCCCAAGTACTTGCTCTTGTCGCCGTCGCGAAGCTCTACCGCTTCGTATGCGCCCGTCGATGCGCCGGATGGCACGATCGCGCGGCCTTTGCCGCCGGACTCGAGGTATACTTCTACTTCAACTGTAGGGTTGCCGCGGGAGTCCAGTACTTGGCGTGCGTAAACGTCAGAGATAATCGTCATGATTCAGAACAGCTCCTTTAAAAGTAATGTATAGGGTTAAGCTTTTACCTCAGCGAGGATCGTGTGGCCCGTCATCTCGGCAGGCTGCTGCACACCTAGCAGTTGGAGCATCGTAGGCGCGATATCGGCCAAGATGCCGCCATCCCTTAGTGTAACAGAAGTCGAGGTGACAATGAAAGGCACCGGGTTCGTCGTATGCGCCGTGAACGGGCGGCCGTTGTCGTCCACCACGAGATCGGCGTTGCCGTGGTCGGCTGTGATCAGCGCCACCCCGCCGGCGGCGAGTACCGCTTCTACAACGCGGCCCAGACATTCGTCCGTCGCTTCGACAGCCTTGATCGTCGGCTCCAGCATACCGGAGTGGCCGACCATGTCGGGGTTGGCGAAGTTCAGGATGATGACGTCCTGGCGGCCGGATTCGATCTCCGTTACAGCGGCTTCCGCCACCTCATAGGCGCTCATCTCGGGCTTAAGGTCGTAAGTGGCGACCTTCGGCGAGTTGATCAAGATGCGCGTCTCGCCCGGCAGCTCCACATCCCGTCCGCCGCTGAAGAAAAACGTCACGTGCGGGTATTTCTCCGTCTCGGCGATTCGCAGCTGCTTCAAGCCGTTCTGCACTAGCACTTCGCCGAGCGTGTTATCGAGGTTCTTCGGTTTATACGCGACGAAGCCGGCTACGGTTTCGCTGAACAGCGTCAAGCAGACGAAGTACAGCCCGGCAGGGCAACGGTCGCCCCGGTCGAAGCCGCGGAAATCTTCGTTCGTGAATACTTGCGACAGCTGGATCGCGCGGTCCGGACGGAAGTTGAAGAAGACGACAGCGTCGCCCGATTCCACCAAGCCGACCGGCTCCCCGTCGGCGCCTACGATAACGGTCGGCATGACGAACTCGTCGAACACCGACTTTTCGTAGGACTCTTTCACGGCTTGGATGGGATCGGTATAACGAGGTCCGTCTCCGTACACCATGGCGCGGTAAGACTTCTCCGTCCGCTCCCAGCGTTTGTCGCGGTCCATCGCGTAGTAGCGGCCTTGCACCGTCGCGAAACGGCCAACGCCGATCTCATCGATATGCTTCTGCACCTTCTCGATGTAACCGATGGCGCTGTCCGGCGAAACGTCGCGGCCGTCCAGAAAAGCATGGATGTAGACCTCGGTTAAACCATGCGCCTTAGCCAAGTCAAGCAAAGCAAGCAGGTGGTCGATATGGCTGTGTACGCCGCCGTCCGACAGCAAGCCGTACAGGTGCAGCTTCTTACCGTTATCCTTGGCATGCCGCACCGCACCGATCAGCGTCTCATTGTCGTAAAAATCCTTGTCCCGGATCGACTTCGTGATGCGGGTCAAGTCTTGGTACACGATACGGCCGGCGCCGATGTTCAAGTGTCCGACCTCGGAGTTGCCCATCTGCCCTTCCGGCAGCCCTACAGCTTCGCCGCAGGCTATCAGCGTCGTGTGCGGGTAAGTTGCCAAGTATCGGTCGTAGTTCGGCTTGTTCGCTTGCGCCACGGCGTTGCCGTGCGTCGCACTGCGCAAGCCGAAGCCGTCCAAGATGATGAGGGCGACCGGTTTCGGCCGATTCGCTGCTGCCATCTTAGCGCGCCCCCTCGACGAGCTGGATGTACGAAGCCGGCTCCAAGCTGGCACCGCCTACCAATGCGCCGTCGATGTCCGACTGCGCCATGAACTCGCGCACGTTGTTCGGCTTCACGCTGCCGCCGTACTGGATGCGTACGGCTTCGGCCGCGGCTGCACCATGCTGCGCGGCAATGCGCTCGCGGATGTAGCCGATCACTTCGTTCGCGTCATCCGCAGTCGAAGTCTTGCCCGTACCAATCGCCCAGATAGGCTCGTACGCGACAACAACCTCCGCTGCCTGCGCAGCGGTCAACCCTTGCAGCGCCGCTTCCGTCTGCACGCGGCACACATCCTTCGTCTTGCCGGCTTCGCGCTCTTCGAGACTCTCGCCGACGCAGACGATCGGTGTCAAGCCGTGCTTGAACGCCGCAACAACCTTACGGTTCACTGTCTCGTCGGTTTCCGCGAAGTAAGCGCGGCGCTCCGAGTGGCCGATGATGACGTAGTCGACGCCGAGGTCCTTCAGCATCCCGCCGCTGATCTCGCCCGTGAACGCGCCGCTGTCTTCGAAGTGCATATTCTGCGCGCCGATCTTCAGCGTCGTGCCTTGGACGGCTTGTACAAGCGCCGGCAGCGCGATATATGGCGCGCAGATGACGCTTTCCACGCCGTCCACTTCCGCCGCGCCTTTAGCCGCTTCTACGAACGCCAACGCCTCCGATACCGTTTTGAACATTTTCCAGTTGCCTGCAATAATCGGTTTTCTCATGATCGATCGAACCTCCTCAAGACCGCGCGATGCGGCTCCTATTTATCGTTCAGGGCTACGACGCCCGGCAATGCCTTGCCTTCCATGAACTCCAGCGAAGCGCCACCGCCCGTGGAGATGTGGTCCATCTTGTCGGCCAGGTGGAACTTCTCAGCCGCTGCAGCGGAATCGCCGCCACCGATGACGGTGTAAGCCGAAGTTGCCGCACAAGCTTCTGCAATCGCACGCGTACCGTTCGCGTATGGCTCCAGCTCGAACACGCCGACAGGGCCGTTCCATACAACCAGCTTGGACTCAGCGATCACCTTGCTGTAAATTTCGCGAGTTTTAGGCCCGATGTCGAAGCCTTCCCAGTCCGCCGGAATCTCGTTGATCGGCACGATGCGGGTGTTCGCGCTCGCGCTGAAGGCGTCTCCGATGACGACGTCAACCGGCAACAGGAAGTTCACGCCGCGCTCCTTGGCTTTGTTCAGGAAGTCCAGAGCCAGATCGAGCTTCTCGTTGTCGCAGAGCGACTTGCCGATCTCGTAGCCTTGCGCCTTCAGGAACGTGTAGGACAGGCCGCCGCCGATGAGGATCGTGTCGGATATCTTCATCAAGTTCTCGATGACGCCGATTTTGTCCTTCACCTTGGACCCGCCGACGATAGCAGTAAATGGACGCTCCGGATTGCTGAGCGCTTTGCCCAGCACGTCGAGCTCCTTCTCCATCAAGAGGCCGGACACCGCAGGCAGCTTGTGCGCGATGCCTTCCGTCGAAGCATGAGCCCGGTGAGCGGCGCCGAACGCGTCGTTCACATACAGGTCTGCCAGCTCGGCGAAAGCGGCCGCCAGCTCCGGATCATTCTTCTCTTCGCCCGGGTAGAAGCGGACATTCTCGAGCAGCAGCACGCCGCCGTCGGCGAGCTCGGCGATTTGCGCCTTCACGGCGTCGCCGACAGCTTCCTTCGCGCTAACGACCGGCTTACCAAGCAACTCAGACAAACGGGCCGCGACCGGTGTCAACCGCAGCTCCTCGACCACTTGTCCTTTCGGACGGCCCAGATGGCTGGCCAGGATGACCTTCGCGCCTTTGCCGATCAAATATTGAATCGTAGGCAGCGTTTCCCGGATGCGGGTATCGTCGGTAATGGCGCCGTTCTCGAGCGGTACGTTGAAGTCAACGCGGACGAACACTTTTTTGCCGGCTACGTCGGCGTCGCGGACACTTTTCTTGTTCATGGGTGGGGATCCTCCTGATACGGAATTGGGCGAAATGAAACGAACCGAAGGTAAAACGAAGGCGTGCATGTCAACAGGCAAAGAGGAGAATCGCTTCTCCTCTTGACCCACTAAATATGAGAGGCTCTTACAGCCCTTTGGATGCGATGAAAGCGGCGAGGTCGACTACGCGGTTCGAGTAGCCCCACTCGTTGTCGTACCAGGAAACGACCTTCACCATATTGTCGCCTACTACCATAGTCGACAGGGCGTCGATCGTGGAGGAAGCAGGGTCGCCGTTGTAGTCGCTCGATACGAGAGGCTCGTCGCTGTAGTTCATGATGCCCTTCAGCGCGCCGTTAGCCGCTTCGCGGAGTGCCGCGTTCACGTCTTCTACGGATACGTTCACTTTCAGCTCGGCTACCAGATCCGTTACGGATACGTTAGGAGTCGGTACGCGGAACGCCATGCCGTTCAGCTTGCCTTTCAGCTCGGGCAGTACCAGGGATACCGCTTTGGCTGCGCCTGTAGACGAAGGAATGATGTTTTCGGCTGCTGCGCGGGCGCGGCGAGCGTCTTTGTGCGGCAGGTCGAGTACGCTTTGGTCGTTCGTGTAGGAGTGAACCGTCGTCATCATGCCCTTCACGATACCGAACTTGTCGTTCAATACTTTGGCGAAAGGCGCCAGACAGTTGGTTGTACAAGAAGCGTTGGAGATGATCGTGTGAGCGGCCGGATCGTATTTGTCTTCGTTAACGCCGATTACGATCGTAATGTCTTCGTTAGTGGCAGGAGCGGAGATGATAACCTTCTTCGCGCCGCCCTTCAAGTGAGCTTCGGCTTTCTCTTTCGCTGTGAAAATCCCTGTGGATTCTACAACGATCTCGACGCCGTATTGAGCCCAAGGCAGGTTGCCGGGATCGCGCTCTGCGAATACTTTCACTTCGCGGCCGTTGACTACGAGGGAGCCTTGACCGGCTTCTACAGTTGCGTCCAGACGGCCATGCGTCGTGTCGTACTTGAGCAAGTGAGCGAGCATGTTCACGTCGGTCAGGTCGTTGATCGCTACGATCTCGACGTTCGGGTTGTTCAGAGCTGCGCGGAATACGTTGCGGCCGATGCGGCCAAATCCGTTAATACCTACTTTTACCATGGGTTCTTCCTCCTAGGAAAATAAGTTGATATATATTTTCAAGACTGCCCATAAAAAGGCGTCAAGACAACATGGGTTGGAGCCGATCTCGAGCATTTTCAATATTTCAAAATTTCTTGCGCCGCCGCCTCGTCCGTGACGAGCACGTCGTTGTGGCCGTACCGCATGACCGATGCGATCGCTTCGCCCTTGCTGCGTCCACCCGCTACCGCGATGACGACCTGCGAGTTCTGGATGTCTTCGATTCTAAGTCCGACCGTGGGCATTCTATGAACGACTTTCCCTTGCCGGTCAAAATAGTAGCCGAACGCTTCCGCAAGCGCGCCTTCCTGCTGCAGCCCTTCGATCGTCTGCGGATCGACCTTGCGCCGGCGGGCCATCACCATAGCGTCCCCGATGCCGTGTACGACGATGCGGGCGTGGCGGATGATGTCCACGAGCTCGCGAATAGTCGAGTCCTGCATCAGAGTCTGATAAGCTTCCTCGCCGAGATGGTCCGGTACGTGCAGCAGCCGGTATTGGCCGCCCGTCTTCTTGGCCATCGTCGAAGCGATCGTGTTGGCTTGAAGCTCCACGCTCTCTCCGAGTCCGCCTCGCGCCGGGACGAATAGGCTCCCCTTCAGCGCCGAAGAGACCGTCATGAACTCCGCAATCTCCGCCAGCGTCGATCCTCCGGTTACGGCAATGACGCCGTCCTTGGTCGCGAACTTGCGCAATGCAGCGGCTCCGGCTCGGCCAAGCTCCTTCTTCGTGACGGAGGAATGGTCCCAATCGCCCGGAACGACGACAACCTGATCGAGGTCGTACCGCTCCTTGAGCTGCTCCTCCAGATCGGACAAGCCCAGCAGATCCTTGATCAACGGCTCCATATCGGCCAGCAGGCGTTTCCCGCTCTCGGTGAGCATCATGCCTGTAGACTCCGACTCCAGCAACCCTTGTTCCTTGAGAAAATCGACCTCGGCCCGCAGCACTCGTTCCGTCAAGTCCAAGTTGGCGGCTAATGCCCGCCTGCCGATAATCCCGGAGAACTGAATATGATGGAGAATGGTGTACCGCTTCTTCAGCACCTCGGTCAAGTCCGGCAGCAGCAGCTTCTGTATATCAAGAATTTGCCTCATGGGCGCCGTCACTCCTGCTCTCGACTTGGCAGCATGATTGTTTGCTGTGGATCAGGGTTCGGGACATTTAATGTCCCGCATAATCTTTTTGCGTCCCGCTTGCATTTTTAATTATATTCCTCCGTTGTATGAAATGCAAGTCGGGTAAGAGCTTGATTTTTTGTAAACCATGCTCTATAATAATTTTTGCTGCCGAAAAATATCGGGCGGCGACATGCACCCTTATAAAATGCGCTCGTGGTCCAATGGATATGACGTAGGCCTCCGGAGCCTGAGATCGAGGTTCAATTCCTCGCGAGCGCGCCATCCTTATTCACAACGACGAACTAACGCCTGGAGCCGCACGAACGGTTACACGCGTTTTTATTTTTCTCTCGTTTGACCTTTCTTGACCTTTGGCGTTTTTTTCGTTATGATGAGTTTAATTCCAATTCGAATTGGAGCATACTTGTTCCATAAAGGAGGCATGGCCATGAGTTTCATTCCAATGGTTGTCGAGCAGGATGCACGGGGGGAACGCGGATACGACATCTATTCCCGTTTGCTGAAGGACCGCATTATTTTTCTGGGAACGCCGGTGAACGACGCTGTGGCGAATGCCATTATCGCGCAGCTGCTGTTCTTGGCCGCTCAGGATGCTGATAAAGATATCCACCTGTACATCAACAGCCCGGGCGGATCGATCACGGCAGGCATGGCCATCTTCGATACGATGCAGTTCATCAAGCCCGACGTCTCCACGATCTGCGTAGGGATGGCGGCTTCCATGGGCGCATTCCTGCTCGCCGCAGGCGCCAAGGGCAAACGTTACGCGTTGCCGAACAGCGAAGTGATGATCCACCAGCCGCTTGGCGGCGCCGAAGGCCAAGCGAGCGACATCGAGATTCGCGCCAAGCGGATCATCAAGCTGCGCGACAAGCTGAACGGCATTCTCGCCGAACGCTCGGGTCAACCGCTGGCTCGGATCGACAAGGATACCGACCGCGACTACTTCATGAGCGCCGACGAAGCACAGGCCTACGGCTTGATCGACAAGGTCGTGTCCTCGATCTAATCAGCAGTGCGCGTGTGACGACAAGAAACCCCCGACCTTCAACTTCAGGTCGGGGGTTTAGTTGTCTATGGGCATAGGGAGCAGCATCTGACCCAAGAAGGAGCTTTGATCGTTTGCTACTTGATATCGTCCAGCGGATAGAAGATCAAATCCATCGGGAACGCCGAGCCGGCCGGCGGGGTGAACTCGATGTCGAGATACGGCTCCTCGCCCGTCGTGCGGTGCATAATCTGGATCTGCTCGAACGCAACCACGACACCGGACGGCGGCGCCATCACGAACTCGCCGTTGAACTTGAACGGTCCTTTGAACGCTCCACCGCGCGCAATCAGCAGCACCACCATCTTGCGCGGCTTCTCGATGCGGATGTGGTAGTTCACCCCGTAGTTGCCGTCTTCCTGTACGTTTTTCTTCAGGAATACGTCATACCCCGGTTGGAACGGATCGCTGATGTTGTCCCCGAACACGAGGCGCGACGGCTTGCTGAAATGACTGCCATCCACATCCCACCGTTTCTCGGACATAGGGAACGTCCCGCGCACGTGACCGTCCGAAGGCAACGGGTAGTACAGCGTTGGATACAGCGAGGTCGGCGTCTCGATGACCGAGTCCATCGCCATAAACGAGAACTGGATCTCCCCGTCCGTCTCCACATCATAGATCACGTTCACGCCTTGGCCGGGCCAGAAGTCCGGCATCTGTACGTATGTGCGTGTAGCTCCCGGAGGAATCGTCAGCTTCTCGTCGTACTTGTCCTTCAGCAGAAACTCCACCGAAGCTTCATGCCCGATCAGATGCGCATAGATGGAAGGATACACTTCGCCTTTGTTCGTCGTGCGGATTGTCACCGGCGTCTTGCCCGGATTCGTCGCCATAATGACGAACTGCATTTTCTCCTTCATGCCATTCATATGCGCCGCGTACAGTCTGCCCTTGCCGTTGATCTTGTCCTGATACAGGATGCCCTTCTCGGTAATCGTCTCCGGGCTATTGCTCACCAGCATTGTGCGCGACTTGTCTTCCGTCACCTTCTTAGTCAACTCGGGCAGCTCGAGGAAATGCGCGTACAGTGTCGGCCAGTCGGCGCGAATGAACGAATTGAGCGGGGCGGTATACAGCTTGCGCTGCAGATCGGTCGCGAACAACGTGCGGTTCTCCACCTCGACATAGCGCGAATACGTATCGCTCATTTTGCCGGAGCCGTCCGTTACTTTCAGACTGACTAAATATTTGCCAGGTTTATAAAACGCCTCTGCCTTGCCTGTCCAAATGTGATTCAAGCCTTCGGCGTCAGGATCGTAGCTTAAGTCGATATACTTGATCTCTTCCCCGATGCGATACACTTCCTTGCCGAACGTAAAGCGTGCCACCGGCTTGGAGTTGCTCCCCGGGTCGTTCGTCAGTGTCTGCGGTCGTTTCACATATGTAACTTCGATCTGCTTGTTGGCCGTGTTATACGAGTATTTGGCGCCCAGGTAGTCGTTCAGCCACATGTAGTTCATCATCAAATTGTCTTTGTACAACCGGACCGCTGATGCATACAAAATCGCCTTGCCGTTCACCAGTACGGTCTTGCCTACTGTGTCGATCTCGATCTTCGTTGTCGCCGTCCCGATCTCGAGCTTCTTCGTCTTGTCGTTCGTCTTGAACTCGAAGCCCATATGATCGGCCAAAAACTTCACCGGCACATACCAGTCGCTGCCATCCTTCATGGCACCCGGCGTGTTCAGGTTGTACTTTTGCCCATCGACCGTCGCGACCTGCTCGTTCTCCTTCAGTACGATCGACATCGTTGTCGACGACACGCCTGCATTCGCCCTCGGTTCCGCCACATAGCCCAGCAGCAATACCGCTACGAGCAGCCATGGCGCCACTCTCATCCATTTCCGCTTGTTCACCGTCTTCTCTCCACTCTCTCCTATGTAGATAGTCCCAATTATTAGACGCGCCAGATTGGAAAAGGTTGCATCTTCGACACGATCTGCCCCAACCCGACAACTCCGCTTTTCATCAGCATTGTCTACACGGCCCAAAGGCGTAGTATGCCCCGAATGCGCTAGGTTACTCTCTTGGGCGGGAGGCGAGTGGCGATAGGTTAGCAGCGAGAGGCGGATGGCGGGAGGCGAGTGGCGATAGGTTAGCGGCGAGAGGCGGGTGGCAGGTGGCGGCGAATAGTTTGCGAACATTGTGCGGCGGTGGTTGGTTGGGCATTATTGGTGCTGGAGAGCGAGCGGCGAGTGGTTGGCTGGGCATTGGCGGTGGTGGAGGATTAGCAGCGAATGGTTGGCGGCGGTAGTTGGTTGGGCATTGGCGGTGGTGGAGGGTGCGTGGCGAGTGACCGACCGGTGCTGGCATCACCCTCAGCCGCAGCAGCAGGCCCTACTATGGCCCTTGCCTCCCGCGCAATTCAAAAACCCGGTCCCACACCGGGACCGGGCTCAACACCATCAAGGAATCGGATTGTCCCAACCCGCCCGCGCCCGCGCAGGAGCAAACAAAAACAGCGCTCCCCTCAAGGAAGCGCGGCTCTTATTGGTTTTCGAGTTCTTCCTTGCCGACGAGTGCGACTAAAGCGGTTACAGCCTGCTCGGAATCCGAGCCCTCTGCACTAATGTGGACTTCCGTGCCGGAGCTGATCGCCAAGCTCATGATGCCCATGATGCTCTTGGCATTCACCTTCTTGTCGTCCTTCTCCACGAAAATTTCCGATGAGAACTTGTTCGCCTCTTGTACGAATAAAGCTGCCGGTCTGGCGTGGAGCCCCGTTCTGAGCTTAACGACTGCTGGTCGTCTAGTCATTGACGCCTATACCCCCTACATCTATCACTTGTTTCAATGTACCCTGTCGGAATCTGTGTCTAGTCGCATCGTGTGACGGTTCACGTTTCTTATTATGTTATTATACCATTTTTCATGAATCTGTAAAAGAAAACGTTGGCAATTTCGCATCGCCTTGAGAATTTCTTACTTTCTCGGCCAATTCGTCGAGCTTCCGCAACCGATGGTTGACCCCGGATTTGCTGACGCCGCCTTTGAGCATCTCGCCGACTTCCTTCAGATTCATGTCCGAATGCTGCAGCCGAATCTCGGCCACCTCGCGCAATTTGTCCGGCAAGCTCTCCAGCCCGACCGTCTTCTGCAGCAGCCGGATGTTGTCGATCTGGCGCACGGCGGCCCCGATCGTCTTGTTCAGGTTCGCCGTCTCGCAGTTGACGATCCGATTGACGGAGTTGCGCATGTCCTTCATGATCCGGACGTCCTCGAACCGCAGCAGCGCCTGATGCGCCCCGATCAGGTTGAGGAACTGAATGATCCGCTCCCCTTCCTTCATATAAAGGACAAAGCCTTTCTTGCGCTCGATGCAGCGAGCGTTCAGGTCGAACCGGTTCGCAAGCCGGCACAGCGCCTGGCAATGCTCCTCATACATCGAAGCGATCTCCAGATGGTACGAAGTACCTTCGGGATTGTTGACCGACCCGCCGGCCATAAAAGCTCCGCGCAAGTAAGCCTTGCGGCAACAGCTGCCTCGTACGATCCGCTTGTCGATGCCCGGCGTAAACTGAAACCCTTCGGACACGATGTACAGATCGGACAAAATTTCTTGCACCTGTCCGGGAAGCCGCACGATGTACACGTTGTTTTTCTTCAGACGCATCTTCTTGCGGACGAACAGCTCGGTGTGGATCGCATACATCTTCTTGAGCAAGGAGTAAATCCGTCGGGCGATCGCCGCATTCTCAGTCGAGATGTCGAGAACGATACGCTGATTGGTCAGCTGCACGGTGCCGTTCATACGGATCAGTGCCGCCAGCTCGGCCCGCTCGCAGCACGGCTCAGCTTCGATCATAGTCAGCTCTTTCTTCGTTTGCGCTGCAAAGGACAACGGAATTCACCTCTTTCTAACCATCCAGCTTTCCACCAGTTGATAAATATGATGGCTGAGTCGTTCGGCGTCATGCCGCAAATAAGTGCGGAACAGCACAAGTCGATCAGCAACGACCTTGTACCCGCGGCGAGTCAGCTCCTCCATGTCGACATGGACGGCCTTCGCGCCTTTCTCCGCGTATTTATGCTGAACCTGAGGAGGAATCTCCCCATTATTGACTATGACATAATCGAATAAATGATGCCCTACATGCTCATAGATCGCTCGCAAATGATCCCCGACGGAATAATCGTCCGTCTCCCCCGGCTGCGTCATGACGTTGCAGACGAAAATCTTGACCGCTTCGGCGGCCATAATCGCATCGGCCAGCTCCTTGACGAGCAGGTTCGGCAGGATGCTCGTGAACAGGCTGCCCGGGCCGATCAGGATCGCATCGGCCTCGCGAATCGCCTCCACCGCTTCCGCCAGCGGAGACACATCCGGCGGCTCAATGAACACGCGCTTGATCTTGCCGCCGGCCTTCGGGATGCTCGACTCGCCCTCCACGATCGTGCCGTCGGCCATCTCCGCCTTCAGCACGATCTCCTGGTCGCTCGCCGGCAGCACACGGCCGCGGACGGCGAAGACGCGGCTCATCTCCTTCACCCCGGTGACGAAATCACCGGTGATCTCCTTCATCGCGGCGAGGATCAAATTGCCGAGGCTGTGCCCGGCCAGCGCGGAGCCCGCGCTGAAGCGGTGCTGGAGCATCTGCGCGAGCAGAGGCTCCACATCGGCGAGGGAGATAAGCACGTTGCGAATATCGCCCGGAGGCGGCATCTGCAGCTCCGTGCGCAGAATGCCGGAGCTGCCCCCATCGTCAGCCACCGTGACGATGGCCGTAATGGCGAGCGGCTTCTCCTTCAAGCCGCGGAGCATCACCGAGAGGCCGGTCCCGCCGCCGATCACGACGATCTTGGGCAGCTCTTCGTGACGCTCGAGGGTCATCGGCCCACCTCCGGACGGCGATCCCGTTCGGCGTCGCGATGGCTGACCCGCACGACTTCCGTCTCGCTGGTGCCGAGACGTTTGCCCAAGTACTCGGCGATCGCCACGGAGCGGTGTTTGCCTCCCGTGCAGCCGATGCCGACAACGACCTGACTTTTGCCTTCCTTCGCATACTGCGGAATGAGGAACTGCAGCATGTCGACGAGCTTCACGAGAAACTGCTGCGTCTCCGACCATTTCATCACATAATCGTACACGTCGGGATCCATACCCGTGTTCGGGCGCAGATGCTCCACATAGTGCGGATTCGGCAGAAATCGAACGTCGAAGATCAGATCGGCGTCAATCGGGACGCCGTACTTGAAGCCGAAGGAAATGACGTTCACGGAGATGCCCGACCGACCGATATTCGTGAATCGATCGATAATCCGCTCTTTCAGCTCGCTTGGCTTCAGGTTGCTCGTGTCGATGACCTGCGTCGCTAACCCTTTCAGCTCCTCGAGTAGCTTGCGCTCGAGCTGAATGCCGTCGAGCGGAAGCCCTTCGGGTGCCAGAGGGTGGCGCCGGCGGCTCTCCTTGTACCGCTGGACGAGCAGCGCATCGGTCGCGTCCAGGAACAAGATTTCGTACGTAATCGTGTAGTTCTCTTGGATCGTGCGGAGCGATTCGGACAGAGCCGTGAAAAACTCGCGGCCGCGCAAGTCGATCACGAGCGCCACCTTGCCGATGCGCCCCTGCGACTGGTCGATCAATTCGGCGAACTTCGGAATGAGAACAGGCGGCAAATTGTCGACGCAGAAAAACCCCAAATCCTCGAGACTCTGTACGGCAATCGTCTTACCCGCCCCCGACATGCCGGTAATAATGACCAGCTTAGCCGCTGAGCTTATATCTTCAGCATGCATCATCCTTAAGCTCCCCTCTCCCAAGAGGTTAGTTGAGATTCAGGCCGGCCGCACCGACGATGCCGGCATCGTTGCCGAGCTGAGCCGGTACGATATCGACGCCTTCCGCGAAGGCGGGCGGCACATTCAACTTGTATACCTTGCGAATCTCGTCGAACAGGATGTCGCCGGCCCGCGAGACGCCTCCGCCGATGATGAACCGCTGCGGGTTCAGCACGACCGCTACGGCCGCCATCGCCTTGGCCAAGTAATGGGCGGCGCGTTTGACGATCCGAAGCGCCACTTCGTCGCCTTCCTTCGCGGCGTCGAATACATCCTTCGCCATGAGGGTGGACAGCTCGGACAGCGAGGTCGCTTCCCCGCGTCCTACGGCGTCCTTGGCCATGCGGATAATGCCGGTGGCGGAAGACACCGTCTCCACGCAACCGATCTGCCCGCAGCCGCATTGAATCGCTTCCAGATCCGGCACTACTTTAATATGACCGAGCTCCGCCGCCATGCCGCGGAAGCCTTCTACTATTTTCCCGTTGATAATAACCCCGCCGCCAACGCCGGTCCCCAGCGTCAGACAGACGACATGCGCCACGCCGCGGCCCGCGCCGCTCCAGGCTTCGCCGAGTGCCGCCACGTTCGCGTCGTTGTTGATCCGCACCGGGCAGCCCAGGCGCTCTTCCAGCTCTCGCTTGACCTCTACGTTATCCCAATCGAGATTCGCAGAACGGATGACGATGCCGCTCTCCAAGTCGATGAACCCGGCGATTCCGGCCCCAACTCCGGCTACTTGTTCCCATGTATAGGAGGAGTCGGACACAATCTGCTTCACATATTGCGCGATTCGATCGAGCACAACTTGAGGGCCCTCTTCCGTTCCCGTCGGTCCCTCGTAAGTATGCAGCAGCGTTCCCTGCTCATCGCACAGACCGACCTTGATACTCGTTCCACCCAAGTCTACGCCGACATAAATCTTTCCCGACATTCCCTTGTCACCTCTAAAATAATAATAGGATGCAATGCTTCTGTTCCAACTATAAGCCAACCCTATCGGAAGGTCAAGCCGAGCGGAGCCGCCGGAGAAGCAGAGGAATCCCCATCAGCATGGCGCCGAAGGGGATTCTATCTGCTCCGCAAGACGGACCCAAGCCCCGCTGGTACGGGGATCGACGTCTTACTTGTTCAGCGATTGGCTCCAATCGTGAACCGCTTGGCCTTCCAGAAACTTCTCGCAATCGAGCGCCGCCATACAGCCGCTTCCCGCCGCCGTAACCGCCTGGCGGTACCGGTGATCCTGCACGTCGCCGCAGGCGAATACGCCTGGAATGTTCGTCTCGCACGTACCCGGCTTGACGACCAGGTAGCCGTTCTCGTCCGTCTCGAGCTGGCCGCCCAGGAACGCCGTGTTCGGCGTGTGGCCGATCGCGACGAAGATGCCGTCGGTCTCGAGCAGCTCTTCCTCGCCGGTCGCGTTGTTGCGCACCTTCAACGCCGTGACGCCCTTCTCGCCCGCTACGACTTCCAGCGGCGTCCGGTTCAGGCTCCACGCCACCTTCGCGTTGCCGCGCGCGCGGTCTTGCATGATCTTCGAGGCGCGAAGCTCATCGCGACGATGAACGAGACGCACTTCCGAAGCGAACCGCGTCAGGAAGTTCGCTTCCTCCATGGCGGAGTCGCCGCCGCCTACGACGATGATCTTCTTCCCGCGGAAGAAGAAGCCGTCGCATGTCGCGCAGGTGCTGACGCCCCGGCCGATGTTCACGCGCTCGCCCTCGATGCCGAGCAGCTTGGCGGAGGCGCCGGTCGAGATGATCAGCGTCTCGGCCTTCAGCTCATGGCCGCCCTCGAGCTTCAGGGTGAACGGACGCCGCGACAGATCGACTTCGTTGATCCAGCCGGTGCGGAATTCGGCGCCGAAGCGCTCCGCTTGCTTGCGCATGTTGTCCATCAACTCAGGACCCATGATCCCTTCCGGGAATCCCGGGAAATTCTCAACCTCGGTCGTCGTCGTCAATTGACCGCCCGGCTCCGGGCCTTCGATGACGAGCGGCTTCAGGTTCGCGCGCGCCAAGTAGATGGCGGCGGTAAGCCCGGCCGGTCCGGTACCGACTACAATGCTATGGTAGGTGGTGCTGCTCATGCGATTCACGGCTCCTTCTATAGAAAATCTATCTCAATTCCGAACGGTTCAGCTTCGGCAAAATTTCATCCATCTTGGCCTTCAGGCCGCAAGCGTCGTCGATCGTCTTCACATGTTTGCTCACGGTCGCCGTCGAGATGCCATAGCGAGCCGCCACCTCATGATATGAGATTTGACGGCGATGCATCTTGGCGGTCAAATATTCTAGCGCCGCCGCCCAGCCGTCGATCTTCGTAATCTTCGGCACGCTCGGGTACATCCGGGTGAGGAATTCCACCCACAGCGTCTCGAGATCATGCTGCTGAATCATATCGTAGCGCTTCTCCATCATCTGGAGCGCACGCTCCATAACCGCCTGCCATTGATCCTTCCAATCCGGAAGATTAGGCGACCATGGGGTCGATTCTAGCACGGTGCGTTTGCCTTGCATCTGCACTTGAATCGGTTCTTCCGCTCGCATACTGCGGAGCACGAACACAGCTACTTTCTTCAAATATTCGTCTTCCTTCGGATCAAGCACGAACTCCCGCAGCGCATCCTCGACTTCGCTGTCGGCGATGACGCCGAACGCTTGGATGACCTGCAGTTTGGTGTCCGCATCGCCATGGCGAAGCGCCCAGAAGAACGAGGACCGTACGAGCGGATCGCGGCGCAGATGTTCGGGAATGCCGTCCTGCGACGATTCCAGCACGCGGAATTGCTCCTCGAACGGCAGATGGTAGTGGTAGCTGACCGCCATCGTCTCGCCCGGCTTCGTTTCCTTCAGCTGGTTGAGGTAATAAGGCGCCACGTCCGTGCCGGGATCGAGCTTCTCGACCGTCCGCCACAGCTTCGCGGCTTCCCCGCTGCGGCCGATATGATAGGCGGCCACCGCCGTGTAATGGTATAAGCACGGGTCGAGCCCGGATTCGCTGCTCTTCAGCAGCCGGCGGAACAGCCGATAGGCCGTCTCATGCTCGGACAAGATGCCCATCGTCGTAGCGAGCTTGAACACATGATCATGGTGGATCGGGAATGTCTTGCGCAGCTGCACGAGCAACCGCTGGAGCTCTTCCTTCTCCCCGTTGTGCTGATGGAAGATCGCGACGTTGCACAGCGCATGCAAATTGCCCGGATCGTGCTCCAACACTTGCCGGATCGTCTCCATCGACTTGTCGAACAAGCCCATGTAGTAATACGCCAGCGCCAAGTTGTTGCGAGCCGCCAGGAAGTCCGGGGCGTGCTTCACGATTTTCTCCAGCAGTCGGACGGCTTCGGAAAACTTGCCCTCCTCGAGCAGCGCCCGCGCCCGATCGTGCTCGATCATGCCCTCGCGGCTCTTGATCGACGTCAGCCGAGTAGAACGGCCCAGCTCATAGCTGAGCAGCTCCATCATCTCCTCGGCTTCCTCCAAGTAATGGCCGTTCGGGTCCTGCTCCAAGTAACGGATCAACATTTCCTCCGCCTGCTCGTAGTCTTCCATATTCGCGAAATTGTTCGCCAAATAGAAATAACACTCCGTCATGGTCGGATCGATCTGTTCCACTATATGGGATAAAATCCGGTTCGACTCCTCGAAGTTACCAGTCTCCGAGAGCACGCCGGCTAAATTGCAGTGATTGACGGGATTGTCGGGCTCGTAGTCCACGGCCTTGCGAAAATACTTCAAGGCTTTGTCATAGTGGTGCCGATCCAAGGACTGTACCGCTCTCTCGAAAAAGAAAGTGGCGTCCATCCGGATCGATACGACGTTGCGCGGCTTTCTATCGGCCACAAGCTTTTTCTTAGCCAAGGGTTAGTGACACCTCCAGTGACATACTTCCCTTCAGTATACCACAGTTGCCTGCGAGAACCTACTGGGAAAGCACCCTATGACAGCCTCCTAGACGCCGCCGTACTTGAACAACGTGCTGATCGAGCCGCCTTGTATGATGATGCGGATCGCATCGGAGAACAGATGGGCGAGCGACAGCACCTTGAACCGCGACGGAGCGTGATCCGGCAGCGCGATCGAATCGGTGATGATGACCTCGCGGATGTTCGGGTGGTCGAGCCGCTTGATGGCCGGATCCGTGAAGACCGGGTGGGTCGCCGCTACATAAGCATCTCCCGCTCCGCGTTCCTTTAATCCTTCGACAACCTTGACGATTGTGCCGCCGGTGTCGATCAAGTCCTCGATGATGACCGGGGTGCGGCCTTCGACGTCGCCGATGACGTGGGTGATCGTCGCTTCGTTGTGCGCGTAACGCTTCTTGATCATGATCGCGAACGGCGCGTTCAGGATGTTGGCGAGATTCTCCGCTGTCGTAGCGCGCCCTGCATCCGGCGATACGACGACCAAATTCGGGATGTTCTTGCTGCGGATGTAGTCGCTGATCATATCCGTTGCAGTGAGATGGTCCATCGGTATGTTGAAGAAGCCCTGGATGGCCGGCGCGTGCAGGTCCACGGTCAAGATGCGGGTCGCCCCTGCGGTTGTGAGGAGGTCCGCCACCAGCTTGGCCGAGATCGGCTCTCGCGGAGCGGCTTTGCGTTCTTGTCGGGAGTAACCGTAATAAGGCACGACCAAGTTGATCGTCCGTGCCGATGCCCGCCGGGCGGCGTCCATCATAATCAGCAGCTCCATCATGTGGTCATTGACCGGATGGTTGAATGTCTGCACCAGGAACACGTCGCAATTGCGGATCGTTTCTTCATAGTGGCAGTAAATTTCCCCGCTCTTGAAGCGCGACAGCTTGATCTTGCCGAGAGGTACGCCCAGCTCGGTACAGATGGCCTCCGCAAGTTTCGGATTGGACGATCCGCTAAAAATTTTACAATTGTCCGTGTACATGGTAACCCCCTAGAGTTGTGCGGGAAACGCCGGCCCCGCCAATGAATTGCAGCTTCTTGAATGTTCAGTTTCATTATAACGGTTCGACAATCATTTTCAAAAGGAAACGATCACGATGTCGAATTTTTGTAACATTCAACGAAGGTTATACGGCACACTTCCATAATATTGCCCAGTCAGCCGGCAAACCAATGAAAAAAGCCCTCGACCGTCGCAATCGTACGACATAGTCGGGGCTTGTTATGGAGGCGACGCCGGCCAACACTAGCCGAGCGCGACCGGTTCGCCGCTAGCCGAAGAGCGGTACACCGCGTCGATCAGCCGCTGCAGCTCAAGCGCCTGCTGCAGCGTCGTGCGCGGCGCCCGCCTCTCGCGGATCGCGCCGGCGAAGTCTGCCAGCAGCCGCACCTGCAGCTGCTCGAACGTCTCGGCGCCGGACCACAGGACGGATGGCTCTACGCCACCTTCATCCCCATACTGGTACAGGATGACTGAATTTTGCGGACCCGGCACGATCGGGGCGACCAACCCGCCGTGCTCCCCGATGAACCGCCAAGCCGCCTCTTGCGGACCTACCAGATATTCGCCCTGCTCGAGCAGGAACACCGGCGCATCCGCCTCGCGGAATCGTATATGGGCCGTGCTGTAGGTCTCCCCGACGGAACCAGACACCACATGATCGGCGAACAGCCCGCTGAGTCCCCAAGCGTGGCCGGCAATCGACCGGGGACGCAGCCCCCAGCCGTCCATCATCCCGAACCCGTAGTCCAATATATACGTGCCCAGGTTCGTCAAACTCCCGCCGCCGTTCAGCGCGGGGTTCAACCGCCAAGGCGGCGGCAGCTTGCCGGGTTCGGGCTTCGGTTTGGCCGGCAACAGCCAGCGAACCGAGACGGAGCGCAGCCGCCCCAGCGTGCCGGCGTCCAGCACGCGCTTCACAGCCGCGGCAGACTCCATAAACCGCAAGCGCGACGAGCAGCCGGCCGCCACAACCCCGGAAGCGTGCGCAGCGCCAACCAGCTTCTCCGCTTCCGCCAGCGTCAGCGCAACCGGCTTCTCGAGCAGCACATGTTTGCCCAGCGCCATCGCCCGAAGCGCCAGCTCAGTCTTAAAAGCAGACGGCGGCACCGCGAACACTACCGCATCCACGTTCTCGTCCGCCACCATCTCCTCTGCGGAGCCGTAGCTTGCGGGTACCCCAAACTGTTCGACCGCTGCCTGTGCCGCCTCCCGATTCAAGTCGGCCACCGCGTGCACGACCAAGTCCTCTTTCAGTGAAGCCGCCGCTTTCAAGTAAACCCGCCCCATCACGCCGCAGCCGACTATCCCTACGGAAACCGCCCGTTTCTCGCCGCTCCCACCGTTCATCCTATCCGTACCGCTCATCCTGATCGCAGCCTTTCCTCGCCACTCTGATATCCGCATCCTCCGTACCCGTCTTACCCGCAGTACCCGCACGCGCACCTGTACCCTTTCTCCCGCATGCCTCTATTCTTCCGTTCTCCTTCCAGTACTCGCCATCCCTTGCTTGCTTCCTACTCTTCCGTCCCCGTCCGGCCTTTCTGGTAATTGCCCGGCGTATAGCCCGTCACTTTCTTGAACGCGCTGATAAATGTTTTGCTCTGCATAAACCCTACCCGCTCGGCCACATCCTGCACCGTCGCACCGGTTTCCTTCATCAGCCTCGAAGCCTGCTCGACGCGTACGCCGTTGACATAGTCGACGAACTTAATTCCATATTCTTCCTTGAACAACCGGCTGATCGAGCTCGGGTGAAGTCGGAACGCATCGGCTAACAGAGCCTGGGACAAATTCGGATTCGCGAAATGCTCGTCTATAAACTTCTTCACATCCTGCAGGATGGCGCGGTTGGACTTCGATTCTCTCCACCCGCGAATGCGCTCCGACACGACCTGCAGCGACTCGCAGAGCCTTTCGCCGATGTCGGTCAACGTCTCCCCTTGATTCAGAGCCTGCTCCAACCGAACGCTCTCGCTGAGCCAAACCGGCTCCAGCTCCTGCGGCAGATCAGCCATCTTGTGCTGGATGTGGAACAGCAGGACGGACAGCAGGCTGCGCACCTGCTCGCCGTTGAACGAGCCGGCCTGCAGCGCGGCAAACAAACGGCCGAGATCGTCCTCCCAAATCTCACCGAGCCGCAAAGATCGGCTGATCTCCTCAATCCGCTGCAGCTCCCTTACCGTATTCGGCTGCTCGATAACCGGGAGGTCCCGCTCCGTAATAATTCGGTTCAATCCAAGAGACACTTTATAGGAAAGCGCCTGACGCGCGGTCTGGAACGAAACCGAGATCGCCTCGATCCGTTCGACTGCCGTACCTACAGCTATGGTGACAGTCAACGGCAGCTCGCCTGCCAAGCGGCGACGCGCTTGCTCCATCACGAGCATAAGCTGCTCTTCCCCGTCGCGGCCATCCTGCTGAATGACAATAGCGCCAAGCCAGCTGTCGGACAACCATTCGGACGAAGCCGACAAACCATGATCAAGCATACACCGGTCCCATTCCGCCTGCAGTCGCTCCTTCATTGCCTGGAGGTCAGCGTCGCTATAACCGCCGACCCAGCGGGCTTCGTACTGATCCAATTCAACCAGCACGGCCGTCGGACGTCCGCTATCGAGCCGCAGCTCGAACAGCTCCTCTTCCAGGACACCATAGAAAGAGGACCGCTCGAAGCGCCCTTCCGCCAGCCGGCGGAAATGATGCTCCCGCTTGAACTTCAGATTGCGCTCGTTTTCTTGCTCCAATTGGTGGGAATGGCTCCACAGCTGATCCAGCGCCTTGCCGATCGCATGGAATTCATCGCGCTTGCCGCCGGCGGGAGCGTCGTCGCCGGTGGGAGCATCGTCGCCGCCGGACTTCTTCAAAGCCAGCGACCCGATCTGCTGAACGAGCCGCTGCACGGGCCGGTAGTGCCTGCGGGTCGCGAACACCATCCATACCAGTCCGAGCAGGATGCACCCGCCGCCGATCGAGATCGCCAAATACAGCACCGGTTCCGCCCAGCTCAGCAATCCTGGCTGCAGCACACCGCTTTCTATGGTCCACTCTGTGTAGCTCATCGGCACGGCAGCCAGCTTCTTCGTCTCCTTGCCATACATTCCCGGGAGAAGCGTGGAGCTGATCTCAATTCCCTGTGCATCCACTACCCTCAAATAACCGGAGCTCGGATTCACCGTCTGACCCAGCATCCTCTGCAAGGAAGCGGTACTCACTTGAACGACAAGCAAGCCGGATGTCCGCAGGTCGGACAAGCGGGCCAGCGAGATCACATCGATCGTCTCGGATTCGGACGCGCCCGGTGCTGCAATCGTACGGCGATCGCCCCAGACGAACCGTTTCTCTTCTTTTCTTTTCGCTTCAATATAAGCCAGGTCTTTATAGCGGTCCAGCTCCACAATCGAGGTTGCCTCAAGCACCTTCCTCTCCCCGGGCTTAACCAGATAGAGCGAGTGGATCAGCGGAAATCGGGTTTGCAAGCCGGTCAGCGCAGTGGCCGCCTGGTAAGCGCTTGCTTGGAAAAAATCATCAGGCCCATTATAATAACCGGCTATGCGAGCATCGCTCTGAATGAGCTGGAACATGCCGTTCTCGATGTCAAGGAGGGATTGATCCAGGTTTCGTGCGGCATTCTGGGCCACCGTCTCTCCCGATTGCAGGGAGGATCGTTCGGACAGCTGTCGAACAGTAAGAAACAGGATGAATAGCAAAGTCAGACAGACGGCCAGAAAAACAGGCATGTAAGAAAACAGCATTCGGTAGAACCAGTTCCTTCTCATGTCGTCTTCGTCCCTCCTCAATCAGACTTGAACTTATTATCAAGCGTCCGCCAGGTTGCGTCAAGACCAATATAGCGCTTTCAAAAATACGGAATCCCGCAAAAACGAGCTATAGGCAACTCTCTTCCTCCTCCCTTACGATAAGCACACAGCCAGATGGCCACTGAGCACTTCAAACTTTATACAGGGGGAATCAAGAATGTATCCAACGACGAATCGCTCGAAATGGAAAGTATGGACTTCGCTGGCATTAGCCGTAACGGTCCTCAGCGCATGCGGGTCAAACGAAGGATCCGGCAGTGCCAGTCCAAGCGTCTCTCCGTCAGCAGGGGCATCCGCCAAGCCGGCGCAGAAAGAGAAGCTGGAGTTGAAATGGTTTATCGACGGACCGGCGAGCTCGCAGTTGCCTGGCGCACAGGACGATTTTGTGAAGAAAACAATCGAAGAGAAGTTCAATGTGAAGCTGACCGTCGACTACATGGTGCTCGGGCAAGACTACATCAACAAAGTGAACGCCCAGCTCACCGCGAACGATCCGCCGGATATGTGGAGAGACGCGAACGGGGATGGCGGGCAAAAGTATGCGCTTGACGGCGTCTTGGCCGACATTAGTAAATTCGTAACGCCTCAGACGATGCCGAACTATTTCAAATATTGGGTCGATGAGAAGACATTCGCCGGTTATCAAATTCAAGGCAAGACGGTTCGCGCCCCGATCCCTTACAGCAAAGAACTGTATCGCGCCTGGTACATCCGCAAGGACTGGCTCGACAAGCTTGGACTGTCCGTTCCGAAAACATATGACGAGTATTTGAACGTTTTGCGCGCCTTTACGAACAACGACCCTGACGGCAACGGTAAAAAAGACACATACGGCTTCACGACGGCGGCCGGCGGCGACGGGATCGGGCTTGAATGGCCGGAATATTGGAAAAACGGGTTGATTTTCGCAACCTTCCTGGAAAACGGGAAATTTATCGACATGCAGACCGATGCTCGAGTGGAGCAAGTGTTGACCGATATAGCCAAGGTTATCGCGGAAGGCGTCGTCGATCCGGACTGGTTCCTGAACAAAGCCCCTCAGCATACCGACAAGGCCGCTCAAGGCAAGGTCGGGGTCGTGCAAGGCGCGACAAAAGATTTCGCTTACGACTCCAATCCGCAGAGCATCCAGACGAAAACCAAAGCGTTGTTCCCGAATGCGAACTGGGTTCCATTCACTCCATTCGGCAGCCACCCGATCCAATCGGGCATCGCCCCGGGCTCTCCGTTCTTGTTCTACAAGACGGTAGCGGAGAAATCGCCTGAGAAAGTGGCGCGGTCGGTGGAAATTCTGGACTGGCTCTCGAGTGAAGAAGGCTACATCCTGACGCACTATGGGCAGGAAAACAAACATTATACGCGCAGCGGGTCTACGCTGACGCTCAAGCCGGAAGCCATCACCGCCGACATCACGAGCAAGGGCGACTGGCTGTCCATCTGGGACTTCTTCACCCCGGCTACGCCTAACGTATTCGGACTCACGATCGTCGATCCGAAGCAGACCGACCGGGACCGCTCGATCGAGAAGACGATCAACAGCATTCCGTCCGCCCCTTACCTGGGCACGAGCTTGATTGCTCCGACCGGGTTCGACTTGGCCACCTTCCGCAAGCGTCAGCGCGAGCTGCAAGCGAAAGCGATCTTCGAGGATAAATCGGGCAAAAACTGGCCGGCCTACCGCGAAGAGCTCATAACCAAGTACAACGGGAAAGCGCTCTTCGACGCGTATGCGGAGCAGATCAAAGCGGCAGGATTGGCGAAATAACATCTCATAGCAGCACCAATAAGCACCCTTGACTCCTCCATCTTGATGAAGAAGGTCAAGGGTGCTTTTCATATACATATCCCATTTACACCAATCCGTAGGAGGCTCGATGTAATGAAATGCAAGCGCTTCACAGTGTTCGTTCTCTGCCTGCTGCTTACCGTCGGACTGCTCCTTTAGCTAGTTGCGGCCCAGGACCCGGGCATTGACCGTTTCCTATCGACAGACCAGAGCTTGAACTATGGCAGAGGTTTGTCGGTGCAGATGCGATAGAAAACCACCCCAAGCCCTGATTAGGGTTTGGGGTGGTTTTTCGTGGGTCACTATTTAGGAAGCTATTACTCTTTCGACTTGCTCTTGCTCACATGACGACGGTCCAGCTCGGCCATAATGTCGTCTAGCGATAGCCGCTGCTCGCGCAGCAACACGAGCAGGTGGAAGATGAGGTCGCTCGCTTCGTAACGCAGTTCATCGTTGTCGCGGTTTTTGGCGGCGATGATCACTTCCGCGGCTTCTTCGCCGACCTTCTTCAAAATTTTGTCGACACCTTTCTCGAACAGGTACGTCGTGTACGCGCCTTCCGGACGTTCCGCATCGCGCTGGGCAATGACGGACTCCAGCTTGGACAGGATGTCGAAGCGACCCGGTTGGCCCGGAACCGCGCATACGTCTACGTCAGGCGAACCGAGGGTAATGAAGCCGGTTGGCGCAGCGGCCGATGCTTCTGCAGGTGAGGCGGATACCGCAACAGCTTGGCCGGTACCGGCGATTTCCGCCGAGAAGCAGCTGTATTTGCCCGTATGGCAAGCCGGTCCCACTTGATCAACCAGTACGAGCAGAGTATCGCCGTCGCAATCGTAACGGACCGACTTCACCTTCTGGATATGGCCCGAGGTTGCTCCTTTGTTCCACAGCTCACCCCGCGAGCGGCTCCAGAACCAGGTTTGCCCCGTCTCGATCGTCCGTCCAAGCGAATCTTCGTTCATATACGCGAGCATCAGCACTTCCTTGCTGACCGCATCCTGTACCACGGTCGGTACGAGGCCGTTCCCGTCCCATTTAATGGCGGAACGCCAGTTCGTATCTCTTTCCGCTATCATCGAACCTCAACCCCTTTCCGTCTCAAATCGGCTTTCACATCGTCTATCGTCATTTCTTTGTAGTGGAAAATCGTAGCCGCCAGCCCCGCATCCGCCTTGCCTTCGGCGAAGACGTCATAGAAGTCGGACACTTTGCCGGCGCCGCCCGAGGCGATAACCGGAATACGAACCCGCTCCGACACCGCACGCGTTAGCGGCAGGTCGAAACCGTCCTTCGTCCCGTCGGCGTCCATGCTGGTGAGCAGCAGCTCCCCTGCGCCGAGCCGCTCGACCTCGCTCACCCAATCCAGCGCCTTGATGCCCGTAGCGTTGCGGCCCCCGTGCGTGTACACTTCCCATTCGCCCCACGATGGGTTGAATCTAGCGTCGATCGCGACGACAATGCACTGCGAGCCGAACTTCGATGCGCCATCCGCTACGAGCCGAGGGTTCTTAACCGCCGCCGTATTGATGCCGATCTTATCCGCTCCGGCGCGAAGTAGCCGCTTCATATCGTCCACACTCGCAATCCCGCCGCCGACTGTGAACGGAATCGTAATTTCGCCCGCCGTTTTTCTCACAACCTCGACCATCGTCGCCCGTCCCTCGAAGGAAGCGGAGATGTCCAGGAACACCAGCTCATCCGCGCCTTCCCCGTCATAGGTCGCCGCCAGCTCCACCGGATCGCCCGCATCGCGCAGGTTCACGAAGTTGACGCCTTTCACCACCCGGCCGTCCTTCACGTCCAAGCAAGGTATGACTCGTTTGGCCAACATAGTTATCTCTCCCCATCGCCGTCCGGTTTTCCCCGACCGTTCGTCTTTATAGCGCCACTCGATTGTCCACCAGCTTAAGAAATTGATTGAGCAGCTGCATGCCGAGCGGACCGCTTTTCTCCGGATGGAACTGCATGCCGAACACGTTGCCGCGCCCGACGATCGCCGTCACCGGCTGATAATAGTCCGTCACGGCCAGCAGATCCGCAGGCTGCTCCGGCTTCGCATGGTACGAGTGGACGAAATACACATGGCCCTCTTCCAGCCCTTCGAACAACGGATGATTCGGTTGGCGGAATTCGAGCTTGTTCCAGCCCATATGCGGCACCTTGTAGTCGCCGCGGAACCGTTCCACTCGGCCGGGCAGCAGGTTCAGCCCTTCGTTGCGGCCATACTCCTCGCTCTCGGAGAACAGCAGCTGCATGCCGAGGCAGATGCCGAGCAGCGGCTTGCCGGACTGTGCGTAGTAGCGGACGGCGTCGCCGAGTCCCGTCTCCCGCAGATTGTGCATCGCATCGCCGAAGGCGCCGACGCCCGGCAGGATCGCTCCGTCCGCCTGTAGCAGCTCGTTCTCGTCGGACGTCACGATAGCGTTCGTGACGCCGAGCCGCTCGACCGCCTTGCTGACGCTATGCAGGTTGCCCATGCCGTAATCGATAATGGCGATCACGATTAGAGCACTCCCTTCGTGGAAGGCACCCCTTGGACGCGAGGGTCGATCGTGGTTGCCTCGTCAAGCGCGCGGCCGAGCGCCTTGAAGATCGCTTCCACCATATGGTGCGTATTCTGCCCATAATGGACGATGACGTGCAAGGTGATACGGGCTTCGAGCGCGAACTTCCACAGGAACTCCTGCACGAGCTCGGTCGTGAAGCTGCCGACTTGAGCCGACGGGAACTGCGCCCGGCACTCGAAATGCGGCCGGTTGCTGATGTCGATCACCACTTGAGCCAGCGCTTCGTCCATCGGTATGAAAACGTTGGCGTAGCGCTTGATGCCGCGTTTGTCACCGAGCGCTTCCTTAAGCGCGTGGCCTAGGCAGATGCCGATGTCCTCGGTCGTGTGGTGGTCGTCGATGTCGATGTCGCCCTCCGCGTCGACCTTCAGGTCGAATTGACCGTGCTTCGTGAACAGGTCGAGCATATGGTTCAGGAACGGCACGTCTGTGGAGAGCTCCGATATGCCCGTCCCGTCAACATTGAATTGCAGCTTGATGTTCGTTTCGTTCGTCTTGCGGTCGATTCCGCCTTGACGCGGCGCGCGGGATTCGCGATTCGTTTCACTCATGGTCGGTTCCCTTCCTTTTCCAGGCGAATTTGGATCGCCCGGGCGTGGGCTTCAAATCCTTCGTGTTTGGCGAGGGTGATGATCGCCTCGCCATTAGCCAACAACGCCTCGCGGCTGTATGAGATGAGGCTTGATTTCTTCGTGAAGTCGTCGACATTGAGCGGCGACGAGAACCGGGCGGTGCCGTTCGTCGGCAGCACGTGGTTCGGGCCGGCGAAGTAGTCGCCGACGGGCTCCGAGCTGTAGGCGCCGAGGAAGATGGCGCCCGCGGTCTCGATGCGGCCGAGCAGGCCGAACGGCTCGGCGACGAGCAGCTCGAGGTGCTCCGGCGCCAGCCGGTTCACCGTGTCGAGCGCCTCGTCCAGGCTGTCCGCGAGCAGGATCGCCCCGCGGTCGCGGATCGAGGCGGCGGCGATGTCGCGCCGCGGCAGGGCTGCGAGCTGGCGCTCGGTCTCGACGCGCACCGCTTCGGCGACCTCCGCCGACGTCGTGACGCAGATCGCCGACGCCATCTCGTCGTGCTCCGCCTGCGACAGCAGGTCGGCGGCGACGTACGCCGGATCGGCGCTCTCGTCCGCGAGCACGACGATCTCGCTCGGCCCGGCGATCGAGTCGATCGCGACGACTCCGTACACCTCGCGCTTCGCCAACGCGACGTAGATGTTGCCCGGGCCGACGATCTTGTCGACCGGGCGAATGCTGGCGGTGCCGTAGGCGAGTGCGCCTACGGCCTGCGCGCCCCCGACCCGGTAAATCTCGCGCACGCCGGCCTCGGCCGCCGCCACGAGAATGTACGGGTCGATGCCCGCTTGGCCGTTCGTCGCCGGCGGCGTCACCATGACGATCTCCGGCACGCCGGCCACCTGCGCCGGGATCGCGTTCATGAGCACCGTCGACGGATACGCCGCCTTGCCGCCCGGCACGTACAACCCGACGCGCTGCAGCGGCCGGATGATCTGCCCGAGCATGCTGCCGTCGGGTTGGAGGTCCATCCACGACTGCCGCGCCTGCTTCTCGTGGAAGCGGCGGATGTTGACCGCCGCCTGCCGGAGCGCCGTGACGAACGACTCGTCTACACGGCTGTATGCTTCCTGAATCTCCGCTTCCGTGACGCGGAGCTCGGAAGGCTCGACACGCACGCGGTCAAGCCGCTCCGAGAACCGGGCGACGGCAGCATCGCCCTCGGCTTGCACCGCCGCCAGTATCTCGCGCACCGTCTCATTCTGCTCGGGCGTGCCATATTCCACTTTCCGCTCCAAGGCGAACGCCTTGGCCGCCATGATCCGCATGGCCATCCCTCCGTCTCTCTATCCGCTATGTTCTATCCGTTATGCTCTATCTGTTATGCTCTATCCTCTATGCACAGCCGGTTATGCTCCATCGATCAAGCCAGCACTTGCTGCAACCGATCGCACAGCTGTTGAATCGCTTCGTTCTTCATCCGGTAGCTTACCCGATTGGCGATCAGCCGGCTCGTAATGTCCGCGATCTTCTCCATCTCGACCAGCCCGTTCTCGCGAATCGTATTGCCCGTCTCGACGAGATCGACGATCCGGTCGGCCAGCCCGATGAGCGGCGCCAGCTCGACGTTGCCGTTCAGCTTGATCACTTCCACCTGCTGCCCGTTCTCGCGAAAGTATTGCGAAGCCACGTTCGGGAACTTGCTCGCCACTCTCGGATTCAGCACCGGCTCCCAATCCGGCAGCCCGATGACCGAGAACCGGCACTTGGCGATGCCCAGATCCAGGAGCTCATACACGTTGCGGTTCTCCTCCATCAGCACGTCCTTGCCGACGACGCCGATGTCCGCCACGCCGTATTCCACATAAGTCGGCACGTCGGCCGGCTTCGCTATGATGAATTCCAGGCCCAGGTCATGAGCCGGAATAATAAACTTGCGCGTCTCGTCCAGATCCTCGGGGATCGGAATGCCCGCTTGATGGAACAGCCGGCTAATATGTTTGACGATCCGTCCCTTGGGGACCGCCACCTTCAATAAATCTGCCATGAGGCGCCGCCCCTCCTATTCCATAAAATCGATCACGTCATCATAGCGGATGCCCCGGTACGAGTACCGCCCGTCAGCCTCCGCAATCACGCGCTCTTCCGCCGCCGCAGCTGCATCCGCCGCCGTCACATACCGCAGCGTCTCCACCATCACGCCTTCGCGCGCCCGCATCTCCTGCGCGCACTGGAGCGCCTCCTGCAGCTGCTCCGGCGCATAGCGGATCAGGATCCGATAAGGCGCATCAGCCTGATCGCCGCCGGTCACTTCCATGATCCGGTTCGTCTTCAGTGCGAATCCGGTCGCCGGAGCCGGTCGCTGGAACTGCTGCAGCAGGTTATCATAGCGACCGCCGTTGCACACCGGGAAGCCGAGATCCGTGGAGTAGCCTTCAAACGTCATCCCCGTGTAATAAGAGAAATCGCCGATCATCGTCAAGTCGATCAGCACATGCTCGCTCACGCCGTACGCCTTCAGCACGTCCCATACCTGGCACAGATGTTGGACGGCGTCCTGCGCCGTCCGATCGTTCGTCATCCGGTTGGCCTGATCGCAAATCTCTTGCCCTCCGCGCAGCCGCAGCACACCCTCTAGTTCGGCGCGCACATCGTCCTCCAGCTGCAACCGCCTAAGCTGTGCCCGATAGCCGACATGATCGCGCTGGAGCAGCCGCTCCTTCAGCGCCTCCTGCTCCTCCGTCCGGTCGCTGAGCGCTTCTTGCAGCAAGCCGTTCAAGAAGCCGACATGGCCGAGCGCGATCTTGAACTGCTTCACGCCGGCCGCCTTCAGGCAGGCGATCGCCAACGCCACCACTTCGGCATCCGCCTCGGCGGAAGGATCGCCGATCAGCTCGACGCCGGTCTGATAAAACTCCGCCTCCCGACCGGCCTCGTCCTCGAACGCGCGGAACACGTTCGAGTGGTACGACAGCCGCAGCGGCAGCGGATGGTTCTTGAGCAGCGATGCCGCCACCCGGGCGATGGGCGCGGTCATATCGGACCGCATGACGACCGTCGTCCCGCGTTTGTCGAGCAGCTTGAACAGCTTCTTATCCGATGTGGAGCTCGCCGCCCCCACCGTATCGTAATATTCCAGCGTCGGCGTTATGATCTGCCTGTAGCCCCATCGCTGCATGCAGTCCAGGACGCGCGACTCGATGCGTCTCAGCTTCGCTACCGCTTCCGGCAAATAATCTTTTACGCCCGGCGGCTTCTCGAACGCTTTCGGTTTTGACATGACCGTTCCACCTCATTAGAATCTATTCAAACGCTTTATCGCGCTAACATGCTACCATGCTACCAAAGTAAAGATATGTGTTATCTTACCATGCGAGCCGCCCACCGTCAATGCATCCCTGTTTACAACTCGTCTCCTCTTACAGCAAAAAACCGCCCGACCCGGACGGTTCCCACACAGCTATCCCGATTGTCCCTCGCGAATGACCTGCAGCGGATTGCCCGCTACGAAGCTGCCCGGCGCAACATCCTTATGTACGACTGACCCCGCCCCCACTACCGCGTGATCCCCGATCGTGACCCCCGGCAGCACCGTCACATTCGCCCCGATCATCACATGCGAACCGATTCGGATTTCTCCGAGCCGATACTCCTTGATCAAGTACTCATGCGTCAGCAAGGTGGCGTTGTAGCCGATAATGGAGTTGTCCCCCACATGAATCTTTTCCGGAAAAAACACATCCACCATCACCATGAGGGCGAACGATGTGTGATTCCCCACCTTCATCCCGAGGACGCGGCGGTAAATCCAGTTTTTCACAGGCAAGGACGGGCAGTAACGAGCGATCTGGATGAACACAAAATTGCGAACCGCCTTGAACCGGCTGACGGTCTTGTACATTTGCCACAGGGCGTTCGGTCCCTCCACCGGAAACCGTTCCGTGTTTCTCACGCGCGCTCCCTCTTTATCCCCGCCATGTCCAGCAGCTCCCGCATATCGTGTATCATATACGTCGGCTCAAACTTCCGCAGATGCACTTCGCCTTTCAACGACCACGCGACCCCTACCGTGCCAACGCCCGCTTCGCGTCCGGCTATAATGTCGTACTGGCTGTCGCCCACCATCAACGTCTCGGAAGGATTGGCGCCTAGCTGCTCCAATGCCTTCAGAATCATCTCCGGATTCGGTTTCCCCTGCGCCACGTCCTCTACCGTCATGATTACATCGATAAAAGGATCCAGTCCGCACAGCTTCAGCCCCAGCTCCGTCGTCATCCGCATCTTGTTCGTCGCAACACCCATCCGGATGCCGCCCGCTTGAAGCGCAGCCAGCACTTCCCGCACATGCGGAAACTCTCGAACCAGCTCGTCATGTTTGGCCAGATTGAACTGCCGGTATTTCACCACCAAGTCGTCGATCTGCTCAAGCCCTGTGAAAAATTTGATCTGCTCGGTGAGCGCGTAACCCATATGGGGAATGATGTCTTCCCGTGCGTACGTCTTCTCCGTTATTCCGTTCAATGTATGCATGAAGGACTGGATGATCAGTTCGTTCGTATCGACGATCGTTCCGTCCAGGTCGAAAATAATAGTCTTAATCATCGTTGTCTCTCCTCGCAGCTACTCTTCCACCGTATTGGCCGGCACGTCCGCCTTTGGATCCTGCTTTTTGGTCGACACGATCGGGTCCGAATACCGCTCGTTCGCCAACCCTTTCTTGCGCCGCACGATGATCAGGACGATGGCGGTCAAGATGAGAAGCACAGCCAGCAGCTGCGAAATCCGCACGTTGCCGTAATCCATCGCCCCCTGCTCGAACACCGCCGTCATCGGCAGCCAGAGCGCGTCCATCAACCCTCTCAACCACTCAGGAGCGGTAATCGCCAGACTGTCCGTGCGCAGCGCTTCAATATAGAACCGGCCGATCGAGTACCAGATGAAGTAGCTCAGGAACAGCTCTCCCGCGCGCAGAAAAGATTGTCTCCGCAGTACGAACAGCACGATAATCCCCAACAGGTTCCAAAGCGATTCGTATAGGAACGTCGGGTGATAGAACTCGCCGTAGATGTACATCTGGTCCACAATGAAGTTCGGCAAATGCAGCTTGTCCGTCAGGAACGACTGCACCACCGGGCCTCCGTGAGCTTCCTGATTGACGAAGTTGCCCCAGCGGCCGATCAACTGCCCCGCGATAAGCGAAGGCGCTGCGATGTCGGCGATTCGCCAGAAGTTGTAGCCCCGTCGCCTGACGAATATGACCGCTCCGATGATCGCCCCGATGAGGGCACCGTATATCGCAATACCTCCGTGCCAAATGGCGAATATTTCCCATAAATTGTCCTTGTACGAATCCCACTTGAACGCAACATAATAAATCCGCGCTCCGATAATGGCCGACGGCACACCGATCAACAGCAGATCCATGAAAAATTCCGGCGCTATGCCGAACCGCTTGCCCTCCTGAACGGCGAGCAGCAAGCCGATCAAGGCGGCGGAGCCCAGAATGATTCCGTACCAATGAACATCGATCGGCCCTAACGAGAAAGCGACGGGGTTTAACAACGCGTGCATGCCCTAGCTCCTTTCTTGGTCCGGCATCTGCGGCCGTAACCTTTAGAACATCCTGTATCTGATCTAGCTTCGATCAATCTGCGTCGTCCAAGTCTCCCGCAAGCGTCTCGGTCAACTTGTTCGTGAACTGCAGCGCCGCGTTGTACCCCATCCGCTTCAAGCGGAAGTTCATCGCCGCCACCTCGATAATGACGGCCAAGTTCCGTCCGGGACGAACCGGAATCGTCACGAGCGGCAGATCGGTGTCGATCACGCGCGTCGTCTCTTCGTCGAGCCCTAGGCGGTCGTACTCCTTGTCCTGCTGCCAAGTCTCGAGACGGATGACCAGCGTAATCTTCTTCACGTTGCGAATCGCGCCCGCCCCGAACAAAGTCATGACGTTGATGATGCCGACTCCTCGGATTTCGAGGAGATGCTTGATCAGCTCCGGCGCATTGCCGACTAAGATGTTCTCGGCCACTTGCTTGATCTCCACCGCGTCGTCCGCAATAAGGCGATGGCCTCGCTTCACGAGCTCGAGCGCCGTCTCGCTCTTCCCGATGCCGCTTGTCCCGGTGATCAGCATTCCGATGCCGTACACATCGACCAAGACCCCGTGGATCGTAGTCGTCGGCGCGAGCTTGTTCTCCAGGAAGCCGGTGATGCGGCTCACCAAGGTCGTTGTCGCCAGGTTGGTGCGGAGCACCGGCATGCCGTACTTCTCGCCCTGCTCCAGCAGCTCCGCCGGCGCCGCCATTCCGCGGGTGATGCAGAAACACGGCGTCTCCGCCTCCGAGCACATCCGCTGCATCCGGTCCGTCCGCTCCTCCGCCGTCAGCGTCTCGAAGAACGTCAGCTCCGTCTTTCCTAGAATCTGCACCCGCTCTCTCGGATGGTAGGCGAAATACCCGGCCATCTCAAGCCCGGGCCTGTATAGTTCGGCTACGTGGATCAGCCGGCCGATTCCCGCTTCTCCCGCCAGCACTTCCAGTTGGAATGCTTGAACGAGATCGGACACCTTCGTCTTTTTGCGCATCTCCATGTCCCCTTATGTCATTGGCAAATTCAAGAACATCGTCTCAATGTCATTATCGTAACGAAAATAAACGGTGAAAGCAACCAAACGTTAGGCCGGTTGGTTACTTTTGGCATGCATGTAGGGGTACAGAAGCACCAATCCGACGATGTAGAGCCCCACCGCCACAAACGCGGGAAGCAAGTGGATGAAGTCCAAGTAGCCGATCGCGGCATGTACGCCGAAGCCGGCGACGAAACCGGGCAAGCCGCCGATCAGCAGTGTCCACCAGAGCCAGCGCTGCCCCTGTTGGATGCCCCACAGGGAGGCGGCGAGAATGGCGATGGCGTCGGACAGCAGCGCGCCGCCGAAGCCGGCCCGGTCGTGGGCGATCAGCGGAAGCAGCCTCTCGTTCGCCTCGTTCAGAATCTCAGGCGCGGTGCTCATGAACGTCAAATCCTGCGGCACGAACACATGCGTAATCCCCACTCCGGCGATCGTCAGTCCCCCTACCGCCAGCGCCGCTCCCAGGCTGACGAACATCAGCTGTCCCCATAGCGCTCTTCTCCATAGCCGATCGTTGCGCCTATTCGGCTGGAAGGGCAACGGCGCATCCGCCTTTCCCCGCATGCCCAGCACGAACATCGGCAGCAGGATCGCCGCAGCCGCGGCATGCAACGGATCGAAGTAGCCGTAGCCCAAATATAAGAAGAAGCTGCAGAAGCCGACGGTGGCGGAAGCCAGCAGCGCCGTCTTGGCCCAATGCTGGCCTAGCCGCAAGCCATAATAGGTGAGCTGCACGTACAGGATGCCGATCGACAGCATCGTACCGGCCAGCGTGATCCGGTCATGCGACATGAACGGGAGGATGCGCTCGTTGTGATGATGCAGCCCTTCTCCGTCCATGCCCAAGTATGATTCATCGTAAGGAAGCAGTACGGTGGTTGCCGCTATGATCCAAGCGATCACGCCGCCAATGATCATCCCAAGCCCGAGCAGCCACATCCAGCCCCAGCCTTGCCAGAACGATGTCGGCCTCTGCAGCGAAGCCGAAGACTTCTTTATCCCGGCATTTCGCTGCTCTTTCTGCTGCTCCTTCTTCTGCTGCTCCTGCTCCTTATGCTGAAGCTTCTCATGGATCATCCCTTCATTGATGCGTTTGGGCAGCCCCGGCCCCGCATAGACCAATCCGCTATGCAGCTGGACGTAGTCGGCGCCGCAGCGTCTAGCTTCAAGCGCGTCCTCCGGCTCGTGGATGCCGCCGGATGCCGTAATGCTTTTGTCGTGCGAGAGTCTGCCGCGAATAAAACGGATTAGCTCGAGCGTCCACGCCAAGCTGGCTTTGCCTACCAGGTACCCCTCGCCTTCGCCCGAAATCCGGTTTGCGTCTCCCAGCACCACGCCGGCCAGTTCCAGCTCTTCCACAACAGCCAACAATTGGATCAACCGATCCTGAGATTCATCCAGCTGTATATATAAGAAGAGAGGTTTGCTCTCGTCTCGTTCCTTCAACAGTTGTGCTGCTTGCTCCACATAAACGAGCAGTTCCTCTTCGCTCCAAGCGGTCTCCGTCGCATCGATGTAGAACCCCGCCGCATACGGCGCCACCTTGCCGAGCATGCTCAGGATCTGCTCGAGCGCCTGCTCCGGCGCGGCTCCCGGCATATGGCGAAGCCGCAGGAACAGCGGCATATCCCTGCCAGTTGTCGCCTTTGCTTTTGCCTTAGACTTCGATTCAGACTTCGATTCAGACATCAATTCCGACTTCGATTCCGCCCGTTCGCGTTCGAGCTGTTCCACTATCTTATCGACGCCATCGTTCACTAGGAGACTCGGATAAACGATTGCCTCCTCCTCCGCGATCCGCTGAATCCCGCCCGCGCTCCGGATCGGCTCTATCGTAATCGGTCCGATCTCCATAAAGCCGAAGCCGAACTGCGACAAAGCCTTGCGCGCCGTACCGTGCACATCCAGGCCCCCGCTTAGCCCGACCGGGTACCGCAGGCGGACCCCCCATCGCGTCTCGTCCAAAATCGGCGACAGCTCCATATGCCCCAGCGTGCGGATCGTGAGCGTCCCGAACGGCAACCGGCTGAGCGCGCCCATCGCTCCCAACGTCAAATCCCGCGCCTTCTCCGGCGGCAGCCGGAACAGCAACGGTTTGAACAATGTCTGATACGACCAATCCGGCATGGGACGTTCCCCTCCTTTTCTCCGCTTCTATCCTGATCATATTTTACCGGATTTCGCCAGCGAGGGGTACCTTGGATTTGGATGAATAATTTTCTAAGTTTATCCGGGCGCGGAGTGCTCTTCCACCAAACCGGCCACTCCGCAAACAAGTCAACTTCATCTCCCACCACCGGAGTGGCCCCAACCCGGTATATTAAAAAAAGCCAACCACCTATTCTCTTACGAGAACCCGGTAGTTGGCTTTCCCTAACCCCTATGACTAAATCAGATTCGACTTCTGCAACAGCCGCTGGATGATCGCCGCAACCTCAGCCCGCGTGATGTTGGCTTTTGGCGCCAGCTCCGTGGCGCTTCGGCCGGAGATGAGGCCCGCTTGCAAGCTAGCGGCGATGCTGGCCTGCGCCCAATTCGAGGCCTGATTCGCATCCGCGAACGGACGCAACACCTCTAGCAACGTCCCAGAAGGCAGCTTCTCGCTCAGCTTAGTGAGCGCCATAGCTCTGGCGATCACGACCATCGCTTGCTCGCGCGTGATCTTGTCGTTCGGACGGAAGGTACCGTCCTCAAACCCGCTGATAAGACGATACTCATAAGCGGTTCTGACCGCACCGTTGTACCAGTCTGATGCCTTCACGTCCGAGAACGGAACCGCTCCGCTCTCCAGCTTGAGTCCCAATCCCCTGACCACAATAGCCGCGAATTCGGCGCGGGTAATGTCTTGGTCTGGCTTGAATACATCCGGGCCAACGCCTTCAATGATCATACGCGAGCCCATATCGTTCACCGCACGCTCCGCCCAATGGCTCTTCACGTCGCTGAATGTGCGGGTGTGCGAAACCAAGGAGTACGTGCTGTTGGTCAAGCTGTTGATTTTGGCGTAGTACTTGCCGTCGATCACCACGATTTGGGTCGGAACATGACGAACGGTTCCATCCGGCTCGACCACGATCCCTGTCGTAATCTTTTTCGGATCTACACCGTCCGGAATCGCAATGGTTCGCTCCACATAGGTGTTGAACTTTGCGATTTCAATTGTTTTATCGCCATATGTGCCCTTAACGGAGAAGTTGAGCGGCGGGACCTCAATCGAGAAGCCTCCCTTTTCCGCCGAGTTGGTCGCGATCTTCACGGTATCCGCAGGCGGGACCGCGATTTCGATCGTCACCTTGATGTCTTGCAAGGCAATGCCTTGGCCGAGTTGCTCGGACACCGCTTGGATGTTGATCTGCAGCGCAGGCAGCGTATAAGTAGCTTGCTCGGTTTTGATTTCCAGCACCGCCTGTTTGTCTTCCAAGCTCTTCACAATTTGTCCGTTCAATTCCGCGATGACCACGTCGGACTTCGTATTCACAGGAACGGTAATGATCGCCCGATCACTCTCAGCCGCAAGCTTCTCTAGCAGCTTCTTCTGGTCCAGCGTTACGGTTGTTACGGTCTGGTCGTTCACTTTAGTCGTCGTTGCCGTTCCAGCCGATTCCGGCTTGCCGTTGACATAAATTTCACTGCTCTTGTTGTCCGTCTGCTGCGGTGGCTGCGGCTGCGGCTCCGGATCAGTCGGAGTCGTAATCGGTGGAGATGGGGCTATAGGCATAGCAACGACTTCATTGGATGCTGGACTGTCACCCCCGTCATTCGTCGCTTTTACCGCCAAATAATAGGTGACACCGTTCGTGAGCCCTGTCGCTAAGTAGCTATAAACCGAACCGCTGACTGTCGCCACTGCCGCTCCATAGCTTCCAGAACTCGTGCTCCTATAAATCTTGTAACCCGAAGCGCCGCTTACTGCACTCCAGTTCAGAGTCGCGGTGCCATTCCCGACTATTGGCGAGTACAGCGTCGGCGCTCCAGGTGCCGGGGCTTGCGGCGTTGCGCTAACATCTGAGGAGAAGGCGCTCGTTCCGCCAGCGTCGCTCGCAGTAACGGCGAAGTAATAGGTCACTCCGTTCGTCAGCCCTGTTGCCGTGTAATAGGTTGCTCCGCTTACCGTCGCCGCCGGACTGGATCCATAAGCTCCGGCTGATGTCCCCTGATAGACGTTGTAAGTGACGGTCCCAGAAACAGCGGTCCACACTAAGGAAACTATACCATCGCCCGGGAACGCTGCAAGACCTGTAGGTGCTTGCGGTGCGGTAGGCGCTATCGGAGCCGGGTTCACGACCACGGACGCCACGCTGCTTGTTGCCTTCGCCGTCTTAAGGCCCGTTGCGTTGTTGTTGGTATTCGTGACGACTGCATAATAATAGGTCGCTCCAACTACGGTGGCCGGCGCTTCATACGTTGCCAGGGAAGCCCCTTCGATAGCGGTGCCCTCGCTCGCGCTGTCTACGCTGTTGCTATACCACTGGTAGCTCAGCACTCCCCCGTCGTAGACCGTCGCCGTCACGCTTAAGGACGGATTCGGACTGTTCTGGCTCACGATCCGATTCACCGGCTGCGCCAGGATCGTCGGTATTTCGGCATGGCTCAGCGCGTTCACCGTTACCGCTGCCGCTTGGCTCGTTGCAGTCGCCCGATTGAGTCCTGTAACGAGGTTGTTCGTACTCGTTACAACCGCATAATAATAAGTCGTTCCCGTGTGGGTGGTCGGTGCTTCGTACACGGAGCTTATGGCATCTTCGATCAGAGTGCCCCCGCTCGTGCCGGATGTCGTATTTTTGTACCACTGATACGACAATGCTCCTCCCTCGCTTACACTAGCCGTTACTTGCAAGACCGGACTAGTCGCACCTACCAATACGGTCGCATCCTGCGGCTGCGTATCGATGCTCGGCGCAGCTGTATCCGTCTGCCAAGCTGGCAAATAAGGATATCCGTTATTGCGCCTAGGATCGATCATCCATACATTGCCGAAGTCCCACCCACCAGCCGTATAAAGCGCCGACGTCCTCATGCTTGTACTGGTTTGTTTCTGAGGTGCTTGACCGTTCGCGTTGCTGCCCGCCGAACTCGCTTGTCCAGTCGTCTCCGTATCATAGAAGCTGTTTTGGAAGGCCTTTCCGGACCCTTGATGACCGACCAACCCTCCTACGAAGGTAGTTCCCGTTACACGCCCAACCGCATAACTGTTGCTGGCGCTGAAGCTCATCATCATATCACCCATAAAATATCCAACAAGCCCGCCTACATAGCTGGTTCCTTTCACACTTCCCTTGGCAAAGGTATCGAAGATATCATGACTGCTTCCCGCAAGTCCGCCTACGAATTGATTCCCCGTCACATTGCTTAACGCAAAGCTTTTAGCGATCGTACTGTAATTTCGTCCAACCAAGCCGCCGACAAATTCGAGTGTTCCTACTACTTCTCCTGCTGCATAGCTTCCTCTGATCTGGCCACCATTGCTGCCGGTCAAGCCCCCTACGTTGCTGGTTCCCGATACTTTTCCTTCGGCGTAAGAGGTCTCGACTGTACCTGCATTATGACCGGCTAAACCTCCTACATATTGTTTACCCGTTACATTCACATTTTCCAGGCCCACATTCGCAACCGTACCTTGCCAGGAGTTAAAGGCGAGGAGCCCGACATATTCCAGATACGGCCTGTTTATGTTGAGATTCGATATTTTATAGCCGTTGCCTTTGAAGGTTCCATTAAAAAATTCTAAAATTCCGTCCCCAATCGGCATCCAACCGCTCCCGCTCTCGTAGACACTCAAATCAATATCGGCCGTCAGTTTAAAATATTTCCCAGGATTCAAATTATTCCGAATCGAGTCCAACTGGCCTGCCGTAGCGATTAGATACGGATCCTGCTCGGTACCCGTCTGGCTAAAGCCCGCTACTGCCTGAAGCGACGTCGCATCCGCGTAACCGGTTGCCTTGACTCGAACGGTATTGTTGCCCTGCGACAGAACACCTGCTGCCAACGTTAGCATGCCGGGGCTGAACGTGTAATCTCGCCCTGCCACTAGCGTTCCGGTCATCGTCGACGGCGTCTCGATTGTGATCGATGTGATCGCTCCGCGCCAAGCCGCATCGTCGGCGAACGTGAGCTCGATTGTATGGGACAAATCGGCATTCGTCGAATCGGCCGTCACTGTAGGCGAAGAAGCCGACGCGTTCACCGTGACCGCGACCGCGTTGCTCTTGGTTGTCGCCGTTTGGCTTCCCGTTGCGCGGCTGCTCGTATTGGTCACAGCCACATAATAGTAAGCTGTACCTGCCGTCTCAGTGGGTACCCTATAGAAGGCGCCGGTTGCTGCATCAATCGGCGTACCTCCCGAATTGCTGTCGCTCGTATGGCTGAACCACTGGTAGCTTAGCGTCCCGCCATCGGATACACTGGCTTGCGTGTTGAGCGTCGGGCCGCCGGAGTACTGAAACACAGTCCCCCCCTCCGGCTGCGTTCCGATGACCGGGGCGACCGCGTCGTGAACAAGCGCCTGCAGGTACGGATACCCGTTATTCCGGGAGGAGTCTATTCCCCATACCCCGTTAAAATCCCATGAATGTCCATCTTCAGTATAAAGCTGCAAGGTTTTCATGTTGGCCGTAGGTTGATCTTGACCATAACCATAATTGCCTGCCGATGCCGTTTGCCCCGTTGTTTCTATATCATAGAAGACGCTATACAGAGACCAGCCCCCGCCTTTCGAACCAAGCAAGCCGCCGATATAACTGCCGCTTCCTGTCACACTCCCCGTGGCGTAAGCGCGATTGATTTGGAAACTAGCGGCCGAGCCGACCAAGCCACCGACATAGTCGCTCCCTGCAACACTCCCCGTGGAGAAGCTATCGCTAATGTTGCTTTCATGAATACCGACAAGTCCGCCGACATTTTCGTAGCCTCTTACGCTTCCTGTCGCGTAGCTGCCGCTGATTGCCCCTTGGCTGTAACCGACCAAGCCCCCTACCCCGTTAGAGCTGCTCGTTACATCTCCGGTTGCGTAGCTGCCGCTGATTGGCCCTTGGCTCATTCCGACCAATCCGCCGATTGAGCCGGTCCCGATGACGGTTGCCGTGGAGTAGCTGCCGCTGATCGATCCTTCGCTCTTGCCAACCAAGCCGCCTGCATAACCTCCGCCTGCTGTTACGGTTACCGTTCCCGTAGCGGAGCTGCCGCTGAGCTGTCCCTTGCTATAGCCTACCAAACCGCCTAAATAACCGGAGGTTCCTTTTACACTCCCCGCAACATGGCTGTCCACGATCGTTCCGTCATTTTGCCCGGCCAACCCGCCTACATAACTTTCCCCGCTAATTGTTACATGGTCCATGTGTATATTCGAAACGGTGCCGTTCAAGGAAATAGAACCGAACAATCCGGCATAGCTTGAGTTGCGACTGATTGTCAAATTGGTGATGGTATGCCCGTCTCCTTCAAAAACGCCTTCAAACGGCGAATCGTTGTCCCCGATCGGCAACCAACCCCCTCCTGCCTGATACAAGCCCAAATCGATATCTGCCGTGAGCTTGAAATAGGTTCCGGAGGCCAGATGGTTTCTGACCGAATGAAGCTGGCCGGCGGTTGCGATGAGGAAGGGATCTTGCTCGGTGCCCGTTTGGCTGAATCCCCTTACTGGCTGAACCAGATTAACGTTACTATAGCCGGCCGCCTTGACCGTGACATCATTGTCGCCCTCGGACAGCACGCCTGCTTTTATCGTGATCGTGCCGGCGCCGACCGTGTAATCCGTCCCTGCTCTGAGCTTCGCCGTTCCAGCTGTCACCGTCTTGATTGCGCCGCGCCACGCTGCGTCGTCCGCGAATGTAAGCTTGATATCGTGCGTCAAATCGGCGTCCGCAGCATCGTCGGCAATCAATGTTGGCGCGGGTAGAACATTTCCATAGCTCATTACGGTTGCGACGCCGTTCTCCGAATCCCATATTGCTGCATACGGGGTGCCGTTCGATACATAAAACGACGAAATCCTCCCCGCTGTTAAACCGTTGCTGCTCAAGGTCGTCCATTCGTCGCCGTCGTACATCCTCACAACGGCTTTCGGGCCGCTCCTCCCTCTTCTTGTTCTCCCGTCTTCCGTATAGGCTACATAGGGAGTTCCATTATAGATAAACAAGGAGGTGCCCATCTCCGACGACGAATCGGCTCCAGCATCGCCGACACTTACCCAGCTGTCGCTGGTGCTGTCATACTTCTTCACAACCGCTTTCGTGACCTCCGCCACATCATCGTAATCCCCATAGGCTACATAAGGAGTGCCTTTATACATATACAAGGAAATCCCGTTCGCCTGGCGACCATCCGAGACGTTGGTATCTCTTCCCACGGTTACCCAATCGGAGCCGTCGAATGTTTTGACCACGGCCGCACCGTTGTTATCCGAATAAGCCACATAGGGTTTGCCTTCATTCACAAAAAAGGTTGCCGTATCCACCGAATTCGCCGATGCGGCGCCGCCCAAAGGGCTCCAATCGCTCCCGTCATACTTCATCACGACGGCTTTCCAATCGTTTCCGTCACTCGAATAGGCCACATAAGGAGAACCGTTATACACACTGAATGAAAAGATCGCTGACTGGTCCGCTATAGATCCGGCATTTCCCACGGTCACCCACTTGCTTCCGTCATACTTCATCACGGTCGCTTTATAGCCGTTCCCGCCATCCGAAAATGCCACATAGGGGGTGCCGCCATACACCTGCAGTGCAATGCCGCTCGCCGCACCTGCGCTAAATCCGGCGCTTCCTACGGTCACCCAGCCACTGCCGTCATGCCTTTTCACCGTGGCCTTGTTGTCATTCCCCTTGTCCGAATAAGCCACATACGGTGTGCCATTGTATACATATAACCGTGCCGCCCCAGAAAACCCGGTCTCGCCTACTTCCAGCCAACCCTGCGCAGCCGCATCGTCCGCTTTTGCCTTAGCTCCATTGGATGCCATTAGTCCCGGAATCCCCGCCACTATCAAGAGCATAGCCAGGATCATGAGCGCAGCCTTATAGCATAGCGTTTGTATCCCTTCCCGTCGCATTGCTGTATCCTCCAATATAGGACCAAAGTCCTTGCTTTGAATCTTGATTATACATGACCATCGACGGAAAAGAGTCAAACTAAAGTTGTAGAAAACGCGAAAACGCTAAAAAAAGCCGTCCTTGCGGACAAGCTTTCTGGCACTCCTATTCGATCCATTTCATTTCTCGAGCCTTGGCAATTGCCTGGCCTCGCCGCTTCACCCCGAGCTTGCCATATAAACGGAACACATGGGTTTTCACCGTAGCCTCCGTGATCCCGAATCGAACGGCGATTTCTCCATTGGACAAGCCGTCGGCCAGCGCATGCAACATCTCCGTTTCACGGCTCGTCAGCGGCTCGGCAGCCGTGGCTGTCGAGGTTGGCGCCTTAAGGGCAGCCCCGGGTGCAGCGTCGCCGCCGTTCCGATGCGTTTTCCTCAGCTTCTCAAGCGTCACGGCCATCCTCTCCGCGGTCACCGGCTTCAGCAAATAATCCAGCGCGTTTAATTCGAATGCTCGCACGGCATAGTCGTCAAAAGCGGTGACAAAAACAACTTTGATGGAGTCATCGAGTTCGTGGAGCAGGCTGGACAGCCTCATTCCGTTAATTTCCGGCATGGAGATATCCAGAAAAGCGATATCGATCCGATTCTCCTTCACATAGTCATAAGCTTGGAGCGGACCCAAAAAAGTGCGGCAAATTTCGATTTCCTTACTCGCAACCAGCACCTTTTCGAGCCATTTGACCAACAATTCTTCGTCATCCACAATAATCGCCCGAAACATATGTCAACCCCCCGTCTGCTTGCTCGGCCTTGCGGGAATATCAAAGGAAATCTTCGTGCCTGCTCCCTCCGCGCTCTCCACCCGAATGCTTTTCCCATAAAGAAGCTGGTACCGTTTCCGGATGTTCCATAACCCGATCCCTTCTTCCTTGCCATCGGAACCCAGGACCTCGTTCTGTTTCTCGGGGCTCATCCCGCAGCCGTTATCTTCAACTGTAAATCGGACAATCCCGTCCGCTTCTTGCTGGATCGATACTTTGACGGTCCCCCCGCTTGCATTCGACATCAGGCCGTGCCGGATCGCGTTCTCCACCAGTGGCTGCACCATCAGCGGGGGGAGCAGAACATCCGGATCGGCATCCACTTTGAACTCCACGTTCAAGCGGTCGCCGAAACGCGTTTTTTCGATATGGAGATAAGCTTTCACCAGCTCCAGCTCGTTTCCGATCGTCGTAAGCGAATCGAGTTTTTTGAAATGAAAGCTGCCTCTCAAATATTGCGAAAGGCTTAGAGTTAGGTCTTGCGCTTTCTTGGGTTCATCGATGCACAAAGCAGCTATGGAGTTCAAGGCATTGTGCAGGAAGTGGGGTTTGATCTGCGAGCGCAAAAAGGCTATCTCCGCATCCTGCGTCTTCCGAATCATTTCCCTTATCGTTTCATTTAGCGTAATGAAGAACAATAGAGCCGCCACATTCACTACAATATGAATATTATGGATCTTTACAACATCCAGGAAGGCAATCCCTCTGACCCATGTCACCGACAGTATCCCGACAAAGCTGTACCAGACCAGCAGGAGCAATGCCAGCTGCATCCTTTTGTTCTTCTTCTTGGTTCTGAGGAAATACCTTTGAAAAAACAATATAACCGGCATGCTGATCAAAAGAGTTATCGTCGTTGTATACAACCCCATATCAATTCCAATATAGAACCGATAGAGGAGGATAATCGCCGTTAGAATAAGACCCGTACTCCACCCGCCGTATAGGGTCCCCATCAGCAACGGGATAATTCGAATATCGATCCTGTAGTCGGGGGTAATCGGAGCGGGAAAGGTCATACATAGCAGAATGGACAACCCAAACAGGACGGCTAACACTACCTTTTCACTCTTGTACCCGGACCTCTCCGCAAAAAAGATTTGATATGTGAAGATCAACGTTGTAATGATCGCCAGCTGCAGCATAAAGTCTTTGAAAAACGGCAAGCTCATCCCATCACCCTATCCACAAATTCGCCATCCTTCTAGCTAATTCGACTCTTCTCCTGAAACTCCTGTTCCAGGGGAGCACGCAAAAAGGGCCAGCGCTAGGCTGACCCTCGGTTTGTTCGAAATGTGTATTAGCTCAAGAAGATGTTGCTCTCGGTTTCTTTGTCGAACACATGGACTTTGTTCATATCGAACGCCAGCTTCACGCTCATGCCGTCCTTGAAGGACGTACGGGAGTTCAGACGGGCAACGACAGGGTTTGGTCCGATGCCGTTCAGGTACAATTGCATTTCGTGACCGAGGTTCTCCACTACTTCGATGTTCCCGGTTACGATGCTGTTCGGGGACCCTTCCAGGAATACCGGCTCGTCGTGCAGGTCTTCCGGACGAATACCGAATACGACTTCTTTGTTGATGTAGCCCTTTTCTTTCAGTACTTGCGCTTTACCGTCCGGCAATACTACGTCTACGCCAGGAGCCTTGAAGCGGACTTGGCCATTCGACTCGGATACGTTGCCTGTGATGAAGTTCATCGAAGGCGATCCGATAAAGCCGGCCACGTACATGTTTACAGGGTAGTTATAGATTTCTTCAGGAGTAGCAGCTTGTTGAATGATCCCTTGGTGCATAACGACGATCCGGTCGCCCATGGTCATAGCTTCCGTCTGGTCATGCGTTACATAGATGATAGTCGTTTCCAGACGCTTGTGCAGCTTGTTGATCTCAGCGCGCATCTGTACGCGAAGTTTGGCGTCCAAGTTGGAGAGCGGTTCATCCATCAAGAATACTTGAGGATCACGGACGATTGCGCGGCCCAAGGCAACACGCTGACGCTGACCGCCGGAGAGAGCCTTCGGCTTGCGGTCGAGCAAAACTTCGATATCAAGGATCTTAGCCGCTTGACGAACGCGTGCGTCGATCTCGGCTTTCTTGAACTTACGCAGCTTCAAACCGAATGCCATGTTCTGATACACGTTCATATGCGGGTATAGGGCATAGGATTGGAATACCATCGCGATGTCGCGGTCTTTAGGAGCCACGTCATTCACCAGACGGTCGCCGATGTAGAGCTCGCCGGAAGTAATCTCTTCCAGACCTGCGATCATACGGAGCGTAGTGGATTTCCCGCAACCGGATGCACCTACCAGTACCAAGAACTCTTTGTCCTTGATCTCAAGGTTGAAGTCTTTTACAGTAGATTCCGCAGCGCCAGGATATTTCTTCACGACATGTGATAAGCGTACGCCTGCCATGGTTAATTCCCCCTAATAGTTATAAATAAGTCATAGACCTATCTTAACCTACCTCTTATCCCATGACTATGCACATAGCTCACAAAAAAATCACTTGCTTTTCGTCACTTTGTACAATAGTAAAGCCACATACACGAGCACGGCATGCCGGAAATTCCGGACCTCCAGCCCGGTCTCCTGCTTGAACTTGTCCAATCGATACAGCAGTGTATTCCGATGAATAAATAAGCGCTTCGCCGTCTCGCTGACATTGCAATCGAGCGCCAGAAACTGCTCCAGCGTCGTGAGCATTTCCAAGTCGAGCAGAGCGTCCATCCGCTTCAGGATACGCTCCACGAACTCCGATTTCTCCTCCTCCGGGATCCAGTGAAGCAGCTTCTCCATATGAAGCTTCCACGGCAAATGAATATATTCGGCCATATGATAGGTTTGCCCGAGCGTGATCGCTTCCCTTAGCCGGACGACCGTCTGGAGCATCGTCTTGGACGGCCGGATCGGGTACGATACCGACAGATGGCACTCGCCGAGCCATTCGCTAGCCAGCATCTCATGCAGCCCGTCGCAGATCGATCCGAGCGTCTCCTCCAGCGCTTCCTCTTCCCCGTCATCCTTGCCGTTATCCGAAGCTCCCGCCGTCAGCAGCGATTCCGGAACGAGAATGAGCCATTCTTTTTCGAGCAGCGGCAGAAGGACTACATCTCCCTCGAAAAAAGACTCCAGCAGCTTCTTCAGCTCCTGGTAGCTCGTCTTCCGTTGATCGGAATAACCGCCGTAGAGCAGAATCGGGATTTTTGGCGTATAGAACGGAAATAACGACGCTACCGTCTCCGGCATCTCCCGCTCGGTTACGCCGGCCTCCAGCTCCTGCACGATCCAGCTCCGGATCGCCCCGGCCTTGCGCTCATCATCCGAGTTCGGCGACAGCGACTGCAGCTTGTCCTGCGACCGGTACGCCTCCAGCGTCAACTCGACTAATTGCCGCTCGGCCGCCGACAGCGCCTCCTCCCGCACCTCCAGAGCTTGTACGACTGTAGGTTCCTTATATAAGAAAAAGTAGCGATGCTGCTCATGGACGACGCTCCTTGCATCAGCTCCATGGTCCTCCGCCACCATTCGCTTCCAATCGGACGCCGGGACAGCCTGCTGTTTCACCGTTGTCTTCAATATCCGCTCCAGCTGTTGCTTAATCAGGTCCCAGTTGGTCACCTTCATCCCCCCGCAGTTGATCTACCCAACATCATACACATTATCCGATGGGATGAAAACCTTTCAACGCCAATTATGTCATCGCTAACACAAGGATGATCGATAGGAGCGAGAACAGCACCCCGATCAAGTACATAAAGGAAACCGTTTGAGTCTGCGACAGACCCCAGCGCATCAGAGTATGGTGGGTGTGCAGCTTGTCGGCGCGATGCAGTCCTTTGCCGCTTAGCAGCCGACGTCCGAACACAATTACAGTGTCGAGAATCGGTACGCCGATCGCCAGCACAGGAACCGCGATGGATACGAAGGTTGCCCGTTTTAATGTCCCGTCCACGGCCAACACCGCAAGCACATAACCCAGAAACACGGCTCCCGCATCCCCCATAAAAATTCTCGCCGGATAGTAGTTAAACACGAGGAAAGCCGCGCATGCCCCTACTACAATCGCCGCCATCACCGCCGTCCCCTCCTCTCCAGCCAACAGAGCGGCCACGAGCAAAGTGAATGCAGAAATCGTTACGATGCCGGAAGCCAGTCCATCTACCCCGTCGATGAAGTTGATCATGTTCATAATGCCGAACACCCACAGCATAGTCGCGATAGCGCCTACTCCTGCCGGGAACACGTACATACCGCCGCTGACCTTGGAGATGCCGGTAATTTGAATGCCTTGCCAGACCGGAACCGCCGCCGCCAAAATGTACACGATAATCCTCGGCCAGACCGAGAACTCAACCGCTTTCGTCTTGTACCAGTCGTCGATCAGTCCGATGATGAGAATGGCTGTGCCGCCTATCGCCACCGTAATGAACCTTGAGCTCCAGCCGTCGTATAAAAGCAGACTGATGATGCAGCCTATGTAAATAGCGGCGCCGCCCATAAGCGGGATCGGTCGTTTGTGGATTTTCCGTCCGGTCGGCCGGTCCACGAACCCGATTCGAAGCGCCAGAATTCGCGCGAACGGAACAAGTGCCAGCACGAGCAGGAAGCTGGTTGCAAGCGGGATGAACGATTGCATGGAATCGCCTCCTTCTGGGCAGATGAAGATGTAGCGTTAGATTCCCCGCTTCTACGTGATCTCATTCGAGAATTTACGCATAAGACCGGCTGGCAGTGGAAATAACTGGGCTGTTGAGAGGAGGCTTGTTGTTATGTCGATTCAATTGCCTTATGGCAACGGGGTAATCTCGGTAAAAGGGTTGGAGCAAGCCTCTACCGTCGATTGGATTCAGTATGCGCCCGGGCGATTGGCTGGAGCTGGAGCGAACGACCCTGTGAGCCTCATCCGGCAAACTTTGGCTTCAACCATTGCATCGCCTCAACTGTCCGAGCTCGCTCGCGGTCAATCGTCCGCCGTCATCCTGATCAGTGACCGGTCCCGGTTATGTCCAAGCTACCTTTTTTTGCCACTGCTTCTGGACTCGCTAAATGAGGGCGGAATTCCCGATACGGACATCGAAATCATTGTTGCGCTTGGCGCTCATAGAAAACATACAGAGGCGGAGTTGGCGGAGCTGGTTGGTGATGCCGTCGTTGTGCGTGGGGTACGGGTATCGAACCATTCCTGCTTGCTCGAGGACTGCTTGCGGGTTGGGACGAGCAGCCGAGGCACCCCGCTGGAGATCAATCGTCGCGTAGTTGAGACGGGCTTGATCGTCGCCACAGGCAACATCGAGCCGCATCGCCTTGTCGGGATGTCGGGCGGCGTCAAAGCCATCATCCCCGGTGCCGCTTCTCGTGAATGCATTACCGCTAATCACGCGCTTTCGCAGCATATCCAAGCTACACCCGGCCACCCGGATAATCCGATTCATCAGGATCTCGAGGAAGTGCTCCCTCTATTGCCGCCCGTATTCTTGCTTAATCTGATCGTCACTCAGGAGCGGACCGTGTTGGGTGCCGTTGCAGGTGATGTCGTGCTGGCGCATCGGGCAGGGGTGGAACGTTACCGTTCCATATTCCTCGTCCCTCCAGGGGCCGCGCCGTACGATCTGGTGCTCGCTTCCGCCGGAGGGCATCCCAAGGACATGCATCTATACCAGGCGATGAAAACGATCCAAAACGCCGCCCCGCTCGTTCGCCCCGGCGGAACAATTGTTCTTGCGGCACGCTGCGAGGAAGGCTTCGGGAACGGTGTGCTGCACGATTGGATCGAGACGATCCAAGATCGCGCTCGGATGACTGCGATGCTGAAGCAAGCATTCGTGCTGGGGGCGCATAAGGTGGAGCAATTGGACAAGGTGCTGCAGGAGAAGACGGTGTTCTTGTATTCCGACATGCCTTCGTCGCTAGTGGAGCTGACCGGGATTCGGCCGGTACCGGATCTAGAGGCGGCTCTGCGTTCCTGTGTGGATAGCGGGCTGCGGCGCGTGGCAGTAATGCCGTACGGGGCATTGACCTTTGCGGACGGCTAATATGCAAAAAAAGCCTGCATCCTTAAGGATACGGGCTTCTCACTTATAAGCAATGGTGAGCCATGTAGGACTCGAACCTACGACACCCTGATTAAAAGTCAGGTGCTCTACCGACTGAGCTAATGGCTCATGATGAGCATCATGATGCGGTGAAGAAGTGGTGGAGGATGATGGATTCGAACCACCGAACTCGTCAGAGAACAGATTTACAGTCTGCTGCGTTTGGCCACTTCGCTAATCCTCCATGCCTTTGGGTTCCCCGAAACGAAAGTGATTTATACTTTGCTTCGTTCCCCCGATAAAACATCATGGTGGCTCGGGACGGAATCGAACCGCCGACACGAGGATTTTCAGTCCTCTGCTCTACCGACTGAGCTACCGAGCCATGAAATTGACAAAAAAAATAGGATGTTGCTTGTACTGCTTTTGACACCGGGGTCCCCGAAAAGTGCTTGAGACACATCTTGAACTTGCTTCACTTTTTGGGGTAAAGTGGCGGAGCTGACGGGATACTCGTTGTCCGATCGAATCGGACTGTCGAGGCTACGAAGAGTCGCTAACGAAGTTTATGCTTCGGCGAACCTCCGGTTCTCATCCCGGACTCGA
>NZ_BIMA01000031.1 GCF_004000845.1 Paenibacillus koleovorans NBRC 103111
AAAAATCGGACTACAGACACCGATGCCGCGAGGCGGTACCATGGATGCTGACTAATGAGACGAATTTTCAGAGTAGCCCAACGGAATCCTTACGCCAGAGGACCACCAGAGTGATCTTTCCTTATAGTTTTTCCGAAAAAACACTCTGAATCATTTGTTCAACTAACTTTGATGGTTAGGTCATGTTATTGCGGCGCGGCGCGTGCTACTTTAAAAGGGTGACAACCATTATTCAAGGATCGGCGCGGTCATATTGGTTTCCAGCCGGAAGTCGGTTCTGCGGTCCTGGGTCTGGTCGCGGTAACCGCTTGGAGACAGGCCCGTCCAACGCTTGAACTGGCGGCTGAAGCAGACGGTATTGCGGTAACCGAGTTGATCCGATATTTCCTGAATGGACAGCATGTCGCCCTTGAGCAATTGCTTGGCTTCGCGCAGGATGACGTCCGTCAAATACTGTCTGGGGGAGATGCCGTATACTTTCTGGAACAGCCGATAGCAGTTGGACTTGCTGACTCCGAATTCGCGGGAGATGCTTTGGATCACCGATTTGGAGATATCAGGGTTGGCATTGTTCAGCATCGACCAGTTGACGGATTGTTCGAGCCACGCGGCGATGCGGCATGTCAGCTGATGATCTTCGGATTCGTGCTCCCGCTCTTGTTCCGTGACGCTGACGATGAACTCCGACAGGCAGGCCAGCAATTGAAACGCCGCCTCGTGAATTTTCATCCGGCTGTGCAGGGTCAGCGGCTGGGGCGATCGGGTCAACTGCGCCAGCTTCTGCAGCGTCGGCCGGATCGTCTGAACCATGCGCGAGTCAGACAAGTACAGGACGTCCTTCAACTGCAGCATGGAGCGGTGAAAGACTTCGTCTTCAATATGAAAATGCAAACAAAAGAAGCTCATGTCCGGCGAGCTGGTGACGAAGCAACGATGCGGCGTGTCCGGCGGGATGAAGATCAGATCGCCTTCCGACTGCGAGTAGGGCTGCCCCGACACTTCCATTGTCTGGCTGCCATGCAGCAGGAAGTTGACTTCGAACAGCCGCGGATGGCTATGCTCCGGAAAGGACCAATTGCTGTTGACTTGGCGAGCATGCATGCCATACAGCTTGAAGGTGGTCGTCAGGTCCGGCAGCAAGCATTCGTCGATGACATTGCGCGTGCCGAAGGGAATTCTGTGCGGTTCGGACATCGTTAGCACCTCGCGATCGATTGTGGTTCATTCGTTCATGGGGTCGTTTAGTAGAACTATAGCACAGTCGAGTATGGAATAAAATCGGATAAGAACTATCCATGGGGAAGGTGATCGGTTGTGGCGATCAGAGCCGCAATACTGGGAACGGGCAATATCGGAACGGATTTGTTGAAAAAAACGATTTCGCGCGGCCGCGAGCTGGAGATCGCGCTGTTCAGCGGAATCGATCCGGCTTCCGACGGCATAGCGAGGGCGAAGCGGCTGGGTGTGCCGACATCGTCGGACGGAATCGAGGCCATTCTGAGCGATCCGTCCATCCGCATGGTGTTCGACGCGACGAGCGCGGCGGCTCATCGGCGACATGCGCCGCTGCTGCGGGCGGCGGGGAAATTCGCCGTGGACATGACGCCGGCGGCCGTCGGGCCGTACTATGTGCCGGCCGTCGATCCGAATCTGGAACGGCTGCAGACGGACAACGTCAACATGGTTACATGCGGCGGACAAGGAACGATACCGATCGTCATGGCGATTTCGCGGGTGACGGAAGTGCTCTATGCGGAAACGGTATCCACGATCGCCAGCGTCAGCGCAGGGCCGGGTACCCGCGCCAACATCGACGAATTCACGGTGACGACTGCGCGGGCGGTCGCCGAGACGGGGAGAGCGGGTCGGGCAAAGGCGATTATTATTCTGAATCCGGCAGAGCCTCCGATCGTCAGCCAGAACACGATCTATGCCGAATTGGCGGAAGAGGCCGAGCCTGCGCCGATCGTCCGTTCGATTGAAGAGATGGTTGCCCGAGTGCGCAGCTACGTTCCCGGCTACCGACTGAAATACGAGCCGATATTCGATGGAAGAAGAGTAACGGTTATTGTCGAAGTCGAGGGAGCGGGGGATTACTTGCCCAAGTATGCGGGCAATCTGGACATTATGACGTCCGCCGCGCTGGCGGCGGGGGAAGCGGCGGCGCGAAAAATGAGCCTAAGCGAAAAGGGGTAGGGTGGAACCGTCATGGAGACAAAGCGGAAAATTCGTTTGGTCGATTCGACTCTGCGCGACGGCAGTCATTCCGTCGCGCATCAATATAAGGAAGAGGAAGTCCGCTCCATCGCACGAGCCCTGAATCACGCACGTCCGTACGCGGTCGAGGTGAGCCATGGCGACGGGCTCGGAGGCTCGTCGATTCAGTACGGCTACGGCAAGCTGTCCGATCGCGAAGCGATTCGTCTGGCGAAGGGTGAGCTGAAGGACACGAAGCTGGCGGTCCTGCTGCTGCCGGGCGTCGGGGTCAAAGAAGACTTATGGATGGCTCGCGAGGAAGGCGCGGAAATCGCCCGTATCGCCACGCATGCGACGGAAGCGGATATTTCCGCGCAGCATATGCGTCTGGCGGCGGATATCGGTCTGGAAGTAATGGGATTTCTTATGCTGTCGCATATGGTTGACCCGGATATGCTGGTGCGGCAGGCGCTGGTAATGGAGTCCTACGGCGCAAGTGTCGTCTATGTCGTCGATTCCGCCGGAGCGATGCTGGCCGACGAGGTGCGTTCGAAAGTGGATGCGCTGCGGAGCAGCTTGCAGGTTGAGGTCGGCTTCCATGCCCACAATAATCTGGGCATGGCGATCGGCAACTCGCTGGCGGCGATCGAAGCCGGCGCCTCGGTCCTCGACGGCAGCCTGGCCGGCATGGGGGCCGGAGCGGGCAACGCGGCTACCGAGGTGCTGGCTGTTGTGCTCGACAAGCTCGGCATCGATACCGGCGTGAACGTATACGCCATGATGGATGCGGCCGAGGACACGGTCCGGCCGGTCATGCACAGACCGCAGATCATCGACAAAGCCTCGTTGTCGCTCGGCTACGCCGGCGTATATTCCAGCTTCCTCCTGCACACGCTGCGTCAAGTCAAGAAGTTCGGCCTCGACCCGCGCGACATTCTGATCGAGCTGGGCAAACGCAAAGTTGTCGGCGGACAGGAAGACATGATCGTCGACGTGGCGATGGAGATGAGGCGGCGGTCGACGCAGACGGGGAGATGAGCGGATGGACTTACAGCTTCATGGCAAAAAAGCGCTGATTACCGGCTCGACGAGAGGCATAGGAATGGCCGTGGCGCGAGCGCTGCTGCAGGAAGGCGCCGAGGTGGCGATCAACGGCACGAACGAGGGGCGGCTGGAGACGGCGCTCGCGGAATTGAGCCGACCGGACGCCGTCGTCCGCGGCAAGTGCGCGGACATAGCCTCGCCCGAAGATGTGCGTGCTCTGTTCCGCTTTATGGAGGAGGAGATGGGCGGGCTCGACATTCTGATCAACAACGCCGGCATTTACCGAACAGCCATGCCATTCCTGGACATCCAGGAGAGCGACTACGAGGAGACGATGTCGGTGAACTTCAAGAGCCTGCTGTTCTGCGGGCAGGCGGGCGCCGCGCTCATGAGGCGGCAGGGGAGGGGCGGCGTCATTCTGAACGCCTCCTCCTACGCTGCGCTTATTCCGTCGGCGGGCAGCTCTCTCTACGCCGCATCCAAGGCAGCGATCAGCAACCTGACGCGAGCGATGGCAGGCGAGCTGGCGCCTTACGGCATCCGTGTGAACGCCTACATTCCGGGCGTAATCGCCACCGACATGAACAGCGGAGCGATTGCTAGCAACCGAGAAGGGCTGCTGTCTCAAATTTCGCTCGGGCGCTTCGGAGAACCGGAGGAAGTCGCGGCTCCGCTCGTCTTTCTTGCTTCGTCGCAAGCCTCGTACATCACCGGCTGCATTCTGGAAGTAACCGGAGGCAAGCTGGCGGTGCAGCAGCCGGCCGCAGCCTGGCAAATGGCGGACGGCTCAACAGGGTGAGCAGGAGCAGCGTGCGCCGGTTAACGGGAAAGGGGAGGAACGAATGAAAAAAACGCTGAACGTCGGCTTGATCGGCTACAACTTCATGGGTCGGGCGCACACGCACGGTCTGAAAAATTTATACATGATGGCGGATGATCTGCAGGTTACGCCCCGGCTGCATACGATTTGCGGACGAAACGAAGGCGAAGTGGAGAGGGTGGCCGGCAAGCTCGGCTGGGAGAAGTGGTCGACATCGTGGGAAAGCGTCGTTGACGATCCGGAGATCGACATTATCGACATTGCCAGTCCAGGCAATACCCATTGCGAAATTGCGGTTGCGGCGGCCCAAAAGGGTAAGCACATTCTGTGCGAGAAGCCGCTTGCCACGACATTGGGCGAAGCCGAGCAAATGCTTGCCGCAGTGGAGTCGGGCGGGGCTATGCATCTGGTCAACTTCAATTATCGGCGGGTCCCGGCCGTCATGCTGGCCAAACGGCTGATCGAAGAAGGCAGGCTCGGCGCCATCATTTCTTTCAAAGGCTTCTACCAGCAGGACTGGACGCTGGACGACGAGCTGCCGTTCATCTGGCGCTTCGATAAAGCGGTTGCCGGCGCCGGTTCGATGGCGGACAAAGGCTCGCACATCATCGATCTGGCACGGTATTTGATCGGCGAATTCGAGGAAGTGTCGGCGGCGATGGAAATTTTCGTCAAGGAGCGGCCAATTGCCGGAGGCGGACAGAAGCGGGTAGTGACGACGGACGATGCGGCCGTCTTCACCGCGCGGTTCGCCTGCGGAGCCCTGGGCGTGTTCGAGACGAATCGGATGAGCTCCGGCCGCAAAAACGGACTCTGGTTCGAGGTGAACGGCACCGAGGGAAGCGTGCGCTTCGAGCTGGAGCGTCTGAACGAGCTGCAGGTCTATTCCCGCCGCGATCCGGAAGACTGCCAGGGCTTCCGTCAAGTTCTCGTGACACAGGCGAGCCATCCGTACATTCGGTATTGGTGGCCTCCCGGCCATCTGATCGGCTGGGAGCATACATTTACCCATCAATTTTACGAGCTGTTCCGCGCGATCGAAACCGGGCAGCTGCCGTCGCCGAACTTCAGGGACGGCCTCGTCTGCCAGAAAGTGATCGAGGCAATCAACCAAGCGGCGGTGGAAAAGCGCTGGGTGACCATAGACAGATGACAGGCGGCCGAGGGCAGAGGGCCTACGAGAAGGAGAGAGAACGATGTTAGCGCTCATGAAGCTGAATTCCGGACCGGGCAACGTGGAGCTTGCCGTTATTCCGGAGCCGGCATGCGGACCGGGCATGGTGAAAGTCCGCGTCGCTTGTACCGGCATTTGCGGAACGGATCTTCACGTCTATCACGACACGTTCAAGAATTACCCGCCTGTGACGCTCGGACACGAGTTTGCGGGGGAGATTGTCGAGGCGGGAAGCGGGGTTCGCCGGCTGAAAGCCGGAGACCGCGTGGCGGTGCTCGGCTCGACGGCCGTCGTCTGCGGCCAATGCGAATATTGCCGGCAAGGTCATTATATGTTTTGTCCGGTCCGCAGAGGCATGGGGCACGGCGTGAACGGCAGCTTCACGAAATACGTCGTCGTTCGCGAGGATCAGGCCTACCTGCTGCCGGACGAAGTGTCCTATGAGGAGGGGGCGCTGTCCGAGCCTTTCGCTTGCGCCGTTCAGGCCATTGAGGAGCTGACGGATATTCACGCCGGCGATACGGTGTTGCTGACGGGGCCGGGGCCGATCGGCCTGCTGTGCCTGATGCTGCTCGTTGCCAAAGGCTGCAAGACGATCGTAGCCGGAACGAAGGAGGACGCCGTCCGGCTGGAGATGGCCGGTAGGCTTGGAGCCGATGTCGTCGTGGACGTATCGTCCGAGCGGCTGGCGGACATAGTCGACCGCGAGACGCAAGGCAGGGGCGTCGATGTTTCCGTCGATTGCTCGGGGGCGGCACGGGGGATCGTATCGTGCTTCCAGTCCCTGAAGAAGATGGGTAAGCACATCCAGGTCGGGATTATCGGGCAAGACGTAACGCTGCCGTACGACACGATTCTGTACAAGCAGGCGGCCGTATTCGGCTCGCTCGGACATTCGCTCAAGTCGTGGGACGGCGTCCTGCGGCTGTTGAAGCAGAGGAAAATCGAGCTGTCCCGGATCATCACGCACAAGCTTCCGCTTAGTCAATGGCGGGAAGCGTTCGAGCTGTGCGAGAGCAAGCAGGGCGTCAAGGTGCTTATTTCATACGACGAGTGAGGAGCAAACGGGGATGAGATTGCGGAACAAAATCGTGCTGGTGACCGGCGCGGGCAAAGGGATCGGCAGAGCGATCGCGCTCGGCATGGCGGATGAAGGCGCCGATGTGATCGTCAATTACAATACCGACAAAGAAGGAGCGGAGCAGGTCGTAGCGCAGATTGCCGGCAAGGGCGGGCGAGCCGTCGCGGTCCAGGCGAATATCTCCAGGCCGGACGACATTGTCGCCATGTTCCGGACGATCCGGGAGCAGTTCGGCCGGCTGGATGCGATTGTCAACAACGCCGGGTTAACGGGCTGGACGGGGCTGTTCGAGACGACGGTGGAAAAATGGGATACGGTCATGGAAACGAATTTGCGCGGCACGTTCTTCTGTAGTCTGGAGGCGGCCAAAATGATGAGGGACAGCGGCGGCGGCAGCATCGTTAACGTTTCTACGAACTGCGCCGAGCTCGGGGTGAAAAACTTGGTCGCTTACGCCTCCAGCAAAGGCGGCATCCATGCGATGACGAAGCAGCTCGCGGTTGAGCTGGCCCCTTATCGCATTCGGGTCAATACGTTCGCTCCCGGTCCGACGCTTGTGGATCGCAATACAAACGACGATCCCGACTATGCCCGAACGTGGGGCGAGATGGTGCCGCTCGCCAGGGTGGCCGCTCCGGAGGAAATGGTCGGTCCCGCCGTATTCTTGGCTTCGGACGACTCCAGCTATATGACGGGACAGATTTTCTACGTCGACGGAGGTTGGACAGTGAGCGGCCGAATACCGTCGGAATACTTCGCCAGCGCTGCGACCAAAAACGCGGCTGGCGGCAGCCATTAGAGGGGGAGGCGAATGCCAGTGTCATTCGATGAATCGCTGCTCCGGCGGACGGCGCAAAAGCTGCGCGAGAACATCGTTCGTATGGTGGAGCAGGCAGGCTCCGGCCATAACGGCGGATCGTTGTCCGCCATCGACATCCTGACCTACTTGTATTTTCACCGGATGAATGTCAGACCGCAGGAGCCGCTGTGGCCGGACCGCGACCGATTCGTGCTGTCCAAGGGGCACTGCAGTCCCGCTCTATACGCGGTATTGGCAGAGCGGGGCTATTATGCAGAGGAGACGCTGTGGACGCTGCGGGATATCGAGAGCAAGCTGCAGGGACATCCGGACATGAACAAGACGCCGGGCGTCGACATGACGACCGGCTCGCTCGGCCAAGGCTTTTCCTGTGCGACAGGCATGGCCTTGGGGGCGAAGCTGCAGGGCAAGAGCTGCAACATCTATGTCATGCTCGGAGACGGAGAGCTGCAGGAAGGCCAGGTGTGGGAGGCGGCGATGGCGGCGGCTCATTACGGGCTGGACCATTTGATCGCATTCGTGGACAACAACAAGCTGGAGACGGACGGGTTCACGAAGTCGATCATGAATGTGGAGCCGATCGCGCAGAAGTTCGAGGCGTTCGGCTGGAACGTATACAGCATAGACGGCCACTGCTTGGCCGATATTCATGAAGCGGTGGAGCAAGCGTTGGAGCCGAATGGCCGTCCGACCGTAATCGTGGCGGAAACCGTCAAAGGCAAGGGCGTATCGTTCATGGAGAATGACAGCGCGTGGCATGCGGGTCCGACGACGCCGGAGCAGACAGAGCTGGCGCTGCGGGACATCAAGGAGGGGGCGGCCAAATGAGCGGAACATACGTTTACCAAGGGAAGGAAGCGGTTGCCAACCGCGTCGTGTACGGGCAAACCGTCGCCCGGTTGGGAGAGACGGATCCCCGCATCGTCGTGTTGGACGCCGACATTTCCAAATCGACGAACACCTTTCATTTCGCCAAGAAATTTCCGGAACGATTCTTCAACATGGGGGCCGCCGAGCAAAATCTGATTAGTGTCTCCGCGGGCTTGGCCACGATGGGCCTCGTACCGTTCGCCAGCACGTTCGCCATGTTCGCCTGCCTGCGCGCGAGCGAGCAGGTGCGCACATCGGTGTGCTATCCGCGGCTCAACGTGAAGATCGTGGCGACGAACGCCGGTCTGGAAATCGCCGGCGACGGGGTGACGCACCAAGCGACGGAGGATCTGGCGATTATGCGCGCGATTCCGAATTTGACCGTCGTCTCACCTTCCGACCCGGTGACCACCGAATGGGCGACCGAGGCGATCGCCGCCTATAACGGTCCGGTTTATATGCGGCTCGGCCGGCAGGATGCCCGAGTGATTCACCGTGCCGGAACGAAATTCGAGCTGGGGCGGATGGTCGAGCTGCGCAACGGAGCAGATGTGGCGATCATCGCCACCGGGCATATGGTCGAGCAGGCGCTGTTGGCTGCCGACGTGCTCGCCGGTCGTGGGATTCGGGCGAGAGTGCTAGACTGTCATACGATCAAGCCGATCGACCGCGAGGCGATCGTGCGGGCGGCGAAGGAGACAGCGGGTATCGTCACTGCCGAGGACCACAACGTTATTGGCGGCCTGGGCGCCGCAGTGTGCGAGGTGACCGCCGAAGCGGCCCCCGCTCTGGTGAAGCGCGTAGGCGTGAACGACCGCTTCTGCAGCTCTGGCCGGGATTATCGGAAGCTGATGGCGCATTACGGCGTGGACGCCGCCGCGATCGTCGTCAAGGCGGAGGAGATTGTGCAGGGGAAGAGGGGAATGGGATGAGCGCAGCGTACCCGAATATCGAGAGCCTGATCAATCCGTACCGCGATACGGTATTGTCCAAATCGAACGAGCCGATTACGGTGGCGGGACTGCTGGACCGGGCAAAGCAGACGCTAGGCGCCGAATACGACGGAGCGAAGCCGGACTGGACGCTGGAACGCATCTTCGACCGGCTGGAGGACAACGCGCCGCGCATTGCCATCATCGGCGGCTCGGCCGATCACCCCGCGCACATCATGGATTATCGGACGATTGCGTATGCGGCGCTGCGTATTTGGCGCAACGGCGGCGTGCCGTTCCAGTTCTCCACGCCGGTGATGTGCGACGGCACCGCCCAGGACAACCAGGGAATGAGCTATTCGCTGCAAAGCCGCAACGCCGTCGCCCAGATGGTGGCGAATCAGATGGAGGCTCACAGCTATCACGGCGCATTCGTCATCCAGGGCTGCGACAAGCAGCCGCTCGGCGTCGTCAGCGCGCTGGCCCATGTCGACCGCGTCCGTAGCCGCCGCGGCGAAGCGCCACTGTTCGCCACGTTCGCGCCCGCGCATGTGCTGCATGGCGGCGCTTACCCGGAGGAATTGCTGCCCGATCTGGAGGAGCTGGCCGGGAAGGCCGAGCGGGCAGGCGCACAAGATATCGCGGAGGACATCCGCGATACGGTGGCCTATGTGCTCGTCTGCTCCACGAACACTTCCTTCCAAGGCGTATTCGAGCGTGCCCGGCGGCGGGGGCTCCTAACGCACGAGCAGCATAAGGCGCTGGAGAAGCGGCTCGCGGTCAGCACCTGCGACGCGCAGGGCGGCGTGTGCGCCTTCAACGGCACGGGGAACAGCTCCCGTCATCTGGTCGCCGGTCTGGGGCTTGTGCATCCCGCGCTTGAATTGCTTACCCAGCCGCCGACGGCGGCTCAGGTTTACGAGGCGGTCGACGCCTTCGCCGCGATGATCAACAAGCCGAAGTACCGCATTCTTCATCTTATGGCGGCGAATATTCGCAATGCGATTCGCATTCACAGCTCCTCGGGCGGCTCCACCAATTTGCTGATGCATACTGTGGCCGCCATGCTGTACGGCGGCTTTCGGTTTAGCCTGCGGGAGTACGACCGGCTCCGCCGCGAGTTCCCGGTGCCCGATCTGCTCGATTACAGCTTGACGGAAGGCCGTGACATTTTCACGTTAGCGCAGCAGTGCTGCTCCGGAGACAGCCGCGGCATGGAGACGCTATTCCATGAGCTGCTTCGCCACGGTGTGCCGATGGATACGGAGGCGCCGACCGTAACTGGCACGACATGGGGGGAGCGGCTGAACGACGGAAGGCGAGGAGGGTTGTCCGCCGATCGTGCGCCACGAGATCGGGTTATTCTGTCCTCTCCTCGCCGGCCATTCAGCGGCGTGGATGTGCTGAACGGCAATTTTTTCGAAAGCGCCGTCGTCAAAATCAGCGGAATGCCTACTCCTCAACTGGACAGCTTCGATAAAAAGGTCAATTTCGTCCTATATTTCCACAACGAAGAGGAAGCGAACGCTCATTTGCTGGACCCGGCGCTGCTAGATCGCCTGAAGCGGGACCGCATCCTCCCGCGCGACCGACTGCTGGCCGCGCTGCGGCATAATGCGCCGGATCGCTTCGCGGAGCTGGAATTGGCCGACAACGACAACTTGTTCGACGCCATGGCCGCTTCCGGTGCGTTGAAGCTGGCCGTTGTCATCTCCGGGCAAGGTCCGGCTGCCTTCGGGATGCCGGAGATGTACACGCCGATGCAATATATCAATGCCAACCGGCAACTTCGCAAGCTGGTCACCGTCATCAGCGACGGCCGCTACTCCGGCGTTACGCTAGGCGCCGCCGTCGGACATATGACGCCGGAAGCTTTCAGCGGGGGCGGCATGCTGTATTTGCAAACGGGCGACATGCTGTACCTGGATTTGCGCGGCAAACGCATCGACTTCATTCACCCGGAGGCGCTGCTGCTGGGCGAGGTGCAATCCGTCAATTGGCAGGAAGTGCGCGGCGAACGCTCCGCGCTGGGAGAGGAACGCAGGCAAGCGATCGCAGAGCGGAGGCGCCGGATCGCGACGGCCAATCGTCTGACGGGGCATACCGATGCCGCTTGCGGCGTCGTGCCGCAAGAAGTATACGACGATGCCGAAGAGGACTATCTTCCCTTATTGAACCGAGGAGGAACTGTATGCTGACAATAGATGTATGGTATGGCTGTGAAAGAAGCTTCGGACGGCAGGGGATCCCCCAGGACGCAATCAACATCCTCGGCAACGTCCGGCCCGCCCGCTATGTGGCTGAGCTATTCTACACACTTGACGGGGATTTTCCCGTCAAGCTGTCGCTGGGGCCGGATCGCCGCAGATTGTCCCGACCCGGCGATTTCAACGTGGAAATAGTGACGGAGGGTCTCTCCGAAGGTACTCATACGTTACGATTAGAGGCAGTGGACGTGTCGGGCGGGATCGCGATTTCCGAAGTGATATTCCATTACGGCGGGGAACGCAGACGTTCACCGGAGTTGGAGATCGACTGGCGCGACGTTGCCCGGATAGACGATGCCGCACAGGTAATCGACGGCCTGTGGGGTTTGGCGGACGGCTGTGTGCGCACGCTCGCGCCTGGCTACGACAGGGTAATCGGGGTAGGCGACATCGCTTGGAGCGATTACGAGGTCACGGTCCCGGTGACGATCCACGGCTTCGACATCAAGGGCGTCAATCCGATCGGATATGGATACAATGTAGGCATCGTACTCCGGTGGCAAGGCCATGCGGATTGGGACGGCCGGCAACCCCGGTACGGGTATTACCCTTACGGGGCGCTCGCGCTATATGAATACAATTTTGGCAGAGATCCCCACCATTTCCATCTGCGTCTGTACGGCAACAACGTCCAGCCGTTGAACGAACAGCAATGCGTCATTCGGCTGGAGCTCGGGGTGCCGTACATATTCAAAGCGTTTGTTCGATCCTGTCCGAACGAGACAGCGCATTATGGAATAAAAGTATGGCAATCGGATCAGACGGAGCCGGCAAACTGGGCGCTTGAAGGCCGCGGATTTATCGGAGAGCGAACGGAAGGCGCGGTGCTGCTGCTGGCCCATCATACGGATGCGAGCTTCGGCAATGTGAAAATCCGGCCATGCTAGTGGACGAAGCGCAATAGCCATGCCTTATTCCAGTTCTGCCCGCCATACTTTTAATCCGAGGGTGGTCATGCTCTCGACGAAGGAGGCGGGCGTCAAGGAATCGGTAATGACGTGATGAAGACTGCTCAGATTGCACACATGAGCCATATTGACCTTGCCGAATTTGCTATGGTCGGCGACAAGAACAACTCTGGAAGAAAACTCGATCATCCGTTTCTTGATGCTGGCCAGCAGGAAGTGAGGGTCGGTAACGCCGTGCTGCAGATCGATGCCGGACGTTCCGATGAAGGCTATGCTGGCCCGAAATTGAGTAATCATCTGCTCGGCCAGCGGCCCTACAATGCTAGCCTCCGGGGTCACTTCTCCAATCGTACCTCCGCAGACATACACAGAGATTTTTCTCCCCATCGCATATTTCTTGAACAAATAAGCAATTTCGATGCTGTTCGTAATAATGGAAATGTTGGAGTAACCCGAGAGCAGCTCGGCAATCTCGATATTGGTGGTGCCGGCATCGATAAAGATCGTATCGCCCTCCTTGACCAGGGAGACGGCAAGCCGTGCGATCGCCTGCTTGTACAGCAAGAACGGATCCTGCTCCTCATGGCTTGGAGGCGGGGAGAAATCCGAGCGCGCATTCAGCATGGCGCCGCCATTGATCCGCTTTATGACCCCCTTTTCCTCCAACTCGCTCAGATCGCGGCGCACGGTTGCGGGGGAAGCGCCCAACAGCTCGCACAACTCATGTATTCTTAGCATTACGTTCGTTTCGAGCAGCTTGACAAGTCGTTCTTGACGGTCGATCCGCATCGTTCGTCACGCTCCTTCATTAAAGGTAATAGGAATAGTTTATCAAAAATCGCAACATTGCAATAGTTCAGATGGCTGTAGCTGAAATAATGATTTGAAATGATCATTTTTCTTGTGTTTTTGGTCTTGAAATCATCATAGAATGATAATATGATTATTATAGATCAAGGTAAAGCTTGAAATCAATCAATTTGGGGGTGATGATCATAGCAAGGACTGCAACTTCAATCACGTTTCTAGGTACATCGACCGCTACGCCGGATGTTGGGAGCGACACGGCCAGCTTCTTGATCAATCATTCCATCTTGGTGGACACCGGGTGGAATGTCGTATCGAACTTGCGAAATCTGGGCGTTCAGCCTAGCGATCTCAAGTACGTCTTGTTCACCCATTTCCATCACGATCATTATTTGTCGCTGCCATCGCTGCTGTATTTTCTGCTGAGCCGAAAAAAGCTGGGCGAGGTTACCTTTATCGGCCCGCAGGCAGAGCTTGAGTTTGTCATCAAACAAGCGCTCAGCTTCCTGCAGGTTGAGAGGTTCTGGCCGGGTGTTGAGCTGCCCAAGCTGATCCCGCTAACGCCCGGGCAATCCTATGAGGCGGAGGAATTCAAGTTCACTACTTGCCCGACGCTCCATCCTGTGGAGGGGGTCTGCTACCGGTTCTGGGATAAGGTGACTGGCAAGGAGTTTTCGTTTGCAGGCGATTCGGCTTATTACGAGCCGATCATCGAGCACGTTCGAGGGACGTCGCTGCTCATCCACGAGGCATCACTAGGTCCGGTAGAAGCCGATCCGGAGAAGAATGCCTTTCTGCACTCAGGCGCGATCGATGCGGGCAAGGTTGCCAGCCAAGCGGAGGTCGGCCAATTGATGCTCGTTCACGGCCCGCTTGCCAAAGCGGAAGAAAGCGTTCGCGCTGCGCAAGAGGTTTTCACAGGCCATGTCCTGTGGCCCATTGAAGGTAAAACCTACGAGGTTTAAGGGACTGCATGACAATTTATACTAGCAGCTAGAGAGGGAGGATTCCATTTGCGGATAGTAGTGCTCGGAGATTTCCATATCCATAAAGACGAGTTCGACCTGACACGGCAAGCGATCGACGACATCAACGGCTGCTCGCCCGATTTGGTTGTACCGCTCGGCGATTTCGGCTGCAACGCCACGATCGGCGGCGTAGAAGGCTTAGAGCAGGCTTATGGGTTTTTAAGACGACTGGAGGCGCCTCTGCGTCCGATTCTTGGCAATCACGACATGCAGAGAGAGACGGGACAAGTCGGGCTGCAGCCTAAGGGAACGATGGAGAAAGCGTTTTTATCGACATTCGAATTGGATTCAACTAATGGTGTGCTGGAGTACGAAGGTTTTCGACTCTTCTTTATCGGAACGGATTTGCAGCCTGAAGATTCCTGCTACATGGAGCAGGAATGCTACGTAACAGACGAGCATTTCAGCTGGCTTATTGGCAAGCTCCGGGAGAGACCGGGAGTCCCGTGCATCTTCTTCACCCACGCGCCTCCGATGGGGGCGGGATTGCGAACGGTTCCGCGCGTTCATGTGCGGGCGACTAACGCCTACCTGGATCAGAACCACCGCTATGGGCGTTGGATGGAGCTGATCCGCGAGTTTCCCGCCATCAAGCTATGGTTCTCTGCGCACTACCATCTTGGACACGATCACGCGGATTCAAGCTCCGTCCGCAGTGGAACTCGATTTTTCATAACAGGCGTTCACGGCTCCTGCACCCGAGACGGGCTCAGGCAATCGCGAATCATCGATATTCATGGAGATAAGGTCAGTGTGAGCACGCTGGACCATAATAGCCGGCTGCTTCGTCTGCCGCCCGATTGGTTCGGCAGCCTGCGCGCCTCTGCTGCACCTGAAGATGAGCCCTCGCTTAAGGCAGCCGATCAAAACGGCCTGCGCCTCGTCTCCTCCTTCCCGATTGGCGATGAGCCCGCGATCCCGGAAGGGATTGTCCCGATCGATGAGGATCGCTGCCTCGTCGCTTCGCGCGACGGCTTTCTATGGGAGATACGTCCTGAGCTGCAAGCGGTCATCGGTACGTTGCATCTGGGACTTCCGCTTACTGCAGCAGCCAATGCGGAGGATGGAATATGGCGCACCTGGTCTTCCAAGCTGGTGAGAAGTCCGAAGAACAGCCCATGGCGTTTCCAGCGCCATAAGGCGGAAGAGAGCTACCCGGAGATGATCGAGCTTGAGCATCCGGCTGTAGCCATCGCTCCCCGCGCAGGAGGAGGCATATGGCTCGGAGCGGGCAATGAACTGAGCTTTGCCGAGCAAGGCAGGATGCAGACGGTAGGCGGCTTTGAAAGCGAGATCCGCAGTCTGGTTGCAGACGGGCTCGTCCTGTATGTGCTGCTGCGGAATGGAGATTTGTTCAAGCTGCCGCAGAGAAAGACGAAGAAAGCCGGCATCGAGCTTGTCGGCAGGCAGATCGTCTGCTGGGATTCGCTGAAGGGACATGCGGCCGGAGTGAGGAGGAGCGAATCCGGGTATTCCATCCTGTATTTCACAAGCGTTGGCCAGTCGGTCGAGGTGACCTTGTCCGTCCCGTCGCTTGAATCGTATTCGACGGCGGAGCCGACCGCTCAGATCATAATGCTTCAGCCTGGCCGCGTATTGCTTCGCTGCGAGAATGAAGTATTCCTGTGGAACGGCATCCACTCCAGTCCGCTCAAGCTGGAGCTGGGAGAGCAGATTGTGCATGCCGCTTCCCGGCCGGCGGATATGGGCGAGGCGGAGTGGAAATTTTGGCTCTGTACGAGCAGCCGCCAGCTTAGGGACAAACCCCAGCTTCAGCTGTGGGCGTGCGAGGTTCCTCTGACACCGGCGCAATAGCAGCCCAGGGGAATGAGGGGCAGGCGCAGGGTTTGGAGAGAGAAACTAGAAAAGGGAGGCGCTTGGGTTGATTCGAGTAACGGTATGGAATGAAAATTGGCATGAGAAGAAGGATGAGAAGGTCATCCGGATCTATCCGAACGGCATCCACGGCGCCATCGCAGAGGGTATTCGTTCCGAGGAGCTGAGCATAAGAACAGCCACTCAGGATCAAGAAGAGCACGGATTGACCGAAGAGGTGCTGGATAACACGGATGTGCTGATCTGGTGGGGGCATATGCGGCATCATCTCGTATCCGATGAAATTGTGGAACGCGTACGCAAGCGGGTATGGAAGGGCATGGGGCTGATCGTACTGCATTCCGGCCATTTCTCCAAGGTGTTCAAAAGTCTGATGGGCACCTCCTGCGACTTGAGGTGGCGGGAGAACGACGAAAAAGAGCGCATTTGGGTCGTCGACCCTGCCCACCCGATCGCGGAAGGACTTGGCTCATACTTCGAGCTGGAGCGCGAGGAAACATACGGAGAGCATTTCGACATTCCCGCCCCCGACGAACTGGTGTTTGTGAGCTGGTTCGAGGGAGGGGACGTGTTCCGCAGCGGCTGTACGTATCACCGTGGTCAAGGAAAAATCTTTTATTTTCGGCCTGGTCACGAAGAGTTCCCGACCTATTACAACAAGGACGTGCTGCGCGTCATCTCGAATGCTGTCCATTGGGCGGCTGCCGGTCGAGGAGCGACTCCGAAATACGGCAAGTCGCAGGCGCTGGAAGCGGTTTCTGCCAAGATTAGCTAAGTTGCGGAGGGGCTGCAGCCGACTCAGGACAGCATCGCTCTGGTTACCTGAACTCCGACTGCTGACAGACTGTCGACGTAGGAATCCGGCGTCAATTGGTCTGTTATGACATGATGCAAATTGTTCAAATGGCACACATGCGCCATGTTAACCTTTCCGAATTTGCTGTGATCGGCTGTAAGCACGACTTTGGAGGAATATTCAATCATCGTCTTCTTAATGTTGGCGACCAGCAAGTAAGGTTCGGTCACTCCATGCTGAAGGTCGATGGCGGCAGTGCCGATGAAGGCGACATTAGCTCGAAATTGAGAAATCATTTGCTCCGCCAAAGGTCCGACGATGCTTGCTTCTGGAGTGAACTCCTTGATCGTGCCGCCGCAGACAAAGACGGAGATGTTGCGGGATCTAGCCAGCAGCTTGAACTTGTAGGCGATTTCAACGCTGTTGGTTACGATCGAGATATTCGACAAGCCGGTGAGCAGCTCGGCGATTTCATTATTGGTGGAGCCCGAATCGATGAATATGGTGTCGCCTTCATGAACCAGTGTAATGGCGACTCTGGCAATCGCTTTCTTGCAGGTGTCCAATGGGCCTATCGCTTCAAGCGAGCGTTCAGCCGTTCCGACGGTAGCCCTGGCATTCATCATAGCTCCGCCGTTCACGCGAAGCACATAACCTTGCTCCTCCAGATGAGCCAGATCGCGGCGGATCGTAGCCGGAGATGCGTGAAGCTTATCGCAGAGCTGCTGAATGCGCAGCATCACATGCTGTTCGAGCAGCTGTATCAGTTGTTCTTGTCGATCATTTTGCATAAGAATCGGGTTCTCCTTGTCATTCATGATTTGATTTGATCATATCAAAAACAAATTTGATTGAAAAGCATTAATATTTTTAAGTATTATGATTCATAACAATCATTATTCTGGAGGTTGAGGTTGTCCATGAAATCTAGCGCAACAGCACGTAGCATCGCCCTTATGGCTTCGTTTCTTATCGTATTGTCGGCATGCAGCAGCTCAGAGCCTCCCGCTACTGTCGGGGAATCGCCAGGGGTGTCGTCTTCCCCTACCCCCAAGGCTGGCAAATTCGATCCGCCGGTCGAGCTGTCCATTGTAGGAGAAGTTTATCCTACCCTCTTCTTCGACGGAGGCTCGTCCTACGAGAAAAACTCGGTCTTCGACGCATACGAGCGGGACTTGGGCATCAAGCTGACCAAAAAATGGACGATTGCGAGCAATCAGTATTCGCAGAAGGTAACATTGTCCATCGCTTCAGGCGATATTCCCGATCTGATGAGAGTAACGGCGTCTGAGCTGCAGCAGTTGATCGATAACGACATGCTGGCCGATCTGTCCGCAGTCTACGACAAATTCGCTTCTCCGCAAACGAAGAAGTTCATGATGGTTGATGGCGGCAAGCAGCTCGATTCGGCCAAGTATAACGGCAAACTGATGGCGATTCCGGCTACCGACAGCCCCTATAACGCAGCTCAGTTTGTTTACATCCGGAACGACTGGCTGCAGAAGCTGAATTTGCAGCCGCCTAAGACAATGAGTGATTTGCTGGCCATCTCGGAAGCGTTTACGAACCGGGATCCGGACGGAAACGGCAAAAAAGATTCCTATGGGTTCGCCGCACAGAAGGAGATTTATAATGCGAACTATGGGTTCTTGGGGATGTTCTACGGCCATCACGCTTACCCGCAGACCTGGGTGAAGGATGCAACAGGCAATCTGGTGTATGGCAGCATTCAACCGCAGATGAAGGCGGCGCTTAAAGTGCTTCAGGACTTGTACAAATCGGGGCAGATCGATCCGGAGTTCTATACGAAGGACCATGCCAAAGAAAGCCAGCTTGCGTACGTCGATCAAATCGGCATGACCTTCGGTCCGTTCTATGCGGGGAACTCTCCATTGTGGGCTGTCGCCGTTAAAAATCGGAAGCTGACCCAGGACTGGTCTGTCTTCCCGCTCGTCTCGGCCGACAGCAGCCCGGCCAAGACGGTCGCGCCTCTCGGGGTGAAGGGCTATTACGTCGTAAGCAAGAAAACCAAAAATCCGGAAGCGGTAATCCAGCTGTTGAACCACTGGATCAAGATCGATTCGGAGCCCCTTACCGCTGAGAACCGTCCATTCAAGTACGGGAAGCTGGATCAAGGCCTGTGGCAGCTGAACCCTCTTGTCGTGACGCCACTGGATCAATATGCTAGGCTGGGCGGGTTGATGTCGAAGGCTGTGGCGGCGAAGGACAATAGCAGTGTGAAGGATGATGTATTGGGCAGCCTGATGTATCAGGAGACGATGGCGTTCTTGAACGGCGACGATGAGAAGTGGGGCACGTGGATGAAGACGCGTCCGGGCGGCAGTATGGAGCTGATGAACCAATATCTGAAGGAAGACCGGTACATGTTCGATGAATTCATATCGACGCCGACGCTGACAATGGCTTCGAAAAAGTCGATTCTCGATCAGAAGGAGCTGGAGGTCATGACGAGCATCATCACCAATAAAGCGCCGATCGAGGAATTCGACAAATTCGTGGAGGAGTGGAAAACGCTCGGCGGCAGCCAGATTACCAAGGAAGTGAATGAATGGTATGCGGCGAAAGGGAAAAAATAATGGAGATGCAGGCACTATACACCGGCGTGAATTCCGACTGGGTTTGGGAGGATCGCCGATTCAGAATTAAACTTCAAGTGCCTTCGCTTGGTATTGGGAGGGTTCCGCAGATCGCGGAGCTCTCCGTCACAATCGATCACGGAGGCCCCCCGCTGCCACGATCGGAAGGGGCGACTCTGAATCCGGACTCGATCGTTATCGCGGAGACAGATGCAGAAGGACGATGCTTGCGTTCGGACGTCATTTTCCAATGGAGTCAGCATGCCTACGGGGTAGCAGATGCCAATACTGGTGCTTTGCTGATTTGGATGCCGCCCTCCCAAGATACTGATACTCCCCGTTATTATCATCTTTACTACAATACATGCGGAGAGAGCTTCGTCCCTGTCATGGCGCAGAAGCTGGTTACGGTCGACGACAACATCATGGATGAAGGCCAGGAATGCTTTCGTATATCGTCAGAGTTCCTGACATACTACTACCAGAAGCAGGCGGCCGGGTTCTCCAGCGTATTGGACCGAGAGGGGAGAGATTGGATCGGCTATCGGCCGGGCGGCGGTCCCGCCGGGGAATTTCGAGGCATTCCGAATATGGTGCATCCGGAGGGGCAATTTCATCCCGGGGCGGAGGGGGCCGCCAGTCGCATAATCGAACAAGGTCCGCTCAAGATCAGCCTTCTATCCGAGACGCTGGATGGCAAATGGGCATGCCGGTGGGACCTGTTCCCCTCACACGCGCGAATGAGCGTTCTGCGTGCCGGGCATCCGTATTGGTTCCTTTACGAGGGAACGCCTGGCGGTCGATTCGATGTCGAGCAATTCGAGGTCGTGCGTTCTCCGGGTGTGTGGAGCAAGGGGGAGGATCGATGGACGGAGCGCCTCGCAGGGGAGAAATGGGTGTACTTCAAAGAATTCGAGCTTGGTCGATCCTTATTTGTGATCCATCACGACGATGATGGCTCCACGGATTCCTATTGGCCCATGAATGGACAGATGACTGTATTCGGATTCGGCAGATCGGGATTGGATAAATCGATCGAAGGGTTAGCGACGTTTACGTTCGGCTTGTCCGAGCTGGAGAACGATGCTCTTGAAGTTCATATTCGAGAATTGATTCGGAGACCCGCAGAGGTTATATGCATTCCGGAATGCTTGTCGATTGATCAGGTTGATTGAACATAATCATTTTTTTAGGCATATTTTAATTGGATAATGAATACAAGAAAAAAATGAACCAAATCAATCATAATATTAAAAATTTATGATTGACATAATCCAAATTGATCATTATTCTGACATTGTACGAAAAATTTTGAGGGGGAATAAGCATGCATCGCAAAAGCTTGTTATCTGTAACGACGTTGATTGTAGCCGCGACAGCCGTGTTATCGGGCTGCGGCAGCTCAGACAATGGAACCACCAACACCGTCTCGTCCTCCAGTCCAACCGCCTCCAGCAAGCCGAGCATCAATCTTGGCAAGTATGACCCTCCAGTCGAACTGTCGTATGTTGGCACGCTGGCGGCAAATATTAAATTTGACGATGGCGACACCTACGAGAAGAATGGCGTAACCGCGATGTATGAGAAGGATCTGGGAATCAAGCTTGTCAAGAGTTGGACGGTCGACGCCGGTCAGTACGCGCAGAAGGTGGCGCTGAGCATTTCCTCGGGTGAGATGCCGGACTTGATGAGAGTACCGGTCGGTGAGCTGCAGCAGATGGTAGACAGCGGCATGCTGGCTGATCTGACCGATGTGTATGCCAAGTATACTACGGAAGCCACGAAGAAATTTATGACGAGCGACGGCGGCAAGCAGTTGGAGTCAGCCAAATTTGGTGGTAAACTAATGGCAATTCCGGCGACAGACAGCCCCTTCAACGCCGCGCAATTCATTTACATTCGTAACGATTGGCTGACTAAGCTGGGCCTGCAGCCACCCAAGACGATGAGCGATTTGCTGGCCATTGCGGAAGCGTTTACGACCAAGGACCCTGACGGCAATGGCAAGAACGACTCCTATGCGTTCGCCTCGATGAAGGAAGTCTATAATGCGCAGTACGGTTTCCTGGGATTGTTCTATGGCTATCACGCCTATCCGGGAGCCTGGATCAAGGATTCTTCCGGCAAGCTGGTGAACGGCAGCACCCTGCCGGAGATGAAGGCGGCACTCAAGGTGCTCCAGGAGCTGTACGCGAAAGGTCAAATCGACAAGGAGCTGTTCACGAAGGATCACGGCAAAGCGAATGAGCTCGTGTCGACGGATAAAGTCGGCATGACGTTCGGAACGTTCTCGGCACCGGGCTTTCCGTTGCAGGCCGCGGTCATCAAAGACAAGAAATTGACGCAGGACTGGTCGGTGTTCCCGCTAGTATCGTCCAACAGTGCAAAGGCGAATAACGTTGTCGGTCTTGGCGTGACGAACTACTACGTTGTATCCAAGAAGGCCAAAAATCCGGAAGCAGTTATGAAGCTGCTGAATCGCTGGATCGAAGTGGATAACAAACCGATTACGGATGACACCCGATTCTACAAGTTCGGCAAGCAGAACCAAGGCTATTGGCAGCTCAACCCGCTGGTGCTCGCGCCTCAGAATTTGAACTCGGAAACCGGAGGCGTATTGTCTAAGGCCATTACGGCCAAAGACCCGACTCCGCTCAAGGACAATCCAAGCGGAACCCAGCTTTATCAGGACACGATGGATTACTTAAACGGTGTCCAGGACAAATGGGCGAGCTGGATGAAGTCACGTACCGGCGGATCGCTCGAGATCATGTACCAATACGGGCAAAACAAGCAATATGTCTATAATGAGTTCTATGGTGCGCCTACTCCGACAATGGTAACGAAGAAAGCGATTCTGGATCAGCGCGAGCAGGAGATGATCACCAAAATCGTAACGGGTGGTTCGCTGGACGAGTTCGACAAGTTCGTAGCGGATTGGAAGTCGCTCGGCGGCGAACAGATTACGAAGGAAGTCAATGAATGGTTTGCCAAGCGCAAATAAGATTTATAGATCAGAGATGTTGAAAAGGGATGCCGGCCAACCGGCTCCCTTCTTCTATCGACAGGGGGAGAATCGATGTGATCAAGAGATGGGGGAATGAATGGCCGTTTCATCTGATGCTGCTTCCGGCCGTCATTTTGGTCCTGATCTTCGAATACGGACCAATGCTTGGCATCGCGATTGCGTTTCAGAAGTTCATACCGGCTCGTGGAATATTTCATTCCCAGTGGGTGGGCCTCGATAACTTTACTTACATGTTATCGATTCCGGACGTGAAGCGAATCGTCCGCAATACGCTCTTCATTGCAACATTGAAAATCATTAGCGGCATGACGGTTCCGATTATTGTAGCTTTGCTGCTGAACGAGGTAAAAAATACGATATTCAAACGAATCAGTCAGACGCTCGTCTATTTGCCGCACTTTCTGTCTTGGGTCATTATAAGCGGTATTCTAATCGAAATCTTGTCACCGTCTTCCGGGCTTGTGAACGATGCCATCAAAGCGCTCGGCATGCAGCCGATCTTCTTCTTGGGCGACAATCGCTGGTTCCCGTTTACGCTGGTTATCTCTAATGTTTGGAAGGAATTCGGCTTCAGTACCATTGTATATTTGGCTGCGCTGACCAGCATCAATCCTACACTGTATGAAGCAGCCGAAATTGACGGCGCCAATCGCTGGCGTCAGACGCTGCATGTGACATTGCCAGGAATCGTGCCAATCATTATTCTGCTCGCTACGTTAAACTTGGGGCATGTACTGAACGCAGGGTTCGATCAGATCTACAACCTGTATAATACCCAAGTTTATAGGAGCGGAGATATTATTGACACGTACGTTTATAGAATCGGCCTGCAGCAGGCGCAATACGGTTTGGCAACGGCTGTGGGAGTGTTCAAATCCGTTGTTTCTCTGATCCTGATAATTGCTTCTTACACGATTGCTTACCGGGTTGCTAACTACAGAATTTTTTAGAACATCAGTTGGGGGAGGCTCTTCGCAATGCTGCATCGAATGTCATGGAGTCGGAAAGCGTTTCTTGCCGCCAACTATTTGCTGCTTGGTTTGCTGTCCGCGCTTTGTATCGTTCCGTTTGTTCATATTCTTGCCATCTCCTTCAGCTCGGCCTCGGCGGCAACGGGAGGCTTGGTCAAGCTGTGGCCGGTTGATTTCACTACGGCCGCCTATGAGTTTGTATTGGGGCAGGAGGAATTTATCCGTGCGTTCGGCATATCGGTGAAGCGGGTGCTGCTGGGAACGGCGGTCAATATGATCTTGACGATTCTAGTTGCTTATCCGCTGTCCAAGGAAGTACGCCAGTTCCGATGGAGAACGCACTACGCCTGGTTCTTCGTCCTGACGATGTTATTCTCCGGCGGATTAATTCCGCTTTATATGACAGTCCGCTCCCTGCATCTGCTCGATTCGATCTGGGCGCTTATCCTGCCGGCCGCCGTCCCTGTTTATAATGTAGTGCTGCTGCTGAATTTTTTCCGCGGCTTGCCCAAGGAGCTGGAGGAGTCGGCCAAAATCGATGGAGCCGGTCCCTTCAGGATCATGTGGAAAATATTCGTGCCTCTGTCGATGCCGGCGTTGGCCACTCTTACATTGTTCTGCACGGTCGGTCACTGGAATGCCTGGTTCGACGGCTTGATCTACATGAACCAGCCTAAGAACTATCCGCTGCAGAGCTTTCTCCAGACCGTCGTGATCGCTAGGGACTCTAGCTTCCTGACGGATGAAGAGATAGCGCTGCTGATGCTCATTTCGGACCGAACCAAAAATGCGGCGCAAATTTTTGTCGCTACCTTTCCGATCCTGCTCGTCTACCCGTTTCTGCAGAAATACTTTATTAAGGGGATCGTGCTTGGCAGTGTGAAGGAATAACTACTATTTCATAGAGGTGAGCGGAATGTCGAATCCATTGTTTCATAAAAATGTCGTCGGGGAAGTAAACAACGAAGTGGGTTCCTGGAGCATGAACACGTTCTGTGCCGTAGGGGACATCAACAACGACGGCTTGCCGGATATCGTCGTCTCTGGACGCAATGGCCAGCTGGTTTGGCTGGAAAACAACGGCAGCCCGGATGGCTGGAAGACTCACGTAATCGATCAGGTGACCAATCTGGAATGCGGAGGGGTGGTCAGCGATCTGGACGGAGACGGGTATCCGGACATTGTGATCGGAGGCGACGCCCGGTCGGACGAATTGCACCTATGGAAAAATCCGGGCTCTTCGGGCGGCGCCTGGACGCGCCACGTGATTGCCAAGACCGGCTCCACACAGTTTCACGATACGGCAATCGGGGATGTTACGGGCGACGGGACCCGCTCCTTGATTTATTGGAACAATCGGGCCCACTCCCTGCTTCGGGTTCCGGTGCCTTCCGACACGACGCAGACGCCTTGGCCGGGAACCGAGACGATTGCGACCGGCAAGGTTGTGAACGGATTGCCGGAAGAGGGACTTGTTCTGGCGGATCTGGACGGAGACGGCGTCAACGAGATTGTGGCGGGCACATATTGGTACAAGTATACCGGCGATTCGAGTCGCCCTTGGGAGGAGCACCGGTTCGCCGAAGGCTATATCACGACGAAGATCGCTGTCGGCGATGTGGATGGAGACGGCAAGCCGGAGATCATATTGTCCGAAGGCGACGCCTGCATCTATGGCAAGCCGGAGGGAGGCAAGCTCGCTTACTTCCGCCAGCGCAGCGATATACGCGACATGTGGGAAGAGATCGTAATCGCCGAAGGCTTATACGATCCGCATACGCTGCATGCCGCCGACCTGTGCGGCAACGGCCGGATGGATCTGCTCGTAGGCGAGATCGGCATCAAGGACCAATACGAAGTGAAGAAGCCGCGTATTATGATCTATGAGAACCAGGGAGACGGGACCTTCTCCCGCAAGCTGGTCGATGAGGGAACCGGGACCCATAATGCTGTGCTTGCGGATATGTTCGGCCGGGGCGCGCTCGATCTCGTCGGCAGGCCGCTGCACGGCGGAGAGAAGTGGCAAGTGCATCTGTTCGCAAGGGAGGTGTAGCAGCCCGTTATGGCTAATCTGGGACTTCAATTGTATTCCATCAAGGAAGAAGCGCAGAGAGATCTGCTCGGCACACTGGCGAAGGTGGCGGAAATCGGCTACGAAGGCGTCGAGTTCGCCGGTTATTATGGAGCGGAAGCCCGGGATGTGCGCCGGGTGCTGGAGCAGGAAGGATTAAGGGCGGCAGGGGTTCATATTCCGTATCATTTGATCGACGAGCAGCTGGAGCGACAGCTCGAATATGCGGGAATCATTGGCTGTGAAGCCATCCTATGTCCGATGGTCCCTAAGGCGATCTCCTCGGAGGAGCGCTCGTTCCATGAAGCTGCGGAGAGGTTCAACCGCTATGGAAGGAAGTGCCGGGAAAACGGTATTCGCTTCCTGTACCACATCCACGGCTATGAATTCACCGACTTCGGCGCAGGACGGACCGGAATGGACATCTTGCTGGGAGAGACGGAACCAGAGCTGGTTGCCTTCGAATTTGACACCTTCTGGGTGGAATTCGCCGGCCTCGACAGTGTGGAGTATTACAACCGGATCGGATCGAGATGTCCGTACATGCATTACAAAGACAGGAGCCGAACAGGTGAGCTGCGCGATACGGAAGTAGGCGAGGGATCGCTCGATATAGCGAAGCTTGCCGCGGCCGGCCTGAGAGCGGGAGCAGACTGGTTTATTGTCGAGCAGGAGCAGTTCGACAGGCCTCAGCTGGAGAGTGTATCGATCAGCCTTAGGAACTTGAGAAGAATATTGGAGAGATGAATCCTTTCGAAAGTGACAGAGGGCCTGCAGGGATAAGGATATCGAAATAGGGTTTCATTTCTGCAAAAACGATAATATATCATCCATTAAATCGATAAGCGTATGACCCGCCTCCTGCAGCACGTTGACTTTTGCATTTGGCACAAGACTTCTATAGCGTTGTGCTGTTTTGAGCGAATGAAACATTACATCTTTCAGCCCTACGAATAAAGCGGACGGCATCGTCAATTGCGTCAACTCGGCATCCGAAAAGAGTGGAACGTGCGCTCTCCTGAAATTGAATTTTTTTCCAATCAATTTTTGGTATTTTATCATGACCTGTGGTATGGGTTTCCCTCCATTCACTTTACGATACAACCGATCCATGCCTTTCTCACCCAGCAGTAGATTAAATAAAGCCATAAATGCAAAGGAAGTTTTTTGCGTTCCTACACCGGCAGGACATAGCAGAACAAGTTTATCGACCATTCGGGGATGGGCGATTGCTCGCTTTGTATACGGCATTTTTTCCCTCGGTCGTTTTAAAGGCAAATGTACTTGTCATTTTGATTTCCTCCTATAACTCCTATACTAATAGCGAAATTACTTCTGGATCTGTCCTATATATTCATGGAGAAAGAGCCGATAATCGTGAATGATCTCACGAATTATCGGCTCTTCGTCTTTGCGTCTGGCTCCTGGATAACGGAAATATTGAATTGTCGTACTTTGATAATGGTTTCCTGTTTGCATTTCGGACAGAACAAAGGGAAGTTTTCGATTAATGTGTCCTCACGAATTTTCACTCGCGTCTTGTTGTGGCAAACAGGGCATAAGATCCACTTGATTTCTACCATAATGTCGCCTCTTTTTATGCTCGACATTCAATTTTCCTGGTTTTCATTATCGAACTGACTTAATGTTTGCTTGGCTTTATTGATCCAGTCCAGTTCCTTTGTATACGAAACTCATAACGTTCTCGCAAATCAAATCCCATATTGCGGCCTCTCTTGGCGTTCTCTTTGGCGAAAAAAACATTTTAAGTTTCTTTGCTTGTTCTAATGAAATCTTTTCTTTGAGTTCGAGTTCATAGCGCATTAAAAAGTTCTCTATCGCCTTGTAGCTCGATTGCGCCGTCCATGCAAGCTGAACAAGAAACAAATTCTTTATTTCTGGAGCTTCCGGTACAGATTGGGTCCATCTTTTTAGCTCAGCCAATCCGTGTACAAGCTGGATGCGAGGTCTTATCCCGTCTCCTGTCAAGAACATAAATATCGTGCACGATTTCATTTAAATAGTCCATTTATCTGTTCTCCGGTGAAGATATAATGAGCTCAGAACACAATAACGATTGCGAAAAGAGGAGCTTCGTCGTGAGAACTAGCGAAATGAATGCGATTTCAGCAGGTATGGAGACGGGGCGCAGCCACGCCTTCCTCATGAAACGCATCCGCAAAATGTGGTTGCTGTATGCGATGCTTGTGCCGGCGCTCATCCTGGTGGCGCTCTTCAACTACATCCCCATGTACGGCGTCCTGATCGCCTTCAAGACCTTTCGTGTCGCCGATGGGATTTGGGGAAGCACCTGGAACGATTTCGAGCATTTCCGAACCTTGTTCAGTACAGTCGGTTTCACAAGAGCGCTGCGGAACACGGTTATTATCAGCTTGCTGCGGCTGGTCTTCGGCTTTCCGATGCCGATCCTCTTCGCCCTGCTGATCAATGAAATGCGAAACGGCTGGTTCAAAAAAACGGTCCAGTCCATCTCCTATTTGCCGCATTTCATTTCGTGGGTGGTGCTGGCCGGCATTGTCGGCGAGATCCTGTCGCCTCAGCGCGGGGTACTCAACTATTTGATCCAGCTGGCCGGAGGCAAGCCCATCTATTTTCTGATCTCGAACGACTGGTTCCGATCGATTCTGATCGCTACGGACATCTGGAAGGATGTAGGCTGGAGCGCCATTATCTATATCGCCGCCCTGGCGAGCATCGATCCGCAGCTCTACGAAGCCGCCGACATGGATGGCGCCAGCAGGCTGCGCAAGGCTTGGCATATTTCCATCCCGGGCATCGTGCCGATGATCGTCATCTTGTTCCTGATCAAGATCGGACATGTGCTGAACTCCGGCTTCGACCAAATATTCAATCTATACAATCCGCTGGTGTACGAGACGGGAGACGTGCTCGATACCTTCATCTACCGAATCGGCATTCTTAATGCCAGGTACGATTTCTCGACCGCAGTAGGGCTGTTTATGAATGCCATCGGCATCCTACTGCTGCTCGGTTCGAATATGATTATTCGCCGCAAGAGCGAATACGGCATCTGGTAATACGGCGCGGCGTTCAGGGTGCGAGCACAAGGCGATCCTAGCAAAGAATAGGGGTATTGATGATGAGATCAGGCAACAGGAATGCGGGAGGCGGGCCGGAGACCGCTTACAATCGATCAACGGTTCGTGCTCGCGGGGCAAGACGCTCTGGCGGCGTGTGGAACATTTCTCTGAATACAGGCATGCTCCTGTTTTCGATCATGATGATTTATCCGTTCTGGGATACGTTTATGCTGTCCTTCGCCAAGCCCGAGGAAGCGGCGACGCTGGGCTTCCACCTCTGGAACAAGAACTGGTCGCTTAGCTCTTATCAATTTATTTTTCGCAACAATCAAGTGATGACCGCTTATGGCAACACGATCTTCATCACCGTGGTGGGTACTTTTCTGGCTCTGGCTATAACTGTATTGGCGGCGTTCCCGCTGTCGAAGAAGGATTTGCCGGGACGCAGCGCGATTACAATGATCTTTGTATTCACGATGTTTTTCTCGGGCGGGGTCGTTCCGTTCTATCTGACGATCAAGGCGCTTGGCCTGATGGATACGAGATGGGTGCTTATCCTGCCGCAGGTGCTGAACGTGTTCTATCTGACCATCATGCGCAATTATATGATGTCGCTGGATAAGGCGCTGGAGGAATCGGCGATGATGGACGGCGCCGGCTATTTAACCGTCCTGTATCGCATTATATTGCCGATTGCGAGACCCATTCTCGCTACCTTGGTGCTCTGGAACGCGGTGGCCTTCTGGAATCAATGGTATCACGCGCTGCTGTTCATTCGCGACGATCGCAAGCTGGTGCTGCAGCTACTGCTTAGGCGGCTGATTGAATACTCCTCCGCGGAGGGCGTCTCCAGCATGGAAGTATTTCGCCGGCAGAATGATGCGATGCTGAACTCGGCTACGGTGAAGGCGGCGGTCATCCTGATTACGATCGGTCCGATTATTTTCTTTTATCCCTTCATTCAGAAGCATTTTATCAAAGGCATTACGGTGGGCTCGCTGAAAGGGTAAATTGCTTTTTTACAAAGCATTTTATACATGAATTCCTAGGGAGGAAGGTTGCAATGAAGCAGGGGGCAGTATGGTGCGGACTGATGGCGGCGCTGTTGCTGGTAGGCGTGGTCGGCTGTTCGAGCGGAAACGGCGAGGGGGAGGCCCAGCCGTCGGGATCGGCGGCGGCCCAGCCGAGCACTTCGGCGAAGCCGTTCGAGAAGACGCTGGAAATTTCGTGGCTCGGCGGCGGCGGCACGGAGATCAAAGACAACAACCGTGTGCAGCAGAAGATTGAAAAAATGTTCAATGTCAAAATCAAAAACACCAAAATTGACAACCAGAATAACGATCAGATGTCGCTGATGATCAATTCCGGCGAAATGCCGGATGCTGTATTCTACTACGGCGACGCGGTCAAGCTATTCAACGACGGGGTGAGCCGGTCGATTCCGAAAGAGGCTCTGCTCAAAAACGCGCCGAATTACGCGAAAATGCTGGATGCCAATCCAATCGGATGGAAGATGAACTTGGCCAAGGGCAAGACGGACGAATTCATCGCGCTGACGGGGTTGGCGGAACAGCAGGAAAGTCTGCAGTATCTATCGATGTACCGGCTCGATTGGCTGGAGAAGCTGAACCTCGTTCCGAAAGTGAAGATGCAGCAGCTCGATAAGGAGGGCCGTATATTCTTCTCGCCAGAAAGCATCACGCTCGAGCAGCTGGAAACGATTCTGAAGGCGTTTACATTCAACGATCCGGACGGCAACGGCAAGAAGGATACGTTCGGTGTCGCCGCGAGCAACGACCGTATGTCCGGCTGGGTATCGTTGATGGGCGCCTATGGCATTGCCCCCGCGGGGAACGCAGCGAACGCGCCAGGCTACAATAAGGAAGTGAACGGTCAACTGGTGGAGTGGAACATCCTGCCGCAGTACAAGGAGTTTCTCAAAAAAATGGCGGCCTGGTACAAGGATGGCGTTATCGATCCCGAGTTCCCAACCTTGAATACGGCCAAACAGTGGGAGAAAACAACCGGAGGCATCACCGGCTATTTCCAGACGAATTACAACTACGTCGACCCGACGGCCAAAACGTATGCCGCAAGACCGCCTATGTCCGTGCTGAACAACAACCCGAAGGCCAAGATTCTGATTATGGCTCCCGAGAAGGGTCCCAACGGATTCCGCGGAGTCAGCGCCAAGGCTCCGGTAACGTCGCTGACCTACCAAATGGTAATCAGCAAGAAAGTAGACGATGAGAAGCTCGCCCGTATATTGCAAATCATCGATTATCTCAACTTTAATAAGGAGGGGGTCATTTGGTCCCAGTTCGGGGAAGCGGGCGTCGACTTCAATTGGGAGGCCGAACCGAACAATTCCCGTCCCCTGCTGCTGGAGAACGTGAATCCGAAGCAAGAGGGGCTCGGCTACTACAACCATTCTATTGCTACGCTCGCCAACTTGAAATTTAATTTTGGAGAGATTCCGCGCAAGCTGTTGGATTGGACGTTGTTCGGGGAAGGCAAGGATCTGAAAATACGGCCTTACAAGTGGGATTACTTCAACACGACCAATTTGTCCAGCGTACAGGCGCAATACGGTGCCGGATTGAAAACGATCACGGACGAGTTTTTCTTCCAATCGATTATCGGCGAAGTCGATGTCGACAAGGGATGGGACAGCTATGTGGACAAGTGGAAGAAGGCCGGAGGCAGCAAGCTTATGGAAGAGCTGGAGAAAGCGCCGAAGGTGGCCGATTTGTTAGTCGGGAAATAAAGGGCTGACAGCTCTGCGGGGCGTGCCCTTAGGCGACTTCGCAGCCGCTAGTGCCGGTTCATCGTGCATGAGATTGCAAAAGGGCGCCGCCACAAGGCTTGAACTTGTTGGCGGCGCTCCCGGCATTATTTGCGGAATAACGCGATTGAATTCAGGACGGGAATTTGTTCTAATGAAGATAAGAATGTAAGCCCTTTCAATAGATAGGGGGGAGCAGCTTGTTTCATTTGCTGATCGTCGAGGATATTCAGTATGTATGTGCCGGGATCAAGTCCGATGTGGAAGGGTTCGGGCTGCCGTTCTCTACCATTCGAACGGCGGCCAATGGCGTCGAAGCCGTTGCGATACTAGAGTCTCATCATATCGACATCGTAATTACCGATATCAAGATGCCTAAGATGGACGGGCTTCAACTGACGGAATATTTGCATCACCGATTTGCCGCCGTCCGGGTTGTCATTCTGAGCGCTTATGAGGATTTCGGTTATGCGCAAAGGGCTATTCGATTCGGCGTGAAAGGATATTTGTTAAAGCCGTTGAAGAGCGAGGCGCTTCGCGACATCCTGGCCGCGTTGATTAAGGAAAGGCAGCTGGCGATCGAGGAGGAGCAGCGGGGCGGCAGCGACTCATCGGCGGTGCGGCAGGACCAGCTGCTGAAGTATGCGATTGAACGGAACCCGGAACGTACCGGCAGCCGACCCGATCCGCTGGACGGCGCGGAGCATGCGGAGCCGTTGAATGGCTACATGCGCGCCGTAATTTGCAGAGCGGATGCTCATGGCGGCGACCGTCCGGGTTTTTCGTTAAACGAATTCATCCTGAATGCGGCTAAACGATACTGGAGCCCGCATCAGGTGCCGGTCGTCTGGCATATGGACTATGTGGTCATCGGATTGAATGGCGAAGCCTGCATATATATCCATCAGATCGAACCGCTTCTGCGAAGCTTCGTTCAGTTCGTGACCGATCAGGGGAATCAATTCGGCTTCGGTCTGAAGCTCATGCTGAGCGTCGGTAATTTGTGCAGCCACATCAAGCAGTTTTACGCCTCGCACAATCAGGCGGTCTACGCCCTCAGCTACCGGTTTTTCAATCGAACCAGCCAGATCGTCTTTTTTCAGGAGTTGAATTACAAGAGCTATGCGGAGCTGGACGAACCAGCCATCAACCAGCTGGTCGACAGGGTGGTGGACGGTGTGCTGGGCGGCGAAAAGCAGCGGATGCTTACGTACGTGCATGAATTATTCCGCGCTATAGAAAGAAAAGGAACGTTCAGTACAGCCGATATTCATACCAAATGCCTGGAAATGCTGTTCCATATCGACATTCGTCTCCGGCAGCTGGAGCGGCCGCCGGAAGCGCTCAACAAGTCCGTCATTCTGAATGAGATTCGGCAAATATCCGACTTTCAGGAGCTGGAGATGTGGTTTGAGCGTACCTTGCTCGCCGTGATGGAGCAACGAACCGGCCATCCTATGACGGCTATGCCGGACTTCGTCAAGAAGGCGATCGCTTATGCGATCGAACGCTACCGGGACAAGATCTCACTGGAGGAGGTGGCAGGCAAGCTTCATATGCACCCTGCATATTTCTCCGCACAGTTCAAAAAAGCGACCGGAACGGGCTTTATCGACTATGTCAATATGGTGCGGATCGAGAAATCGCGCGAGCTGCTCGCAATGCCGGATTATAGGGTCAAGGAAATAGCGGAGCAGGTTGGCTTCAACGACTATACTTATTTTTGCCGAGTGTTCAAGAAGCTGGAAGGTACCTCTCCCCTTCAGTACCGTGCGGATCATCTCTAGCGATGAACCCTGTCAGGATCAAATTCAAACCGCTGCTGGTGCTGGTGTCCACCTTGTTGACGGCCGTTTTTTTGATTGGCATCGGCGGAGAGCTGTTCTATTCCTCCGTGCGCATGCTAGAGAACAATTTGTGGTTGGTGAACGATGCGAGGTTAAGCCAAACCGCCAATGAAATCGAGAATAAACTGATCGGCATGGAGAAACTGACCGGTTACTTGAAGTCGAGCGTGGATTTACAGGAGTACATCGGCATTCTGGAGAATAAGGAAGTCGGAGTTTATGCCCGGGTCGAGGCTGAGAATGCTTTGGAGCAGCTGATTTCGGTTGCGGAGCAATCGAATTTCGCTATTCAATCGATCCACTTGCTGACGGAGAGCAACCAGATCTTTACCAAAAACGCAGCCTTGTTTCCTTATCCGTTGCCGACGCTAGACCAATTTGCCCGAATGGACGATATCTTGTTCATGCCCAGAGACTCGGTTTTTGCTTCCGAGGAGGCTCGACTAAGGGATTTGACGTTCTTCGCAACGAGCGTCGTCAAGGACAACGAGGTGCGCGGCTTGCTCCTCGTCGTGGTCAAGATCGATCTGTTCGCCGGTATTGCCGGCAGCGGCAGACTGCTTGTCTTCAACGAGCAAGGCGATATAATATGGCGTGGCGGCGACGTGAAAGTCAAGGACGCCATGCAGCTGTCCGACAGCCTCCGGGATAACGATTGGAGGACGAAATATGCGGACGACGGCACATATCTGGTGAACGAGATCCAGTTTCACCGCTGGAAGGTTGCGTATATGCCGGACAATAGCCTGCTCGCCGCCAATCGCAGCATTGCCGTACGCTTGTTTGTATCCGTCCTGCTCGGCTGTTTGCTGATCTCCTTTCTATGCGCGGAATTGATTTCGCGGCGACTGCTTCAACGATTGTACGGCCTGATGAAGCTGATCGGCGCCAACTTCCGCTCCGCCTCCAAGCCGTACTACGTAGCCAATGCGAAGCTTCGTGGCCGCACCACTCTGCGAACGAAGCTGTTCCTCTACTTGCTTATGACGGTGACTTTTCCCGTCATGCTGTTCGTCGCGGTGTTATTTATTCAACATACGTATGGTTTCTCGACGAAGATCAAGGATGCGTATTTTGCGATTTTCGAGAAAAATGCGAGCGAATTGACATCCTACTTCTATAGTAAACAGATTGTACTCAAGAGAGTCGCGAGCAGCAGCCTGACCGAAGAGGCGGTGCAGCATACAAGCGAGGCCGCTTTAGGTCGCATCAACGGGCTGTTGAATCAACAAACGTTTTTCGGGCTGGAGAAAGACAGCTTGCAGGTGTATAACGACGAGAACGTACTGGTGGCCCAAGTAGGCAAAGGGTATACAGAGTCCAATGCGATCTTCTATGAGCAAGTCAAGCAGAAAAAGCTTGGCTATGTTCTGCTTCCGCTCGTGGACGACTTGGGGAAGCCTGTGCTGTGTATAGGAATGCCGATTATCGCGGGAAACCAATTCATCGGGTATGTCAAGATCGAGATCGACCAGGCGTTTCTCTCGCAAAAGTTTCGTTCGTTCAATATGACGGGAAGCTCGTTATTTCTCATGGACGATTCGGGCACGATTCTGGCGGATGAAGCCGGCAAGACGCTGGGCGTGCGCCTCTATTCGTCTCGCGAAGGCAGCCAGGGCATAAGCGACGTTCACTTGGGCGATCGTCGGTCGTATTTGTTTTACAAGGAAATCGCCTCGATCGGCATCTATTTCGCGGGACTGTACGACCGCGAGGCTTTTCTTGCAGAAAGCATGGAGCTTCTGAAGAAGGACGGTTACTTGATCGCGACCATTACGTTGCTTACGGCCTTGCTGTCCTTCGTGCTGGCGAAGCAGCTGCGCAACCCGCTGAATCGGCTGAGCCGTAAGCTGGCCAATCTGGGCGTCGACAAGAGCTATGAACCGATCGAGGACTCCGGCGTAATCGACGAGATCGATCAAGTGGGCCAGGCGTTCAACGGCATGATCGATCGTATCGAGGATCTGATTGACGAAGCGATCGTATCGAACGCAATCAAGAGCTCGCTGGAAGCGGAGAAGAAGGATGCGGAGATCGCCGTGCTGCAGGCGCAGATCAGCCCTCACTTCCTGTATAATACCCTCGATACGATCAAGTACATGATTCCCTTTAATCACAGCGGGGCGATCCAGATGGTCAATGCGCTCAGCGATCTGTTCCGCTACGGCATCAATCGCGATGAGATCGAGATCGGGATCGAGGAGGAGGTGGAGTATGCACGGGCGTATTGCGAAATCATGGCGACGCGATACGACTCGAATGTGCGGTTCACTTGGAGCGTCGATCAGGAAGCATTCGCTTACTCGACCATCAAGCTGCTGCTGCAGCCGATGATCGAGAATGCGATTGAGCATGGCATCAATGAATCCGGCGGCAGCGTCTGCATTTCCTGCCTATGCGAGCGAGAGCACATTCGTTTCGTTGTCGAGGATAACGGCAGGGGGATCGAGCCGGAAGAGCTGGAGACCATTCGTCAGCACCTCACAGACATGGGCAAGCCGAGACGGATCGGCATTTACAACGTGCACTCCCGGCTGCGCCTTTATTATGGTGATCAAGGCCGGCTCTTGCTCGAAAGCGTGATAGGCCGAGGAACGCGGGTGACCATTCTGATTCCGAGAAGAGAGCGGAAACGCCCGCCAGTCTAATTCAAAGTTGTATAGATCGTGCACGATTTGATTTAAATCGTGCACGTTTTCTTTTGTACGGGACGCTATAATGAGGGCGAAAAGGAGTTGATGAGATGGAAAACGACCGACAATGGGGAGGACCGTTGTCCGGGCGTGCCCGGAAAGTGATCTTCGAGAATGACGGAGGAGACGGGCAGCGCTGCGCCGAGGAGACGGAGGAAGCGCTGCTGAAGATGCGCATGGAGCGGCTCGTCGGCACGGGGGTCGACACGGCGTTCATCACGACGCGCAGCTCGGGCTTCGGCCAGTTTATTCACCGTACGCGAATCGGTACCGTATTTACAAGCCGCGAGGGCGACTATAGGCATAATATGACCGAAAAACTGATCGCGCGGGGGACGGATTATTTGCAGGTCATGTCCGAGTTTTGCCGCGCCAACGGCATCGACGTCTTCTGGTCGATGCGCATGAACGACACCCATGACGGTTCGACGCGCTGGTACGGGGAGGCCACGTTCAAGACGAACCGGCTGAAGCGAGACCATCCGGAGTGGCTGCTCGGCAGCCGGGACAACAAGCCGCGTCACGGCGCCTGGACGGCCGTCAATTACGCGGTGCCGGAAATTCGCGCGCTGGCGGTAGCGTTCGTCGAGGAAGTGCTGGACAACTACGATGTCGACGGCGTGCATCTCGATTTTTACCGCCATCCGGTGTTTTTCCCCAGCACCGCAGCGGGTCTCCCCGCCACGCCGGAGGAGACGGCGATGATGACCGAGGTGGTGCGGGAAGTGCGACGGCTGGCCGACCGCAAGGCGGAACAGCTGCATCGGCCGCTGCAGGTGTCGGTGCGCGTGCCGGATTCGCTCGAATACGGATTGGCGATCGGGCTCGACATCGATGGGTGGCTGCGCGAGGGTTTGCTCGATCTGCTGATTATGACCAGCTACCTGAAGCTCAATCCGTGGGAATACAGTGTGCGGCTCGGCCGCAAGTACGGCGTCAAGGTATACGCATCGCTCGACGAGACGCGGGTGACGGACCCGTTCGCCGAGGAGCTGCGCCAGAGCGGGCGATGCTACCTCGCTCGGGCGATGAACGCGCTCCGGGCGGGGGTAGACGGTATTTATTTGTTCAACTTCACTCCGCGGGAGCTGAAGAACTTCAACGCGGAGAACGCTTCCGTGTTCCAGGTGGTCGACGACTTGGAGCGGCTGAACACGTACGACAAGACGTATGTGGCCAGCGTCCGGGGAATCGGCGCCATTGCCGGCGGCGGCTATCCGCACGAAGCCTTCATTCGCGTGCCGGTGCTCAATCCCGGCGCTCCCGCCTATTTGGCTGTCGGCGAGACGTACGCGATCGACACGCCGATCGGCGACGACGTGCATTGGGGACGCAGCCAGGGAATCGAGCCGCAGGTGTCGCTGAGCATCCGCATCGAAGGCCTGGCTTCGCCGAGTGAGGCGCGTGTCGAATATAACGATCGCGTGCTGACCCCTGGTATACGGCAAGGCATCTGGACGATGTACGAGCTTGATCCGGATACGGTCGTGGCCGGCAACAACCGGTTTGCCGTGACGCTGGAGCAGGACACGGGACGAGCGGTGAAGCTGCTCGACGTGAAGGTGGACATTGATTATCGGCGGGCGGAGCCGGTTGACGCCGGTACGATTGATGAGGAGAAAGAGGGAGGCGAGCGGTCATGAGCGGCAATCCGCATACAACCATGAGGAAGAGCCTACTGCTGGAGAAGCTGCGCGAAGGGAAAACGATCGGCAGCCTGAAGCTGAACCTGGCAGACTCGCGCAGCGCGGAAATTGCCGCGCTGGCGGGCATCGACTGCATATGGCTCGACATGGAGCACGTGGCCAACGACTATGCCGCGATCGAGCGGCAAATTCTCGCGGCGAAGGCTTATGGCGTAGACACGATCGTCCGCGTGCCGCGCGGCAGTTACAGCGATCTGGTGCGTCCGCTGGAGTTGGACGCCACGGGCATTATGGTGCCGCACGTGATGAGCCTGGCCGATGCGCAGGCGATCGTACGGGCGACGAAGTTCCATCCGATCGGCCGCAGGCCGGTGGACGGGGGCAACGCGGACGGACTGTTCGCCGTGCTGAGCTACCAGGAATATACGCAGCAGGCGAACCGCGAACGGTTCGTGATGATCCAGATCGAGGATCCGGAGCCGCTGGCTGAGCTGGATGCGATCGCGGCGCTGGACGGCATCGACATGCTGATGTTCGGTCCGGCGGATTTCTCGCAGGCGATCGGGGCGCCGGGCGACTGGCAGCACGAGCGGATCGCCGAGGCGCGCCGACTCGTGGCGGAGGCGGCGATCCGGCACGGCAAAATCGCCGCGACGACGGCGGGCACGCTGGAGCAGGCGGCGGAGTGGGCGAAGCTCGGCTACCGGTTCATCAACATCGGCTCGGACGTGCGCGCGTTGACCAAGGCGTTCCGCGACTGGTCCGTCGGCTTCGGCCGCCTGTTCGGTTGATCCGGCCTCGCGAGCCAATACCAGGGCGATGAGAAGGAGAACATCGGAATGAAACCAACTATGGCACAGCCGCTGGCGCAAGACTACAGCGTCGTCGCAAGAATCGCCGCGGACGATCCGCCCGGCTTGTATTTTCTAAGCAACGCCTTCACCCGTCTTCCGAGCGGGACGTTCGTCGCCGCGCTTCCCCGAACAATCCGGCACAGTCCGAAAGCGACAGGGATCAAGCTCGATATATCGGATAAGGCCTCGGTCGGCGGCGTAACCGTTTCCCGCAGCACGGACAGCGGGGAGACATGGCAAATCGTCAGCCTCGTTCCGTTCCCCGAGACGGTGGAGATCGCTTTGTTCGCGTACGGGAACAAACTGTATATGTTTATCGGTCCCCGGGCGGAAGGCCCCGGCAGACTGCTGGTTGCCGTTAGCGAAGATGAAGGCGCTTCCTGGAGCGTTCCGGTCGAAGTTTTGAACGGCCCTCATCAATGGTACTGTACGCATCAGCAGTCGATGGTCGTCCGCAGCGGCAGGCTGTATTGGGCCGTGAGCGAAAGATGCAGGAAGCTGGCGGTCGTTTCCTGCGAGCTGGAGAAAGGCGCGCTCGATCCGGAAGCCTGGCGGGTATCGGACACCGAGGAAATGCCGATTCCCCCGGAGCTGAATCCCGGGTTGTTTCAGGGACCTTCCATGCGCTGCCTGGAAGGCAATGTCATCCAGATCGGGAGCCGGTTGCGCGTGATGGCGCGGGCCGTCATCGACAGACAGGGAACCGCGAATATGGCCGCTGTTTTCGACCTGCAAGACGAGGACGGGAAGCTGAAGCTGACGTTTACGCAATTTTACCCGCTTCCCGGAGGGCAATGCAAATTTTATATGGTCTACGACGAACCGTCCCGCCTGTACTGGATGGCTTCCAATCTGCCGGCGAACTCGCAAAACGCCCTTCGGCTCGAATACGATGAAGCGTCTACCGGCATGCCGGGAAATGACAGAAGGTTTCTGATGTTATGGTACGCCTGCGACGCCCTCAACTGGTTTCCAGCCGGCTGCATTGCCCGCGCGGAGAAGCTGACGCAATCGTTCATGTACCCGTCGCTGATCATCGATGGCGATCATCTGGCGGTGTTATCCCGCACGTGCCTGCATTCCGGTCATTTCCACGATGCGGATCTGGCGACCTTTCATTACGTTCGCGACTTCCGGTCTTTGGCGATGAATATATGGCCGGTCTTTTAGCCGCAAGCAACCGGCGGCGCAGATGAGAGGGGATATTCCCGAGATAGGAAGGGATTACGATGAAGCTGGCTTTGTTGGGCGATCTGCATTATCCGCATCTGTCCGGCGACGCCGCCGTCGTCGCGCTGCGGGACTCATGGTTCGGCGGCGTGCTGAAGTCGTTTCTTGACGTGGAAGCGGACATTCATATTTCGCTCGGCGATTTGACCAATGAAGGGCGGGCCGATGAGCTGCGCGACGTATACGGGGCGGTCGACGGGCATGTGCCGCCCCGGCGGTTCGTGCACGTGCTCGGCAATCACGACACGCTGGCGATGGGCAAGCGGGAATGGATGGCGAGCACGGGGCAGGCGCGTTACTTCGCGCTCGAGCGCGCGGAAGCGACGCTGGTGTTTCTCGACACCGCCAAGGAGGGGCGGGCGGACGATTTCGGCGGCGAGCTGGACGCGGAGCAGGCGGAGTGGCTGGGCCGCATCGTGCGCGAGTCGGGGGAGAAGCCGCTGCTCGTCTTCGGCCATCACCCCCTGGTCGATACGACGACGAATTCGGAACAACCGATGTTCGGGTTCCATCGCGAAGCCGACCCGTGGCCGATTCTCCGCGGCAAGCGGGGGAGGGGATTCTACTTCTGCGGCCACAATCATGCGCATTCCATCGTGAAGCGCGAGCAGTGGCACTTTATCCAGACGGCGGCATGTCTCGATACGGCGGCGGTGCGCACGGTCGAGCTGCGGGGCGGAGAACTGACCGTCGGGCTGCTGACGTTCGACGATGAGGCGCGGCGGCGGGAGGCAGACGCGCTGGCGGCGAGCATGAAATTGTTTACCCCCAAGCAGCTGGCGCGCGGCACGATTGCCGATCACGGCTTGACGGTCAATCTGCTGCCGACGGAGCGCAACGGCGAACGTTAGCTGGGCAGCGACTGTCCCGTCAAGGGAAAGGGGGGATGCGCAGCTGCCGCACCATCTTCGATGGCATTGCGCAGCGGGGAGATCATCGCAGTGGAGGAGTGGAAGAACGCCAATTATTGAACCATTGGAGGTTATGTGATGCGAACAACGATTCATCGCACGATCGTGATTGGATTGGCTCTGCTGTTGGTCCTCGGGCTATCGCCGCAGCTTGCGCCGCCTGTTTCGGCTACCGGGTTATGGTACAGCAGCTTGTATCCGGCGGACTGGTATCCGGGATATACGGACGGGTCGGGCCGATTTTTGCAGGATTTCTCGTATGCGGGCTATCACCGGGGAGAGGATCCGATTCCGGACAATCCGCCGGGCAAGACGTACGATGTGACGCAAGCGCCGTACAATGCCGACAACACGGGCGCGACCGACGCCACGAGCGCGATCCAGGCAGCGCTTGACGACGCGGGCGACGCCGGCGGCGGCATCGTGTTCCTGCCGGCCGGCACGTACAAGGTCAAGCCGCAGGGCACGAACGACTACTCGCTGCTGATTGACAAGAGCAATGTCGTGCTGCGCGGCGTCGGCGCGGGCGCCGACGATACTCGCATCTACAACGACGAGACGAACATGCGGGCCCGAAGCGTCATTCTGGCCAGGCCGGAAGCCTACTCTACGTATGTCAAGTGGTGGACCGAGACGCCCGGCGAGGAGATCCAGACAACTTCGATTACGCAGGAAGTGCCGGAGATGTCGACTGTCATTCCGGTGAGCAGCGTGTCCAACTATAGCGTGGGCGACTGGATCGTGCTGCACTCCGACGTGACGCAGGATTTTATCGACGAGCTCGCCATGACGGATATTTGGAATGCCTACTTTGAGGAAATGACGTTCTACCGCCAGGTGACCGCAATCGATACCGTCAACAAGACACTGACGATCGATATTCCGACCCGCTTCAAAATGAAGACCCGCGACAACGCAAGGGTGTACAAAAGCGTGAATTCAAGCATCAAAGAGGTGGGGGTGGAGCGGCTTGGCATCGGCATGCGGGAGAACCTGACATCCGGAACCGGCGATCAGGATTACACGGTCTCCGGCACGGGCGCGTACGAGATGCATACGGCGCATGCCGTTTCGTTCAATATGGTCGTGAACGGATGGGTTCGCAATGTGCAGTCGTACAAACCTGCCGGCAACACGAACCACGACATCAGTCTTCTTTCCAACGGCGTCAATGTGCAATATTCGCGGAGCGTGACCGTCGATCATTGCTACTTCGGCAAGCCGCAGTACGAAGGCGGGGGCGGCAACGGCTATTTGTTCCGCATCGTTCGCAGCCAAGAGGTGCTGGTTTCCCATTCCTCGGCCAAACACGGTCGTCATAATTACGCGATCGTCGGCATGTCGGCCAGCGGCAATGTGCTGTACGACAATAAAACCGATACCGGGCGGCTATCTTCCGAGACGCACGGCTGGATGAGCGCGGCCAATCTGTTCGACAACATGCGTGTCATCAATACGTTCTTGACCGCCACGAATCATGGCACTAAGGGCAGCAGCTCCAACGGCCAAGGGCAAACGACCACGCAAACGGTGTTCTGGAATACGCTTGGAGACAGCTATCAGAGCGGGCAAAGCTACATCATCAAGTCGCAGCAATACGGATGGGGCTATATCATCGGGACGCGGGGGGCCGCAAACGCGGCGCAGGCGGTCACGACGGACGCGGGTACGGCGCCGACGGACTTCGTCGAAGGGATCGGCGAGGGCGATACGATGGCGGTGCCGTCGCTGTACATCGATCAGTTGAACAAACGATTGTCAGCGCCGCGGGTCAAATATGCGGAGACGTTCGACGACATGACGACGGGCTCTTCCCCGGCCGGCTTAACCGCCGTCACTACCGGCGGCACCGTGACGGTAGCGAACGTGCCGAGCGCGACGAACAAGAGCGTCAAGCTGACCGACAGCAGCGCTTCGGAGGGCGTGCGCGTGAGCAAGAACTTCGCCCCGATCGCCACGACGGTGAAGCTGCAGTTCAACGTCATGCTCGATTCCACGGGCCACTTGACCTATTACAAATTGTGGAGCGGTTCGACCGAGGCCGTGCGGATACGCACCAGCGGCACATCGATCGAGGTGGAGAACAACGGAGGCTCTTATACGGCGCTGCGCAGCTATGGCGCGAATACGTGGTACACGATCAAGGTGGTGGCGAACCCGGCGACGGACAAATATGACATCTACATCAACAATAAGCTGGAAGGCTCGCAGCTGGGCTTCGTGAATACGGTGAGCGACATCGACAGCTTCTCCGCGCAAAGCCATACCTCGGACACGGGCTACACGAGTTACCTGGACGATTTGACGCTCTATGCGGAGAGCTTCGACAGCACGGCGACATCGTCGGCTCCGCCCGGATGGACGACGGACACGGGCGGCGGCACCGTGCAGGTGAAGGCGGTGCCGAGCGGCACGAACAAGAGCATCGAGCTGCGCGATACGAATTCATCGGACATTGTGAAGGCGTATAAGACGTTCCCGTCGCAGACGGGCAAGGTAACCGCCGAATTCAAGCTGATGTTCCCGGCGACGGGCAACTCTAACTATGTGACGCTGTACGACGGAAGCACGGAGGCGGTGCGGCTGCGGACAATTGGCAGCGATCTGCAATATATGTACGGCGGCTCGGAAACGACGCTGCAAAGCTACAGCCCGAATACGTGGTATACGATCAAGCTGGTGGCGAACCCGGCGACCGACAAGTGCGACGTCTACATCGACGGCGTGCTAGTCGGCTCGCAGCTCAATTTCCGCAACGCCGCGTCCGGGATCGACAGATTGGATTTCCGCTCGCATAGCACGCACACGAACTACTACGGCTACTTGGACGATGTGTTGATTCACTATTGATTAGCTTCGGCGCGCATCAAAAAACGGCCCGAATCGTCCTTGTTTGAGGTTCGAGCCGTTTTTGCTTGAGGAAAAAGGAGGAATGGATTCATGCTGCGAGTGGCGATACTCAGTTTCTGGCACATTCATGCGGATGGCTATTTTCGACAAGCCGTTGAACATCCGGATACGGTCGTAATGGGGATATGGGATGAAGACCCGGTGCGCGGCAAACAGCAATCGGCCGACCGCGGAATCCCGTACGTGGAGCATCTGGACGACATCTGGATGAATTCGGACATCGACGCCGTCATCGTATGCGCGCCGACGAACCAGCACCGGGACATCATCATCCAGGCGGCCCGGGCAGGCAAGCATATATTTACGGAAAAAGTGCTTGCGCCTACCTTGCAGGAATGCAATGAGATCCTGCAAGCGGTGGAACAGTCCGGGGTCAAGCTGATGGTAGCCCTGCCGCAATTATACGAAAGCTATACGTTGGCGATTCAGGATGTTTTGGCGAAGGGACTCCTCGGGGAGCTGACATCGGCCAGAGTGCGCCGCTCGAATCATGGCGTAGTCAAATATCCGCAGAGGAACTTTGCCCACTTCTTCAATATGGAGCAAAGCCATGGTGGGGCTTTGATAGACGTAGGCTGCCATCCGATGTACGTGGCCCGGTTATTCCTCGGCATGCCGGAAAGCGTCAGCGCCAGCTATGGGTATATGACCGGCAAGCAAGTCGAGGACAATGCGGTGTCGGTGCTCCGGTATGCAAATGGCGCCTTGGGGACAGTGGAGTCGAGTTTCGTGAATCCCTTCTCCCCTTACAGCATGGAATTGCATGGCACGGAAGGGGTTCTGTTATGCGGGTATCCCGAACATACCGTTCAGTTGCGAACGACCCGCTTCGGAGACGAAGCCGCCGAACAATGGACGCTCGTGGATAAGCCGCAGCGGCAACCGATGGCATTTGCCCAATGGGTGTCGCATATTCAGAACAATACGATCGCCGAAGAGAACATTGCCCTAGCCGTAGATTTGACGAAACTGATGGAGGCGTCGGGCCTTTCTGCGGCACTGGACCGTCCAGTCCGGATCGACAGCTTGTCCAATTGAGCATGGGAGGCGTTCACGAATGAGCGACAAGGTGAGAATCGCGGTAATCGGGGCCGGCAAAATGGCGAACAGCGTACATTATCCGTCCTTGCAGACGTTGGACGATGTCGAAGTGGTCGGGATCTGCGATTTGTTCCCCGAACTGCTGCATGCGACTGCCGATAAATACGGCATACGCAATCGTTATACCGATTATCGCCAGATGATCGGCGAAACGAATCCGCAAGCCGTTTATGCCATTGGGCAGCCGCATATCATGTATGATATCTGGATGTGGTGCCTGGAACGCGGGGTGAATCTCTACATTGAGAAGCCGCTCGGGCTTTCGATACATCAGGCAAGAGCTTTGGCCTATGTCGCCGAGAAAAATCGTTGCATCACGCAAGTCAGCTTCCAACGGCGAAATTCGCCGCTGGCGGTCAAGCTGCGCGAGGAATGCTTGAAGCGCGGGCCCATCACCCATGCGGTTTGTCGGTTCTATAAATCGGGCATGGTCCCGTTTCTCGGAGCCAGGGACAGGATGATGGACGATACGGTGCACGCCATCGATACGATTCGCTGGATGTGCGGGGGAAATGTCGTCAAGGTCGAAAGTACGACCAAGCGGGTCGGAGTTCCGGATCTTAACTTCGTTTCGGCAACGCTTTCTTTCGACAACGGCTCGCATGGCTATCTTCTGAACAGCTTTTCGAGTGGCCGGCGCATCTTCTCGGTTGAAATGCATGCGCCTAACATATGCGCGGAGGCGGAATTGGAAACCCGCGGCTACCTTTATGCGGATGGCGACTATACGGGCGTGGCTTATGATGCGCGTGAAGTGGCGGGTTCGAACGAGAAGTTTATTTATGGCGGCTTTCAGCCGAAACACCGCGAGTTTATCGACTGCTTGAAAGAGGGGACTCAGCCGTCGTCCAACTTCCAGGATGCGCTGAAGACGATGGAAGTGGCGGAGACCATATTGGCGCAAGCACAGTTGACTGGCAGCTAATCCTGAAACCCACAAGAAACGAAGGCGGTGCATGCAAGGATGTCTCGAGGGAAAGTATTGATCGTAATAGGAGACGCAACCGAAACCGTGGATACGTTATACCCTTATTACCGTGTTCAGGAAGAAGATTTCATCCCGGTCGTAGCAGGCCCGGATAAACGCCGATATGCGATGGTGCTGCATGAAAGGCCCTCAAGCGGCTGGGATATTACCAGAGAATTCGAGGGGTATACGATCCAGGCGGATATTGCGTTTCGCGATGTGAACCCGGCTGAATACGTCGGCATCTTTTTCTCCGGAGGCCGGGCACCCGAGTATATCCGGGACGATCCAGCGCTGATCGAGATCACCCGTTATTTTTTCGCTCACAACAAGCCTGTAGCAAGTGTCTGTCATGGGGTGGAAATCCCTTGCCGGGCAGGCGTGGTCAAGGGACGCAGGATGGCAACCGTAGCCAAGTGCCGCTTCGACCTGGAAGTTTGCGGAGGGATCTACGAGGACAGCCCTTGCGTGGTGGACGGCAATCTGGTCAGCGGCCGAACGTATCATGATCATGGGCAGTACATAAAGGAATGGATTCGATTGCTGTTGGAGGCGAAGGAAGGGTGACGGCTAGTGATCCGATTTGACCGTTTTCCGCAAGGCAAACATAAGGCGGTAACGCTGAGTTATGACGACGGCAGAGACTTTGACCGAAGAATGGTAGCCATCATGAACCGGCACGGGGTAAGAGGGACGTTTCACTTGAATTCCGCAAGACTGAGCTCGCCGGGGTATGTTGAAAGCGCCGAGCTTGCCGACTTGTTCGCCGGCCATGAAGTATCCGCCCATACGGTGAACCATCCGTTCCTTTCTATGAGCCCGCCGGAGACGATTGCATCGGAAACGTTGAACGATCGCCGCGAGCTCGAGAACCTGATCGGTTATCCGATCAGGGGGATGTCATATCCGTTCGGTTCATGGAACCAAGAAGTCGTCGCTATTCTGCGAGCCACGGGAATGGAATATGCGCGAACGACGCAGTCCAGCGGCTTATTCGATATGCCTGCCGATTTCCTGGTCTGGAAGCCGACCTGCCATCACAGGGAGATGCTTGCCTATGCGCAGAAGCTGATCGACTTGCAGATGAGGCATACACGAATGGCATTGCTATACGTATGGGGGCACAGCTACGAATTCGATAACCATCAAAATTGGCAAGAACTGGAGCAATTTTGCCGGCTGATCGGCAGCCAGACGGACATTTGGTTCGCTACTAATATCGAAATCGTCGCTTATATGCAGGCCGTCCAACGGCTGCGTTGTTCCGTTTCCGGTCAACTCGTCCACAATCCATCGGCCATACCGGTTTGGTTCAGCGTGAATGGCCACCAGGAAGTGGTGCAAGCCGGCGAAACGAAGAAGCTCGCGCATGTTTAAAGGAGAAGAAAGTCGGCTTTCAAACAAAGCCCGCCTAATCAACCTGGTTGATTGGGCGGGCTTTGATGACTAATAATGCAGGTCAAAGCACTTCAGAAGCCATAGTAGAGCGCAACTGCTGCCAATATTGCCCCATCTCTTCTCTTATCATGCTTCCTTCATAGTCGATATGCTTCAGACGGATACTCCCATTGTTGATGACGATGTAATGCGCTCCTCTTACCGGATCGTCGGGTCTGGTGTCAGCGTGGAGAATTCGTAAAAAACGGTTGCTATTTGTCATGATTGGTTTCTATCCTAAACGTGTATAATGTAATAACCTGATGTATACGGTTACATGTAGTTCTCATGGAGAGGAAGCCAACCATGCTTCGAATTCCTTATGTATCTATCCTGTCCAAGCTGATGATCATCTTTCTGATTATTATCTCTATCTTGTACGGGCTGAATTTCGCGGTTAATGAGATGGGCGTTCGCAAAAATCGGGAGGAGATCTCCAAGTCTCTGATTAGCTCCACGGAGTCGATCACGAAGGTATGGGAGACCGAAATCACGCGAATCTCCATGTCGCTCAAGCAAAGCGCCATTGAGATCGCCGTGCTGAATGCTCAGGTGAGCGGCAATCCGATGACGGATTTGGAGCGGGTCGGTCTGCTTATGAATATCCGGAAGCACCTCGACCACGTGCAGAGGACAAGCCGGTTCATTCGACTGACATCCGCTTATTTGCCTAGCTTGAAGGGCACTTTATCCGTCGAGAACCTGACTCCCTATATTGATCCATCTGAATTTCTGGGCTTGCAAAAGAAGGAAGCGGACAGTCCGTTCGTCTATTATAACAATAGGCTCTACATGACCGTACCCTATACCAATTCCACGTCCTCCTCAGCACAAGCCGAGATCGGGGAGTTTGTATTGGCGGCCGAGCTATACCCCGATCAGATCGGTATCATTCTGGACAATATGATCGGGTATAAGGGCAGTGGGGCCTATCTGATTCATCCCGCGCAGGGCTGGGTAATCGGCGGGATCCGCAGCGCCAGCATGAGCGAAGCCTTGAAGCAATTCGTGTTAGGACAAGATTTGAGCGACCACAACTACCAGAAGACAGCGATGATCGCGTTGGGTCAGCAGAAGCATTTCGTAGTCATGGAGTACTCTCCGTTGTTCGATACGATTGCGGTCGTCCATATTCCGGAGGCGGAGCTATATGTTTCCCTGAACACATACTACACGCTGTTCTGGGCGATGTCCATCATCTCGCTGCTGGTCGTCGTAGCCTTCCTTCTATGGAGCTATCGCATCGTTCACAAACCGCTCAAGATGCTGCTCGGAGCTTTCCGCAAGGTGGAGATGGGCAAGTTCGATTTTACGCTTCCGCACAATGGCAAGGAGAGTGAGTTCGGTTATTTATTTGCGCGCTTCAATTCGATGCTTCACAATTTGAATGTGCTCATCCAGGAAGTGTATGAACAGAAGATCCGCAGCCAACGGTCGGAGCTAAAGCGATTGCAATCGCAAATCAATCCGCATTTCCTGTACAACAACTTCTTTGTGCTCTCCAGGTTGATCAGCAGAGGGGATCAAGAGAATGCTACCCGATTCTCCGAGTATTTAGGGCAATACTTTCAATTTGTGACCCGGGATGCCGATGAAGAAATTTCTCTGGATCAAGAAGTTCAGCATGCGAGAACTTATGTGGATATTCAGTCGGTGTGCTACTCCGGTCTTGTAAAGGTTTCCTTCGCTGAGGTGCCGGAGCCATTGAAGCACTTGCTTGTTCCCAGACTCATCGTCCAGCCCATCGTCGAGAATTGCTACAAATATGTGTTCCAGCACGTGCTGGGACGCAGCGAATTGCAGGTTGGATTCGAGATGGGGGAGGCTAGTCTGTCCATCGTGGTGGAAGATAGCGGGAGCGGAATTACGGATGATGAGATCGCCAGCTTACAGAGCGGCTTGATACGCGCGTCCGACGGCAGTGCGGAGAACACCGGCCTGATTAATGTGCACCGGAGGCTTCGCATTAAATATGGGTCGGATTCAGGCATTGAGGTGAGCAGAAGTCGGCTGGGCGGGCTGAGGGTTGAAATTCGAGTGGGGATGCCGGAAGGGGGGATATGATGTACAGGCTGCTGATCGTTGACGATATGCCTATTATTGTAGACGGCTTGTTCGAGATGTTCGAGGAGCAGGAGGAGTGGGAGCTGGAGCTGTTCAGGGCCTATTCCGTCCCTCAAGCCTTGGAGATCCTTGATAAGACGAAGATCGACATTGTGCTGACGGATATCATGATGCCGGTCAAGACAGGGATTGATCTGCTGAAAGAGATCCGCGAGCTGTGGCCGAGGTGCAAGGTCATCTTCCTGACCGGCTTCAACGATTTCAACTATGCCAGGGAGACGTATTCCCTGGGAGGGTTCGATTATATTCTAAAAACCGAAGGCGACGCCAAGATTCGGAATTCGGTTTCGAGGGCTATACATTCGCTGCAAACCGAGCTGGAAGCCGAGCTATTGAGCAATCGTGAGAAGCACCAATATAAGCTGGCTGTTCACTCCCTTCAAAAGCAATATTTATTCGAAATGGCGGAGGGCAAGTGGTCGGTCCATGCCCTGCATGAACAGTTTGAACAATTGGAAATGCCCTTCGATGCAAATGCCCCGATATTCCTCGCCTTGGCGCGGCTGGAAGGCTGGAAACAGCCCTATACGCCCTCCGATCGCATGCTGCTGCTCGACGCGGCGCAGAATGTAATGGACGAATACTTCCGAGATGCATTCGCGCTGAGAACGATCGTGTTCAATCGCATGCAGATGCTCTGCATCTTCCAACCGCTGAGCAGAGGGCAAGAAGGCGGAACGGACGGACTGTCGCGCGCGCCGCTGTATATCAACGGGATGCTGGAATCCGTACAAGATTCATGCAAGCGTTTGCTGCACCTAGAGATTTCGTTCTTGCTAGGCGCTGATCCCTTGCAATGGGCCGTATTCTCGGACCAATTTCATCGGCTCGAGCTGCTGGCGGAGAAAAGCGTGGGGCTTACTTCGGGCATGCTGCTCACCGACACCGAGCTGCAGCAGATGAGCGCGGATGGGCTGGGGGAGCAGGAGGATCCGGACGAAGCCTCGTTTATGTTCCGTCCGGGCCAATACGGAGAGCTGGCCAATTACTTGCAGAACGGGCTGCAGCCCGAGTTCATGTTCTTGTTCCGCGAGCTTGGCTCGAACACCCGCAAGCATGTCGGATCGCTCGCCACACAACTGGAGATTTATCATTTCCTGTCCTCGTTGTTTATCACGCATCTCAACCGAATGCAGCTGTTTTCCTCCATTGCGGGATTGATGAATTTGGACAGGTTGTACGGCTTTGATCCCAAAAGGCGGATGGAGGACTATTGGTCCTTTTTCGAGCAGCTGGCAGACACGATTTTCACTTGCACTTCATCGGATGCGTCGGAGAGGACCAATCGAATTGTACGCGAGATCGAAGCGTATATTCAGCGGAAGCTGAGCAGCGACCTGTCCTTGACGGCACTCGGAGAACATCTCCATATCAATCCTTCGTATTTGTCACGGTTGTTCAAACAACTGTCAGGTTATAACCTATCTGATTATATTGCGGAGGTGAGATTGAGAAAAGCGAAGGAGCTTCTCCGCAGTTCGATGAAAATTCATGAGATCGCGGAAGCGGTAGGGTACTTGTCAGGCATTGCTTTTGCAAGATTTTTTAAAAAGTATACGGGATTGTCGCCGCAGGAGTATAGGGACAAATCGTTGTGAAAGGAGAAGGGGCTCTCTGCTCGGGTATGACGGACCCGGTATGAAAGCCCCTTCCCTTTTATTTGTAAATCCGCTGCGTGCTGATGACGAAATTATCGTAGTAACGTTCGATGGCCGCCGTAGGTGCGGTATTGTTATAGTTCTCGAGCATGATGGAATTGATTCCGTACGCATTGTAGCTGCCTACGAAATTCAGATTCGTGGAGCTCTCCTGAAGGACATCGTCAATCCAGTACTCCATAATACCGTTCGACTGTCCGGGCGTATTCAGCTTCAAATGAACTTCAACCGCCTGCCACTTGTTCAAGTTAGGGGAGACGAAGAAGGCTTGCGATCCCTGCTTCTTGCCCAGCCATGTCAGGTTGGCGAAATCATTGTATTGCGTAGTGACCAGATTGCCTGCCGCGTCTGTCCCCCGAGCGGGATCCATGTACAAGTAATTATTGTCCGGAGCAGCCGACCACACATGGCCGATCATCGCTTGCGCCCAGTTGGATGTGGAGAGGATCGTGCCTCGAGTCAATTTCTGCCCGGAGCCGACTGTCCAATTGGAGCTTGTTTTGACATAGAAGCGCCAGTAGATTTCCCGATAATCGGTAGTGGCTCCAGCCACAGGGCTGATATAGGCGGAGGGCGTTCTTCCGAAGGCAATTTTCAAATTCCCCGCATCGCCATTACCGGGCGTCCAGGTCGCCTTCATGCCTTGCGAGCTGGAGGTGCCGGCGCTGGCCGTTCGGACAAACTTGGTCGGGGATTGATATTCGAAATAAGAACTCAGGCGATTCGTTTCGAAATCGTCGCACCAGATCCAGCCGGCTCCCGGGTTGTTGCATTCTTGAACGGGCGGCATACCTGGAGTAGGTGTAGGTGTAGGGGTTGGTGTTGGAGTTGGAGTAGGCGTAGGTGTAGGTGTTCCAGAGGCATTTTCGCCCCATACTTCAATCTCCAGCAGGCGGGCGTCCGTTTGACCGGTTTGGTTGCAAGCGTCCGTGATGTACATGCGGATCTTGGTCGTGGTGACGGCGGAGAAGGTGAAGTTGTTGAATTGGCCATAGAAGCCATCCTGCGTGTTGTTCGTGACGCTGGCTCCCGGAATATCTACCCAGGCGCTTCCATTCCAGCTTTGCATTTTGAATGAATTGATGTGCCAGTTGGCTCCGACCCCCTGGGCTTTTCCGCTCCATACCTTGATATTGGTAATCGATTTGGCGGAAGACCAATCCAGCTGGAACCAGTGCGGCTCGGCCGTATTGGTCGAGATCCAGCGACTCGCGTCCGTATTCTTGATTCCATCCACAGCCTTATCCTTCGTGTACGTCCCGCTAGTAGTGTCAGCCGACAAGGTTGCGGACGGGGCCAAGTTGGTTGGTGCCGCATATACGGTTGGCTGCCCCGCGTTGAAGACAATCGCTGCCGCCGCCAGCAGCCATGCAACCAGAATCGCAGTCCATAGCCACCCTCGCCTTTCCTTGTTTTGTAGCAGAACTTTCATCATTAATTCGCTCCTTTCTTCACATGGCGTACATTGTGTATTGTGTACGCCTATCGAACATAACCGAACTCTCGCTTTTTGAATAGAAACCGATTTTGAGTTTTGCAAACCGAGTTGCAGGAAGTAAAAACTGGTTTGAATTCGTAAAAAAACGTTTCTACCGGCGAGCTGTCGCGCGCGTGTACAATCGGGATAGGCATCCCATCCAGCATGATAGAGAGTAGGAGGAGAGCGGGAGATGAAGCCGAAATGGCTCGATGATTTTGAGCAAGGAACGCCGCAGTGGTCGGGAGCTCTCGTAAAAGGCGAGGGTAAGTTTCCAATTGGAGTTACAGGGGCCACTTTAAGAGGCGTGGCGGAGACGGCAGAGCTAGGTGGAGACTGGAGCGCCTATCAATCGCTGCAGTTTATGATCTATAATCCGTGGGGCCGTATTGCAATCGGCGGCTTGCAACTGGTGGACAAGGAGTCGGACGCAAGCCCGGACCGGCATTTCGGGGATGCGGTCGATCGCGGGCGCGCCTTGCTGCTGGGTGAGGGAGTGACGCATGTCATTGTCCAAATCGCACCGATCCAGACTCAGAGGGGCGACCGAATGCTGAACTTGGAAGAGATTGCGAAGGTGGTGCTGCGTATGCCGGAGCCCGCCCCCGGAGAAGAGCCGATCGCGGTCGCTGCCCTACGCTTGTCGACGCTTCGAAGCGAAGTGGATGGCGAAGCGCTCGTACAACCGGGTGACTCCGTCATTCTCCTCAAGCACCTGGATATTTACTGCTATACGTTTGAGCCGGACAACTATGTCGATCCTAGTGAAGTAAGGGAACTGAAGGAGCGGCTTGAGCGCGAGCTGGCTGGACTTGTCCGGGTCATCGAAATTGCCGAGATCAACGGCAAGCAGACCCACTACGCCCGTGCGGCCAGGATGACCGCCGATATTGCGCTCAAACTGAGACCGATGCTGGCCTGGCACTTCTCGCCTGCCGCCAAGCTGCGCAATATGAGCGACGCCCTTGTTGAGGTGATCAAGCAGAGGACCATTCTGGAGCAGTACACCACCTCCAAGAAGTTCGAGGACGATGAAGACGATGCCAACGTTCCGCTGTCGCTCGTAAGACCGATTCCGGACTTCAAGTCGCTCCGGATCAAAGGGAACGCGTACGTCGATACCTCCGGTTCTCCAGTGCTGGTATGTTCCATGAGCTATCACAACGACGGAGCGCTTATGCAGTTTTTCTCCCCCGAGCAGCACAAGACCGAGATATTTGCCGTAGGCGGCGGATCCAGGTACGATATCGAGTGGTCGCCGGTCTACGAAGCTTTTCATCGCCATGAAGGCACCAAACGGGTCGGCTGGAAGGGCTGGTGCGGCCATTTGATCAAGGATCAGTGGGCGATGGGCGGCCGGAAGGAAAATGTAATCATCTGCTTGGAGAACGAGCATATTCTCGATGCCATCGATCAATACAACAAAGAGCATGCGCCGGGCTGGGTGGGCATGCCGAATCTCATGTATGTGATCCTGGGATACGAATTAACCTACATGTGCTATTGCGATACGTCCATCGCTCGATATCGGGAATGGCTGAAGGACAAGCATGAGGGCATCGAACGGTTGAATGAACGGTGGAACACGTCATACGCTTCCTTCAGTGAGATCATACCGCCTCCCACCGAAGGCTTCGCGCCTCTTCCGGACGTGAACCGAGCCGCCTGGGTGGACTGGACCGATTGGAACACTAGACGGTTTACCGATCATCTCATTCGAACGAAGAAGACGATTCGCAGCTATCATCCCACGATACCGATCTGCGCCGGCGGTACGCACAGTATGCTGAGTCCCGACAACGGGACGACGGGGATCGACGAAGAAATGATCATCAACGAAGTGGACGACGTCATCTTGCATGAAGGCAACGATCTGCTCAGTATTGACCTGCTGCGCGCCTTGGCGGATACTCCCAAGCCGATGGTTGATCCGGAGCAGGATGGAGACAGCTCGCGCTGGATGCTCAACTATTTGCACGGTAAAACCTCGATCTCCAAGTTCTGGTGGCCCAAGCAGCCGTCGCGTCAATTCCCGATGAGCACGATGAACTCGCCCGCTCACGGAGAGATGTCCATGGAACAGGTGGCCGAGATGCTGTATACGGCGCTCGACATCCGACGCTTGAGTCAGGAAATTACGGCGTTCTGGGACATGCCGATGGAGGTGGCGATTCTATACTCCAAGACGAATATGCTGCAGGTCCGGCCCGAGCTGCTTCGCGCGGATTCGACGCCGTTCCTCACTTCCTTGCGCAGCTGCTATCATGCAGCACGCTCGCTGGATACGGGCATCACCTTCCTCAGCGAGAAGCAGCTGACCGCTGGCAGAGCCTCCCGGTACAAGCTGCTCGTGCTGCCTGCGGTCAAATATATGCCGGAGGAGTCATTCGCGGCGCTCGACCGTTATGTTCGCGAGGGAGGGCATGTTCTTGTCTTGCCGGAATCGCTTGTCGCAGATGAATACTGCCGACCGCAGCTCTATTTGGAGCAGTGGGGGATACGTATTCTGAACACCGTTACGCCGGATATCGCGTATTATGGCGACTTGGAGCAGCGTTACGATCAAAACTTCCAACGTGCCGTGCATTACGAGGAAGCGATGGAGGCGGATGCTGTTGACCTTGCGTCGGAGCTGAGCGCGGTCGAAGTGCTCCGGTATGCCGGTGTCATGCAGGAGGTAGAGCTTCTATCCGGAGAACCTGTGGCACGCTCGATCGAAGGCCGTATTTTGCTGTCCAGGCATCATGTCGGGCGGGGAGTCGTCTGGTACTCCGCAGGAACGCCGTCGGACGATTCGTTGATGCGCCTGCTCGATGAACTCTACGACAAATCCGGCGTTCATCGCCCGCTGCATGTGACCGACCTGGAGGGCAATCGGGTTGTCGGTCTTGAAGCGCGACTCGTCCGCCGCAAGCATGACGATCTGATCTATGTCGCGAACGAGAGCGGGCGAACCGTTTCTTTCCGATTGCACACCGAACGCAGCTGCCAGCGAATTCGTGAATTGCGCACGTCCCGCGAGTATTCGGCTCCGGAAGGATCGATTAAGCACAAGGAGACACTGCTGTTTGCCTTATCGGAAGATCCATCCATCCGGATAAGGGAACAATCCGTTCATGTTCAAGAGAAATGATGAGATACCGGATAAAGTAAAAAATAGTTGGTTTTAGTAAGAACTGATTTATTTCGAGCTCCAATAGTCCAACCCTATAATTAAAGCGTCGAGTCTGATGCAGACTTAGATCACAAAGGGGAGTGTACGCAATGAAGAAAAAGATTTCCATGGTTCTTGCGGCTACGATGCTGACCGGTATGCTGGCGGCTTGTACCAAGACACCTACAATCGAGCCGACGCCTTCCGGAAGTACTACGGCACCGCAAGCAACCAGCTCGCAGCCGGTCACGCTCAGCATGATGGTGCAGAACCATGCAGCTCAGCCGTTGCAGGAAAGCTGGCCGATCTGGCAAGTGTTCGAGAAGAACGCCAACACCAAGCTGAAGGTATCCGGGTATCAAGGCAACTGGTGGGAATCGATCCCTCTGATCATCGCCTCCAACGAAATGCCCGACATTATGTGGATGTCCGGTTACAGCTTCGTTCAGAAGTTCGGCGGCGGCGGCGCGCTTGTGAACTACCTGGATCATCTGGATAAAATGCCGAACTTTAAAAAATGGATGGAGACCCATCAAGTCGAATCCAAGCTCCCGCTTTCAAACGACGGCAAGCTGTTCCTGACGCCGACTTCCGGTGCGACATCGCCGGTGGGCAACGGCATCATGCTTTACAGAGAAGATATTTTCAAGAAGAATAGCCTGAAGACGCCGGCTACCTTCGACGAGCTCTACACCCTCTTGAAGGAGCTGAAGAAGCTGTATCCGGACAGCACGCCTTGGGTATGGCAGAAGGGACTCGCTACTCTGAACTACATCTCGCCAAGCTGGGATACGCGCCACGGCTACTACTTAAATGAGCAGACCAAGGCATGGACGTACGGACCTGTCGAAGAAAGCTATCGCAAAATGATCGAATACCTCAATAAGCTATACACGGAGAAGCTGGTTCCGACTGAGTTCCTCTCGCTCGATTCGAAGCAGCGCGATGATTTTATCGCCAACAGCAAGGGCTTTATCTTCAATGGCTACTTGAGCAATTTGGACAACTTCAATACGAATGTGCGCAAGACAACGCCGGAATTTACGATGGCGCATATGGATCCTCCGAAGGGGCCTACCGGCAAAGCGTTCCACGGGTTGACCTCTTACTATGACGAAGGCTTGACGGTTGCTTCTACTTCCAAGAACCTGAATGCAGCGCTGAAGCTGATTGACTGGCTGTACACCGATCAGGCTAAGGAAGTATTAAGCTGGGGGCTGGAAGGCACCACATACACGAAGACGAACGGCCAGAAGAAGTTCATCCCGGACATTACGACTACGGCCATCGCCGCCAAGAACTACGGCATCGGCACGTCAGGTACGAAAATCTGGGTAGATCAGGAAGCCGGGATGTCCTTGATGTCGCCGGAGTCGAAGACAGCGCTTAGTCAAGCCGTGAAGTTCGCCGGGCCAAGTCCATTGCTGCCGATGTTCAACAACGCGGAGCAAGAAATCGTCAACCTGAAGGGCGAGGCCATCAACAAGTACATGGAAGAAAACATTTCCAAATTCATTATCGGCAGCCGCCCTCTCAGCGAATGGAATCAATATGTCGAAGGGTACCAGAAGCTCGGTTTGTCGGATGTCATCAAGATGTATACGAACGCAGATGCACGGGTGAAAAAGTAATAAGTTTGGCAAGCCACCCCCCCTCCCTAAAAGGGGGGGATTCTATTACCGGTAGGGGCTGAGCGTAATGAACAACACAGAGTTTCAAGCGGCACGCAACCGTCCTGGAGTAGAGCGTCAGTCGTTCAAGAAGCGGCTAAGCGATGCGAAATTCTTATTGATTCTGTTTGCTCCAGCGATGGTATTTTATATTCTATTTGAATATTTGCCGATGTTCGGCCTCGTGATAGCTTTCAAGGATTACAACGCCTTCAAGGGAGTTTGGGCAAGCGAGTGGGTGGGCTTCAAATACTTTTCATATTTCTTTCAAAATCCCGATTTTCTGGTGCTTCTGAAAAATACGCTTCTGCTTGGTTTCTATAGCATCTTGTTCGGGTTTCCCGCGCCGATCCTGTTGGCCCTGCTTATGAATGAGCTGCGGTCTATCTTCTTCAAGCGGTTTGTACAAACCGTCAGCTATTTGCCCCACTTTATCTCGAATGTCATCATGGTGAGCATGATCATTATGTTCTTGTCGCCGACTAGCGGAATGATCAACCAAATCGTCCAGTGGTTCGGCGGAGATCCCATTTATTTTCTGTCGAAACCGGAATATTTTCGTACCATCTATGTTACGTCTGGGATCTGGCAAGGAGTGGGCTGGGGGACAATCATCTATTTGGCCGCGTTGAGCTCGATAGATCCCCACTTGTACGAAGCGGCCGAGATCGACGGGGCAGGCAGATGGAAGAAGATGTGGCACATCACATTGCCTGGAATCGTGCCGGTCATGTTTATCCTGCTTATTCTCAACGTCGGCAGCCTGATGTCGACCAGCTTCGAGAAGGTGTACTTGCTCTACAATCCTCTTGTATACTCGACGGCCGACATTTTTTCCACTTATACGTATCGGGTCGGGCTGCTGCAGGGAAATTTCAGTTATTCCACAGCAATCGGTATGTTTAATGGCATAACCAGTTTCCTGTTGCTGTACGCAGCCAATTTCGCAGCCAAGAAAATCAAGCAGGTGAGCCTGTGGTAAGGAGTGGGAATGATGAAGCAAGCCCGGTTCAGCTTGTTCGACGCCATCAATATTTGCATCATGCTAGGGTTGATCTTTGTCACGCTGTATCCGTTCGTCTATTTGATTAACGTCTCTCTCAGCAGCGAAGTATATGTGCTTCAGAACCGCGTTTCTTTCTGGCCGAGAGGCTTCACGACGCAGTGGTATGAAATTGTTTTTCAAGATCGGAAAATATGGATGGGATACCGCAATACAATTCTGTACGTTGTCTTAGGTACGATCATTTCTTTGTTGGTTACCTCGTCGGCGGCTTATGCGCTGTCCAAGCAAAAAATGCTGTTTGGCAAACAGATTACATTATTGATCATTTTTACGATCTTGTTCAGCGGGGGGATGATCCCTTCGTATCTGGTCGCCAAAGAGCTAGGCATCGTCAATTCGATCTGGGCGATGGTGCTTCCCGGAGCGGTGAATACGTTCCACCTCCTGATCTTCCGCACGTTTTTCGAAGGCATTCCGGAAGAGCTCGAGGATGCCGGCCGTATGGACGGATTGAACGATATCGGCTTGTTCACGCGCATAGTAGCGCCTCTGTCGAAGCCGGTATACGCCTCGATCGGACTGTTCGTTGCGGTAGGCATCTGGAACAACTTCTACAGCGCGCTTATTTATTTGCGGGATCCCAGCTTGTTTCCGTTGCAGGTCATTTTGCGTGATCTGATCATCGCGGGCTCGAATGCCGATTCCATCGCCTCCTCGGCCAACGCCAGATCGGGCTCCGAAGTCATCGTCGTCGAGTCGTTGAAATACGCCACTATTATCGTTAGCACACTGCCGATACTTCTTGTGTATCCCTTCCTGCAGAAGTATTTCGTGAAAGGCGTCATGCTGGGGTCTGTCAAGGGATAAGCAGCGAGGAGTCAAGCGAGGAGGAAGATTCGGGATGCTAAACGTTAATGCAATTCAATATCAAGTCGCCGAATGGTCTTACCGATCCAGATCGATCTATGAAGATCCGTTCCATGACCTGGATTTGGATGCAGTGATCACCGATGAGCAGGGCCAAACATGGACGGTGCCTGCCTATTGGGCGGGGGGCAACGAATGGAAGGTCCGATTCTCGCCTCCGTCGGAAGGGCGATATCGAATCTGCACGAATTGTTCCGATGCCAGCAATCGAGAATTGCACGGTGTGGAAGGTGTCTTGGAGGCGTCGAGCCAGACGGAGTCGACCAACCGCTTGCTGCGGCACGGCCCGATTCGAGTGGGAGACAGCGGGAGACACTTCGAGCATGAAGACGGAACACCGTTCCTATGGTTGGCCGACACCTGGTATACATGCTTGTCCAGACGAATGACTTACCCGGGCAGGCTGGAGGAGTTGGTAGAGGATCGTGCAGGAAAAGGTTTCTCGGTCGTCGAGATCGGCATCGGTCTTGGACCGGAGACGCCTGCCTTCGATGAACGCGACGAGAATGAGGCCGGGTATTGCTGGGAGGAGAGATTTGCACGGATTCGTCCTGCCTACTTCGACGAGGCCGACCGGAAAATCCAATATTTTGTGGAATCAGGTCTTGCGCCTTGTATCGTAGGCGCGTGGGGCTATTACTTGTTGTGGATGGGAACCGAGCGCATGAAGCGGCACTGGCGATATTTGATCGCCCGCTACGGCGCCTATCCGGTCTTCTGGTGTCTGGCCGGCGAGTGCAACATGCCGTTCTACGGAACTCGGCAGCCACAGCGCGGATTGGATAAGTCGCTGTTGCTGCGGGAATGGACGCAGGTGGCGGCGTATATCCGCCAGACCGATCCGTTCCGTCGGCCGCTTACCGCGCATTCCAACGCCTTCCATTCCTCGCGAAGCCAATTGGAGGACGGCTCGCTGCTCGATTTCGAGCTGCCGCAGGCGGGACACGGCGATACCGGGCGCTATAATGAATTGCATTTAGCGGCTAGGCACTATATCGATATCATACAAGCTCAGCCTACTGTTCCTGTTATTAGCGCGGAAGCTTTTTATGAAGGGATTATGGGTCGGAATTACGCCGACGTCCAGCGCTTCTTGTTCTGGAGCAGTTTGTTGTCGGGTTCCGCCGGGCACACATACGGCACGATTGCGGTGGCGGTCAGCAATATCGAGAACGAGCCGTTCGGCACGCACCCGAGCGGAACGAGATGGGACGATCTGATTTGGGAGCAGGCGATCCATCTGCCGGGAGCCGCGCATGTCGGAGCGGGCAAACGTATTCTGGGTCGGTTCGAATGGTGGAGGCTAGAACCGAGTCAGTTTCGGATCGAGCCGGCGGCGGGACCATCCGAAGCATTCAACCCCTATTGCGCTTGGATTCCGGGGGAAACGATTTTGATTTATACGCCTATCTTATTGACGCCGTGGAACGATCCGGTCCGACTCATGGGGTTGGAGCATGGAATCCTCTATCGAGCCCAATTTATCGATCCTCGGAACGGTCGGAGCTATCCGATCGGCGATGTTTGTGCTGACGAGCAAGGGGAATGGACACTCCCCGTTCCTCCGATCATGCAGGATTGGGTCGTTGTCCTAGATCTCCAGCCGCAGATTGCCTAACAGAATGACCAGGATGAAGGAGACAGTTTGATGAAAGCAGCTTTAATCGGAGCGGGCAGCAGAGGCATGTTCGCTTATGGCGCTTATGCGCTGAAGCATCCGAATGAAATTCAATTTATCGCGGTCGCGGACTCGAATGAGGAGAAAAGAACTCATTTTGCCCATCTTCATGCTATCCCGACCGCCCAACAATATACCCATTGGGATGACTTGCTCGCAAAACCGAAGCTATGCGACACGTTATTCATCTGCACGCAGGATACCGATCACTACGAACCGGTTATGAAGGCCATGCAAGCCGGTTATGATATCGTTTTGGAAAAGCCGATGTCGCCGGATCCGCTCGAGACACTCCGTCTGGCGGAGGAAGCCGAACGTTTAGGCTGCGGACTTACGGTATGTCACGTGCTTAGATACGATCTCTATTTCAACACGTTGAAGAAGCTGGTGGACCGGAAAGAAATCGGAGACCTTGTATCCATTCAGTGGAGTGAAAATATTGGATATTGGCATTTCGCACACAGCTTCGTCAGAGGCAATTGGCGGAAGACCAGCTCCTCCAGTGCCATGATTTTGGCCAAGTGCTGCCATGATCTCGATTTGATTCAATGGCTGGCAGGAGGGCAATGCACGTCCGTGTCTTCCTTCGGGGAATTGTCCTACTTTCGTGAACGCCACGCTCCGTTAGGATCTACCGATCGGTGTACGGATGGTTGCGCGGTTGAACCCGATTGTCCTTACTCCGCGCTCAAGCTTTATTACAATGACAGCAACAGCTGGCCGCAGGACGTGGTCTCGTTGCAGAACGACTTGCCTACCCGGTGGAAAGCTCTGCAGGAAGGTCCATATGGCCGATGCGTGTTCCGCTGCGATAATGATGTCGTAGATCATCAAGCCGTCAATATGCAGTTCGACAACGGGGTAACCGTCAGCTTCAATATTTCCGCCTTTTCAAGCGAGATCACGCGTACTTTCAAGATTATGGGCACATTGGGGGAAATTACGGGACATCGCAAAAGCGGAGAGCTGGAGATAGTTCTGTTCAACGGACAAAAAGAGCGAATCATTCCGGCCAGCGTCGAGGGAGGACATGGCGGTGCGGATACGATGCTGATGCGGGAAATCGTTAGGCGCCATGATAATCCTAGCACGCAGAGTGAGCCATCCCGGTCTTCCGGCATGGTCTCGGCCGAGAGCCACCTGATCGCTTTTGCTGCCGAGCATTCTCGTCTGACCGGTGAGAACGTCCGGATGGAGGAGTTCGTCCAACAGCTCCGACGGCAGGTCGAAGGGGGATCGAGGGATGAAGAAGGAGGAGGACAGGCGATTGACGGCACGAACAATAACTTTAAATAATGGTGTGGAAATGCCATTGCTTGGCCTGGGTGTTTGGAAAGTGGGGAACGGTGAAGAGCTCATAAAGGCGATTCAAACCGCTGCGGATTGCGGCGGGTATCCTAGTATCGACACGGCCTCCGTCTACGGCAATGAAGAGGGCGTAGGGGAGGCGATCCGGAAAACGGGTTTGCCTCGGGAAAGCTTCTTTCTCACAACCAAACTATGGAATACGGATCATGGCTACGAGGCGACACTCCAAGCATTTGAAGCCAGCCGCAAGAAGCTGGGAGTCGAGTATATCGACCTGTATTTGATTCATTGGCCTATTCAGGAAACGAACCGCGAATCTTGGCGCGCCATGGAGAAGCTTTACTCCGAGGGGAAGGTCAGAGCCATCGGGGTGAGTAATTTTCTGGAGCATCATCTGCTTCCTTTGTTGGAGACTTGTCAGGTTCAACCGGCCGTTAATCAGATCGAGTATCATCCCTATCTGGTTTCCGATGAGCTGCACCGCTTTTGTATGGAGCATAGCATCCAACTGGAAGCTTATAGTCCTCTGATGAGAGGGCTGCTGTTAGATGATTCGGTTCTTCTGGAGCTTGGGAAACAGTACGGGAAATCTGTCTCCCAAATTATTTTACGTTGGATTGTGCAGCAGAACATCATAGCGGTACCCAAGTCGATTACCCCCAGTCGTATAAGGGAGAACGCAGCTGTTTTTGATTTTGAATTGCAGCCGGAAGACATGAAGCGTATTGCTTCCCTTCATAAGAATGTGCGTTCCAGCGCGCACCCCGACCATAGGGATTTTTAATAAAGGGTTAGGAGGGGGAGCATGGAACAAAGAGAGATAAGCATTAAGCTATTGGCTGATGAGCATTGGTGGGGCGGGAGAGTATCGGATGGCTTGCACATGCCCTATGCGGCGGAACACGGGTTCCAAGCGAGCCTCGGCGGCGATTTATTAGCCAACCAAGCATGTCCGCTGCTTCTGTCCAACCAAGGAAGGTATGTTTGGAGCGAAGAGCCCTTCGACTTCTCGATTCAAGATCGCGTCCTGCATGTGAAGAACGATAGCGGCGCTGAAATTTATTGCAGTGACCGGCATGCGGATCTTCGCGGAGCTTATTTGGCAGCGTCGAAGAACCATTTCCCTTCTTCAGGGGAAATGCCGGAGCGTCTGCTGTTCACAGCCCCGCAGTATAACCTATGGATCGAGCTGCTTTACTCCCCGACGCAAGAGAAGGTTTTGCAATATGCGCGGGATGTATTGGAGCATGGGATGCCGGCGGGGGTTATCATGATCGACGATAATTGGCATGAGCCCTACGGCACATGGGAATTCCATTCCGGTCGTTTTCCCGATCCGAGAGGGATGGTAGATGAGCTGCATCGGATGGGATTTAAAGTCATGTTATGGGTTTGTCCCTTTGTGAGCCCGGACAGCTTGACGTTCCGACAGTTGGAGCCAACCGGATTGCTGCTGAAGGATCATAGCGGGCAAACGGCCATTCGCAAATGGTGGAATGGGTACAGCGCTGTGCTGGATTGCACGCATCCGGGAGCGGTCGATTGGATCCATCGGAAATTGCGTGAGCTGCAAGTGCGGTACGGAATTGACGGCTTCAAGTTCGACGCGGGGGATCCCAATTTCTACGAAGAAAGCGATAGGAGCGCGGTTCCGAATCATCCCAACGGCCATTGTGAAGCTTGGGCTAAGGTCGGTTTGCCCTATGCTTTGAATGAGTTTAGGGCTTGCTGGAAGTTGGCGGGAACGCCGCTAGTGCAACGGTTGAAAGACAAGAAGCATTCCTGGGAGGGAGACGGATTAGGAGCGTTGATTCCCGACGCATTAGCCCAAGGTTTATTGGGCTATTCGTTCGTATGCCCCGATATGATTGGCGGAGGTGAATATATCCAATTCACCTCCGTTGCGAATAACTTGGACGCGGAGCTGTTCGTCCGTTATGCCCAGTGCTCCGCGCTGTTTCCTATGATGCAATTCTCGGCCGCTCCTTGGCGGGTATTGGACCGGGAGCATTTGGGCTATTGCGTGGAGGCGGCTAACCTGCATGCGAAGCTCGGTCCTGAGATTGTGGAGATTGCCGAGCATTCGGCCAGGACAGGGGAACCGATGGTTCGCCACTTAGCGTATGAGTTTTCTGGGCAAGGCTACGAATCGATTTCCGATCAATTTCTGCTTGGTAGCCGTCTGATGGCGGCACCCATCCTGAATAAGGGGCAACGCAGTCGCATCGTCTTCATTCCGCCAGGTGAATGGAGTGGTGATGACGGAGCCATTATTGCGGGACCGGCCATTATTGAGATTGAAGTTCCTCTATCCCGGCTGCCTTGGTATCGAAGAGTCGATTGAGCATTCCTTCTAACCCTGATCGGTGAACTTCCGATCAGGGTTTTCAACATACAGAAAATTTTACAGTACTAAAGCGTAAAGGGTGCGCTTGCGAAGCGTGGTTGGGGGATTCAGCATCCATGGCCATCTCGCGGTATCGGTGTCTGTAGTCCGACTTTTGAGACTGTCGATTAATTGTGGACTCGTAACCCATCGGTTGCCGGCCAATAGATGCG
>NZ_BIMA01000032.1 GCF_004000845.1 Paenibacillus koleovorans NBRC 103111
TCCCCACGTACCAACTGAACACTTACGCCAGAGGACCGTCAGCCAGGACGGTTTTCATAAAATTGTAAGGTGCAGCGGGCACGACCCGCAAATTACAATAAATACGAGGATATTGCGATTGAATTAAAGCGTTTGCTGCACCATGATGAGATTGTACTCGGAGCTTCGTAGACAATGACGCTATCCGGAGGCGTGGTGAGAACGAACAGCGAGGCGATTAAATTGTATACAGGGGGAAAGGCCATGAACCATTGGAGAAAAGGGTTGACGCTGGCGCTTGCCTTGGCGGTTACAGCGACGACTGCGGCATGCGGTGCAAAAACCGGGACGGACGTTCAACCTAGCGGGACGGCGGCAAGTGATCCGGTTAAACCGGTTGTCCCGGTTAAACAAGTGCAGTTGAAGAACGGAACTACGTATAGTCGGAATGATTCGGCTCAAGAAAAAAGAATGCATGATTTGATTCAGGAGAAGACCGGTGTCGATATGGATGTGCAGTTCAGCGCGGCCGGTCAGTTCGATAACAAAATGAATCTGATGCTGTCTTCCGGTGACCAATTGGACGTCATTCCGTTCGTATCACCCGAAAAAGCAATTGATTTGTACAAAAACGACGCGATCGTCAGCCTGGATGAGCTTATAGAAAAGTATGGCGCCAACTTGAAGAAGAACATTGACCCGCAAGCCTGGCCGCGCGCTACCTTCCAAGGCAAGATCATCGGAATTCCGAACGAGACGGCCATCACAACGCCGACAACGCTTATGATCCGCACCGACTGGTTGAAAGCTTTGAACCTGCCGATGCCGGTTACAATCGCAGAATTTGAGAACGTGCTGGAGGCTTTCAAAAACAAGGATCCGGACAAAAACGGTGTCAACGATACGTACGCGCTATCGATTCGCGGGGATTTCTCCAGTCTGGAGAAAGCCTTGGCCCCGTTCTTCCTGCCGCAAGGGATGAATCCGACGTTGGATGAAAAGACCGGTCTCCTGATGCCGCCTGAGCTGTTGTCCGGGTATAAGGATATGATGACCAAGCTGGTAGAGTGGAATAAGCTGGGTTACATTTGGCCGGATGTGCTGCTCTCCAACTCAGCCAAACAGATTGAGCTGATGACGCAGAATAAAGTAGGCGTCTTGGCAGGCACGTTCAGCGGAACGCTGGACTCCGAGGAAATATTGGTGAAGACGGTGCCTGAGGTGATGTATGAACCTCTTCTCTTGAAAGGCAACGGAATTAACAAGATCCCCAAAATTCCCGTAACCTTAAGTCTTACCGTCGTTACCAAACGAAATAAAAATCCGGAAGCCGCGGTTAAATTTCTGGATTACCTGGCCACACCGGAAGGATATACGGCAGCCTTATACGGTCTGGAAGGGGAGAACTATACTAAAACCTCGGACGGGTATTTCGAATTTCTCGGAGAAGATAAGGTTGACCATAAGAAGGCGCCTTATTACGGCAAATTCTACACCATTACGATCAACTTCAAGAATTTGCTGCAATGGCCGCTCAAAACGTTCTCGAATAGGAGAATGGCGGAGAACAAAGCGAAGATGGAGAAATTGCCTTCATTCGACCCGATTGACATCAACGTTGTATATGACAAAACCAAATGGAAGTCGTATACGAAGCAGAACGATATGGCCACTTACCTGCTGCAAGAGAAGAATAAGGTGTTCAGCGGCGAGGTGCCGGTATCGGATTGGGATAAAGTGATGGCCAAATGGAAGCAAATAGGCGGAGAGCAGTCGATTGAAGATCAAACCGCCGATTACAAAGCAGCTAAAGCCAAATAACAACAGCAAGATGTCCTGGGCAGCTGAGCGAAAGGTTAACTCCTCGCTGCCCCGGGGCAACTAGCCCAGATCAGATCTATTCAGATTGGAGTGAAGGCTTTGCCCAGCTCAGACACCGCCATACCCAAGCGAAAGCCAGGGGCTGCTTCCGCACGCCATGGTGTTCTATATAATGTAAAAAAATACAAATTTTTATATGCGTTGATTTTCCCAGGCATGCTTTATTTTTTGATTTTTCATTACATTCCGATGTACGGGGTTGTCATTGCGTTTCAGAACTTCAAACCTTTCTCAGGCATTATGGGCATGCTGGTCAATCCGGAATGGGTAGGGCTACAGCACTTCTCCGATTTTTTTCATTCTTACTATTTTGGCACCCTGCTGCAGAACACCGTCTTGATCAGCCTGTATAAAAAACTGTTCATCTTCCCATCCGCCATTATTCTGGCGCTGCTCTTGAACGAAGTGAGGCATGAGAGGTTCAAGCGGACGGTCCAGACGATCTCTTATTTGCCGCATTTTCTTTCCTGGGTTATCATATCCGGTCTTGTCATTATGCTGCTCTCCCCTACATCCGGCTTGGTTAATTTGCTGCTTATTAAGCTGGGCTTCTCCTCCGTTAACTTTTTGGGAGATACAAGCTACTTTCGCAGCGTCCTGGTTGTGAGCGATTGGTGGACCAGTATCGGCTGGAGCAGCATCATCTATTTGGCCGCGTTGGCAGGCATTGATCCGGCTCAGTATGAAAGCGCCAAAATGGACGGGGCCAATCGGTTTCAACAGATGCTTCACATCAGCTTGCCCGGCATCTCCAATGTAATTGCCATTCTATTCATCATGTCGATGGGACAGATCCTGAATATCGGCTTCGAACAGGTTCTCCTACTATATTCGCCTCTAGTTTATAGCGTAGGAGACATTATTGACACCTATGTATATCGCGAGGGTTTGTTAAGCAGTCGATATTCGTATGCAGCCGCTATCGGCATGTTCAAGAATGTAATTGGCCTGGGCTTCCTGCTGATCACTAACTATGCGGTCAGGCGAATGGGGAAGGAAGGGTTATGGTGAGGTTCAAAACGTTCGATGTGATCAACTACAGCTTCCTTATTGTATTGTCCGCTTCCATTATCATTCCTTTCCTGTATTTGATTTCACGCTCGCTCATGTCGCATGAGGATATTTTACTGCATGGCTATACGCTGTTTCCCAAGCACGTGGTGTTCAGCTCCTACAAATATTTGTTATTCGAAAGCACCTTCCTCTACAGAGGCTTTGCGAACACCTTTTTTATTACCATCGTCGGTACCTTCTGCTGCTTGCTGTTCACGAGCAGTCTCGCTTATGGACTATCCAAGAAATATTTGCCTTATCGCAATATCTTTACGCTGCTGCTGATCATTACGATGTTTTTTGGCGGCGGACTCATCCCGAGTTATTTGCTGGTCACTTCACTGGGATTGAAAAATTCGTTGTGGGCGATTATAGTTCCCGCCTTGATCAGCCCTTGGTACATGTTTCTGATGCGCAATTTTTTCATGGAGATTCCCGGTGAGGTGGAGGAGTCGGCACGTATGGACGGAGCCAATGACTTCATGATATTATTCCGGATCATTCTGCCCATGTCTATGCCGGCCCTGGCTACAATCGGACTGTTCTATGCGGTTGAATTCTGGAATACCTGGTTCTCCTCTTCGATTTATTTGAATTCTACGGATAAATGGCCGGTCCAGCTCATTCTCAAGCAGATGCTGACCATGCTCGAATTGAACGATTTGGATGCCAATGCCAGCCAAAGTGCGGATTCCATCTCCTCGCTGTCCAAGGATGGAGTGAAGGCGGCGGCCATTATTATTACTTCTTTGCCGATCATTTGTGTGTACCCGTTCATACAGAAGTATTTTGTCAAAGGCCTGATGGTTGGGTCGGTCAAAGGATAACCAAGAACGGCAAGCCACAAACCATACTGGAGGATTGCAGCCCATGACAATGATAGGGAAAGGCCGTGTGGAGCCGGCCCAATTAACACCGAATGTACCTCAATTCCTGTTCGATGATGAATGGATCGCCGAATTCAGGAGGGTGAGCCGGAGCTGGATACCGGCCAGTGTGTTCCCGAATCCGGTGCTTCACGCTGACAAGCCTTGGGAAGGAACGATTCTGAATTTGTTCGGCACCGTCTTCGAGCATCCCGTGGATGGGCTGCGGATGTACTACAGCAACCTGATTAATGCGACGCAGGATGTACTGCTCGCAACCAGCAAGGATGGCATTCGTTGGGAGAAGCCGGACCTGGGACAGGTTAGCTGGAACGACAGCAAGCATAACAACATTGTGCTCACGCCCCGGCTCAAAATGGATTCACCGAGTTTGGTCTACGACCCGGATGACCAGGAGTACCCTTACAAGATGACCACCTTCGAACAGGGGAGAAACGGTCTCGGATGGGGAGAAAATGAGCAGTTCGGCATCCATACGTACCACAGCAAGGACGGATTGCGCTGGGACAAACGCTCGACAGGTCCTGTTCTCCGAGCGGGGGATCGCACCATCGTGCAAGCGCTCAAGCAGGACGGCAAGTATGTGGCCTATACGCGCCATCTCGATATGACCAAAAATTACGGCAAGCGTTGTATATTCCGGAGCGAAAGCACGGACTTCCAGGAATGGTCGGAGCCGGAGCTGGTCTTGACACCGGATCTTATGGACCCCGCTGACGCTGAATTCTACGGATTAACCGTATTCGAGCGCCATGGCTGGCAGCTGGGGATGCTGGAGTATTGGCATGGCGATCAAGATTGCCTGGAAATTCATCTGGTCTTCAGCCGCGACGGCAAGCGGTGGTCCAGAGCCAATCCGCGGGCGGCCTTCATCGCGCCCAAGTACGAGTGGAATCGGAAATGGAATACGTGCGCTTCTAATGGCCCTGTCCTTATAGGCTCGAGAATGGTGTTCTACGTGGGGGCTCGTTACGCTGCTCATAATCGCCCCTTGGTGGATACCTTCGGCACAATTGGCTACGCGACCTTGCCGATTGATCAATTTTGCGCGATTGAGGCTAAGTCAGAAGGACAGTTCACGACGATTCCAATGGAATGGCCGGGGGGTGAATTAATACTGAATGCGGATACGAGAGAATCCTATCATTCCAGTCCGGGCAAGCAGAACGGAGAAATCCGCATCGATGTGCTGGACGAGCAAGGGGAGCCTGTTGAAGGCTGGAGCGGAGAACACTGCGGTGTCTTTTGCGGCAATACACATGGAGCCAAGGTTATTGCTTCCGGGCTTGTGGGATGGGGAGAAGGTCGACTCTTGGATCAGTGGAAGGGAAAAGGGATTCGATTGCGTTTCAGAATGCGGCATGCCCGATTGTTTACCTTCGAAGCTGGAGCAGCCAAACAAGTTGAATAGGGGGAATTGCTTTGAGAGCTTGGTTGAGAAAGCTGTCCGTACTTGTAATCGTTATGGTTTCATTGGCAAGTGTTCAGCCTGAGCTACTAGCTATGAGAGCTTGGAATGGTACGGGGGAAGGCTTGTCATCCTACACTAGCGAGGAAGAAAGCGGCATTCCCATTGTCGTCGATCATGAACCTGCAGCAACGATTTTCCTGTCCGTTTATGCTAACAGGCAAGTCGTGAAGGCAGCCCAGAGAGTAACGGAATACGTATATAAATCCACGGGTGCCACCTTGCCCATAGTAGTCATGAACGGTGTTGACGAAGAAGCCGAGGGGGGCGTGCATCTCTATATCGGTACGACAGGTCCGCGAAGCGATGTGGGTATGGAGCTGGATGTACAAGAAATGGACGATGATGGATTTATCATTCGTGCAGGCAATGACAGTGTGACCGTTCTGGGGCCTTCCGTATCGGGTACGGATTACGGCGTCAATGAGTTTCTGGAGCGATTCGTCGGCGTGCGATGGCTTATGCCGGGCCCTGACGGCGAGGATGTTCCGCAGCTGTCGGATATCTCTGTACCGTTAGGGGATGTGGCGGATCAGCCCGTCTTCCGCAACCGGGTCTTATCGCCGATCTCGCCGGAATATAGCGGAGGAGGAGAGAACGATTCCATCCTGCTCGAGTGGGGGAAGCACAATCGGTTGTATATGCGGGTCAAACAGCAGCATAACATGTGGAACCTGTTCCCTCCCTCCAAATATGGACCGAGCGGAACCGATCCGCATCCTGAGTTTTATCCTGTGCGAAACGGTCAGCCCTACATTCCGGCTTCGGGAATTAGAACAGGGTGGCAGCCTTGCTTCACGAATGCTACAGCAGCAGAGGCCATTCTGACGATCAAAGATTACTTCCGGCAGCATCCCGAGGAGACCTCCTATTCCCTAAGCGTTAATGACGGAGGAGGATTCTGCTCAAGCGATACATCTGCTCTGTCGGACACTTATTACGGATGGGTCAATCAGGTAGCACAGGCCGTGCTGCTCGACTATCCGGATAAGTGGTTCGGGCTCAGCGCCTATGCCGAAGTAGTCAACCCTCCCTCGTTTCCATTAAACGCCAGAGTTGTGCCTTATGTCACGAAGGATCGTCTGGCATGGCTGGACCCGAACGTCGAGGCGCAAGGCAAGGCGCTGATGGAGGATTGGAGCGAGGTATCGGTGAACGTGGGCGCCTACGATTATATATATGGGAATCCCTATGTGCTGCCTCGCTATTATCCGCATCTGATGGCTGAGCATTATGCCTATGACGAACAGCTCGGTGTGAAAAATCAGTATGCCGAGCTGTATCCAAACTGGGGCGAAGGGCCGAAGGCCTGGCTCTCTGCCAAGCTGCAGTGGAATCCGTCGTTGGATGTGGACGATCTGCTGGATGAATGGTACGAGCGTGCCGTCGGAGAGGATGCAGCCCCGTATCTGAAGGCTTATTATGACCATTGGGAGGAGTTCTGGACGGAGCGGGTGCAGACCTCGACCTGGTTCCAGCCCAATTATTTGATCATGCGTTATGACAATGCCAGCTATCTCGATATCGTAACCGATGAGGAGATTGCGTGGAGCAGGACGCAGCTAGAGACCGCGCATGCCCTGGCCGAGACGGCTCAGCAGAAGGCGCGGGCGATCCTTCTCTTGAAGGCATTCGAATATTATGAGGTATCCTCGCTCAGTTATCCGAAGCATCATGATGCCCCGGGGGACGAGACAGCGGCAATGGACTTGCTGGAGGACAGCTCCCAAGGCTTCGGAGAGAGGCTGCGCCTGGCTCAGAAGAGATTGGAGATGCTTGACGACTATGCGGCCGATCCCGTGTTGAAGCATGTGTGGAATCCCAAAGGACCTAACGCTCAATCAACCTTGCTGTGGTCGGGCTGGAACTATAGCGATTTCTGGAACCTGGTCGGTTATATGCGGGATGAAGAGCCGACAGGGGGGCCGGTAAGAGATCGAACGGCCGAGTTGGCGCATGCTGCAGTTCCATCTGCCCAGAGGGACTTTGCTCAACTGCTGCTGTATGGCTTGTCCAATGGAAACCTGGTCCAGAATGGCTCATTCGAGCAAGCGGGCCCTTCTCCTACAGATGCCGATGATTGGACTTTATGGCAGAGCTATACCGGGACTCGGCGTATTGAACGGGTGACGGGAATCGCGGATGACGGAAGCGCCAGCTTGCTTATTGCGGGTACTGGCTGGGGCGGACCTCAGCAGATTGTTCCGGTAGAGCAAGGACTTGCGAATTTCAAGCTCCGTTATTATACGCCAAGCGGGACCGAGAAGGGAACGCTTCAACTGGGCTTTAACCTGCTCGACGAGGATCAAGTCAGAATAGGAGATGTGAGAGGCGCTCAGCATGTGCTGCAGGAGACAGCCGGCAGTTGGACGGAAGCGGAGTTGAATACCGAGGTTCCGCTTACGAGCAAGAATAAGGCCGTCAAGTTCCTGCAGCTCCTAACGATCGTAGATACGGGGTCGGTAACTGCAGCCGTATATGTCGATCAAGCCCAAATCTATAATGTGAATACCTCCTCCACGATTAGGAACGCCGATCTGGAGAAGAGAGACATCGGGAACGCCGACGCCTGGAGCCTCCTGCCTAACTCCACAGGAACCATAGGCATCCAGCGGGTGGAGAATAAGGCGCTAACGGGCAGCGCCAGCCTGCGTATTAATGGAGCAGGCTACGGAGGGCCGGTTCAGACTGTGCCCATAGCGGCCGGTGCAACTACAATGAAGGTGAGTTATTTTGTCCCTGCAGGGACGACCTCCGGCAACGTGCAACTGGGGATGAATTTGCTGGACGCAAATGGAGTGGAGCTGGCATCGAAAAGATCCGCACTCCAACTGTTAGCTTCGACCGCAGGCACGTGGTATGAATTCGTATGGGAGCCTTATCCCGGCGGGAGCATTCCCGCTACAATAGGCGGCAAGGCTGTGAAGAAAGCGCAAATTCTGATCCAAGCGGGATTGTCCTCGGTTCCCATCTATATCGATGATGTGGTTCTGTTGAATGGAGGAGCGACTTCGATTGCGCTGAACGGCTCCTTCGAGAATCCTCCTGCCAGCGCGCCTAACTGGACTATTCGCCCGGGATCTGCAAGCACGATCACGCTTCAACGCTCGGATACCGTGGCCTATACGGGCACCTCTAGCCTTAGGATCGGAGGGACAGGTTATGGGGGACCGGGGCAGATCATTTCGGTGCTCCCAGGTACGGTAATGATGAGTGTATATTATTATGCGCCACCCTCAGCTACAGGCAATATTCAGCTTCGCTATGAGATGCTGGATGAGGACGGCAATGCGCTGGGCACCGCCCAGTCCCCTATTAATCCGTTAGCTTCTACGGCGGGGCAATGGTCGGAATTCGTGTGGAACTCGGTGCTGCCGGCCACGAAGAGCGGTAAGCCGGTGAAGCAGGTGCTTCTGTATGTGAACGCAGGCTTGTCGGCGAATCCGGTGTATGTGGATGATTTTCGATTTTACACAAGGTAGCCATTAAGGAAAGGACTTCGGCGGGGAAGGCGGCCGGAGTCCTTTATTTATTCATGCGATCGGAGGATTCTATCACAAGTTCTAGTATTTTGTTATTGCCGGGAGCGGGGGCAAGCTCGATAATGTAGAACATACAGGGTTGCTTATAGGCGGAACTCTTTTTGAAGCTGCACAAGGAGGGCACATGGAAGCGAAGCATAGAGGCTTTATATACCGGATTATGGTCATCCTTTTATCGGTTTCCCTCATTCCCTTTCTTATTGGCAGCGCATACAGTATGAATGTTCTGGTCAAACAAGCCGTTGACTTGGTGAATGCCAAGAATGACAACGAGTTGAAGCGGACAGTGGCGCTGCTCGACGCTGCTCTTCGACAAATCCGGGATATTGTCATGTCCTCCATAGTGGAGGAACGATTCCTGCAAGCCCAGTCGATTACTGAGCGGCTGCTGCTGCTTGACCGGTTGAACAAGATCGCGGCGTCGAATAAATATATCGATGAGGTCGTATGGTATAGCGCCGATGATCCGTTTGTGCTCGTCTCCAATCATGGCATTGAACGGAGTCTGGAGCTTCCTGCCTACAGCTGGATCGGTCCGGCCGTTCAAGGGATGTTCAATTATCAAATTAAAGCGACCCAGGTCCGCGAGCTTAAACTTGTAGCAGGTCAGCGGCTAGTGTTCTCCTGGATGGCCAAGCTGCCACAGCAGGATGGCCGACAGTACTATGTCATTTTTCACATTAATATTGAGCGTCTCTATAACGATTATATCCGGGAGTTGAATAAGGATCAGGACATGGGTCAATTGTACTTGGTAGATACTTCCACGGATGCAATTGTATTTCCACATTTGATTCGTGCAGAAGAGGATATGGTCCGAACCGAGTACAAGCTGGAGGTCGCAGGCTGGAAGCTTGTCAGCGAACTCAATCTCAACAATTTATACCGGGATGTGGCCAGTACGAAGAATCAGTTCATTGTGCTGCTCTCTATCGTCGGAATTGTCATCATCCTGGCGAGCGGGGGAATGGGCTTTCGTTTCTTGTACCGTCCGGTTAGAAATGTGTTGAGAAAGAATGACCGCCTGGAGGTTCAACTGCTGGAGAAGGAGGAATTGCTCAAACGAACGCTGTTGCACAACCTGATCAAGGACAGATTCGAGAGTCATGCGGACTTGGAGAGGCTTAGCGAATATGGGGGGTTCTTGATAATTGTTATTTATACAATCAAGATTGCGGAGACTGAATATGGGGAGGATGAACAGGGCTCCCTTATGCAGAGAGTGAATGCAAGGCTGGATCATCTGAATTTAGCGGAAACCTATCAAGAATCGGATAAGCAATGGTTCGCTTTGTTCAAGCTCGAACAGCCTGACCTGAATACTTTTATAGTAGAAATGCTGGCAAGTCTGAATGACACCCTTCTGGGCAAGCTTGATATTAGTATCGGCGGGATTCACAGGCTGGATAAAATCAACCATTCTTATACCGAAGCCTTGTACGCTTATAACATGGGTAGAATTTACACGACGGACACAAATATATTTTGCTATAACAAGCTTCCTATTGATTACCATCAGCAGATCGGGCTGCATACGATTGAAGAGCTGGAGCTTGCCATTCGCCAGCACAACGAAAAGACCTATGTGGATCTATTGAATGATATGTTCAGGGAAGATGTCAGCGTGATGGAATACAACTACAACATGTACATGCATATAACGGTCCTAATCCGACTGTATGATCAGAACAGTGTGACCTTTTTGAATGAGATGAATGAGCTGATTGTGGAACGGGGAACGATGAATACGGTTGTGCTGAAGCAATTTTTTTACTCCAAGTACAAGAGCTTCTTCAGTGAGTATCAGAAGGATTTCAAACAGTATTTGCGTAAAATCGAACAGTTTATAAGCGAATCCTACCATACGAACTTCTCCCTGGATGACCTCGCTGATCATGTGGGCCTCTCTAAGCAATATGTCAGCGCTATATTCAAGCAGCATCATGGAATGACGGTCATTGATTATGTGAATCGGCATCGTATCGAGCAGGGCAAGCTTCTCTTAACCGATCCGGGAATCAAAATAGTAGACGTGAGCAGCAGAGTCGGATTCAACAGCAACAGCTATTTTAACAAAGTATTCAAGCAATACACAGGGCTGACGCCTTCGGAATACAGGGAATTGGCACTGAATCGCCAAGAAGCATAAGGGAATGGGGCTCAAGGGCTCCATTCCTATTTATTTGCAAGCCATGCGAGTATGTTGCAATTGAATTCAGGGGAGTCCGCCGACATAATGAAACCGTAAATGCATGGCAAGTAGGAGAGGGAGATTCGAATGCGTTTTCCGGAAGTTACTTTGCAGGGCAACAGCTATGAGATAGGGGAGCAGATCGGCCGTTTCTTCAAAGCGCAGATCCGAGAGAGCTTGCAGCACTGGATGAATCCCGAGAAGGTTGAGCAAATTTCTATTCTGGCGCAACAATATAGGTCGATCATTCACTCTATGGACCCATCCTATATGAAGGAGATTGAAGGAATACAGGCCGGGGCTGGTCTAGCCGAATGGGAAGCGCTCTATCTGCATAGCAGATGGGAAATCAACGAGGTATTGGAGGATGGCGACAAGGTTGAGGCTTCTCCCAGCGACGCGGGTTGCAAGAACGAAGGCTGCAGTACGTTTGCGTTCAGCAGAGAAATGACGTCAGATGCAAATGTGTATTGCGGGACGAATCATGATGTCAGCGTATGGTCCAGAAAACAGGTTTCTATTATACGTATGCTGCCGTCTGATGGACCGCGTTTGTTCATGCTCGCTTACCCGGGATCCATAGCACTCGACGGAATGAATGAGCATGGGCTAAGCCTTTGCGGGAATTCCTTGTACGGGATTAACAACCAGGCTGGGAAGGCTAGCATTCCCCATGGCCTATTTAAGCGTATGCTGCTCAGACAGCAACATGTAAAGGCTTGTATTGAGCTGGCCAGGCGGCTTGTTAGCCAGGGTGAGATAGGTTTCTCCGGAAATTTCACGGTTTGTGATGCAAGCGGGGATATGGCCTGTCTGGAGCTGATAAATGGCTGTTTGGATGTAATACTTCCACAATCGGATAAAAGCTGTGTTGTTCATACCAATCATCTGCAATCACAGAAAACGGAAATGCTTGCCCAGCAAGGAGATCTTTCAAAGTCCTCGAATACGGTGGAGCGCTTGGAGCAAATGAATCGATTAGTTGGGAGCAGCGGCCAGGAGATCGATCTGGGTTGGATACAGACTCTGCTGACGGATCATGAGCATTATCCGAGGAGCATTTGCAGTCATGTAAGCGAGAATTATCATACGGCTTACTCCCTCATCATGCTGCCGAAGAGTAGAGAAGCGTGGATAACAGCAGGGAATCCTTGCGAGAACCGTTACTACAAGGCTGCTACGGGTCTGCAAGATCGGGAGGCTAAGGATGAAGCCTGCGTTTAAGGTGCTTAACATGGCGGATGCCCCTTTTCTCCAAGAGGAATTTAAGCTCCTGCACGGGTTTGCGGAGGTGACCCATATGGCTGCCGATCAGCAGAGGCTGGCCGCGTGCATTTCAGAATATGACGCTTACTTCTGCTCGCTCCATACTCAGATTGACCTTAGAGTGCTTGAGGCTGCAACGAGACTGCGGGTAATTGTGACCCCGTCCACCGGCCTTGATCATATCGATATGGATTATGCCGGGGCAAAAGGAATAGAGGTCCTATCTCTGCGCGGGGATACGGAGTTTCTGAAGGGAATTACCGCGACGGCGGAGCTGGCTTGGGGTCTGCTGCTTGCCGTTGTACGGCGTATTCCTTGGAGCTTCGAAGCCGTTCAACAAGGAGATTGGGCAAGAGACCGGTTCCGCGGGAGACAACTAAGGGGGAAAACATTAGGCGTTCTGGGATATGGTCGACTAGGCTCGATCGTGGCGGAGTATGGGAAAGCTTTTGGAATGAACGTCATCGCATGCGAGCAGCAGGATGTCGATCTGGCGGGAATCAGGAAGGTAACATTCCATACTTTGCTGCAGGAGTCGGATGTGCTGTCGATTCACATTCATTTGTCGCCTGAGAATAAGCAGCTCCTCAATCGGGAGGCATTCTCGCGAATGAGGGATGGCGTAGTGTTAATTAACACCTCGCGCGGAGCCATAATTGATGAGCAAGCCTTGCTGGGGGCCTTGACCTCCGGGAAGGTGGCTGGAGCGGGGTTAGACGTCATTGAGGGTGAATGGCGGGAGGATCTGCACAAGCATCCCTTGATCGAATATGCACGAGAACATGCTAATTTACTTATTTCTCCCCATATCGGGGGCGTTACTTGGGAGTCGCAGCTGCTGGCATACCGTCATTCCATTCACAAGCTGTATGCCTATTTACTGAAACGGTCAGAGGAGGAACTACTTTGAATCAGAATTTGAAACATAAGTATGTAGAGATTCACAAACAAGGCTGGATGCCAATCTTCGTGAACGATCGTTTGGATGCCGTTGAGTTAGCCGGAATTTGCGTGGCGGCTGGCTTCAAGGCCGTTGAAATTACATGCCGAAGATCCCGAGTAATAGAGGAGATCAAAAGCGTTAAGATGAACTATCCGGAGCTGCTCGTGCTTGTTGGAAGTGTTGTGGATGACGGCGTGCTGCTTCCATTCCTGAAGTCGCGACAGAAGGATTTCCCTTCGATAGAGCAATTGGCAGCTGCAGGTGCAGATGGGTTTGTCGCCTTGCTCCCCTTCTCAGAGGCTACGCTTAGGAAATACTCAAGGGACTATCTGCTCATCCCTGGGGTGGAGACTTATAGTGAAGCCGTAACGGCTTTGAACGCAGGAGCACACTTCGTGAAGTTCTGCTACAAAAGTCCGGAGCGCATCGCCCAACTGAACAGTGCCCCAGTCCACGGTCTGTTCCCAATTTTCTATACGGGTGGAGTCTCGATCGAAAGTATTGGGGCGTATGTTCAAGCTGGAGCGGCACTGCTCGGCGGGGGCTGGGATCTGATGCTTAAGGGAATCTATGAGCAATTGCAGAACGAGAGTGACATCGTGGTTATGCAACAGCGTCTGCAGAGCTTCAAGCAGGAGCTGGATCGGGCACGCTTCGAACATGGGGCGCATAGTGAAAGGCTGCTTTCGTCTGATACGGATGAATATTTGGCAGCATTGACCCAGTATCATCCATTTTATAAAGAATCTGTAGTTTAGAGCAGGAGAGAGGTCTTGTATGCAAATCATTACACGTTATTACGATGAGGAGATCCTAATAAGAAGAGCGGTAGATATCGCTAGTCCCTTGATCGTTACTCGTCGCACGGCGTTGTTTTACATTCACGGGGGCGGATGGAGATCTGGAAGCCGCGATAGCTTCCATCAGCATTTGCAATATTTTTCGCGCAAGGGTTATTTGTGTGCCTCGGCAGGTTATCGCCTGGCGCCAGCCGTCCACCTGCAAGAACAGATGGAGGATGTGGCTACAGGGTATGATCGGTTCCTTGCGTACATTGCGGAGAGGGGCCTGGACATAGACCGCATAATCGTTCTGGGCAGCTCGGCAGGAGCGCATTTGGCTTCACTGCTTGCCGTGACAGATCCCCGGCTTTTCAAGCCTGACCTTGTGCTGAGTCAGGGGTGGCAGAGACCGGCAGCATGCGTGTCTATTAATGGACCAGCGACTTTGGAAAAGTGGGATAACATGCAGATAGATATTAAGCGTGATATGGAGGATTTACTCGGCGTTTCGTATGAGAATGAGAGTCCGCTTTTTCGTATAGCTTCGCCTATCGTACATGTGGATGCGATGTCAGCAGATTTTCTGTTTATTATTGTGGGTAAGGAACAATTTTTCCCCCATGCGTTTATATACGAGATGAACGAACTTCTCCTGCATAATGGGAAATATTCCGAGGTGGTTTTGCTGCATGAAGCGGAGCATGGATTTTTTTATGGAGTGAGCAGTGCGCACCAGCTGGAGGGGCTTTCACGGTTAGAGCCATTTATTGAGAGGTATGGATAACAGAACAGCCACAATCCAAGCGAGGCGGAAATTCACGGACGTCAAAAATTTAAGCGGAATAAATACTACAAGCAGAATGGATTTCTGAAAGGGAAAAACACATTTCATGAGGAATTCTAATGATGGACTGTATAGGATGAAGGAGGACCTCATAACATGCTCTTGCAAAATAGTGAAAAACTCGTCATGATCGGAGATTCGATCACAGACTGCGAACGAAAGCGGCCGTACGGCGAAGGACTTTTCGGAGGTATCGGCAAAGGCTACGTGTCGCTGGTCGACGCGCTGATTCAAAGCACGTACCCGGAGAGAGGCATTAGGATTGTCAATATGGGGACTAGTGGGGACACGGTTCGCGATTTGGAGGAGCGCTGGGCTTCCGATGTTGAGGCGTTAAAGCCGGACTGGCTCTCGATCATGATCGGGATCAACGATGTGTGGCGTCAATTCGACCAACCTACCATTCAGGAATCGCACGTATATCCGGAGGAGTATGAAGCAACGCTGCGGGAACTGGTATTACGGACCAAGCCGCAGGTCAAGGGCATCGTATTGATGACACCGTTCTACATTGAGCCAAACAAGGACGATGCCATGCGGAGGCGGATGGACGAATACGGGGCGATCGTGAAGCGCGTAGCGGAGGAAACCGGCTCCATGCTAGTGGACACGCAAGCTGCTTTCGAGCCTGTGCTGCGCGATATTTATCCGGCTACACTGGCCTGGGATCGCGTACACCCGTCTGCGGTTGGACATATGGTGCTGGCCAAGGCATTTCTGAAAGCCGTGGGGTACACATACGGGTAAGTATTAAGGCCGCTGATTAAGAGGTGCACAAGTGAAGTATTTTATTTCAGATGATCATTGGGATATGGATGGATACTGGAATCAGTTGAAGTCTCTAAATACAAGATTTTCTAAAGAAACTTTCAATTTCATTAGTAACCACTCGTTTCATGATGCTAATGTACTTGAGTTAAGGATAAGCAATACTTCCTTATTGAGACGTACTCTAGATCCTACAAGTGTAGAAGCGTTAGTACAAGATATAGACGGATATGAATATTTAGTTCAATGGAGCGGTGTCAACCACATTGATATTTCTTTTAGTGGCAAGAAAAAGGTCTACCGATCAGATAAGGATGACGATTATTCTTTGAAAGAAGAGGATAGAAGAGGCCTTGAAGAGTGGGCATACGATGAAATAACGCCGGTTGATAGCACATATTTACAACATGAAATTACATTACATTCAGGTGCATGCATAAAGATTATTTTTAGAAGGATGAATATAAAGCGTATTCGAAGATGGTGTGACAGAAGCTGACACCGCGTCATCCAGGCGGCCGAGTGAACGAGCCTCTACAAGCCAGTTTCTTCAGCCCCGCTTATGGGAATGTAACGGATAAATTCGGAATTACGTTCCGGATTCTTACAAAGGAACGGCAGTGAACGTAGGGTGTAGCGCGCAAGCATCGACAGAGAATCGTTAGATCCTAGTCTGAGTACCAAATTTCGCGAGTGGAGTACCATATTTCGCTAGTTGGTGTCTTGCTGGCTCATCTGGATACTAAATGAAACAAAACGCGAACCCAGCTTCCGATTTTGTTTACTTGGGTACTCAGATCACCGCTTTGCTCCCTATTCAAGGAAATTTGGTACTCAGACTGGATACTTAGATATCCGGCGAATCCGTTGGGTCGTTTATTTCTTTTTGCCAGGGCCCAAGTAGACCAATTTTACCCTACATCGCTCGCCCCTGTCCGCTATTCGCCATTTTGATTGCGGCTCATGCAGTTGTTGCATGAATCCGATTCTTTATTGCCTTACGTCTAATTGCTTTGCGGGCTGCATGAGCTGTATATTCTGATTAAGTTAAATCTGTAACCATAGAGCAAACCCCAACAACCGCCCGCCAAGGCGGTTTTATCTTTTTCTCCATTCCTTATCCAATCTTGCAGCTCGAACGATCGGGAGTATTGATAATTGAGACAAAAGCGGCGCCTATGAGACATTGACTAGGATAGGCCATTCGCAGCTCGCAGAGGAAGGGGGCGCTTGGAGCCAACAGTGGCTGGACCAGCCCGTGAAGACGGGTACCCATACTTCGTCGAAAGAGGTGGAGCTCATGTATCAAAAGATTTGCCGTCCGATCAACGGTCTGGTGTTGTTCGTTTTGCTGATTAGTACGATCCCCCTATTCCCCCCGAGCGCAGCCAACGCGTCGGAGACGTCCGAGCCGATCGGCTACATGGCTGACAAATGGGCCGTGGCGCCGGAATGGACGACGGCCCCGGTGATCGACGGGGCGCTCGACGAGCCGCTGTGGGCGAATGCCGCCGTGCTCGATGACTTCCGAACCGCGTATGCGTTAGAGCCATTAGATCACGCCGTCAACTATAAGATCGCCTATAGCAGCGAATATCTCTATATCGGCGGCAGGATGGCGCAGGCGGAAGCGGATTCGCTCGCTCGGATCGAGGTTATCCTCACGCCGACGAATATGCCGGGCGCCCATCATGTCGTGCCGTTCAGGATCGATCCGGCCGATACGTCCATCGGGAATACGTATTGGTACCGGACGTACGATGATAATTTTATCAATGACAATAGGCAGACGGTGACATCCGCGGTTTACCAGACACAAGTGGCGGACGGGTATCTGTACCTGGAGGCTGCCATCCCGATAGCTTCGATCGTAGGCGAAGGGGTGGACGCCGGCGACGAGTGGGGGATCAATATTGTTCAGATCGAGAAGCTGAACGAGGCGGCGCTGAATTCGTGGGTCCCGATCCGTACCTCCGAGCGATGGGATCGAGGCAACGGCAGTGAGGTGCGATACCATGCAGGTGTCATAGACGAAAGTCGGCTGGGCAGCCTGTTCTTCGGGCAGCTTCCGCTCCAGCACCTCCCAACGGGCAGCGGAGCAACTACGCTAGCACCGTGGGACACTCTGAATGCGAATCTCTACTATAAGAGCTATTCGGAGATGGAGCTGACGTTTGACAAGGAGAGCTGGGACGCCGACACGGCCGAGTATCGCTTGCAATGGAAATCGCCCGGAGGCGATTGGCAGGAGCTGGCCCCATCTTCGACGGATGAGGACGTCTCTACATTTACGATTACGTTCGAGCATCCCCCTACGAAGGAATCCGGAATGTATCAGCTTCGTTTGACGGCTGTTCCGGTAAGCGCTTCAACGGGATTGCTAGCGCATCTCCTCTTCGATCGAGAAAGCTTCATCAAAGCCGGACTGTCCACTCTCGAACCGGCGGAGAGCTCGGAGGAGCCTGTGACTGTCGTTTGGTCCGAGCCTTCCACGCTCGTCGAAGAGACCATGGAGCTCATTCCGGAGCAGCCGGGCTTTCGCTATGTCGGATTGCCGGAGATGCCCGATCTATACCCCGATATGCTGTACGAGCTGTCCGAAGACGGGCATAGCCTGATCGCAACGCGGACGAGCACGGTGTACCCGAACGTTCAATTTCTCGAGGACCAGGCCATTGAAGTTGGAAATGCGTTAGGGGATCCGGTCTCGATTCCTTACTACGAAGACAACGAGGGCAAGCAATACCCGATCACGGCCCATCTGTGGTATTTGCAGAAACTGAGGGCAATCGGTCAAACGGCGGAGATAGCCAAAACGGATCCGCTCGGAGCGGCCCGACTGCTCTATCAATTTTCACAAGTTTACAAGGGCTACAACCCGACTATCGATCAAGCCTGGTATTACAACTCCATCGAACGCCAGAACGGGCCGCCGTACTCCTATTGGGGAGGCATGTGGTACCGCTGGTACGGCTCCGATCTTCAGACGCTCACACCTCTGATTCGGGCTTATTCCGATGTGAAAAAAACGAATGCTTTTGACCTGCTGAGCGTCGAGCTGGGGGTGGATGTCGAGCAAAAGCTGCTGGACGAAATGTTCCGGCCTTCGGTGGATTACGTGCTGTCGTACCCTACGCGCCTCGGCAATCTATCCTATACGAATTGGAAAGGCATGATCGAGTACGGTAAAGCGATGCAGGAGCCGGACTATATTCATCGGGTCGTGGAGCTGATGAACATATTCGTCTCGAACCTGTTCTTGTCGGACGGCTTCTGGCAAGAGATCTCGCTTTCCTATCACAACGCTCTCGTTGACGGGATTGTGGATGCAGCGAATTTACTGCGCGGCTGGACGGACCCGGTCGGCTACATTTCTCCTCGCACGGGGACCCGGTTGGTCGATCTGGACATGGAACGCGACTTTCCGATCATAGGGAAAGCGGCGCAGATGCAGAACATCCTCGCCTACCCGGACGGCAAATATTACCCGGTCAATGATACGCTCGCGGATCGAGTGGCACCGGATTGGACCGATGTAGGCTCGCTGCTGCTTCCGGTTGCAGGGGTCGGACGGCTGGCCGGCGGAGAAGGTTCGGAGCAGACGCAAGTGTATATGAATTTTACGCCGAATTACAAGTCCCACTATCACTACGATCCCTTAAGTCTTAGTCTCTATGCCGAAGGCCAAGAGCTCCTGCCCGATCTGGGCTATACGTTCAATACGATTTACCGTTGGTTCTCTAGGTCGACGATGGGGCACAACACGGTTGTGGTAAACAGCCATGACGCTGCGGCGGCGACGGAGGAAGCGATCGACGGCGGAACGATGGAGTCGTTCGTAGCCGAGGACGGCAGCTTCAAGGCGATGCGTGCGTCCTTTGAGGGAGCCTACACGGAAACGGACGAATATAGCCGCGAGCCGTGGTTCATTCCTTTTGCCGACGGCGACGGCCAACAAGGGTATGTGCTGGATCTGTTCCGCGTTTCCGGGGGCAACCGCCATGAATATACGCTGCAGGGGGATGCGAATCGCGACGCCTTCTTCTCCACCGATCTGACGCTTACCGACTACGGTCCTTATTTGTTGCCGCCTGGAACGGATGTCGTGGCACCGACGAGCAATAGCGACAGCGGCAGTGCGGAGGGTCATTACCCCGGATACATCTATGTGAATGACGTCCAGCAGGCGGAGCTCGACGGCGATCGGTTCGAGCTGACGCTCAACACCTCGGAGCAAGGAAATGAACGCTCCAAGATGCGGATAACCGGACTGCTGGAGGAAGGCTCGAATGAGCTTTATCTGGGTCGCTCCCCTTCGCTGCGGACGGGGCGGCTGTATGGCCGGGATTACGACAACAACGACGAAGCCGCCAAGTATACGATGCCCAAAATGGTGCTGCGTCGGGACGGAACCGATTTGCAAAGCAAATTCGTTACCGTCATGGAGCCATATGCGGGCGAAGCTCAGCCTCGGATTGAAGTGGCGGAGCGGCTGCAGCCGGATGGAGCGCCTGACGGCGCAATCGCAGTCAAGGTGGTCTACGGCGACCAAACCGATATCCTGATCAGCAATCCGGATCATCCGGAGCAGCCGGTCGTAGTGGAGGGCATCACCATGTACGGCCAGATGGGCTTGATCCGTCTCGTGAACGGGGCGGTGAGCGAGATGTCGCTCGCAGCCGGCACCTCTCTGAGCAACGGAGTGGAGTCCATAACCGATGCTGGCCCTGTGCAAGGCGAAGTTTCCGGAACCCTGCGGGAGGCGGACGGGGACGATTACAACGCGATCGTAACGGAGACGCCGGTCGGCTCGGAAGCGATTGGGCAATATGTCGTCGTCCGGCATCCGGATCAGTCTACCCGAGGCTTCAAGATCGGCAATGTCCTCGAGGAAAACGGCGAAACCATCTTGGTCTTGGCGGACGAGGATCCCGGATTCATGATTCGCGGCGACGGGACGTCGGCCCAAACGACGCATCCTTCCAAACAATGGACAGGGACGAATACGTTCACCATCGCGAATGTGGTGCGAAGCGATGATTATGACCCATCGCCTGTATCCGGCACCGGGACGTTGACGGGGATTGTGTATGACCCTGACGGGAATCCGCTGCAGGGCGCGGACCTGAATTTGGCAGGTTACACTTCGATCACCGCTCACTCTGCAAGCGACGGAAGCTTTACTTTAGCCAACGTACCGGCAGGTACGCATTGGGTAACCGCGGCTAAAGCAGGGTACGTTCGAACGGTATCGACGGCTAGCGTGACTATAACCGGCGGGCAAACCTTGCCTGTAACGGTTGCCTTCAAGCGATATTTGCCGCCGGTCTTAACCGACACCCCGCCAATCGGCGTAGTCGTCGGAGAAGATGTGCACGCGACCAGCAATGCGGACGGCTATATCTACATCGTGCCGATCGGGACCTTGAACACGATGGCGGCGATCAAGGCGGCTGCAATTACCGTAGGCGAGGTGGTCCATGGCACCCGATCCGCTGTAACGGCGGGCACTCCCGGTACGATCGACACGACCGGCATGCTTCCCGGGAAGTACGTGCTGTATGCCGTCGATGAGAGCGACCAAGTGTCCCGGAGCAAAATCGTTTATCTCGCTCATGGCTACAAACCGATCATCGATGATACCGACGTTGCCCTTCATGTATCCGACGGTTGGTCGGACCGCAGCTCTACGCACTATTATGGCGGCACGACGAAGCTGTCGCAGCGGAAAGGGGCGACCATCGAAATTCCGTTCTACGGCACCCGTGCCAAATTGATCAGCTTGCTCGGTTCCTCGCGAGGCCAAGCGGACATTTACCTGGACGGCGTATATTCGGTCACGATCGACGCCTACAGCTCGAGCACGCAATACAATCAAGTCATCTACGATACGGGCACATTGACGGAAGGTGTGCATGTGGTTGGGGTCGTGGTCAAAGGCGAGAAACAGGGCTCCGCTACTAACGCCTATATTTCCATCGACGCCTTGCAGACACTCAACGAAGGGCCGACCTTATCAGCCGTCACAGCAGGTCCAATCCTGGCGGGGGCTGTGGTTACGGCAACAAGCTCCAAGACGGGACATTTATACTTGGTCCCATCGGATACGGCATACACTCGGACTGCAATCGAGGCTGCCGGCATCGAAGCGGACGGGCGCACCGTCGCCGTCACCGCGAACGTATATGGGACGCTCGACACGACCGGATTGCCGACGAATTTGTATAGCTTGTATGGGATTGATGATGGCGGGAAGCTGTCTGCAGCCGGTACTAATAGGGCCGTAATCGATCCGTTCACACTGCCGGTTGTAATAGACGATACGCAGGGGATCGTACAATGGAGCGGCGCGTGGTCGGCTTCGACGAATGCTTCGCATTATGGCGGCGGCGCGTGGTTGTCGAACCAAGTAGGCGCGTACGCGGACATTCCGTTCTTCGGAACAAGGGCGAAGGTGCTAAGCGGTGTAGGCACTTCGCGCGGCAAAGCCGACGTCTATGTGGACGGCCAGTACGTCACTAGAATCGATACGTACAGCCCGAGTACGAAGTACCAGCATGAAATCTACGATACCGGTACGTTGGCAGAAGGCCTTCATCTGATCCGAGTAGTCGTGACCGGCGAGAGAAACGTTTCCGCCTCTAACGCCTACATCTCGATCGATGCTTTGCAGACTCTGAACGTAGGACCGATCTTGTCCGCCGTCACCGAAGGGCCTGTTGCTCAAGGTTCCATCATCTCGGCGACTAGCTCCAAAACGGGGACGCTGTACCTCGTCCCCGCCGATACGCCTTATACCCGTTCCGCCATTATGGCGGCCGGTAGCGAGACGGACGGCCGATCTTTTGCCGTCACGGCCAATGTGTACGGCACGCTGGACACCACCGGCTTGCCCACGAATTTGTATAGCCTGTACGGAATCGACCAAGGCGGTCTCTTATCCGCTGTGGGGACTCGGATTGCGGTCATCGATCCGCTAGCACAGCCGGAAGTGATTGACGATACGCAGGCAATCGTACAAATTGGCGGAACATGGTCGCCCTCTACGAATGTCTCGCACTACGGCGGCGGGGCCAAGCTGTCGAATCAAGTTGGCGCCTACGTGGACATTCCGTTCTATGGGACAAGAGCGAAGGTGCTCAGCGGAGTCGGCACATCTCGCGGCAAAGCCGACGTCTATGTGGACGGCGTGCTCGTCACCAGGATCGATACGTACAGCTCGAGCACGAAGTATCAACACGAAATTTACGATACCGGCTCCTTATCGGAGGGCATGCACCACGTTCGATTGGTCGTGACCGGAGAACGAAATGCTTCTGCGACCAACGCGTATATTTCCTTCGATGCCTTGAGAGTTGTCGCTGAGTAACCAACACTACATGACCGTTGAGAGGGAGAGGCTCATGATGGCCAAGGAGAAAGTCAGAATCGGATACGTCGGTTGCGGGGTCATGGGGCGGGTGTATATGAAGGCTGCCCAAGCTATCCCTCCGGCGGTGAGTGAGGCCGTTACGGATCTGAACTTGGATTTGGCACGAGCGGCGGCGGATGAGTTCCGCATCGCCAAGGTGTACGCCACCGCGGAAGAGCTATTCCGCGATCCGGCTATCGATGCCGTCGTGCTGGCGCTGCCTACGGCGTTCCGAACGCCGCTGGCGCTGCAAGCGTTGCAGGCCGGCAAACATGTGCTGACCGAGAAGCCCGTAGCGATGCATGCGGATGAAGTGAAACAATTAATTCAGGCGAGGGGTTCGCTCAAGGTGGGCTGCTGCTCGGCCAGATTGCGATGCCAGGATTCGGCGGAAGCGGTAGCGAGCGTCGTTGCCTCCGGGCAATTAGGCGAGATCCGGGTGCTGCACAGCCGCTGGCAGACGGCGGTCAAGCCGAAACCCGATGTGCCTCCACCGTTGTGGCGGTTGTCCAAGTCCGTGAATGGGGGAGGCAACCTGGCGAATCTAGGCTCCTATGCCCTGGATTATATGCTGGGGATTGTGAACTGGAGGCTCCGGCCGGAGCACGTATTCGCTCGTACATGGAGCGTGCCCGACCTGTTCCAGGAGCATGTGGCTCCGGGAACCGATGCCGAGTCCTTAACGACAGCAATGATTACGTTCGAGGGCGGTCCCGTCCTGATGCTGGAGCAGGGGGAGTTTGCCGTCGGCAGACAAGAGACGGTTTGGCGAATAACCGGCACGCACGGTTCCTTGAGCTTCCGGATCCTGCCTTCGAAGCAAACGATCGTGCTGGACACGTATCGCGACGGTGCGCAGAGTGAGGAAGTCGTCTGGGAAGGCGAAGAGAACTTCGCTACGATGCAGCAGCGGCTGCTTGCGGACTTCGTGCAAGCGATCGTGCTGGATCAGGAGCCCAAGACGAACCTGGAGCAAGCCTATGTAGTGCGGAGGGTAATGGATGCCATCTATGAGTCTGCGACTCTGGGTCATTCCGTACCCTATGAAATGAATTCAATCGTTGGGGGTATAACACCATGACAATATCAGGTAAGCTACTAGAGAAATACAAAGCCGTATGCGAATTCGCACCGACGTTACCGATCCCGAGCGGACAAAGAGTTCCGTACGGCTGGGGGACGGCGGCGATCGACAGCTCGGACAGCAAGCGGGCTACTACCTTGAAGTGGTCGGGGCTTCCCGCGTCCGACTCCGACTGCAGCGTGTTTCTCCGCCTCTGCATAGCTTGCGATGTTCGCGAGGAAAAACGGATTGACGTGGCCTTGTCCGAGAGCGGGCGCGTTCTCGCCACATTCGATATCCGGTATGGCTATGTCACCCAGATCTATGAGGTTCCGCTGCCGGCTGAGGCTATCCCAGCCGTCGCTTCAGAGGGATTAAGCCTCTTAATGGTAGAGGGGAACCGACCGTTATGGATGTTCTATCAGCCAGATTCCGCTTCCGACTCGGCCGGTATTCCGGCTACGATGCAGCCTCATCTTCTGATCAGCGGCGGAGTCGACAGACTATCCGAATTTTACACGCAATTTCGCTCGGTTACTTCGATCCAGCCCTTCGGCTGGCTGGAGGGCTGTGTATTGGACGGCTTGTACCAATTGGAGCTGGCCGCGCCGAATCAGGGATGGAAGGACACCGCGCTGAATCATCTGCAGCTATATTTTCCGACAGGGGATACGCTCGTGATGGAGGATCATTTCGGCCAAGTATCGGACAATGTGTTCTACTTGGATGAATCCACGCTCCCTATTGCCGTTATCGCGGAAGTGTGGCCGGATCACCCGGTACTGGACCGAGCGATCGAGTACTGGCTTTCCACCGAGCATGCGCTGACGGCGGAGGGCTGCTATACGATGGCTTATCCCATAACCGTCTTGGCGTGGCAGAGGAAGGACGCCGAGCTTGGCCGGTGGGCTTTGCGGCTCCTGCGCGAGCGGATGGACGAATTGGCGGATGACAAGGGCCTCTGGCAATGCTACAGACCCGGCTCGAATGCGGACCGCTATCGAGATTGGGCTCGCGCCTATGCCTGGTACATGCTCGGGTTGACCCGCTCGCTGATGAACCTGCAGCAATTGGGGGCGTCTGAGGTGCCAGGGCTGGAGACATTGGAGCCGGAAATCCGCCGTGTAGCGGCTCATCTGATTGCGCTGCAAGGAGAAGACGGGCTCTGGGCCTGCTTTGTTGACGATCCGGCTACAGGAGCCGATACTTCCGGCTCGGCGGGTATTGCAGCGGCTCTGGCGCTTGGGGCGAGCCATGGCAAGCTCCCGGACGAGGCAAGACGATCTGCCGAGAAAGCGTTCGTCGGTCTTCAAGCTTACTTAACCCCGGACGGACTGTTGGCCGGCGTCGCGCAGAACAACCGCGGCGGCGAAGCTTTGCAGAAGAGCGGGTACCGGGTTATTTCGCAAATGGCCATGGGGCTGATGGGTCAGCTGGCTGGCGCGTTAGGTCGCACTCCGTAAAGCCTTATCTATTTCCAGACGATTTATCTATTCTTGTAGGGAAGCGGATTAGGAGTAAAGATAATTGTGACACAAGCGCCAGCTATGAGAAGTTGAAGATGCAAGTCAATAGCTCAACCAACCAAGGAGGGGTCAAGTTTGAAAAGATTGAATACGGTTACAATGTTCGCGGTAGCAACGGCTGTTCTAGTGTCGGGTTGTTCGTCGGGCAACTCAGGCAATTCAACCCAAACATCATCCTCGCCCAACTCATCGGCAAGTCCAGCCAAGACTAGGGAGAAGATATCCCTGCATTGGGTCATTCCTGGCGCTGCCAATTCGAATCTGCCCGACGAGAGCAAGGACTTCGTGCTGACGACGATCGAGCAGAAATTCAATGTGGATCTGAAGATCGAATATTTCCCCGTGGCGGACTACGTGACGAAGGTGAATACGATGTTGGCCGTAACCCCCCCGGATATGTGGCGGGATGCGACTCCAGACGGTGGACAAAAGTATGCGCTGGATGGACTGTTGGCGGACATCAGTACGATCGTTACTCCGTCCGCCATGCCGAACTATTTCAAATACTGGATGAATGAGGAGGAATTGAAGGGATACGGAACGTTGTCCGGGAAGCTGGTCCGCGCGCCTATTCCTTATCAGAAGAAAAGCGTTCGTTCCTATTTCATCCGCAAGGATTGGCTGGATAAGCTCAATATGCCGATCCCCAAAAACTACGAGGAGTATTTAGCCACGTTAAGAGCTTTTCGGAACAACGATCCCGACGGCAATGGAAAGAAGGATACCTATGGATTTTCCCTTTCGGCCGGCGGTACGAATCTCGGTACGGACTGGCCGGAATTTACCAAGAATGGGCTAAGCTTCGCCGGATTCGTGAAGGACAACAAGTACGTGGATATTACTCTGAATCCGCTGATGGAAGGCGTAATGAACGACATCATTAAGCTGAACGCCGAGGATTTGGTCGATCCGGACTGGTTCTTGAACAAGAACCCGCAGCATATCGAGAAGGCGATTCAAGGCAAAGTGGGGATCGTCCTGGGGAGCGCCGTCGACTTTGCTTTCGATAACAATCAACAAGGCATTCAATACCGGAGCAAGCAGTTGAATCCGAAAGCGGATTGGGTGCCGTTCACAATGTTCCCGGGCACACCGCTGCGCAGCGAGAATGCCCCAGGGGTGCCATTCCTGTTCGCTAAATCGATCGCGGAGAAATATCCGGAGCGCGTGCAGCGTTCGACGGAAATTCTGGATTGGTTGGCCAGCGAAGAAGGCTTCCTGCTCACGCACTACGGGGTAGCGAATACGCACTATAAACTCGAAGGCAAAAACATCAACTTGAATGTCGATGCCTTTACGAACGATATTGTGAAGCAAGGAGATTTTCTGAAAATATGGAGCTTCTTCACGCCAGAATCGCCGGAGGTATACGGATTTACTGTGGTAGATCCGAGACAAACCGACCGAGACCGGGAGCAGGCCAAATTCCTGTTGTCCTTGCCGCTGTACCCAAGCTTGGGCGTGTCTCTGATCCCACCGGTCGGATTTGAATTGGCTGACTTCCGCAAGCGGCAATACGACATGCAGATCAAGCTGGTGTTCCAAGAGAAGTCGGCCAAGAACTGGCCGCAATATCGGGAAGAGCTGATGACAAAGTATAAGGGCAACGATCTCATTAATGCCTATACGGAGCTTGTAAAGGCAGCGGGGAAAATAAAATAAAACATGCTTGCCTATCGGATAGGAGCGGGTGGACATGCTTAACGGCACTAAGGAAATGAACCGAAATTCACGCAACTCCGGTGCCTGGAATCGAATATACCGCAGTCGATGGTTTTACTTGATGCTGTTTCCAGGACTGCTGTACTACTTGATCTTTCACTATTTGCCCATGGGCGGGCTACTGATCGCCTTTCAAGACTACAATTTGGTGAAGGGAGTTTGGGGAAGCAAGTGGGTTGGCTGGGACAACTTTGAAATCATCTTCGCTTCCCCCGATTTTCTCACGATTTTCCGCAACACGATCGTCATCAGCCTCTATCGCATTGTATTTAATATGTTCCCCGATATCATCCTAGCGCTTGCGCTTAACGAGATTCGGCTGCAATGGTTCAAGCGAGTCGTGCAGACGGTCACCTACGGTCCGCATTTTTTGTCCTGGGTGATCGTGTACGGGCTGGCCTTCTCCTTCCTCGCTCCTGAATCCGGGCTGCTGAGCACTTGGGTGCGGGACATGGGATGGGGACAGCTGCAGGTACTGACGGACAATCGGTTATTCCGGCCTCTCATTATTTTGACGGAGATGTGGAAGAACACGGGGTACGGAGCGATCATTTATTTGGCGGCGCTAGCTTCCATCAATCAAGAGCTGTATGAAGCGGCCGTCATAGATGGAGCGGGAAGATGGCGAAGACTGTGGCACATTACGCTGCCCGGCATCCGTGAAGTGTTCGTGCTGCTGCTAATTATTCGGATCGGCCATATTATGGATGCCGGCTTCGATCAGATCTACGTGTTCCTCAATGCGAGGGTATACGAATCCGGCGATATTATCGATACATGGGTATTCCGAAGGGGGCTGGAGAGCCTCGAATTCAGTATTGGAGCGGCGACAGGCTTGTTCAAATCCGTGATCGGCTTCGTCCTGGTGCTCGGTGCCAATCGCATCGCCAAGAAAGTAGGGGGCTCCGGCATATGGTGAATTTCGATAGAACGCCCATGGATCGCCTTGTAGACGGTCTGATCTATTTTTCCCTTGGCCTATTCGCGCTTATGACCTTGTTTCCGCTCTACTACGTATTCGTCGTTTCCATTACGCCTTACACGGAAGTGGTTCGCCACGGAGGCTTCGTCATTTTCCCCAGCCAATGGACTTGGTCGGCGTATGAGGAAATATTGTCGAGTCAGCGCATCCCTAGAGCGCTCGGTGTCACGGTGTTGGTAACTACGGTAGGCACCTTGATGAACTTGGTTTTTACTATGCTTGTGGCTTACCCGTTATCCAAAAAGTTCGTTCCGGGACGCAACGGGTTTCTCATAGCCATCGTATTTACGATGTTGTTCAGCGGCGGCATTATTCCGACCTATCTTATTGTGAGAGCGGTGGGGCTGTACGATTCCTTCTGGGCTTTGATCATCCCGAGCCTCGTTTCGACGTTTTATATGCTGATCATGAAAACGTATTTCGAGAATCTACCCAGTGAACTGGAGGATGCGGCGAAGGTGGACGGCTGCGGGGATGTGTCGACCCTCTTCCGACTCGTTCTTCCCTTATCGGCGCCAATCGTAGCCACCCTTGGGCTCTTTTACGGAGTAGGGCATTGGAACAGCTTTTTCCCGGCGATTATGTATTTGTCCGACCGTAACTGGCACCCGATCCAAGTCGTGCTGCGCAATATGATTCAATCCCCGAATGTGAGCCAGGAGTTAATGTCTACGGACATTGCGAGCCTCACCCAATTGCCGCCGGAAACGGTCAAGATGGCGACGGTCGTGTTGGCCATTATCCCTATCATCCTGATTTATCCCTTTCTGCAAAAATACTTCGTGAAGGGGATGCTGATCGGATCCGTCAAAGGGTAAAGGCAGCGTGAGGAAAAGCACCGAGGGGAAACGCTAACATCGTCCGCGATTTCTATTGTATGATAAAGGCAACTGATCAAAATGGGGTGCCACTCTTGAAGACTTGGCGGACAATCCTAAGCTCCCTTCATTTGACGTTCAAACGTAGATTGCTGCTGTATTCGTTGCTATTAAGCGCCGTTCCCGTGCTGATGATCGGTCTATTGTCTTCCTGGATTACTTCCAGCGTCGTGCAAGAAGAATCGGACCGCAGCCAGCAGACGATTCTGAAGCAGCTCACCTTTCAAGTCGACGATTTTCTCCTGGATCTCGAGAACACCTCGGTTCGGCTGGCGAATGATCAAACGATCAAGAAGTCGCTGGAGGCCGGCATCTTCCAGAATCAATTGCCGATTACGATGGAGATGATGGATCTGCTGCTGAACGCGATCTCCAATACGAGCTTCGGACTCGATATATCGCTCTATTACAACCAATACAGCCAAATCTACTCTTCGCGCAACGGGATTATCCGGACTGTGGAATATCCCTATACGGACATTATTCGTCAAGCCAATCAATTGCGCTACGGATCGGTCGTCATCCCCCCGAATACGTATTCGGAGATGAAGGAGATGCTGCTGGTCCGAGCGATTCCCCTGAATAGCAGCAATCCGTTAGGTTTCCTGATCATGCATCTCGATACGTTGAAGATGAAGCGCTACTTGGACCGGATCAGCATGGAAGGCGGGCGCAAAGTGTTCATCGTGGACGATCAGGGGACGATCTTGTCCAGTCAGAACAATGTCGAGCCCGGATCCAAGCTATCGCCGCCCGAACTGCTGTCTTCCATCGAAGAGAGAGCGGGCAGCGCGGACGTGACCGTGACATTCGATCAGCAAGAATATCAGGTGGCCTCCCTGCGGTCGAATGTGAAAAATTGGACCTTTGTCGCTATGACGCCTACGGATGAGCTTGAAGCGGCTTCCAATAAAGTGCTGCTGCTGACATGGTCGTTCGTCTGCTGCTTGCTGCTTGCCAGTGTCGGGGCTTCCATCATCGGATTCCGCAAAGTGTATCGGCCTATCCAGACGCTTGCCAGTAAGTTCGACCTCAATCCGCGAGGCGATGATGAGCTTCAGCAAATCGATGCTTCCCTGGTGAAAATGACGGACCGCAACTCGCAGCTGTTGACGAAATTGCATGAGCAGTTGCCTTATCTCAAGGACAGCTTGTTCTTGCAGCTATTGAGGGGGGAAGTGACTTCCCGCGAGATCGAGATGCTGCAGCTCGAGCATAAATTCCCGAGCGATCACAGCTGCTTCTCCGTCGTAGTGATGGAGATCCGACAGTCGGCTTATGAAAGATCGACCTACAAGGAGGAGGACCGCGTGTCTCTCTTGTATGCGATGCGAAGCGTGATTGATGAATTTCTGCAGCCGCTCCAGGGGTTGTACGCCTCCGTCGTGCCGAAGTCGAGGCAAATTGTCGTGTTGGTTCAAACCGAGGAGCCGGGGCAGGGAGAATTGGCTCGCCTTACCGCCGTTGGAGAACAAATCCGCGAGCGATTGGCCGGGCTGAACGTGGAGACTGGCATCGCCATCAGCAGCTCGAGGCCGTCTTATGCCACCATTGCGGAATCTTACGATGAAGCGATCCGGTTCACCGATTACTTGTGGGTGCTGGGGAGCCACTCGATCGTTCACGCGGAATCGCTCAAGCATTCGGACAAGCAACCTATACACAAGCTGGCGAAGCGGAAGAAGGCGATTCTGAACAGTCTGAGTCAGAATAAGCTGGATGAGGCCCGAGAGGAGCTGAACGCCATTATGGCCGAGCTGCCTGCCTCCATTCATCAATCGGAAGCGATTATGGGTTTGTTTTCCCTGTTGATCGGGGAGATCGGGCTGCTGACCAAGGAGCGGGGCTTCGACCTCGACAACATGTTCGAATACGACGTGTTGGACTATTTGTTCGGGTTGTCCTCCCTTGAGGAGGTGCATAGCTGGATTGCCGAGGAAGTGTTCCCCAAGGTAGGCAACTGCCTGGACCAGCAGTACATCGAGCACTCGGAGAAGCTCATCCCGCAAGTCCTGCACTACATCCAGAACAACTTCGACTCCGACCTCTCTTTGCAAAATCTGTCCGGCCTGTTCGGCGTATCCGCTTCTACATTGAGCCGGCTCTTCAAGGAAGAGACGGATACCAACTATTTGGAATTCATCATTGCTTATCGGATGGATCGGGCCCAAGTCTGGCTCTCGACGACGGACATGCCTATCAAGGACATCGCGGATCGCCTGCACTATACGAGCGTGCAAAATTTCACGCGGATCTTCAAGCAGGTGACGGGGACGACGCCGGGTAGCTATCGGAAACATAAGCGTAGTCAGGAACAAACACCATAGGGGGTTCTTTTATGCGGTTATTCGTCTTGCTGGGTCAATCGAATATGGCGGGTACAGGGGAGACGGATGGCGGAAGCTTGGTTGGCGCACTGATCCTCGGGGGTGATTGTTCCCATGGACCAAGAGGCGTATGACCAATGGCTTTCGGATATGGTTGCCATACGAAGAGCCATCCATAGTTACCCGGAGCCAGGCTGGATGGAGTACAGGGCCGCTGCGTTCGTGGCGGAGCGGTTGACCCAACTCGGATTCGAAGTGGTGACAGGTCGCCAAGCCTGCCTCTCGGAAGCCAGGATGGGTGTTCCCCATGCCGATGAAATAAGCTTGCATGAGGAGATGGCGCTGAATGAAGGCGTCAATCCGTATTGGCTCGAACAGATGAGAGGCGGACATACGGCGGTCGTCGGGATCATTCGCGGCTCGAAGCCTGGCCCCATTGTCGCACTCCGATTCGATATGGACTGTGTTGAAGTTGGCGAAAGCCAGGATCCGGCTCATGCTCCGGTCAAGATGGGCTACCGTTCGCGAAGACAAGGCCTGATGCACGCCTGTGGCCATGATGGTCACATCGCGATAGGGGTTGGTACGGCTGTACAAATCGCGGAGCGAATCGAGGAGCTTACCGGGGAGATACGGCTGCTGTTTCAGCCTGCCGAGGAAGGGTGCCGCGGAGCCAAAGCGATGATTGAGGCCGGCTGGCTCGATGACGTCGATTATTTTTTTGGCGGGCATATCGGACTCAAGAGTAGAACGCTCGGTGAGGTTGTCGCTTCGTCTAGCGGGTTCCTATCGACTACCAAGCTCGACGTTGTATTCCGCGGCAAAGCCGCTCATGCCGGGGAATCGCCCGAGCTGGGACGGAATGCTCTTCTTGCTGCGTGTTCCGCCTCCTTGCACCTACATAGCATCAGCCGCCACAGTGGAGGGGCGACGCGAATTCATGTCGGCCAATTGGTAGCCGGAACGGGACGGAATGTAATAGCGGAAGAAGCTCATATGAAGCTGGAAACACGCGGCGTGACGGAAGAGCTTAACGCCTTTATGCTTACGGAAGCCGTGCGCATACTCGAGGGGACTGCGAACGTGTATGGCGTCGTGTGCCAGCGGGAAATGGTGGGTAGCGGAGTTTCGGCGGAGGCAGACACGGCTCTTATTCCATGGATACAAAGGGAATGCGAACGAATAAACCGCATCCATACCGTGATACCTACCCTGGCGATGGGAGTCTCAGAGGATGCCTCCCTCATGCTCAGGAAAGTGAAAGAGCGAGGCGGGAAAGCCGCATATTTGATGTTCGGCAGCCCGTTAACGCAAGGGCACCATCAGCCGTGTTTTGATTTCGACGAAGAGGTGCTGGGTATTGCAGCGGAGTTGCTGATCCAGCTTGTATTCGCTTGCCCGGAATGGACAGTTGACAAGGAAGATCTGATTCGGACGACGGACGGAGACGGGGGTTGAGATGGGAGTGAGTCGGATAAGCCTAGCCGCGACAGGAGACAGCTTCATTACCCGTCGGCTGCCGGCTGGGGATGATTCGTTTCGCCAGGTGGCTAGTATTATTGGGAAAGCGGATGTTCGTTTTACGAATTTGGAGGTTACGGTTCATCGAATGGAAGGACCCCCCTCAGCGCAAAGCGGAGGTACTTGGGCGGTAGCCGATCCATGGGTGCTCGATGATCTGAAGATGTATGGCTTCAATGCGCTGGCTTGGGCGAATAATCATTCCATGGATTATTCGTATGGCGGGCTTGAAGCGACCTCGCGATATTTGGATCGTTATGATTGGGTGCATGCTGGCGTCGGACGAAATCTGGCGGAAGCCGGAGCGATCAAGTATATAGAGGTCCGCGGCGCCCGAATCGCTTTACTTGCAGCTACATCGACTTTCCACGAATCATGGCGCGCCGGGGAGCAAAGGCCCGACGTACCGGGAAGACCCGGCGTCAATCCGCTTCGTTTCTCCACGGTGTACCGGGTTTCTGCAGAGAGACTAGAGCAGTTGAAAGCCATAGCGGCAGAAACCGGTATTAACGACGAACGGGATTTGTTGGCCAAAGAGGGCTTCGTCACGAAAGACTCGGCTGCGCTTGAATTTGGCCATCATCGTTTCGAGGAGGGCGCTGGCGAGGGGATGGTTACGAAACCGGACTCTTCGGATCTGTCCCGTCTCCTCCGCACCGTCCAGGAGGCAAGAAGGCAGGCCGACTATGTGTTTGTGAGCATTCATTCGCATGAGATGAGAGATGGACGTAAAGATCTCCCCGCTCAATTTTTGACGGAGTTCTCTAGGGCTTGCATCGATGAAGGGGCACATGCCGTAATGGGTCATGGACCGCACATCATTCGCGGCGTGGAGTTGTATAAGGGGAAGCCCATTTTGTACAGTCTAGGCAATTTTATTTTCCAAAATGACGCTGTAACTCGGCTGCCGGCTGACTATTATGAAAAGTATGGCCTCGGTCACGAACACAATACAGCGGATGCGCTGGATGCCCGGAGCGCCAACAATACTCGTGGCTTGGGCGTCAATCCGGATGTATGGTCGTCCGTTATTGCAGAGCTGTCATTCGGTGACGGGATGCTGACACAAATGACGTTCCATCCCATTGAGCTCGGCTTTGGGGAGCCCCGTTACCGGAGAGGATGGCCCCGGTTGACGGACGACACCCAGGTGCTGTACAAGCTGCAGAAGCTGAGCCGGGAGCTGGGGATGGAGTTGACGATTGAAGGAGCTCAAGCCTGTTGGAAGGCGCAATAGTTCAATAAGGCATGAGGCCTCCTTTTCAACAAGAGTCGTAAATCAAGGTGATTGATTTTTTCGAGATAAGCCAAGAAGATTTGGAGGCACCCACAGCTCGCGGCGTTTTGCAGTGAAAACTCGCTCTTGATTTTGCTGACGGGTGTGGTAGACTTCACCGACCTGCAAGCGATTGGCAATAAAACGGGAATATCTTTGCTCAGCACAACCGGTACTTTGCCGCAAACCCGCAGGAGGGAAGCGACCTGATCCAACAAATTCGCAGACAATTCCTGGAGCGTGAAAGAGGAGGTGTTGGAGGCGACGATGGCTTCCAGTTGAATGAGAGCTTCCAGCTATCCCAAGCCCCATCGTTCCGGCACCCAGCACCGTAATGTTCATCATCCTCTAATGCCTCTCTGTCGATCTATAGCATTTATTCGATATATCTATATATACAAATCTCATTTTGTTCATCCGATACTCGGTGCAAATCGTGATCTGCATTTGATGCCTCTTTGTTATTGGATCACATTCAACACCGTTACCAGAATGATGTAACCGTGCCAAACAGGGACCGTTTGCTTGAAATTACAGCGGAAGTATTGGCGAAGAAAGCGGAAACGTGGGTACGAAGCTTATGGCAGGATTATGATGAGACCTATCAAATCCAGTTGTCCGTTGCAGCGGCGAGGTGCCTTCCTACTGATGAGGGGTTTCGGCTCGTCATAGAATGCTTAACAACAGTTGAAGAGAAAAGCTTACCGAAAACTTCCTTTGCATGCTTGCACCGCTTTCGCTCGCAGAATGTCCTGAACTGGATGGAGGAACATGTAAAGGGTTTCCATGATCAATGGGAGAGAGTAAAAAAATGGATACAACATGGAAGACCATTAAGCTTAGTTGCTCTCAACGTAATGGCAAATTGTAGAGTAGACGGAAATGATCCTTACCTTGTACCTTGGCCACTAAAGCGATGTGTCGTTAAGCTAACGGGCAGTTAAACGCAACAATTGAATCCTTTAACCGTCTATATATAGTAATAAGCGATGCGACTGCGAACATGAACTAAGGATAGCCTTATTCACGACTGTTATTGCGTATAAGTCAATGGTCCCGCAACCACGATTTAGGCTGCGGGACTTTATGTCTTAGTAATGGGAAACTATTGTATCACCCTTTATCTTAAAACTGCTGTTCAAGTCCTTCAAAATTGCATCGCCAATCGGACACCCATGCGGGGAAGTAACCTATTCGGTTGGCAACCCTCAGTGAAGCAATGTGACTGGAGATTGCATCATAAGTCGGCACCTCTCCACGTTCCAATATTTCAAAAGTCAATCTGTTTACAAGAAAACTGGCCAGTCCCCTATTCCGATATTCGGGTAATATTTCATCGCCGATTTGCCACATTTTCGCACAGGTTTTGCTGGCACCCGCCATACCGACAATTTCCCCGTCTTTCTTTGCAACCATAATCAGATCGGTCTGCCAAGGAAGATTCGGATCATAAATGACTGCTTCTCGAAATTTTGGACCTACAGTATCCGCAAATAATTGGTAGACTTCTTCCCGCCCCATCCATTCAAACGTAAAGAGGTCCGGCGGCGACATCGGTTTTATTTTTGTTACATCAGGCAGAAAATGCAAGTAAAGCCCCCTGATGAACGGCAAGGAAAATACGGCATCCCTGCTTTTACCCTGCATCTGCGATTGGGCAATGGCCAAGCGTTCGGGGGTTGCCGAAACGACAATCGATTTTCCCATAGACAGGATTTCGAAATATCGCTCTTTTCTTGGAAACAGTCTGCGTCCGGGATTTTCCTTGGCATCCACAAAAACAATACTGTCCTTTTCGCCGTTCAAATCCTCGACTGAGCAATTCAGGTCAGTGGCAAGTTGGGATTGCACAATAGACAACACATCTTCTTTTGTAATCATTCAGGTCTTCACCCTTTGTATGTTAAAATGTTGCGCCGCGGTCGCATAAATAACATACAATTTCAGATGAAAAAGATATAGACTTATGTTTATTTTCTTTATAAAATAGTATGTATCTGTGACTTTTTTAGGTGTTGGATTTCATAGGGGCAACCAGTGAATCGGCGTATCCGTGCGCCGTTTTTTTTGTTTGTTAACGCCTAAGTTCCGGACCTCTAGGCCATGTTCGCCAAGTTCTCCTGCTTCGTAACTTTGGTTCCCTCTTTCTAAATGATGTGCCGGATGACAAGAACATGTACCGATAAGTAACCGCCCATTTGGCGGTTTTTGTGCGGTATGGGAACAAGCTTGTCATTTGCTTTTGACAAGAACTTGTACCTATTGCCGATCTGTGACAAGAACTTGTACCTTTTGCCGGCTAAAGCGACGGTGTTAAGCTAACGGTCAGGATAGTGCAACAATAATTTCCATATTGCGTCTATACTTTCGACTGCACAAACTGGAGTGAGGTGATAGTTTGAATAAAAAAAACTTAGCTGTTGTTTTAATTATTTGTATTATAGTCAGTTTGAGTGTACAACGCCCTAATACGGCGTATGCATGTAGTTGCGGCAATCTAGGCATCGAGGAAAGATTTGAACTATCTAGTGTCGTATTCACAGGTACGTTAATTAGCAAAGATAAAGATGGCGGGAACATTTTTAGTGCGGATAAGGTTTGGAAGGGCAATCTCACAGATGGTTATGTATATAGTGGGTTCTATGGTATGTGTGGGACAGAATTTGAAGTAGGAAAAAATTATCTAGTTTATACAGAAAATCTTAAAGGTAAAGAATCCACCAGTCTTTGTAGCGGCAATAAACTGATTACTGAGGCAAGCAAAGATATTCACGCTCTCAACCAATTAACAGAACCCGCGTGGAAAAATAAATCATTACTGATTATTACTTTTGTTTTCTCAATAGCAATCTTAATAATATGGAGAGTTAAATTGAGGTTCAAAAATAAACGTCCCTTACGCTAGCGGGAAACGATAGTTGAATCTCTATAAAGTGGCAACTGGACAAACGATCGGCTAATGTTGTTCGTTGAAGTAACGGGCAAAAGAACTCAAAGGATTTGAATTTCTAGAGGAATATATTTAATAATAGCCGTAAATTGTGAGGGATTAGATGGATGGAATAGTTTCAAAAATAAATGGTGTATCAATCTGACATATAACACAAGGGCAGGGAATTCTTAAGGTGCTCTTACACGGAGGACCAGGGGCATATGACTATTTAGAGCCTGTCGCTAATATGTTAGATAATCGTTACAAAGTAATACGGTATGAGCAGCGAGGGAGTTGGAGGTCTGAGAAAAAAGGACCCTATGATGTTAAAACCTTTATTGATGATTTAGAACATTTAAGGCTCCATTTAGGTATAGACAATGGATTGTGTGCGGACATTCTTGGAGGGCATCATTGGGACTAGCTTATACTGCCAGATATAATAGTCAGGTTAAAGCATTAATTTATATATCGGGGACTGGAATAAACCCCGCATGGCATATCGATTATCGTGTTAATCGACTTGAAAATATGAGCATTGATGAAAGAGAAGAGTATACTCAATTGCGCTCAATCGTGAACAAAATGAGTGGTATAGAAGAAGAACATACCCGAAACCGAATACGTGAACTCAGTTTGAGGGCAGATTTATTTAACAAAAATAATTTTTCTATGCTTCCACGGGTGGATGGTCAATTTGTAAACAATGAAGTCAATCAAAAAGTTGACTGCAATGAGTATATGGAAAATGATGAGTTTATGAATGAGGTCACTTCCTCAATTACTGCTCCTGTGCTCTTAGTTCATGGTGAAGTAGACCCTCGACCACATACTATGTGAAGCCCTAATGCTTCCAAATCTAAAAATAAATGAAATCAGTGAATCCTGTGGTTTTTAATAGGATACTTACTTTATTAAGCAATTTACAAAAAAATGAATGTCTCACCCTCAGAATATAGACAAAACTTTTGGAATCACCGAAAAGGATAAGAATGCGGCATTATATATAGATTCAATATTCCTCTCTATTCTTTATCAAGGAAGTCTTCTTGGATGATATCGCCATCTGAGCTGTATTCGTACTGTGCAGTCAAGGTACTGCGAGAGCCAGTGAAGAGTGTTGGAAGTTAATAGCATACGTTATAATAATGCATATTTGCATAGTTGATACGGTGGGAGAGTTAATAAAATTATGAAGACAATAGGAAAAGTGAGGATATATTTCCTGACAGCCGAAGAAGGCGGTCAAAATATTATTCCAGTTGGAAACTTCTCAGTACCGATAATCTTTGAAGAAGATAGGGGGTTAATATATGGCTTGTGGAGTGCAGTAATTGAATTTCATAAAACTCCAAATACTCAAAGAGATACAACTGCAAACTTGTATTTAGCTTTTTATGAGAAAGATGAGGCACCGAATCATTTAATCAAACCTGGAATGAAATTTGAATTAATGACAAATAAAGTGATAGCCAGAGGAATAATAGAAAATTTAATAAATTGAAATCGTTGTCAAGAGTGTAGGAAATTAATAACATTTGTGAATAATCGTCTGCTAATAGACTTTGATTTAGGTTGATCGCGATCATTAGGCGTTGGGATTCATATTTTTCTTTGAGGATGGTGCTTGCATGGATAAAAATTCTGTTTCTAGAACAAACGTAATAGGCGGCAGCGAGGTTGTCGCGATCTCGGTCGAGCTGGATAAGGGTGTCATTCATGAAACGAACAGCTTATTTTGGGATACCAAAGGAAATGAAGTTTTAGGAGCAACCTCGCTTCCCCATTATGGGGCATTTGTCTCAGAAGAGAATTGCAAGCTTTTTGGCGATGTCTCAGGAAAAAAACTGCTGGAAATTGGATGTGGAAGCGGTCATTCCTTGCAATATTTGGGGGAACGCCGAGCATCTGAATTGTGGGGGATGGATATATCGGAAAACCAAATCGAAAAGACAAAGCAACATCTGACGGAGTGCGGTCTTTCAGCAAAATTAATCTGTTCTCCCATGGAAGAGGAATGCGGCATACCGGAGAATTATTTTGACTTTGTTTATTCAGTTTATGCAATAGGCTGGACAACCGACCTGGAGGGCACTTTTCGCCGCATTGCTGCCTACCTCAAAAAAGACGGCGCTTTTATTTTCAGCTGGTCCCACCCTATACACAAATGCGTTGTGGAAGAAAAGGATACGTTTGTTTTTAAAAAATGTTATTTCGATGAATCCTGGTATTCGACATCTCTTGGCGGAAGTACGCTAACACTATCGGACCGCACACTATCAACCTATGTGAATGCGTTGGCAAAGGCGGGCTTTCTGATTGAGCACATGATCGAGCAATCGGATGAGGAGATTATCCAGTCGTGGGGGAACAGCAGCAAATTTGCAAAGAAGGCAAAGATGCTTCCTGTAACTTTTGTAATTAAAGCAAGAAAACTATAGGATCCGATATCATCATCAAGATTTATTTATCTACCAAGAGGTAGATCCCAAGGGAGGACTAACAAGATAAAAGCAAAAGACGGAATCGTATGACTCTGACGCCGCGTTCGGAGGACGGGTATACAAAATTCGTCATGATGCATCAGGCGTACGGTTGACCTTTATCAAAGCCTTAAGCGGTACGTTAAAGGTTCGCGATGAATCGACCTATCTCCACAATGGAGAAGAAATACGTGAAAAGGTGACAAGGCTCCTTCTGGTTAATGGGAGTAAATTGACACCAGTCGAGCATGCGACAGCAGGTGGCTTTGAACTTTCGCGATTTCTCACCCCACCAACTATATCCGATCACCGCACTGCACCTGTAAATGCCCTCGGTTATCTACGCGTCATGTTCACCGTTGAAGACATTGACGAAATGGTAGCCAGACTCACTAAGCATGGGGCTCAGCTCGTTGGCGAAGTGGTTCAGTACGGGGACTCGTATCGGCTCTGCTACATTCGTGGAACTGAAGGACTTCTAATTGGGTTGGCAGAACAACTCGGTAAATAGGTGATTGGAGTGCTGCTGACTGTGAAATGTTAGTTAGATTTCGAAGGAGGAGTTCTTATATGTCACTTCAATCGATTTATTATGACGATAATATCAATGTGACTGTAAACGAGCAATCGAAGCAAGTTATGTTGGAGCTAAACAGCGGGGGGTTGCGAGCGAATTATGTAACCGTACATATGGGAAAGGCTGAGACCGAGCGTTTGATCGAGGCGCTACAGGCGGCTCTTCGACACTTGGAAGAAAAATAAAGTGGCGTAAAGAAAAAAAATTCACTCGGATGCTGCTGCGGCCAATATATTACCAGCCAACCGGAACCCAAACGTAGTGATATGCAAGAGTTGCACCGCATCATTCTGCAAGTAATGCCAGTTTGTAAGTTATGGTTCTTGGATGGTAAAAATAATGAAAATATAACGGTTTCTAATCCTAATATAGGATAAGGAGTTCACAACATAAAATATGCTGATGGAAAAACCAGAGAGTCTTATCAAAGAAATACTTAATCCAGACATATGCGAAAAAAATCGGTAAGGCGAGTGTGAGCGGATATTGCATTAAGTTCAAAACGCTAAATGATATAAACATTGTTATACTTGAAGCCGCCATACGATTCGGGGTTGAGAAGGGCAGTTTGAATTAGGAGGGGCTAAGATGGAGCGCCAAACCCACGGAGAAACGATTCAATCGCTTTCAACGTTGTTGATCCAAAACTATGTATTTCCCGACATGGCTCAGCGTATGCAAGAGGAATTCACACAACGATTGAACGACAACGAGTATGGAGGGATGATTGACCCTACAATTTTCGCGAAAACATTAACCTCTCAGCTACAAAATACTTCAAAAGACAAGCATTTGAATGTCCGCTATAACCCGCAGCTGCCTCCAACTGAGGATCGGGCGGAGGAGAAGGATACAGTACCGGCAGATCACTTTATGACGATGATTCAACTGGACAATTACGGATTTGTAAAGATTGAGCGGCTCCAAGGCAATATTGGCCTATTGGAATTTCACGCGTTTTTGTCGCCCGAGCATGCCGCGGAAACAGCTGCCAGTGCTATGACCTTTCTTGCCAACACATCGTGTCTGATCATCGATATCAGGAAAAATTTTGGTGGCGACCCCCATATGGTAGCGTTTCTAACCACCTATTTGCTCGATCCAGATCCGAAGCACTTGAATAGTTTTTACTTTAGGAAAAACGAGGAGATCAAGCAATTTTGGACTTTACCCTATGTGCCCGGGAAAAAATTCGGCGGCATCAAGCCGCTATACATCCTAACCAGCAATCGAACATTCTCCGCTGCGGAAGAGTTTGCTTACAACTTGCAGACAATGGGACGAGCTACTATCGTGGGGGAACGAACCGGAGGTGGGGCGCATCCTGGAGGCTTCCACAGGATTAACAACGACTTCGAAGTGTTTATCCCGTTTGGCCGGGCCATCAACCCGATCACTCAGACGAACTGGGAGGGAGTAGGAGTTACCCCCGATTTAGAAGTTCCTCAAGACCAAGCTTTCGAAGTGGCCTACTCCACCTTGCTTGAAAAGGAGTATAAACGGATTTCTGAAAATCCAATTCTAGGTGGAAAACGGTTATTAGATGAGCTCGAACGAGCCATTCGGAGCCATACTAACGCAGCTTCAAGTGTAGGATAACTGTACCCGTATTCCTGAGGTTTATGGTAAAATTAACCTCAAAAAGCAGATCAGGGGGATTTATCTATGTGGTACAAGCATAAGTGGGTACCTTATGCGGGTCTTCTCCTATTAGTTGCCGTATGCGCACCAACGTTCTGGATCCTTCAATCTCAGGAAGGCAAATCTGGACAACAAGAATCCAGCCTTACTACCAACATCCCCTCAGTCGAATCCACGCCGGAATCTTCGATGCTAGTCACGACAACAGCATCACCCATAAGCCCGTCTCTTGCGCCATCCGCAACACAGGCTACTGCGGTTGCTGGTGCCGCAACCGCCCGTCCGGCCAGCTCAACTCCGCTTCCCGCGATAGTCCCGCCGAAATCCCCTGCCCGATATAGCTTGGAGTCATCTTCGGCCTACGAGATTCAATGGGCGCTTGCTGTGACGACTTCGCTCTTTTTCGGACCGGATGGTACGGCTTATAGCTTCTCAACCCCATCGGCCAACCGAAAAAGCGTGATGCAAGCCATCAGCCCGGAGGGCAAAACGTTATGGCGGCTTGAACTGGACATGTCCAGCCTGATGCTGCTTTCGATGCAGTTCACCAAGTCAGGAACGATCGCCGTGGTATCCTATTCTAATGAATCGAATAACCAGAATACCGTCAACCTCCTTAGAAAAGAGGGCACTCGTCTCGCCTCCTGGACGGTTCCGAGCGCTAGATCCTGGCTATTGCTGCCCAACCAGGAGGTTGTGATCTCCACGTCGACCGGACTTCTGCAATATGACTCGAAGGGGACACTGAAGGCCCAAGCTGAAGATCCTGCCTTGAACGGACAACTGAATCTTGGGCCAGACGGCTCGATCTATCTGCAGACTCTTCAACCGAACGGCAAGTTTCACCGCTATATGAGAATGGACGCCTATCTCAAGCCTGTGTGGGAGCATCAGATGATAAATTCAAATCCGGTTCCCGTCCAGTTCACAGCCGATGGAGATCCGCTGCTCATGGAGAGCAAGGAGGGCTGGGTACGTTTGAATCGGGTGGACGGCCGAGTTGTTCAGAATCGTACAGTGGAGGGGATTTTCTCCTACAACATGACGTGCTATGCGGACGGGTGTTATGCTCCTTTCAGCCCATCAGGGGCCGCCTCACTAGCATGGGACGGCTCCGTCCGATGGAGCTTCTTTCCGAGTGATCGCCAGTATGGGGCTACCAAGTCCTACGTGACAGATTCCAAAGGGACGGTTGCTTTTGCCAACGACGGCGGGAATGTATTCGCCTTCGATGCGGCCGGCAAACCCCTCTTCGCTACAAAACGGAATAGCCCGGATTACATGAATTCCCAACTGTTCCTACTGCCTGACGGACGATTGCTGATCTATCAGGATTACGTCCTCAGCCTGGTGGCCCCCCTCTCCGATCAGAAGAAGACCGCCCAAGCCTATATCGAGTCCCTGCAGCCCAAGCCACTCGGAGACTTACAATTTTTCCACAAACAAGACTTGGATCTGGATGGGTACGAGGAAGTAATTCTAGCATTCGGCTATCCCGGGGCGGAAGCATCCGATGGAATTGGAAGCGTGTATGTGCTGCGGGAACGAGACGGCAAGCTGGAACCGCTCACGAACGACATCGTCCGAGCGTACGGAGTGGTGGAACTTAAGCTCGTTCGTCTGCAGAATCTCCCCCATACGTATATCTACGCTCAGTTGAGCAACGGCGGTCCCATGAACGGGTTCAGTATTCATGAAGTTGCGGGCAATCAAGTGAAAACCTTCGCCTATAGTGCGGCTGCATCTGGCTCTGGAACGGATGAGACTAAGGATTCGGATCATAATGGTCAGATTGATGGGTACGTTCAGCACCGGTCCAGCTATGACGTTCTTAATTACAGGGTGCGACGGCAGTATGATTTGCAAGACGGCAAGTTCGTTTGGCAGCGTTCTTCCGTCACGATCCCGAAATACCCGGAGTCTGTGAAGGACGTGATTGATCAATATGTGGCGCTTCGAATCTTGGAGGGGGAGAAGGATCCCGAGATCGGAAAACGTCTGGCGGAGTTATGCGTGTACAACAATGCCGGTGAGTTGTTGCTTTCCCAGTCCGACTTCCCCTTCGAGTTAAAGATGGAGGTACAGGAGTCCAAGGACACTGCAACAGCGACCGTCACGAATCTAAGCGTGAACCAAAAGCTGCAGCCGTTAACTTTTCATCTAGTGAAGAGAGAGGGCAAATGGCAGATCGACGTGATCTCGATTTGACCTAGGAAGAGCTCAATCCCATCTATCGTATATTATTAAAGGGATGACAATTTGCGAAAGTTACCATCGATGTGCAGATTAGTTCATTAAACGAACGGGCAGATTACCGCAACATTCGTATAATTTTAGCGTCCTTTCTTATAGGATATTTACGATGGAGGGTAATGCATGAGAATAGTAAAGATTGTTCTTCTGTTAATGTGCTTCATTTCAACAGGGTGTACAACAGATGAAATATTGATTACGTCAGATCAGATTAAAAAATCATTTGAGACATATGGTATTCCGTTAATAAAGCCAGAAGGATTAAGTCCAGAATATGTATTTTTACGGACCTTGCAAGATGTCAAACCGGAGACTTATACAATTAATCAAAATCAATTGATTAGTTTTTATGTTTATTCCTCCAGTCAGGAAACTGAAAAAGGACTCAAGGAGTTTGAAGATAAGACGGCAACAGCACTTGTTGTACCGCACACCAAATTTCAAATAGCAAATGTACTGTTTTACTATGTACACAATGGTTTCCCTAAGGATGAACGCGTTGAAGAAATAATTGAGGGACTAAAGGTTACGAAGTGACCTGTATTCATTAAGCTAACGGGTGAGTACGACAAGTTGAATAACCAAGGAGCAGTTCGTTATGGATTCGTTCTATTCTGTATGACAAATGAAACAGTTTTTCAAGGGAGGAACAATTGTAATATGTTGAGCATGAAGAAAACACTTTATTCTGTAGCAGTGTTTATTGTGTTATTAATATTAATTCGGGTGTTTGTAGACGCGATGTTGTCTTCAATTATTTCTGATGTCTATTTAGAGAACCTTTTAACTCTTTTGATATCAGTGGGACTTTCATTTTATGTGACTAAAAGGATTGTGTACGGGAAAACCAAAAAGAAATTATATTGAATGCTTCGGGAATTTGGCAGAGTACACGGCAGGTCAGTAAACCGCGGTTCTTTTCATAGCCGATGTTAATACTATTAATCTGGTTTTACACCAATAGTCACTGGTGTCGCTGATTGGGCAGGAACAACTACGAAGAAAGAGATATTTTCGGTTGCTCCTGGGGGTCGAAAGGCGCGCCTTAACCACAAGCGAGGAGACTGTACCATGAAAACGATTGGCCTGATCGGCGGCATGAGCTGGGAGTCGTCGCTGCTCTACTACCAAATTATTAATCAAGTGGTAAAAAAGAAACTAGGCGGCCATCACTCCGCCAAGAGTCTGATGTATTCCGTAGATTTTCACGAGATTAAGACTTTGCAGCATGAGGGGAACTGGCCGGAGGCAACAAGAATCATGGTGGAAGCTGCCCAGAAGCTTAAAGCGGGGGGAGCGGACTTGCTCGTCATTTGCACGAACACTATGCACAAGATGGCGCAGGAAGTGGAACAGGCGGTATCGATTCCCCTCCTTCATATTGCAGACGCTACGGCGCTTGAAATAGTAAAAGACGGCATCCAAAAAGTAGCGCTACTGGGAACGGCCTTTACCATGGAACAAGATTTCTATAAGGGTAGGCTTACGCAAAAGTATGGACTCGAGGTAATGGTGCCGAATGAGGTAGATCGAGCCGTTGTGCACGACATCATCTATGAAGAGCTATGCCTTGGGATAAAGAAGGAGGAGTCCAAGCAAGCTTATATAAAGATTATCGACGATCTTGTTCAGAATGGAGCAGAAGCCGTTATACTCGGATGCACCGAAATAACCCTCTTGATCTCTCAAGCCGATTGCAACATCCCTGTGTATGACACAACCAGAATTCATGCTGAAAGCGCTGTTGAGTTTGCTCTGGGCGTGATAAAGTTTTAAAGGATTTAATAAAGGGGGAGAAAATGAATTATAGTGCTTTAATCGAACAACTGCTAGAAGGCACCGAAGTTAATTCGGAAATAACGGAAGACGTGCTGTCCGAGCTCTACCATAGGCTTAGAAGTACGGATATGGAGGCTGCTGTGTGGGAAGAGTTGGTTTTTCTATATAAGCGGCCGCTCCCGAAAACAATCGCATATGATCTTATTGACAGAAACATTGCCCTCATTCATTTAGGACATACCAAACAAGAATATGAAGTGATGTGGAAATTAGCTGAGCTAGTGGACGAAGCCTTATTGACATTAGCTAGCGATATTTACACTCAACGTAACTTTAGCTTAGAAGAGACTGAGATTTTGTTTGATAAATTTCACGGCAATACATGGATGTTAGAGACATTAATTCGCAAGAACCCTTCCTCTCCTGAAAAGAGAAAATTGCTTGAGTCTGCCATACTAAAAAATAAAGATTCGGCTCGATTGCATAGATTGATAAACGTGCTACATAACGAACAGCTTGCGAGGAGAACGGATTTATCAAGCGAGGAATTTTATTTTCTTTTCATGACTAATGAACCAACGGTTTGGCTAGCACTGTCGCAAAACCCCAATACCCCAGTAGAGATTTTAAGCAAATTGCTAGTGGTAGAACATATGAATAAAGCAAAACGAATAAGACATGCAGCAAGACTAAATCTAAGCAGACATTAGAACCGTTAACAATACTAAACAAAAAACTAGTAGTTTATTTAAACCATTTTCCTCCTATTTCGACTTCCATTTATAGCGTGAAATAGTATGATTTCTATAGACCCTATTTTAGGAGGTTTTCATAACCATGAACAAAATAAAAGTAGCCGTCATCGGTTGCGGGGCGATCGCGCAGCGTCGTCATATTCCCGAGTATGAGCATAACCCGAATGTAGAGCTGATCGCCTTCTGCGATCCAGTGATAGCAAGAGCGGAGAAATATGCGGAGAAGCACGGCGCTAAGGCTTATGCCAATTACCAGGAACTGCTGCAGCACGAGAAGGTCGATGCGGTCAGCGTATGTACGCCGAACGCCCTGCATGCCCCGGTAGCGATTGCCGCTGCGAATGCCGGCGCCCATGTGCTAGTCGAGAAGCCGATGGCCGCAACCGCCGAGGAAGGGCAAGCAATGATCGATGCCGCCAGTCGCAACGGCGTGTATCTGATGGTCGGCCACAACCAACGTTTGATGCCGCCGCATGTGAAGGCAAAGGAAATATTGGAGAGCGGCAAATTGGGCAAGGTGCTTACGTTCCGTACCACTTTCGGCCATCCGGGACCCGAAGGTTGGAGCGTGGATGGACGAGACAGCTGGTTCTTCCGTAAAGAAGAGGCGATCATGGGTGCCATGGGAGACCTCGGCGTTCATAAGTCGGATCTGATCCGTTATTTGCTGAACGATGAGGTGGCGGATGTTGCTGCGTTTGTGAGCACGCTGCACAAGGAAGGCACGGATGTGGACGATAACGCGACCTGCGTGCTCCGGATGAAGAGCGGAGCCATTGGTACGCTAGTTGCGAGCTGGACGTACTACAAGGGCGGCGACAACAGCACGGTGCTGTGGTGCGAGAACGGCGTGATGGAAATCGGCGCCCCTTCGGGCGATGAAGTAACGGTGAAGTTTCGCAACGGCAATGTGGATACATACAAGGTCGGCGCTATGGCGACGAACGAGAAGCAGACGGATAGCGGCGTCGTTGCCGCGTTCGTGCAGTCCATCGTGACCAGTACCCCGCCGAGCATTTCCGGCGAAGAGGGGTTGCGCTCCTTGAAGGTTATTCTAGGCGCTTTCGAATCCCAGGCGACAGGCAGGGTTATCGCATTGTAATTCGCTACTTATGGAAGGTGCGATGAGATGAAACTACCCGCCATCAGCCATTTACTGTAGGCCAACATCAAACGTTTTGCGGACATGGAAGATTTTATTTGAGGGAAAAGTGGCGATTTGCTCACTTGGTCGTCGAATAAGGACTCCTGTGTCCGCTAAAACTCTACATTGCCCGCCGTTCCCGCCCGCCGAATCCGCCAAGTAGACCAAAATTACCCTACCTAACCTGCCACCGCCCGCCGAATTTCACCAAGTAGACTAATGTTACCACTCCCGACGCCAAGCAGAATAAGAGCCTGACCGGGATATCCCCAGTCAGGCTCTTATTGGTTCCTAAGCCTACTCGCCGTACACGTAGAGCTCCGTAAAGCCCCACCAGCCTGCACCGTTGGTGGCCGGCTCAACGCGCACATAACGTGCGGTTACGGGAGTGAAGCTGCCGTAAACGAATCTCGTCCCGTTGCCGTCTCCCAATCCGACCGTCGTCCACGTCGTTCCGTCCGTGGATACCTTGATTGTGTAGTCGATATTATAATTTTCCGCAACGGTGCCGTTATGGAACATCACTTGGTAGATTTCGTACTCCGCCAGCATGTCGACTTGATAGAAAGACGATGGTGTATGGACCGTAGTGTACCAGCGCGAGTTTCGTTTGCCGTCCAGCGCATTGCTCATGCTGACCGTATTGGAAGCGTAGGGGATCCAGCCCGTGCGGGAAAGCGTTCCTGCCGGTGGATACTCGAGTGTCCTCGGACTAATCGTGCTGCTGGCTGCCGAGGAGTTGCCCGAGGTATCGACCGCCTTGATGTAGAGCGAGTGGGTAGTATCGGCTGCGATACCGGTCAAGAGATAGGTCGTCCCGGTCACCGGTGTCACATTGACTTTCGTCCCCCCGAGATAGATGTCGTAGCCGGCAATGGCGACGTTGTCGGTAGAAGCATTCCAGGCGAGCGACAGGGTCGTTTGCGTGGATGCCGTTGATCGGAAGTTCCCAGGTACGCTTGGAGGCGTCGTATCTGGCGGGACATAGGTCGCGGTCGTCACCGTCACGCTATTGCTGGCGGACGAGGCGTTGTTCGACGTATCTACCGCTTTTACCGTAAACGTGTACGAGGTGGCTTGGGTCAACCCGGTAACCGTATAGGTCGAGCCCGAGACCAGACTGTTGTTCGCCTTCGTAACGCCATTGTAAACGTCGTACCCGGCAACGGCGATATTATCGGTCGAAGCCGTCCAGCTGAGCGAGACGGTCGTATCCGTTACACCTGTGCTGGATAAAGTCGGAGCACTTGGCGGAGTCGTATCCGCTCTGGTGACGACCACCGCATTGCTGGCCGCGGATTCATTGCCCGCGCGATCCTTCGCTTTCACGGTGAACGAGTAGGAAGCGACCGGATTCAGGTTGAAAGCGACGTAATTCGTGCTGGTGACCGGCAGCGCATTCAGCTTGGTCGAGCCGGCGTAGATGTCATAGCTGACGACGCCGACGTTATCCGTCGCGGCCGTCCAGTACAGCGAGACAGTCGTGCCCGTCTCGCCGGCGGACGTCAAGCCGCTAGGCGCGCTTGGAGCAGTAGTATCCGTCGCGGGCGTGCCGGACTCCATGGCGCCGAGGTCGTAGCCCGAGCCGATCGGCCGGTTGACGCCGAGGCGATCCGTCGGTACCAGCGTAGGCAACGAAGCGCCCGTATCAATAGCGGCGGAGGCCGTGCTCGGATTCAGCGCGTAGTTGCCTGCACTAGGATTGACGTACCAAGTCGATGGCACCGTTTCTATGTTGTTCGATGCGGTGTAGTTCCCGCTATTGCGCTTCTTGAGCGGCTTATCCATCAGGTTGTTGCGGATTTCTCCATTGCTGACGGCGAAGCGGGATTCGACGCCGCCAACGCTAACGCCAGGTGCGATATTGATCAGCGTATTATTCAGCACTTGGAAGCCTTGCGAGTAGGACAAATAAATGCCGGCGTCGTCGGTGTTGTGGATGACGTTGTTGCGAATGATGCCGCCGTAATGCTCTACGCCGAGAATGCCGTTGCGGAAATACTGGGCGCCGGTCGTGCCTCCGCCGAAGGAAATTGCAATGTCGCTGCCCTTGATATAGTTGTTCTCGAATATGGTATCGATCGAGCCACCTTTGGCGAAGAGAGCGTAAGCGACTGAGTTGTCGGTCGGGTAGTAAGCGTTGTACACGGAGTTGCCTCGTACGATCCAGCCCCGAGCGGCAATAATGTCGACCGCTTCGACGGCGCCGCGGGCCCCTCGAGTCGTGTAGCCCATGACGGAATTTTCGATGAGCCCGTAGTCGGAATAAAGCCCCCCTTGCGAATGAGCACCCGAAGTCGTCTTGAACGCCCCTTCTCCCAGGTCCCAAGCATAGATGTTATCTGCGTGGAAATAATTGGAGCCGGAATTGACTTGGATGGCATGGTAGTTGAATTCCTTGATCGCAAGATCGCGGATCGTCGCATAGTTGGAATTGTTCACCCGGATGCTGATGTCGAGTGCGCTCGTGATGCCCGGGCCGATAATCATGGTGTCTTGAGGAGTAGAGGTGGCGCCGCGAATCGTGATGTGATCCTTGTTCGTAATGTTGATCGACGTTGTTTGCGAATAGGTGCCCGCCGCCAGGGTAATGATGCGTCCCGAGGCAGGCGCCGTATCGATGGCGTTCTGCAAGTCGGCAAGCGACGTCACGATTACGCTGTCCGGAACGGCATAGGCAGTCGATCCGGTGACTACGTTGGAGATGGCCGAGACGTTGCCTACGTCGTCCGTTGTGCGCACCGCGAAGTAATAGGTCGTATTCGGCGATAATTCGTTGGCCTGATACACCATGGAGGAACCGGCGGTCAGCTGCAGCAGCTCGTCGATCGCTTCCGTAGCCGAGCTCCAATTCCCTTCCGTAATCGGCGAAGTCGAGTATCTCACCTCATACGACGTGGCTCTGCCCGTCTCGCCGTCGTCCCCAGGCGCCGTCCATCCTAGGCGGACGCTCTTCGGGCCTATCCGCTGCACCGCTAGATCATCAATAGCGGCAGGTGCTACTGTATCGGTGTTGGTGATCGTAGCCGTTACGACGTTCGACAACGCGGAGATGTTATTCGCCAGGTCCACTGTCTTCAGGGCGAAATAGTACGTGGCGTTCGTGGTCAGTCCGCCTACGGTCGCCAGCTCCGGTTGACCGCTGGTCTTCGGCAAGGACAGTCCGCTGACCGGAGTGGCCGAATTCCAAGTGTCAGCCGTAATCGGGAACGAAGCGTAACGCAGCAAATATTGTTTCGCTTGGCCGCTCGTTCCGTTGTCGCCCGGCGCCGTCCAGGAGAGATCGATGCTGTCGTAAGTCATGGATTCGTTCGTCAGGTCGCTCACGGCTGCCGGAGCCGTGTTGTCGCCCGGATCCGCATAAGCCTCGAATTCGATCGGAGTATTGAGTGCATGGACGCTGTTGTCCACTCGAACGTGGCCGTTCCCCCACACTCTTGCATAGCGGGCGGAGACCGGCGAGGTCAGATCGAACCATGTGCCGATGCCGCCTACAGGCTCTTGATATTCGGGATCCGTCCCCGCACCGAGGCCGACCGTATTATCTGCGTCGTTGTTGTAGACGACGGTAACGCCCGTAGAGAAGGTAGGATTGTTGGACAACAGAATGATCATGTCTTTGTTCGTCCTATACTTCGCGGCTGAATCGCCCCAGTCGTTGACGATGCGCAGACGGTTCACCGTATACGAAGCGCCCAGATCGACTTGATAATATTGCGGTCCGGCCGTTGTGCGAATGCCCACGTAGTCGTATACGCCTAGATAGCTGCCGTCCGTCACGACGCTCAGCGGCTTGGAGATCAGGTCGCTCGTGCTGGCCGTAACCGACTTGTTCGCGGCTACATTCACGCCCGCGGAGGTTGTGCTCGAAGCGATGTTCGAGATCGCGGAAGCGTTCCCTGCGTCGTCCAGCGTCTTCATGGCGAAATAGTAGGTCGTGTTTAGATTAAGACCGTACAATGTGAAGCCTTGCGCCGTTCCCGGCGCGGTCGGAAGCGGCTCGCCGGATACCTGCGTCGCGCTGCTCCAGTTCCCCGACGTGATCGGCGACGTGCTGTAGCGTATGTCCAGGCTGGTCGCGTTCCGAGTGACTCCGTCGTCCCCGGTATTCGTCCAAGCCAGGTCGACCGTCTTGTTCGTCGGGTTAGAAGCGGCCAGATCCGATACCGCCGCCGGAGCGATCGAATCGGTGCCGTCATAGATCAGGAGGAACGGCTGATTCACGGTACTCTCCGAGCTTTCGAATGTGGCCGTATACTTGTTCGCAGAGAGGTCGGCCAAGCGCAACGTGACGATATCGTCGCCGGCCAGCTGGCTGTTGACGAAATCGGTCACATCGACCTCGATCACGCCAAGCTCGTTCGTGAGGAACGTGCCGAGCGCCACTTCGTTCGTCAAATTCGGTTCTACGTTTTTCTTCGCCGTGGCTTCGGACCAGCTGTCGTCATACACGCCGAAGACGGTAACCGGAATATCCGTTCTTCCTGCGGTCCTCAGATTGAGATACAGCTTGGCATTCCAAGTCGAGCCGGACAAGAAGCCCGAGATGTTGAATTTCAGCAAGGCGTATATGTTCTCGTTGGTGTTTGTGTTGTGTTTGACGGTTAGATTTGCCGAGTTGCCCAAAATGCTTGCGCCGCTAATCGTCGTATCTTCGGCAGCATTGAACTCGGTCGTGCTGCTAGACGTCGTTGTAACGGCAAGCACGTTCGACAACCCTGATTCTTGGTTCATATCGTCGATCGTCTTCAGAGCGAAATAATACGTGCCGCCGGCAGGTATGCCGTAATACGTGTAGGATTGAGTCGTTCCCGCAACAGCCGGAGTCGGCTCGGCCTTCAGCGGTATGGCGGAAGCCCAATTGCCTGACGTGATCGGAGATGTGCTGTACCGCAAGTCATAGGCATGCGCGGTCCCGACCATACCATCGTCTCCGGGTGCCGTCCATGTAAGCGTAGCTTTGCGCATTGTGACATCGACGGCGCTCAGATCGCTGATGGCTGCCGGCGGTATCGTCTCGTCGGGCGTAAACTCGACCGCCCCGATATCATAAGCGGCACCGTATGGACGTGCCGTGCCGTAGTAGTCCGTTGGCACTTCAGTCAAAGTGGCCCCGGTATTGATGGCTGCCGACGCTTTCAGCGGATTCAATCGGTAATTGCCGCCCGCCGCGTCCACCATATAGTCGATCGTGGCGTTCAGAATGTTGTTCGAGCCCGTGTAAGTACCGGAATCTCTGTTCTTGATAATCCCGTTCATAAGATTATTGCTCACGATCCCGCTGCTCTGCACGTAACGGGATTCGATCGCGCCGACACCGGAGCCGACGCCCAAAATCGTATTGTTGTACACTTGGAAGTTGGTTGCTTTATTCATATACACAGCGGCATCCGTCGTCTTGATAATGATGTTGTTCCGGATGATGCCGTCGTAATGCTCGTAAGTACCGACCCCGTGCCGGAAATAGGCCGCCGCGGTACCTCCACCGCCGAACGAAATGGCAGTGAAGTTGTTGCGGAACTCATTGTTCTCGATGAGCGTGCCTCGAGAGCCGCCCTTCGCGAAGACGGCATAGGCAACGCCGTTTCCAACGCTTTTGTACGTATTCTCAAATCGGTTGTTTTGGATTTTCCAGTTCAAACCGGCGATTATGTCGATCGCTTCGACGACCGTATTGTTGCCGGCCGTGGTGTAACCGAAGCTGGAATTTCGGATCGTGCCGTAATCGGAGTACGGCTTGCCTTCGGTCCAAGTATTAGCGGTTACTTTGAAGCCGCCTTCGCCGTGATCCCACGCGACCATATTATCCGCCAGGAAGTAGTTGGAGCCCAGGTTGATCTTGACGCCGTGATATTTCGTATCCTGGGTCCTCAAGTTCTTAATGGTCAAATAGTGGGAGCCGTTTACGTCGAAAATTTGGCCGAGCGAGCTCGACATCCCCGGTCCTCGAAGCACGGTGTCTTCCGGATCGGACGTTTCGCCCTGTATCGTAATGTTGTCTTTCCCGTTGATCGTAATGTTCGACGTAACGTCATACACGCCGGCCTCGAGCGTAATGATACGTCCGGACTGCGGAGCGCCGTTGATGGCCGTTTGCAGCGCGGCGATCGAGCTGACCTGCACCGAATCGGGAGCGGCCGCTACCGTAGTCGCGCTGACGACGTTCGAGATCGGCGATACGTTCCCGACGGCATCCTTCGTCTTGACGGCGAAGTAATAGGTCTCGTTCGTATCGAGTTCATTCGCGTTATACACCATCGCTGAACCAGCCGTCAGCTGGATCTGCTCTTCGATCGCTTCCGTCGCCGAACTCCAATTGCCCGCCGTGATCGGGGAGGTCGAATAGCGAACCTCATACGAGGCGGCGGTGCCGGCGTTCAGGTCATCGCCGGGCGCCGTCCAAGACAGCTGGACGCTCTTGCTGTTCACGCGGCCCGCTGCAAGATTCGAGATGGCCGCAGGCGCCGTCGTATCGGACGTCGGCGTGGTGATGCTGATCACGTTGGAGATCGCGGAGGCATTAGCCTCGTCCTTCGCCTTCATAGCGAAGTAATAAGTAGTATTCGGCTGCAGGCCGCCGTAGGAGAACGTCTGCGTCGTTCCCGCCGCGAGCGGCGTCGGAGCGCCGGTCAGCTGGGTGGCGGAGCTGAAATTGCCGCTCGTAATCGTCGAGGTGGACATGCGGATGTCGTACTCGAGTGCCGTTCCCGTATTGCCGTCGTTGCCAGGAGCCGTCCATTCCAGCCCGACGCTCTTCCAGCCGACGCTGGTTGCCGTCAAGTCCGCAATGGCCGAAGGCGGAGTTACGTCTTTCGATTTCGCGAACACTTGTACCTCTACCGGTGTATTCGAGGTGTTCGTCGTGCCTGCCGTGCGCGTATGTCCGTTGGCCCAGAAGCGGACGTAGCGGGCTTCCACCGGCGTCTGCAGAGGAATCGTCCAACCGGCTCCGTCCACCGGCTCGACATAGACCGGGTCGGTGCCGGCTCCAAGGCCGAGCGTATTATCCGCATCGTTATTGAAGACCGTGACGACTCCCGATGTGAAGCCCGCGTCATCGGCCAGCTGCACGACATAGTCGAGACCGTAACGCGGCGCGTCCGAACCCCAGTCGCTGCGCAGGTTCACGCCTACGATTTCATAGTCGTCGGCCAAATCGACTTGTACGTACTTGGCGCCGTCGGAAGTCGAGATCAGAGCGTAGTCGCTGCGGGTAAGCACGCCGTTCGTGACGCTTGTCAAGGAGGTTCCGCTGCCGGCGGTCCCATTGGAAGTCACGGTTTTGTTGAGCGCGACGTTAACCGACAGAGGCAAGGTTACCTCCACCGCATTGGATAAGGCCGAAGCATTCGTGAGCCCGTTCACCGTCTTGATGGCGAAGTAGAGCTTCGAATTGCTAGTATTGAGCGGGAGTCCGGTGAGTGTCATCTGCTGCGTCGTACTGACTGCCGCAACTGCCGGCTCGCCTACGACCCGCTTGACGACGGCGCCGTCGTTCCAGTTGCCTTCGGTGATCGGCACGGAGGCATAGCGGATATCGTAACCGGTGATGCCGCTCGTCCCCGGACTGGTCCAGGACAGCTGGACGGAATTGTTGGCGAGATTGCTTGCAGCAAGAGTGGAGATGGAGGGCAAGGTGTTGTTTAATCCAGGGAGAGAGGCGTAAACTTCAATCTCGATCGGAGTGTTGACTGCGTTGTATGCGTTGTTCAGCGTCCGGGTATGCCCGTTCGCCCAGTATCGGACATATTGGGCGTTGACCGGGGTGCCGAGCGTGACCGTCATGCCGTCCCCCGAAGAGGGTTCGACATACTCGGAGTCGCTGCCTGCGCCAAGACCGGAGCTATTGTCCGCATCGTTGTTATAGATCGTGGTCACGCCGGAGCCGAAGGTCGAATCGTTCGAGAGCTGGATGACAATGTCTTTGCCGGCTCGCGGAGCATCCGGATTGTAATCGTTTACAATATTGACCTTGGTGATGGAATGCGATTCGCCTAAATTTAACTGCACATACTTGGCGCCTGCCGAAGTGCTGATGAGCGCGTATTCCGCTGCGGAACGATTGCCGTCCGTTACAAGGGAAAGGCGTTTGCCGTTGCGGGACGCAATGCCGTTGGTCGTTACGTCCTGGATGCCCTTGGCCACGTTGACCTCGATGGAAGCGGCAGCGGCTGGAGCGGGGGGAGCCCCGAAGTACCCGAAGCTGGTTGCCACTAAAGTGGCGATAGTCAATACGGTTAACGATTTCCTGGATTTCCTTAATCTCATTAAATGCACCGCCATTTTCTTAGAATTGTTGTTTGTCCAAACTGCCGATCAGAGTTCATGGAGACATTCTAAGTAAAGCTCACCTCCTTTTTTACAAAAATAAGCGCTTACAGGAAAGACACCTCCAGTATACTGCTAGAAAAGTTAGCTGATTATAGGACACTTCTGTTGTATAGAGAGATGAATTTGGCTGAAAATGGATGTTTTCCTTGTAGTTGCTGGCCTCCCGTTTTATGATAGACCTCAAAAGGAGCGATCTGCTATGAACGGAGAAAAGCTGGGAATCGGCCTCTATGGGGCGAATGGACATCAAATTCACAGACTGCTGCAGAACCATCCGAAGGCGGAGCTGCTGGCGCATGTAGGCTTGGAGACTGTGATCGACCCAACGAAAATGCCGGAAAATGTAAGTGTCCAAGCCTATGATTCGCTGGAGGCCATGCTAGGGGACTCTCGTCTGTCCGTCATCTCGCTGTGCTCGCCCTATCGAAGGGATCAGGCTCGAGATGCCGTTCTTTGTTTGCAGGCCGGCAAGCATGTACTGGCGGAGAAGCCGTGCGCCTTGCAGGAGAGCGACCTCGACGCCATTATTGAGGCAGCCGGTCGGAGCGGCAGACATTTCAGAGAGATGTCGGCACTGGAGTTTGCCCAGCCCTATATGGCCATGCGGGACATCGTCCGCTCGGGGGAAATCGGTGAAATTGTGCAGGTGTTTGCGCAGAAATCATATCCCTACCACGACCGACGGCCGCAAGACCCCGATGTAGATGGAGGACTGGTCGGGCAAGTCGGGATTTATCTGCTTCGCTTCATAGAGCAAGTTGCTATGCAGCGAGTGATCGACGTGACGGCGGTCGAGACCGCATTAGGGAACCCGGTGCCGGGAGGCCGGCTGAGTATGGCGGCCACGCTAACGATGAAGCTGGAGAACGGCGGAGTTGCGTGCGGCGTCGCGAACTATCTCAATCAGCCGGGGTTCGGCAAATGGGGGAACGACCATCTACGCCTATTCGGAACGAAGGGGATTCTCGAGTCGACGGATGGCGGAGCTCGAACCCGACTGGTCATCGGAGATCGGGATTGCGGCAGCATCGACTTCGAGAAGCCGGGCTATACCGAATTCGACCGGTTTCTGGACGCCATCTTATTGAACGCTCCCGCTTCGGCTGAAAGTCTGGAGTCTATGCTGCATCCGACCCGAATGGCGATTCGCGCCATCCGCTCCGCGCAAAGGAATCGCTGAACGGAGCGATAACCTCGGATTTTTCCCAGTAAGATTCAAGATTGCCTCATAGGAGACGGTTCTCCTTTCCGCTAAGATGATGGGGAAAGGGGAATCGTCGACATGGAGAACAGCAATTGGATCAAGCTAAATGAAGGTTGGTCGATACGGTCATTGGAGACGGCGGAGGAACTGGCGCCGGCGGTCCATCGGCCTGATTATAAGGGAGAGGGTTGGCTGACGGCGGCGGTGCCGGGAGATGTCCATACCTCCTTGCTGGCGCACGGCGTCATCCCGGATCCCTATTATTCTACGAACGATCATGCATGCCGCTGGGTAGAGGCGAAGGATTGGGTGTATCGCCAAGTATTCGATGCTCCGGTCCAGGAGCCTGCGGGTGGCCGGGTGTTCCTGGATTTTCAAGGATTGGACACATTGGCGGCGATTTATCTGAATGGGACGGAGCTGGCGCGAACGGACAATATGTTCGTCCCGTTGTCGCTCGATGTGACCGGTCGGCTGCGGGAGACGGACAACGTCCTCGTCGTACGGTTCGAATCCGTGGTAGAAGCGGCCAAGCAGAAGGACGTCTCTAAGTTCTGGTCCAAGATCAATTATGAACGTATCTGGTTCCGGAAGTGCGCGGCTCATTATTCCTGGGACTGGAGTCCGCGGCTGGTTACCACCGGCATCTGGCGGGAAGTTGGCTTGCGCATAGTCGATAGCGCTTCGCTCCGGCATGTGTTCTTCCGTACGCTGTCGCTCGAGGCGGACGGTTCGGCTACGGTAGCTATTGACGCTGAGGTTGATCGAAGCCCGGGTTCAACCGCAGAGCTGGCGATGAGCTACAAGCTGAGTCGAGGAGGCCGCGAGTATCGGTTCGAAGCGGCTGTCGGCGAAGACGGACAAGCTTCGGTGCAATTCCGGGTGGAGCAAGCCGAGCTTTGGTGGACCAACGATCAGGGGACGCCTAGCTTGTACGAGCTGGATACGCAGCTGCTGGCGAACGGTCGAATTGTGGATGAACGGAGGCAGGAGGTCGGCATCCGCACAATAGCCGTGAAGCAGCGCTCGGAGGACGGCAAGCCCCGGTTTACGTTCGTGCTGAACGGCCGCGAAATTTATGCCAAAGGCGGCAACTGGATTCCGGCGCACAATCTCCCCGGCTCTCTGACCTCGGAGCGCTACGTAGATTTGATTGAGCTTTCCCGTCAAGCAAACATGAATATGCTGCGCGTCTGGGGAGGCGGCATTTACGAGGAGGACATCTTCTATCAGGAATGTTCTCGGCAAGGGATCCTGGTGTGGCAGGATTTCATGTTCAGCTGCAGCGAGTTCCCGGATTACGACCGCGACTTCATGGCGAACGTAGCCCGCGAGGTCGAGCACAATGTCAAGGCGCTCCGCAGCTATCCTTGCATCGCCATCTGGTGCGGCAACAACGAGAATCAGGCCATTCACAGCGAGAAGATGTACTACCGCAGCGATTACCGCTTCTATGGCGAGAAAATATTCCACGAGCTGATGCCTTCCATTTTGGAGCGTCTCGATACGACTCGACTGTATTGGCCGAGCTCGCCGTGGGGCGGCAACGATCCCAACAGCTTCGACGAAGGCGATCAGCATAACTGGGCCGTATGGGCCGGTGACGTCTATCCGCGACACTACGGCGAGGCTTCCAATATGAACGTCTCCGCTTACGGCATTTCCTATCGCCGCTACGCCGAGGATACGTCCAAATTCAGCAGCGAGTTCGGCATACACGGCAGCACGGTGAAGGAGACGCTGCGGCGCAGCATCCCGGAGTCCGAGCTGTATCTGGGCAGCTTCGAGCTCGATTATCGCAACAAGGATTACGAGCCGGAGAAGGCGACGATTACGATGGCAGCCTACTCGGGATTGCCGTCCGACCTGGACGAATACATCGACTTCTCGATGCTGTGTCAGGCCGAAGGATTGAAATTCGGCGTAGAGCATTTCCGCCGCCGCAAGCCGGAGAACAGCGGAGCGCTCATCTGGCAGCTGAACGATTGCTGGCCCGGGATCAGCTGGAGTCTGATCGACTATTACTTGTTCCCCAAAGCTTCCTATTATTACGCCCGGCGATTTTTCAGTCCGATCCTGCTGTCCTTCCAAGAGAGCGGCGGACGTATCACGGTGTGGGTAACCAACGACACGGATACGCGCTTCAGCGACACGATCGTGCTGGAGGTGACCGACTGCTTCGGTAACACCGCTTATGAGGAGCGCATTCTTGCCGATGTTGCCCCTAATCATTCGAAGCAGATCGCGTCGTACGAAGCGGCGGAGACGGAGTGGAGGTTCGGGGTGATCAACCGCCGCGACCGATTCATTCGCATCGGCAGCTCGTATCCTGAGGTTTATGACAATTACTTCTTCTTCGCGGAGCAGAAAGATTTGCGGTTCAGCCCTTGCCGACTGCAGTCGACTTGCACTCCGACGGCTGACGGGTTCGAGATCGAGCTAAGCACGGATCGATTCGCCCGCTTCGTGAAGCTGGAATGTCCGATCGATCACACGCTGTTCTCCGACAATTACTTTAATATGCGGCCAGGCGAGCGTAAGAAGGTGCGAGTAACCAATCGTAAAGGAAGTCCAGTGAAGCCTGCCGACATTCGCATCAGCGCGCTGAACGGCGTCAAGCCATAGAGCGACCGACCCTCCATTTCCCGAATGCAATTGGGAATCGGAGGGTTTTATCTTTTAGTTAGACAGAATTGGTTTCCAATAAATATTTCGACTCAACATCGATGCCGGATGGTATAATGCTTGAAAACCGTAAGAGAAAAAGAACGGGGGCCAACGAGATGTACAGTGTGCTTGTTGTAGACGATGAGAAGGAAATTCGCAATGGTTTGGCTTCTCAAGCGCCTTGGAAAGAGTGGGGGTTCGATCGGGTGTATACCGCGGACGATGGTCCCGGGGCGCTAGAGTCCGTCGCGCGTTATCCCGTCGATTTGATCGTCACCGATATCCGGATGCCCCTGATGAGCGGACTGGAGCTGATTCGGGAGCTGGAGCAAATCGGCTTCGACGGCGGCATGATCGTGATTAGCGGCTATGACGATTTTCAATATGCGAAGGAAGCTTTCAAGCTGGGGGTGACGGATTATCTCCTGAAGCCTGTCAATCTACAGGAGCTCGCCAATGCGGTGAAACAGACCGTAGAAGCGCTGCAGAAGCGGCAGCAGGACCGCCATCGGGAAATTACTATGCGTCAAAGCATGGACGAAATGCTTCCACGCCTTCGGGAGGAGACGCTGCTTGAGCTGTTCGATCGGCCCTATCGCAAAGGGCTCGAGGCCAAGCTCGAATATCGGTTCGGACAGCTCGGACTGGAGTGGCTGCCGGAGCAAGTATTTCAGTTGGCCTTGTACGGCATCGATGATTTGAAAGCGCTAACGGAACGGAAATCCGACCGCGAAAAAGCGGATCTGGAAGCTGCCGTAGGCGGCGCGATTCAGGATTATCTGGATGAGCACGCCGTCGAGGATTCCATTCTTGTGAAGACCCGACAAGGCTTATGGATCTGCATGTACACGCACACAGACGATCTCGATTGCGAGGCGCATTCCATGGGGATTGCGGCCCGTGTCAGAGAAGCGGTCTCCGTCTCGGTCAGCTTCGGGCTTTCAACGGAATGCGGAGGCCTGGAGCGGCTTTATGCCATGTACCAGGAAGCGGAGGCCGCGCTCGTCTATCGCAAGGTAAGCTGGAATCCCGAGGCCGGGGTGGAAGCGGGCATGACGCCTTCCGTGATGAAGGGCGCGGAAATTTTGCAAAGCGCCCGGGCTGTTGCGGAGCGACTGGTCGCCGGCAGCGAGGAGGACATCGATAGGATGATGATGGGATTTCCAGAGCTGGCGGCTAGCTGGGGTGTGAAGCGAACGAGCGATTTGCAGCACAAATCGTTCGAGTGGCTGTTGGGCGTATTTCGCCAAGCTCAGAAGCTGGGATGGAGAGAGACGGAGTGGGAGCAGAACGTAATCTTCATGTGGGAGGACCTGGAGCGATTCGATACGTTCGAGTCGTTGCAGCAGCAATTGACGCAGCAATTGATTCGAACGTCCGCCAGCATTCAGCAGCAGTTCGGGGGACAAAATCAGATCGTGCTCGAGGCGGAGAAGTATATCTCGGAGCATTTCTGCGAACCGATCACGCTCCAGTCGGTTGCCGACCATGTGCATGTGACGCCGGTTTGGTTGAGCAAATTGTTCAAAAAAGTGACCGGCTACAACTTTCTAGAGTATTTAACCAAATCCAGGCTTGACAAGGCTCGCGAGCTGTTGAAGGATCTGAATCTGAAGGTGTACCACATCAGCGAGATGGTCGGTTATCAGGATAAGGTGCATTTTTCCAGGTTGTTCAAGAAAAGGTTCGGATTGACGCCTCAAGAGTATCGCAATAGCCGGGTGAACACGCTTGATGAATAATCGATTTCGCGAAGCGAGCCGTTTTTCCATTCGTCATAAATTCATGATTTTGTTTATTATCTTGATCGTGTTCCCTTTTGGCTTCGTCGGGTATTTCTCTTACCACAAATCGATTGAAGCGATCCGCCAGGTCAATACCGAAGCCTCCATGGAGATCATGGACAAGAGCGGCAAAAATTTGGACAATTATTTGAATATGGCCAGTAATTTTCAGAACGAGCTGATGTTCTCGGAGGAGCTGCAGAATCTGCTGGCTACTGAGCCGCAGACCGATCTGGAAGAGCTGCTATTCGCCGAGCGGTTGATTAAATATACCGGATTGCTGCAAAATCAAACGAATGGGTACACGATCCGGTTGTTTCCGATCGATCCCGACCGATACAAGTCGTTCAAGTATACGATCTTCAATGGGCTCGATATTGAGCGGGAGGCTTGGTTCAAGCGGATCCGAGACAACTCTCCTCCATTCTGGGAGCTGTTCCTGCCGGAGCATAACCCTACTATTTATACCGAACCGACCCTTTCCAAAATCAAACAGCTCTACAGCCTCAAAAACCGGGAGGAAATCGGCGTCGTCGTCATCGATATTAAAGTTTCGCTGCTTAACAAATTTCTGGCGCCGCTGCAGATGAAGGAATCCCAGCAGTTGATGCTGCTAGATGAGAACCAAGTGACGATGTACCATCAAGACACAAGCCGCCTAGGCACTCGTCTGGAAGACGGTCGCCTGACCGAGTTTATCCGCAACCAGGAGCGTGGCTCGGGCACGTTCTCGATCGATGGAATCGACTACGCGGCGACGTTCACTACATTAAGCAACAACGGCTGGAAGCTGGTGAGCATGGTGCCGCTGGCTGTGCTGGCGCAGCCGGTCTCCAGGATTGAGACGCTCAGCTTATCGTTTCTATTTTTCTACCTGCTGCTCTCGATCGTCATAGTCGTCTACATTACCGTCAAATTCACGGGGCCGATCCAGAGGCTGGTGAAAGCGATGCGCAAGGTGGGCCGACAGGATCTGTCCGAGTTTGGCCAGCAGATCGACCGCAACGACGAGATCGGATGGCTGTACCGCGGCTTCGATCAGATGGTGCATCGGATCGATCAATTGGTGCAGAGCGCGGAGAAGGCGGCCCAGGACAAAAAAGAGCTGGAGTTTCAAGTGCTGACCCATCAAATCAATCCGCATTTCCTCTACAATACGCTGGAATCGATCCGCTGGAAGGCGGAGAGCCGTCAGGCCAAGGACATCAGCGAGATGGTCAGCGAGCTCGGTAAGCTGCTGCGGCTCAGTCTGAACGACGGGAAAGAGCTGACGACGGTGGAGCGGGAGCTGGAGCATGTGCGCGCTTATGTGAAAATCCAGAACAACCGGACCGATATCCCTATTCGGGTTATCTTCCTAGTGGAGGATGAGCTGCAGCAGCTCCCTTGCCTCCGCCTGCTGCTCCAGCCGCTGGTGGAGAATTCCATCAAACACGCCAACGGCCATGTGAAGGAGGACGGCATCAAAATCGTCATCAAGGGGAGGATGAACGGAGCCAGCATTTGGTTCGAGGTGAGTGATAACGGTCCGGGCTTCGGCGAGCATGCGGAGACGCTGCTGGCGGTTCAGACGGATGAACCTGCTCGTCGGCAAGGCGTAGGGCTGCGAAATGTGCACGATCGGTTGCTTACCTATTTCGGCGTGCCCTATGGGCTTAGTGTACGGAACGGACCGACAGGCGGGGCCATCGTAGAGTTTGCGCATCCGATACTTAAGGCTACTAAATAATGGCGGATTACGAGCAGCCGGGCTTTGGCTGCTTTTTTGTGGCTGTATGATTGCCAGGGGTGGTGGCAGGTTGGACAATGAGCCCGTCACAAGTGTGACAGGTTGTTGCAAACGGGGAGAGAGAACGGAAGTTGGCTGATAACAAACATAAGTTTGCTATATTCCGGGAAATATCGGAGGTTGGGCGCCTAACAAACGGATATTCGGTATTAGCAAACGGATTATGGGCATTAGCGGGGGTTGCGTTTGGTATTGTGCCTTGGGGTGGGCGGGATATCAGTGTATCCCGCCATGTTGACCCATAAATACCCTCCATTGCACCCAGACACTACGCAGTCCGAAAAAGTCGGACTAGAGAGACGGTTGTTATCCGGATATGCTCCCTAGTCCGAATT
>NZ_BIMA01000033.1 GCF_004000845.1 Paenibacillus koleovorans NBRC 103111
ACCAACCCCACCAACCCCACCAACCCCACCAATCCCACCAACCTCAGCAACCCCACCAACCCCACCAACCCCACCAACCTCAGCTGTCCCACCAACCCACCAATCCCACCAACCCACCAACCTCAGCTGTCCCAGCCGCCCTTAGCTAAATTACTCTCCATACACGTTTGATTCTCCATAAACCCCGTCACATTTCCCCTCCAGCAATTAACTAACATCCGTTCCGTAAATAACTTCAAGTGGTTAGCTAATAACAAACTTCAGTTTGTTATCTCACATTACCTCATAGATCCGCCAAAAGTAACAAACTTTGGTTTGTTATTAGCAAACTTTCGATCGGAAGCAACTTATCCAACTAGAGTCTGCGCGACAATTTCACTCATCCCCTTGGTAACTTGACAATCGATATGAGCGCACGCGTTGACCTTCTCCATTTCCGGTAAATGTACCTTCATCTCGGTACCGTTTGAGCCATTTTACCGCTGCCTCATTGGTGATATCAAACTCTGACGCCACATGCTTCGGGGTAATGTTTCCACGATGGCGGATTGCTAGATGCACGAGATGCTGTCTGCGAAAAGCCCAAACATCTGCATCCTTAGCAGGAACAACCGCATGTGTGAGCGACCACCAGTGTCCAATGGCTTGTTTGATGACACGTTTGCATTCTTGCGGATGCCTCTGAACTTGATTGGCGGAAAACCGCAGGACGAGCCAACCAGACAAAATCAGATCGTTCTGCCGGGAAAGATGGTCATCGAACTCAGAGGGTACTAGATTGCGAGCATGAGTAGTGAAGCCGTCGATCTCCATCAGCAGTCTGATTCCGGAGCGGACATATACAAAGTCGGCAAAACGCTGCCCCCCTTTGTAGTCCTTGAACGGATATTCCGCGTGAAGTCCTGAAAAGTTGTACTGAAACTCAGGGCCCCACACTTGGTTCAGAAAGGCTAGCTCCATCTCGCCTAAAGTAGCACGATAGTGTCCTTTCATTCTGGCTTCGCGCTCGAATTCTTCAATGAATTGCGTAAGATTCGGATGATACATTTTCAGCTCAGCTCCTTCTCGTCGGAAAAAGCAAAAACACCCCACAGCAGATTAGCTCTGCCGGCGGGGTGTGCTTCACTCCGAATTATGGGTTTGGTACCCAGTATATTACAGCATTTCGGAGTGGATGGCAATAGCGGATAGGGATGGGGGAGGAGGTAGCAGGTAGCAAGGAGCAGGGAGCAGGGAGCAAGTAACAAGAAGCAAGGAGCAGGGAGCCAAGTAACAGCAGAGTGCAATGAGCAGATTAGGAAGGAGCAAGGAACAGGGGAGAGGAGCAGGGAGCAGGGTGCAGGAAGTATGAAGCAGTGAGCAAGTAATAAGAAGCAGAGTGCAATGAGCAGATTAGAAAGGAGCAAGGAACAGGGGAGGTAGCAGGCAGCAAGAATCAAGGAGCAGACAGTAAACGGGATACAGCGAGTGGGAACAAACCGAATATTGGTTAATAACAAACAAAAGTTAGCTATTTTCGGGCGAATGCCGGGAAATAAAGCAATACCGAACGTATGTTTGCTAATACAGGACGGAATGTAGTTATTTACAGGGGGGAAGTTGGTTATCGAGTTCAGAGTCACTCACAAGGGTCCGCAGATCCGCAGATCCGCAGGCCCGCAGGTCCGCGCCAGTATTGTGAAAAACCCCACGCCGGCTGAAAATTTTTGAAAGTACTAAATTTTAAAGGAATTCATGGGCATACGTCGAATTAACTAGTTCACTGGAACTGAATTTTACTTAAACACTCACACGGGACCATTCCATAGTAGCAGGCTAAAATGACTAGCGTCACAAAATCGCGAAACGCGATCAGGCGGAGGGCTAATGGGATATGGGATCAAATTGAAGGTTTGGGGCGACTATGCCTGCTTCACAAGACCGGAGATGAAGGTGGAGCGCGTCAGCTATGAGGTCATGACCCCTTCTGCGGCACGGGGGTTGCTCGAAGCGATCCATTGGAAGCCGGCCATACGCTGGGTCATCGACAGGATTCACGTCTTGAATGAAATACAATTCGATCTGGTGCTTCGGAACGAGATCGAGAATAAAATATCGCCGAGGCTCGTCCATGCCGCCATAAAGGGCGGAGTAGGTACTTTAGCCCAAGTTGTGACTGAAGAACGACAGCAGCGGGCGACCTTGCTTTTGAAACGAGTAGCCTACCTCATCGAGGCGCACTTCGACCTCACCGATCGAGCAGGCGCCGATGATACCCAGGCCCTTCACTACAACATGTTTCTCCGCCGAGCCCGGAAGGGGCAGACATTCCATCAGCCCTATCTGGGCTGTCGGGAATTCGCCGCGCACTTCGAGCTGCTTGAGCCGAACCAAGCGATCCCTTCATCCTTTTACCGAGACACCCCCGACCGAGAGCTCGGGTGGATGCTGCATGACCTCGAGCATGGGGACAAGGACATCGTCCCGCATTTTTTCCACGCTGTTATGAATGGCGGCATCATTGAAGTACCGGCTATACCCCGGAAAGGGGGGAGTGCGCATTGATCCTCCAAGCGCTATACGAGCGATATGAAACGTTACGGCAGGATCCGAAGTCACAGCATGGTTTGCCGCATAACTCCCCAGTAAAAATAGCCTACGCTCTTGAACTGTCGAAGACAGGTGAACTGCTGAGAATCACCGACATCCGCATCGCAAACGGCTACAAACGAGTGCCACTGCAGCTAAATGTGCCGGAGCAGCCGGCCAGACAGTCCAACATCAAGCCTTATTTTTTGTGCGACAAGCCTGACTATTTATTAGGCTTCGCAGCCAATCCGGCCAAGCAGCAAGACAGCATACGCCGATTCGAGCATAGCAAAGCCCTACATCAGCAAGTTTTAGCTGGCTGCGAGTCACCGGAAGCGCTGGCGGTTCTACTCTTTTTCAGCAAGTGGGATCCGACGTCTCCAGCAACCAACTCGCCAATCTGGGACTCCATTAAGAGGCTGCCGAATGCGGCTATGGAACTATTCGTCTTCCGGCTGGAAGGCAGCAAGACATTTCTCCACGAATCCAACGACATTAAAGACTGTTGGGTCGCGAGCAAGCTCGAAGAACAAGAAAATGCCGTTACCGGACAATGTCTCGTCACCGGTCAGCCGAATGCCGCAATCTCCCGGATCCACGACGTCAAAATCAAAGGAGTCCGCGGCGCCTTAAGCAGCGGAGCGGCGGTTGTCTCCTTCAACAAATCGGCTTTCGACTCCTATAACAAATCGCAAAGCTACAACGCGCCGGTCAGCCTTCAAGCGGCCTTCGGCTACACGACAGCTCTGAATGAGCTCCTTGCATCCGGCCGCCACTGCATTCCCAATCTGGGCGACATGACGGTTGTGTTTTGGACAAACGCTTCGACGACGCAGCCTTCACAACAGCTGGACCGAGAGGCGGAAACGATTTTCGCAGAGTGGCTGTCAATGGAAGACGTCCATCGCGCACTAACAAACGCAAGCCGTGGAAAAATATCTACGGTTGCGTCTGCTTCGATACAAAATGTGGTTGATCAGCCGTTTCACATCTTAGGACTTTCCTCGAACAACGCTCGAATATCGGTACGGTTTTACTGGGAGGGCCACTTCGGCCGAATCATGAACCAGCTAGCGCAGCATCAGGAAGACATGGAGATCGTATCCACACAAACGCTGCCAGCACCCTCGCTCCAAAGAATACTCGCAGAAGTCGGAAAAAACGCGCCAGCCCTAACGGAGGAGCTATTCGCCTCCATCGTTACCGGCAAACTATACCCCTACTCGCTGTACGTCTCGATTTTGAACCGAATTAAAGCTGACCTAACCGTTTCGTCGATCCGAACATCCATCATCAAAGCTTACCTGACCCGTTACGCCAGAATCCACGAGCAAACACCGTTGAAGGAGGTATTGACCGTGAGTCTGAATGAAGCTACACCTAATTCCCCTTATCGACTGGGTCGCCTATTTGCCGTTCTGGAGCGCACGCAGCTGGAGGCGGCCGGAGGCTACAACAAACTGAACGTTACGATCAAAAACCGCTATTTTTCCGCGGCATCGGCCACCCCGGCATCCGTGTTCCCACTTTTGCTGAAGCTATCCCAGCACCACATCTCGAAAGCGGATTACGGACATAACCGGGAGCGGGAAATCCAAGAAATTCTAAGTCCGATGGAGACGTTCCCCAAACGATTGGATTTAAACCAGCAAGGGCAGTTCATCCTCGGCTACTACCACCAGCGGGAGCATTTTTTCTCGGGCCGGACCGAATCAGAAGCCGCAGAGGAAAAGGAGACGGCAAACACTGTTCAAACGCCAACGAAGTTGTAGTCCCTAAAAAACTTAACGCTCCTCATCCAGAAACAGGAGGTGAGCGGCCATGGCCGTTCCGAACAAAGATCAGGCGCTGCTGAAGCGTTATGATTTCTCCATCTTCTTCGATGTAAAGGACGGCAACCCGAACAGCGACCCGGACGCCGGCAACATGCCACGCATCGACCCCGAAACTGGACATGGCATCGTAACGGATGTCTCGCTCAAGCGCAAAGTGCGCAATTACGTGGAGCTGGCGAGGGAGCAGGCAGAGGGCTATAAAATTTATGTGACCGAAGGCGCGGTGCTGAACGAACGGAATCGGCTGGCATATAAAAAGCTGAGGCCTGCGGATGCGGAAAAGGCGGAGCTGATGCCGAAAGATCGGGCGGAGGCCGAACTACTGACGCGATGGATGTGCGACAACTTCTACGACATCCGCACGTTCGGCGCCGTGATGAACACGAAGGTCAATTGCGGCCAAGTGAGGGGACCGGTGCAGTTCACGTTTTCCCGGAGCGTGGAGCCAATCTTTTCCCAAGAAGTGACGATCACCCGCCAAGCGGTTACCCGAGAAGGGGAAGAGAAGGGCCGGGAGATGGGGCGCAAGCACATCATCCCTTACGCGTTGTACCGGATGGATGGATTCGTCTCGGCGCAGCTCGCCCGTCGGACCGGCTTCACCAAGGAGGACCTCGAGCTGCTGTGGGAGGCGATCCGCAACATGTTCGAGCACGACCGCTCCGCTTCCCGCGGGCAGATGACGCTGCGCAAGCTGATAGTCTTCGAGCATGCCACCGGGCTGGGTAACGCGCAGGCGCATCGATTGTTCGAGCTGATCACAACTGAACGCCTCTCGGAAGGACCGGCTAGATCGTATCGCGATTACGCGGTGCGTGTGCAAGCAGAAGAATGCCCTTCAGGGGTGCAAATCGCCGAGTTGGATTAAAGAAAGAAGCAATGGTCGCTCCCGACAGGGGGTGTGGGTTGAAACCAGGTGATGTCCAAGTTGATCTATCTATGAGAATAAGAGCTCCCGGTTCGGGGGCAGCTAAGATGAGACCGTCTCAAGTGGGAAACCGCTGGAGGCGGTCTTTTCTTGTTCAGAAAGTTTGTCCTTTTTTATAGATCAACTTAGACATAACCTGGAAGACTCAGAAATAAGATGTTAAGGCAAGTCACGAAATGGAGCATGGCGGGAGCGTTTCCCGCAGCAAGGAGAATGCCTATGGAATTCGAGCTGGGGAGTTTATGGAAGCTGGTCAAACGCCGCTTGTGGTTCATCACGGCGCTGGCGGTCGCAGCGGTCGGACTGGCCTGGTATGTAAGCTACTACGTGTTGAAGCCGGAATATGAATCGACGGCCTCGTTCCTCATTCAGGGAGACAAGCCCTCCCAGGCGATGGGGGATATCGTGGCCGGGCAGAAGCTGGCGACGACGTACGGGGAAATCATCCGCAGCAAACGCATCGCCGAAGCGGTCGTCAGCAGACTGGCGCTGGACTCGACGCCGGAGAAGCTGCTCGAGCAGGTCGAGACGCGGACAAGCAGTGAGTCGCTCGTCACGACGGTCGTCGTCACCGATTCGGATCCGCAGCGGGCGGCCGACATCGCGAACGGCTTTGCAGAAGCGTTCAATGCGAACATCCGCTCCATCATGGGCGTGGAGAACATCATGGCGCTGGATCCGGCCAAGGTGCCGTCTACCCCGATCCCGGTGACGCCCAAGCCGCTGTTCAACATGACCGTCGCATTCGGCCTGGCGCTTATGGCAGGGATCTCGATCTCCATGCTGCGTGAGATGGCGGACAAGCGGGTCAGCAGCGTGAAGGACATCGAGCTCGATCTCCAGCTGCCGCTGCTCGGGACATTAGGCAAGCTAAAACCGAGAAAGAAGCGAACAGCGACTAAAGCGACAGCAAAACCTACGGATGAAGCGGAAGGAGCGAAAAAGGATGAAGAAAACAACGCCTCGGCTATACTGCCTGGCCCACCCGAAATCAACTAATGCCGAGCGGTTCCGCTCCATTCGCACGAACATTCGTTATTCGCGGGTCGGCGGCGAAATTCGTTCCGTGCTCGTCACAAGCTCCTTGCCGGGAGAGGGCAAATCGACCATAGCGGCCAACTTGGCTGCGGCAATGGCGGAGAACGGGCGACGAGTGCTGCTGCTGGACGGGGATTTGCGGACGCCGGCCGTGCACGAAGTATTCGACCTGCCGAATGGGAGCGGGCTGACGAGCATTTTGGTGGAACAAGCCCGTTGGCAAGATTGTATCTATCCGATTCAGGAGTTGGAGGGGCTACATGTGCTCACCTCCGGCCCGATCTCGCCGAATCCGGCGGAGCTGCTAGGCTCGACCGGCATGAAGGAGCTGTTCGCCGAGCTTCACAACCATTGGGACACGATCGTTATCGACGCGTCCTCGGTGCTCATGCCTTTCTCCGATGCTTTAACGCTAGCTCGGATGGCTGAAGGCGTGCTGCTCGTCGTCCGCTCCGGCAAAGTGCTGCAGAAGCACGCCGCGACAGCCAAGCAGCTGCTGGAGAGGAACGGAGCGCGTTTACTCGGCGCCGTGCTGAACCGGCGAAGCGGCAGGAGACGGCGCTACGCGATTGGCAGCGAGGAGCTCGCCGATTGGGTGACCGCTTCGGGGCCGAGGAAAGGCTAAGGCGATGAAGCGGAAAGCTTTGCGTTACTTGTCGGGCAACCTGCTCTACGCAGCCGCCCAGTTCGTCATCGTCGTCCTGCTGAGCAAGTTCGGCTCAGCCGCCGACGTTGGGCGCTACGCGCTGGGGCTGGCAGTGACCGCGCCGATCTTCATGCTATCGCATTTGCATCTCCGAGCCGTCTACATCGTCGACTCGTCGAGCCATGCCCATGCCGAAGCCCGCGACTACATCGGCCTGAGGGGGCTCACGACCGTCTTAGCTGTCCTTGTAACGCTGGGGGTTATCGGTGCGGCCGGTTTCGATGGTCAATCGACCGCCGTAATCGGGCTCATTATGCTGTCCCGCATCATCGAATCCATCAGTGACATTTTGTTCGGTATTTGCCAGAAGCAAGACAAGCTGGACATCGTCTCCGCATCCAGAGCGGCCAAAGGCCTCATCTCCATCCTAAGCATCGCTCTGGTGTATATCCCTACGCAAAGCCTCAGCTTCGCCTTGCTCACCATGATTATCGGATGGTTCGTTATCGCCTGTGTGTTCGAAGGCCGTGCGGCGAGCCGATTCGTCAACATTCGCCCTGCATTTGATAGAAGCAAGCTGTCGACCATCGCCCGTAAAAGCTTGCCGCTTGGCATCGTTCTGGCGCTCGTCTCGTTGAACGCCAATCTCCCGCAATATGCCATCTCCGCTTATCTCGGGGACCACGAGCTCGGCGTCTATGCCGCAATGTCCTACCTCATCGTCGCCTGCCAAGTAGTCGTTACCGCTCTAGGGGAGGCGTTCACCCCGCGGCTCGCAAGCTGGCATGAAGCGGGAGCTGACTCGCAGTTTGCAACTCTGATGAAAAGGATGATTGCGCTCGGGCTCGCGGTTAGTGCAGCAGGCGTGTCCGTAGGCTGGCTGTTCGGCTCGGAGCTGCTTAAGCTGCTGTTCAGCCCGGAAATGGCAGCCTATACGGCTCCGTTCCGTTGGCTGCTCCTTACAACGGCATTCGTCTTCGCCGGCTCCGTTCTCTGGTACGGTCTTGTAGCCGCCGGGTTGTTCAAAAGGCAAATCCCGCTGTTCCTCCTCACGATCGCTTGCAATGGACTACTTTGTTGGTGGCTAGTGCCAAGAAGCGGGCTCATTGGGGCTGCGCAAGCGATCTGTGCGGCATGGGTAGTGCAAACGGTTGGAAGCTTCGTTCTGCTCCGTCGGGAGCTGCTGCGAAGAGCGAATTCAAGAAGAGCCGAGAACACCGAGATCCACTCAAACGCTCAAGCAGCAGGTTGACGGAAAGGAGGCGGACCGGATGGACACGATGCCGACCCTACATCGCAAGCTTGTTCACATCGCGGTTTTTGGCTACATCGTTTGTTTGCCGGCACAGTTCGACTTCGGCGGCGCCTTCCGGCTAGCCCCGTCCGATCTGTTCCTGCTGCTCGGGTTGCTAGCCGCTGGACTTCGTCTGAGGCTCGATCGCCGCCAGTTCAGCTCGTGGCACTGGGGAATGCTTCTGCTGTTCGTATTCGCTTCGTCGGTGTCGATGCTGCGCAATGGGTTTTTACCGAAATACGCGCTTGTGCAAAAAGACATCGGGTTCGTGCTGCTGCTGTTGACGTACATCCTGCTCGTGCAGTCGACCGTGAGCTGGGAGCGGATGTACAAGCTGCTGCGAGCGTTTCTGATCAGCGTGCTCTGTATGAATGCGATCGCGTTGTTCGCTTTTTTCAGCGGGGTGAAGATCCCGTTTATGATGCAGGATGGCCGTCTCTCCGGCATGCTGATCGACCCGAACGCTTACGGAGGGCTGCTCGTGACCGCCTTCGCTCTGCACATCATCACGAGCGGTGGACCGGAGCCGTTATTACGCGGTTGGATAAGCGCGATCGCAACGCTCAGTTTGTCCGGCGGTATTCTAATGACCTTTTCCCGCTCGTCCTGGATCGGCCTGGCGCTTGTGCTGGCGGCGCTCGCGGTGACGAAACGCAAGCAGCTGCTCAAGGTGGTCGGCGGCTTCGCGGCGGCTTTCGCCGGGTTGCTCCTCTACAAGGGCACGGAGTACTTGAACGTGTTCGCCACAATGGCCAGTCGCCCATCGCAAATCCAATCCAGGCTCGACATTTTGACAAAAGCGTTCGACTGGATCGCGCAAAGTCCGATCGTCGGCATCGGCCTAGGGACGTACAACTATGAGCTTCGCATTATCATCCATAACACGCCGATGTGGTTCATGACGGAATTCGGCTTGCTCGGTTTGCTCGTGTATTGCGGCTTCATCGCCTGGTTTTTCTTCGTCGGGATTCGCTCCTATCGGGCGGCGGACCCGAAGTACAAGCCGATCATCCTAGGGCTTTTGCTCGGACATGCCGCGATGATCGGGCTGTCGATGGGGATCGAGGCGCTTTACCAGCGGTATTGGTGGTTCTTGATGGCGATGAATGCCGCTTGTTTGAAGCTAACGATCCCGAATTCTCCGAAGGAGGTGTCACATGGAACAAATGAAAAGCGGATCTGCGACGTCGTCTCGAGCGGTAACCTCAATCCCGGACCAGGCTCTAGCACCAGCACCAGCAGCCGCACAGGAAGCGGGTAGAAAAGTCGCATTCGTCGCTTCGATTTACGGCCACTTCACCGGCTTCCATCTGCCGTACATGCGGCTGCTGCAGGAGCTCGGCTGTGAGGTGCATGCCTATGCGCAGCCGGGAGCCGAGTGTGAGCGGCTAGAAGGGGCAGGCATCGTCTGCCACGACGTGCCGATCCATCGCAGCCCGCTGCAGCCGGGCAACTTGCGCGCGCTGCGCCAGCTCGAAGCCAGCTTCCGGCAAGAGCGGTTCCAATTCGTGCACGTGCATACGCCGGTCGCGGCCCTCCTTGGCCGCCTCGCAGCGCGAAGAGCCGGCATCCCGTGCACGCTTTACACGGCGCACGGCTTCCACTTCTATGACGGAGCGCCACTATTGAATTGGCTGCTCTACTATCCGCTGGAGCGTTGGATGGCGCGCTCGACTGATGTGCTCCTCACCATGAACGGTGAGGACTGGGAGCGGGCGCGGAGCTGGCGATGGCGCCGGCCCGGCCGGGCGGTGTACGTGCCCGGCGTGGGGTTGGACCTGGCCGAGTTCGGTCGGCCAGGCACGGGCGGCGGCGAAGCGGCGAGGCGCGAGCCGTTGGGTTTGGACAGCGAGGCGGCGAGGCGCGAGCTGTTCGGGTTGCCCCCGCAGGCGGAAGGCGAGCCGCCGGCGTTCGTGGTGCTGTGCGTGGCGGAGCTGAACGCCAACAAAAACCAGCGCCAGCTCGTCGAGGCGCTGGGGCTGCTGCAGGCGCGCGGCGACGCCCGCGTCCAGCTCGCGCTGGCCGGCACGGGCCCGGCCGCGCCGGAGCTGCTGGCGCACGCCGAGCGGCTCGGCGTGCGGGACCGGGTGCACGCGCTCGGCTACCGGCGCGACGTACCTGCCCTGCTGCGGGCGTGCGACGCCGCAGCGCTCATGTCGCACCGCGAGGGGCTGCCCCGCGCGGTGATGGAAGCGATGGCCGCCGGCAAGCCGGTCGTCGGCACCCGCATCCGCGGCATCCGCGATCTCGTCGCGGATGGCGAGACCGGGCGTCTCGTGCCGGTCGGCGACGCGCGGGCAACGGCGGACGCGCTGCTTCAGCTCCGCGACGCACCGGAGCGGGCGGCCGCCATGGGGGCCGCCGCAGTAGAGCGCATCGCCGGCTTCAGCCTGCCGGCCGTGCTGCGCGAGATGGAAGCGATCTACAAGGACGCGCTCGCCTGGCCGCAATCTGCTACGAAGAAGATGCGCTCACCGACACAGCCTACTGCCGTCGCCACCGAGCGCACGGCGGGCAACTAGCGCAGAAGACGGCTAACAGGCAGTGACTACTACAGCACGAATGGGCGAACGGTTGATCATTCGGTCGATAAGGGTGGAAGGTATGGGATGGCGAAGAGGATGCGTTTGATTCGGATGGCTTTGTTGGATGCCGGGATCGTGGCGCTTTCGGTTTGGCTCGTATTTTCGTTTCGATTTGATTTTCATATTCCGCAGGCTTACCTGCACATGGTGCCGATTGCAATCGGAATTCATGGGGCGGTACATGCGGTGTGTTTCTTTGGATACAAAATGTATCAACCTCTATGGCGTTATACAAGCATGGAGGAGCTGTTGTTGCTCGTCAAGACGAGCTTGCTTACACTGGCCGGCATCATTGTCGGCAATGCGGCGGCGCATATACTCCTTCCTGACTACCGGCTGCCGCTTTCCCTTTATACCGCGGTGGGGTATGTGTTCTTAGGCATGGCAGGGCTGCGGCTGATCAGTCGTTTCCTGCACGATTATATGCCAGCCTCGCCGCCTGCAGCTCCAGGAGCGGGGGACAAAGGCAGCCAATCGACCGCTCACACGCCAGCCCTGGGCAACCTGCTGATCGTAGGCGCAGGCAAAGCGGGACTTCTCGTCGCACGAGAGATCAAACATTCCCGCTACAAATTCATGCGCCCCGTCGCCTTCGTCGACGACGATCCGGCGAAGCAGCAGCTCCGTATGATGGGTTTGCCGATCATCGGGAACCGGCACCTGATTCCAGAAGCAGTGAAACGATTCGATATCGCCTATATCGTCATCGCCCTGCCGGCCGCATCGAGGACGGCGGTCACGGAAATTCTCGAGATTTGCAAGACAACGCCCGCCCGAATCAAGCTGCTGCCCAGCATGACGGACATCTTGAACGGCAAAATCGCGATCAACATGATCCGTGAAGTCAGCGTAAACGATTTGCTCAGTCGCGAGCCGGTGAAGCTGCCGTTCGAGGAAATTCGAGGGAGCCTGGAGCGGGAGACCATTCTCGTCACCGGGGCTGGCGGCTCGATTGGCGGCGAGCTTTGCCGTCAGCTGGCTGCCTTCGGACCGCGAGAGCTGCTGCTGCTGGGCCACGGCGAGAACAGCATTTATTCGATCGAGCAGGAGCTGCGCCGGCAATTTCCGAGTTTGCCGATGGTGCCGATCATCGCCGACATTCAAGATTCGAACCGCATCGACAGCGTGTTCCGCAAACACCGGCCGACCGTCGTCTACCACGCCGCCGCGCACAAGCATGTGCCGCTTATGGAGAGCAATCCGCTGGAAGCGATCAAGAACAACGTCCTCGGCACTAGAAATGTGGCGGAAGCGAGCGACCGGTACGGAGTGGAGCGGTTCATTCTCGTCTCCTCCGACAAAGCAGTGAATCCGACCAGCATCATGGGCGCAACCAAACGAGTAGCGGAAATGATCGTGCAGCATATCAACGCCTCCAGCAGCACCGCCTTCGCGACCGTTCGGTTCGGCAACGTGCTCGGCAGCCGCGGCAGCGTCATTCCGTTGTTCCAGAAACAGATCGAGAACGGGGGACCGGTCACGATTACGCATCGCGATATGGTGCGTTACTTCATGACGATCCCGGAGGCGGCGCAGCTGGTCATCCAAGCGAGCGTTCTCGCGCAAGGCGGCGAAGTGTTCGTGCTCGATATGGGCAAACCCGTGCGCATCTATGATCTCGCGAGAGACTTGATTCGCTTGTCGGGGCTGGAGCCTGACCAAGATATCCCCATTGTCGTAACTGGCATTCGACCGGGAGAGAAGCTCTACGAGGAGCTGCTCACAGAAGAGGAGGGGCTCACCGTCACGAAATGCGATCGGATTCTGGTCAGTGCCCCGCCCGTGTTTCCGCATGCGGAATTTATTCAGCTGATCGGATTACTGGAGCAGATCGGCAGCCGATACGAGTTTGCGGCGGGCAGTCTGCAGATCAAGAAGCTGCTGAAGCAGCTGGTTCCAAGCTACTTGGGACTGGCGGAAGAAGAGATGTCCCCAGGTCCGGCCGACAAAAAGCTGCTGCATCCGGTCAAGGTGGAAGTCCATGCCGGCACTTGAGGAGTCGTCCCGCGAAAAGCATGTTTCGAGCAAGTCAACCCGTCGGCGAAAATGGCGGTTCGGTATTCTCCTCTTCCTACTACTCCTACTAGGCGTCCTCACCTTCCTATGGAAGCTATGGGGACTGCATCCGCAGCATCATTTTCAGATCCCGGATTACAAAAACGCCATGGCATTGCCCCAACCCGTTGCGATTGAGCCCGCCATACCGCTAGACGAACGAAGCGACGGCGACAGCCATCCAAGTCCGGAGCCGTCTGCCGTGCCCAGTCCGGATCCTGCCCCAACAACCGGCGCAGCCGCCACGAAACCTTCCCAGCTCCAGCCGAAGCGATCCGCCAATTCCTTCAACGTCGTACTCATCGGCACCGATTCGTGGGGCGAAGCTGGCGCTCGTGCCGACACGATCATGGCGGCCCATGTCATGCCGGATCAGCGGAAGGTGAACATCGTCTCCATTCCTCGCGACACACGGGTTTATGTGCAAGGAGCAGGCTACACGAAAATCAACCACGCCCACATCGTCGGCGAGAACAAGGGCGGCAACAAGCAGGGCACGCTTCTGCTCGTGCAGGCGGTGAGCGATTTCCTGGGCATTCCCGTGCATCACTACATGAAGACGAATTTCGAAGGCGTGATCGATTTCATCGACTCGATCGGCGGCGTGGACATGATGGTGGAACAGGACGTGACGATTACGCCGGAAATTACGATCCGGGCCGGTTGGCAGCGGCTGGACGGCCAGCATGTGCTGTTCCTGGCACGGGAGCGGTATTCGCTGGCGGACGGCGACTTCGGCCGCCAGCGCGAGCAGTTTCGCATCGTCCGTGCGCTCGCCAAGCAGCTGCTGCGACCGGAGCATCTGCTCGATTTGGCCGGCCTCCTCAAGAGCGGCAGGAGCAGCATGCTCGATACGAGCTTTCGCGACAGCGACCTGATCAGCCTCGCCTGGCTGTTCAGCGGCATGGAGGCGGACGATTTCGCCTACGAGCAAATTCCGGGCCGCGACTTGTTCGCGCGAGATCCTCTCGTCGGGTCCGAGGTGTATTACTGGAATGCCGATCCGGTTCAAGTGCGCTCGATCCGGGAGCGTCTATTTTTGGAATAAGGAGGGGTTCGATGTACGAGTTCTGGAAAAGAGGCTTCGACATCGCCGGCGCGATCATCCTATTGATCGGCATCGCTCCCATTATGGCGACCGTAGCGCTGTTGACCGTGATCAAGCTGGGGAGACCGGTATTGTTCAAGCAGCTGAGGCCGGGTTTGCACGAGAAACCGTTCTGGATCTACAAATTCCGCACGATGGCCAATTTGTACGATGCGAATGGCGAGCTGCTCCCCGACGGCATGCGGTTCACCGCATTCGGAGGAATGATTCGCAAGCTGAGCCTGGATGAGCTGCCGCAGCTGTTCAACGTCTTGAAAGGGGAGATGAGCTTGATCGGTCCTCGCCCGTTGCTTCCCCATTACAGCCCGTACTACTCCGTGCGGGAGAAGCTTCGTTTTACCGTCCGTCCCGGAATGACCGGGCTGGCGCAAATTTCAGGACGCAATCATTTGAGCTGGAATGAGCGGCTTGCATTCGATATTGCTTACGTGGAGAAGCTTGGCTGGCGGCTCGACTTCTTCATTTTCGGCAAAACGCTGCTGAAGGTGCTGCGGCAGGAGGATGTCGTCGCCAATCCGGCGCACCACGATCTTCCGCTAGACCGGTACCGCGAATGGATGAAGGAGGGATCGCTATGAGGATCATCGTGTGTCCGTTTCGGCTGGAAGACGTTGACCATGCTTGCAGCATGCTTCGGCAAGCGATGCCTGAGAAGGAGTACACCCGGACCATATTCGCCTGCGACGGCTATAACGAATATTTGCGAGCTTCCTGCCGATGCGGGGAACGATCGTCCACTCATCTGATCGGCGCGTATATCGAGGATCGGTTGGTCGGATTTGCCGAATGGCGGCGACTCGACCAGATGGTCGTGCTGAATAACCTGATGGTGGAAACGGATTTCCGCAGCCGAGGCGTCGGCGGTCGACTTGTTGCCTATGGGGAGGAGTTGGCTCGTAAGGACGGAGTTCGTACGATGGCGCTCGATGTCTTTTCGTGGAACGAGTCCGCGTATGCCTGGTATTTGCGACTGGGCTTCGAGGAAGCCGGAAGGACGTATTGGTACGAAGGCGCGCTGAGAACTGGCGAAGAGAGCCTCGAGCCGCTCGATCCGGCAGCAGCCGCTTCCCCTTGCATCATCGACGAATACCCCATTGCTGAGGCCCATCATGCCGCCTATGGTTTTTCCTCTCTCAAGCTTCGTACTCCGAGCGGCACGGTGCAAATAGGGAGGCTAGGGAACAAGCTGTTTCGCATTCAAGCGAAGGGCAGAGACTGGGACGAGGGTGGCCGGTTGCTTTATTACCTTGCCGAGCTTGATGCCGATCGCGATGTGCTGCTGCTGACGCCGGAGCCGAACTTGCATTTGGCCGAATCCGGACTAGTCCTCATAACGGAGAGCATCCGCATGATCAAATCGGTGGAGAAGGAGGCTGTGTACCGATGATTCGATCGGCTATAGGTCACGCGGAAATCATCAAATCGACTCAAGCCGTCGCTTGGACGACCGTATTAAGTTGGATGCCGGAGAAGGATATCTATTATACATGCGAATACAACCGGCTTTATGAGGTGGAAGGGGAGCAGCAGGCAGAGCTGTTCGTTTACAGAGAAGGAGATCGGCTTGTCGTATATCCGTATCTTCTCCGCTCGTTGAAAGAATCGTTCATTGTGCAAGCACTAGGGCTGCCTGGGGAGTGGTACGACATCGCCACCCCCTATGGGTACGGCGGTCCGATTACGAACACGCCTCCTGGACCGGATCGGGAGAAGCTATTTGCCGCGTTTTCCGATATGTTCGCAGCGGTGTGCAAGGAGCGGCAAGTGCTGACGGAGTTCGTCCGCTTTCATCCACTGCTCGGCAATGCAGCTGACTACCCCGGCGTAGAAACCCGCTTGAACCGCCATACGGCCGCCATCGACTTGCGCGGGCAGACGGAAGCGGACTTGACCGAGCATTATTGCAGCAATCATAAGAAAAATATTCGCAAATTCCGCTCCTCTCCGCTCCAAGTCGGGACTGCTTCGCCGGAAGAAGGATTGGATGCCTTTATCGAGCTATACTACGGGACCATGAACGATTTGCAAGCGAACCCGTTCTATTACTTCCCTCGTTCGTACTTCGAGAGCACGGTCCGTCATCTCCAGGGGAAGCTGGAGCTGTTCGAGATTCGCGACGGCGAACATCCGATTGCGGCCTGCCTCGTCATGCACGAGCATCCCTGGATGCACTACCACTTGAGCGGGTGGAAAAGAGAGTATCTGCATTGGGCCCCCACCAAGATGCTGATCCATGCCGCTTCCGGATGGGGAATCGAACGCGGGTTCGAGCAGTTTCACTTGGGAGGAGGCTATACCGGCGACGATCGGCTTTTCGATTTCAAGCGCGGATTCGCCACCCATCTTCCGCCGCTCGAATATTGGCTCGGGCAACGCGTCTTATTCCCTGACCTATATGAACGGTTTCGAACAAAATGGGGGAGCGGCGTGAACAACGACTATTTTCCGCTTTACCGCCACCCTGCGCTCGGCAGCCTGGCAGAGACTCGATCATGAGGAGGACGGGAAAATGAACGGACAGCTGAAGAATGCTGCACAAGTCGATTCGCATCCGCGAATATGGCTATCCCCGCCGCATCTGGGCGAGCAGGAGAAAGTCTATGTGGAGGACGCCTTCCGGTCCAACTGGATCGCGCCGCTCGGACCTCATGTCGATGCCTTCGAGCGGGAAATCGCCCAATATACCGGTTCTCACGGCGCTCTCGCACTCGCTTCGGGCACCGCCGCGCTGCATCTCGCCCTCCGACTTGCCGGCGTCGAGCATGGCGACTATGTGATTTGCTCGTCGTTAACGTTCGTGGCCAGCGCCAATCCGATCCTCTACTTGGGCGCGCATCCGGTGTTCGTCGATGTCGAGCCCGAGACGTGGAATATGTGTCCGCTTGCCTTTGAACGGGCATGCCGAGCGGTAACGGATTCGGGCCATACGCTGAAGGCAGCGGTCGTCGTCAATCTGTACGGCCAAAGCGCCGATCTGCAGCCGATCGCCGAGACTTGCGACCGGTACGGGATCGTGCTCATTGAAGACGCTGCAGAGTCGCTCGGAGCTACTTACCGGGGGAAGGCCAGCGGCACTTGGGGCAAATACGGCGTTTTCTCGTTCAACGGCAACAAAATCATTACGACGTCCGGCGGCGGCATGCTCGTATCCGACGACCTCGCTGCGCTCGCGACCGCTCGCCACTGGGCGACGCAGGCGCGCGATCCCGCTCCGCATTATCAGCATTCCGCCATGGGCTACAATTACAGGCTGAGCAACGTGCTGGCCGCGATCGGAAGGGGCCAGCTGGAGCAGCTTGACGCTCGGATCAACCGGCGAAGAGACCTGTTCCGTCGCTACCAACAAAGGCTTGAGGGTATAGAGGGGTTTCGTTTCATGCCGGAATCGCCGTCAGGGCGTTCGACACGGTGGCTTACGGCGTTTACGGTCGACGAAGAGCTGGCCGGCGTTTCCGCCGGCCAACTGATCGATTGCCTCGCCCGTCGCAATATCGAAGCGAGGCCGGTGTGGAAGCCGCTGCACCTGCAGCCGTTGTTTGCTCGCTCAGCCTACTTCCCGTACTTCGAAGGGTACAGCGTTTGCGACCGGTTGTTCGCGGAAGGCATTTGTCTGCCGTCCGGCTCCTCGCTCACGAACGAGGAACAAGACCTGGTCATTGTGACGGTCGAGACATGTTTGCAGAACCGCAACAGCTTGCTGTGAGATGGACGCTAACCGCTCCTGGAAGCTACTTAGCCCGCCAACCGGTGCTGCCGGTGCCGGACTCCTTGACGTACAGCGTTGCCTGCGCGCCGCCGTCCGTACGCATCGCCAAGCTGCCGACCGGAGCGAACAAGACGCCTTCCGGCGATCCTTCCACCATATAGACGGCGGGCAGCAGCGTTCCTCCCGTCAAGCGGAGCTGCTTCTGGAAGTTGCCGTACGTAGAGTACCACTCGGGGATCGAGTACGGATTGAAGATCGTTCCGATCGATGCGCCTTGCATCGAGGCGAGCGTCTCAAATTCAAGCACTCGCCGAACACGCGTGTTGCGTGTGTCGAAGACGGCGATGTTGTTCAGCCGAACGGAAGGTTTGGCCGACCCATAGGAAGACAACAGTGCGACCTGATTCGTCCCGCTGTTGCGGACGACCATATTGTCGACGGTCGCCATCGTATCCGGCTCGGTCGAGAACACATGCAGCGCGGTGCCGTTCAAGCTCTGCGCATCCAGCGTACCGACGAACAAGTCGCCGCCGTCGATGCGGACGCCGCTCGATCGGGACGACCCCGATCCGTCCAGCTCCAGGCTGCCGATCCGGAGTCTAGGTTTGCCTCCACCGCTCGCGGCGCAATACACGGCGGGACCTCCGATTCCCGAAATTCGGGCGCTGGCGATATCGATGAACTGGGAATAGAGCGTTTGTAGTCCATAGGCGGCTCGATGGTCGGTCGACTGAATCGACAGCCGGCCGATGCTGAGTGTCAACCCGTAGCTGAGCAGCGCGGGCTCGGTTGTACCGGCCACCCTCATATCGAGCGAGCCGATGTCGAGTGTCCATAAACGGGCGAACGAGTCGGTCAAGCCGGCCGACAAATCGTTGCCGTGGCCGATTGTGGTGAGCGAGTCGATCCGTTGGTAAAAGCTGCGCGTCCCTTTGAACTCGTCTGGCTCCAGGTCGAGCGAATTCTCTCCGCCGAAGCCGGGTGCGCCTCCGCGGCTGTTGTTCAGCAAGGCCGAGTTCACATGCAGCTGATCGACGAAGTGGATGACGAAATTTTTACGGCCGGCCGTTTCGCAACGGGCATAGCCGATCCGGACGTTGATGGAGGGGGCTGCTTCGGTGCCGCCGATGAAAATATTGTCGCCATAGCAGTCATGGACGTAGACCGAATCGATCAGCACGTTCTGCGAACTCGAGACGAACAGGCCGTGCAGCTGATCGTTCACTCCCGCCCGTACAGCGGACGCATTGCCGTCGATCTCAACATAGCCGCTGAGCGTAACGTTATTCGCTCCGAACACGACGAGCACGCGGGTGTTCGACGGGGCGTTCGGGGCCAGCACGAGCTTCGCGCCGGGCTCGAACAGCAAGTTGGCGCCGGAAGGGACGCGGATGCACCACCAATCCGTACTGGCCGGATTGCGCATCTGGGCGGAGGATACCCGGTAGGCGCCGGCGGGAACGAATACCCCCTTGCGGCCGTTCGTTCCCGCTGCGATCGCATTCTGGATCGCTACCGAATCATCCTTTACTCCATCGCCGACGGCACCGAACGAGCGAACGTTTACATATCCGTTCGTCTCCGGGTCAAGCTTGATCGATGTGACCGCGCCGTTTGCCAGCTTGCTCGTCGTAATCGAACCGTCCGGAATAGGCGTAAATGCCATAGACCATGCACTCCTTTCATTCTAGTAGTCTTCTAGTTTATGAATCGCTAGAGAGCAGTGTGCGGTGCATTCGTCACCAAAAACGAGTTTGAGGGAGATTTTGATATGAAAGTACTAGTAACGGGAGGCGCGGGGTTCATTGGGTCCCATTTGGCGGATCGGCTAATGGCCCAGCGCATCGAGACGGTCCTGGTTGACAATTTATCGGGAGCGGCCGGCGATCGATACGCTCATCCGTCTGCAGTCCTATATGCTGCCGATGTGCGGGACGAGGTGATGGATGGGGTATTCGCCCGCGAACGGCCGGACGCCGTCGTCCATCTGGCCGCCCAGATCGACGTGAGCGCCTCGCAACGCGATCCGTTGTTCGACGCAGACGTGAACATCATGGGTACGCTGAACGTGCTGAGGCTCTGCGCTTCGTTTGGCGTGAGGCGTTTCGTTTATGCTTCCTCCGCCGCCGTCTACGGCGCTCCGCAATATTTGAGCATCGACGAGCAGCATCCGCTCGAGCCGCAGTCCTGCTATGGCGTATCCAAGGGCGTTCCCGAGATGTACATCCGGTTGTTTGCGGAGCGGCATGGGTTTGCCTATACGATTTTCCGCTTCGCGAACGTGTATGGCCCTAGGCAATGCTCCCATGGGGAGGCCGGTGTGGTCTCGATTTTTCTCGATCGGATGCTGCAGGGCGAAAGTCCCCTAATCAATGGAGATGGGCTTCAGACGCGGGACTTCGTATATGTCGGGGATGTCGCGGATGCCGTTGCCGCCGCCGTGCTGAGGGACCGCAAGGAGGAGAGGGAGACGTTCAACATAGGGTGCGGAGTACCTACAGCGGTCCTTGAGCTCGTTCAGCTGATTGGAGAGCTAACTGGCAGCTCGGCTCCGCCTCTTTTTGGCCCGGGTCGACCGGGTGATATTCGGCACAGCTATTTGAACAACGGAAAAGCGCGGGATTATTTGCAGTGGATGCCGACTCACGATCTTCGACGCGGGTTGGCCAAAACGATCGAGTTCCGGAGCCGAGAGGGGCGGTAGAATGGAGCGTAAAATCAATGCGGAAATGTTCGTGCTGCGCAGTGTAGCCTGCCTTAGCATCGCTTTGCTGCATGCCTTGTACCGGGTTTATGACGGGGAGACAGGCTGGGTGAAGTCGGTCGGGCTGCTGCTGACGTTCGGAACGCCGGTTTTCGTCTTCGTCTCGCAATTCGTGCTTTCATACGCCTACCCGGACGGTCGATCGAATGGCTTTTGGTCGAAACGGGTCAAGTACGTGCTACTGCCTTATTTCATTTTCGGTACGTTATATGCGGGGCTGAAAGGGCTCGATTTGGCGGCCAGAGAAGGCATAACCTTCGTGGAGGCGTTCTGGTACTACTTATGGCGGCATATTCTACTTGGCGATTTCCATGGCTATTTTATCCTCGTGATTTTCCAATTTTACGTCTTGCATCTCGTGTTTCAAAAGTATGCCGGCCGCTTCCCGCCAATTAGCGTGTTTATTGGAGCTTGTGTAATCAATTTCGTTTATTTGGCCTTTTTCAACTTTACGGATCCCGGCAGCAGCGCAGCCTTGCAATATGTATGGGACAAAATGTACTGGTTGTTTTTCCCCGGCTGGCTCGTCTACTTCACATCGGCTTATTACTTGGCCCGGCGTGTCGATCGATTCCGCTCGCTGCTCCGACGTTATCGGACGGCGGTGTGGCTGCTGCCGATTGCGACGGGTACGCTCGTGCTGCTCGTGAATGAGCAAGGGTGGTTGACTGTCCATTCGTCCAAACGGGTCGATATGGTGCTGTTTGCTTCCAGCATGATCGTTTGGCTATTCGCCGTCGCTTCCACTCTTCGCAAAGTACCTTGGATACTGGAATGGACCAGCCGTTATTCGTTCGGTATATACTTGCTTCATCCGTTGCTGCTTGCCGTGTTCGTCAAATTCCCGCCTGCATTCGCGCTGCAAGATCATGGATGGTTGAGTGTCGGGTTGCAATTTGCCGGATGTGTGGTCGGTTCAGCCATATTCATGCAGATAGCCAACCGAATCCCCGGAGGCATGTATGTGGTCGGGCGCATCGGGATCGGGCTACGTCTCAAATAAAATGTCGCCGGCGCGCGACAAGTCATATCCGGAAATCGCCTGCAGCTCCTGCAAGAAGGAATCCGATCGCAGGATGGTCAGCAGAGACTGAATCCAAACGCGATTTTCGGGTTTCTTCAGCACGACCAAGTCATACCGCTCCCGGATCAACGGGATAAAATCGATGCCTCCGACGAGAGCTGCCGCCTTTTCAATGCCTATCCCAATATCCGCCGCTCCTGCCGCGACCTGTGAAGCGACCCCGATGTGGTTGCTTTGCTCCTCTTCGTACCCCACCAGCGATTCCGGCTTGATCGCATGCAGCCTCAACTCCTCGTCCAGCAGCACGCGAGCTCCGGAGCCGCGTTCTCGATTGGCGAGTCGAAGTCCGGGCTTGCTCAGATCGCTCCAGTCTCTCAACTGGAGCGGGTTGCCTTTTCGGACATAAAGGCCTGCGCTCCGAGTCAGCAAATGGACGACAAGATAGGAGGAGCCGATCAGCAGCTTGCGGATGTACGGGATGTTGTATTCCCCGGTGTCCCCGTCCAGCAGATGCGTGCTCACGATATCGGATTCCCCTCGAAACATCGCTACTAGGCTTTCGAGGCTGCCTGCATGGGTGCGGAGCGGACGAACGCCGCAGCCCGAGCGTTCCAGATGCCGCGCCAAAATATCGAGGCTGATGTCCTGACCGGTAATGACGAGAGGCCGGTTGCTTCCGGAAGCGGGGACAGCTTCGATCCGAGGCGGGACGTCGATCCTTGCCTGGTTTTCCACGCTGGCGACCGACCGCAGTCCTTTTGCCCGACGTTTGTAGGCGTCCAGATCGGTTGCGTCGACACGCATTTGTTTGCCGACCCGATACGCGGGCAGCTCGCCTTTTTTGATCAAATCATAGACGGTGAGCTTCGATATTTTCAGCAGTTTGGCGATTTCCTCGGTTGTATATGAAATCTCGCTCGACATTAAGCCGGTACCTCCTTGTTGAGCCCTAGGCGTGAACTGATTCTTCTATTGTAGCATAGGGAGATGAGGCGCGTTTTTTGAAAGAGAGGATAGGCAAAAAATCCATATTGTTTTATACTAAACATAATTGATTATATCTAAACCATACAATATGGAGTCGAGAAGCCATGAGCATTCGCAATAAAATAGGGCTGTTGTCCGTAGCAGCCGCGATAGGATTAACGGTTGTACTAAACGGCTGCGCAGAAAAGGAAAAGCCGGCAGCCGCTACAGTGGAGCTGACTATCTCGGCGGCGGCTAGTCTGACCGATGCATTGAATGAGATCAAACCCGTATTCGAAGAGAAAAACAAATCGATCAAGCTGACCTTCAACTACGGCGCCTCCGGCACGTTGCAGCAGCAGATCGAGCAAGGGGCTCCCGCCGATCTGTTCCTGTCGGCCGCCGCTAAGAACATGAAGGCGCTGGTCGACAAGCAACTGATCGATTCCGCCAAGCAGGTGAGCCTGCTGCGCAATGAATTGGTCGTCGTCTTGCCGAAGGATGCCAAAACAAGCTACACTAAATTGACGGATTTGAGCGGGGCGAAAAGTCTAGCAATCGGCATACCGGAGAGCGTGCCGGCCGGCGATTACGCCAAACAGGCTTTGACGAGCGCCAAGCTCTGGGATTCCCTGCAGCCGAAGATCGTCCAAGGCAAAGATGTGCGCCAGGTGCTGCAGTACGTCGAGACGGGCAATGTCGATGCCGGCTTCGTCTACAAGACGGATGCGCTCACGTCTAAGGATGTGAAAGTCGCCATGACGGTCGACCCGGCCACATACCCGCTCATCGAGTATCCGGTCGGCATCGTAAAAGCTACCAAACATAACAAGGAAGCGGAAACGTTGTACAGCTATCTGCAATCGAAAGCAGCGCTGGATGTATTCGTGAAGCACGGGTTTTCGTTGCCTGCCAAATAGGGGGAAGCTATGAACTGGACGGCCTTCTGGTCCCCGATCCAGCTATCGCTGCAAGTGGCGGTACTATCCAGCATCTTCGTATTCGTAATTGGGGTCTGCGTCGCGTGGAGCATGACCAGGCGGTCGTTTGCAGGCAAAACCTTGCTGGAGACGGTGTTTATGCTGCCGCTGGTGCTGCCGCCTACGGTGGTCGGCTTTCTGTTGCTGGTCATGCTTGGCAGGAGAAGCTGGATCGGGAAGTTTATCGAATGGCTGTCCGGAGCGCCAATCGTTTTCACTTGGTGGGCGGCGGTCATCGCTTCCGTCATTGTGGCGTTTCCGCTTGTCTACCAGACGATGAAGGTTGGGTTTGCCTCCGTGGAACGCGATTTGGAGGACGCCGCCCGCTCCAGCGGAGCTTCGGAGTGGCAAGTTTTCCGCTACATTACGCTCCCCTCGGCGTATCGGTCTTGCCTTACGGCGTTTATCCTCGGGTTCGCCAGAGGGCTGGGCGAGTTCGGCGCGACGCTGATGATTGCCGGCAATATTCCCGGTCGCACGCAGACGATTCCGACTGCGATCTATGTGGCTGTGGACTCGGGCAAACAGACGATGGCATGGGCGTGGACCGTATCGATCATCGTGATCTCCTTCTTGTTGCTGCTGCTGACCCGCTCGCGATCGGAATAAAAAACCGCCTGGAACGGTTACCGTTCCGGGCGGTTTTTCGTGCATGCCAAGCAGCTTGACTTCCATCTGAGAGTGGACTATGATGAGGGATATATATTTAGTAATTTAGTAAATGACTAAATCCCGACATCAACGTCGCACAAGGAGGCCATCCCCATGAAAATCCCAACAACATTAAAACATAAACCGGTCATCGTGTCCGAAAATTACGAGCAAGTCGACGGTCGTTATGTCGGCCAGTCCGATGCGAAGGGGCTGTCGCTGGGCCTCGCCCAATGGAACGACCGCGGCAAAGTCGACATCTCGGCCAAAGTATGGCGTTATACCGGGGAGAAATGGTCCCGTCAGTCAGAGGAGCTGCCGCTCCATCGCGTGCTCGACCTCTCCATTCTGGTATGCAGCAGCTTGGCTCATTTCCGGGAGGCGTACCGGCACGAGAACCTGTACGATCCGGAGCAGCCGGTTATCGATCGAGTCGGCCTGCAAGGCGATGCGATGACTGTGGCGGTGTGCACCGACAACGAGAAAATCAAGGAAGACATCAAGCTGTTCAACCAAGCGTTAAGCGACGACAGCGAGCTGATCGGAGAACGGCTCCGAACGTTGTCGCGAATTTTACAAGAAATGGGTTATTAAACGATGGATAAACAACGAAAAAAAGCGCTGGCCGACCAATACACCCAGTCGTTCCGGACAATGGGCGTCTACCAAATCCGCAACCTTGTGAACGGGAAACGGCTGCTCGAGTGCACGATGGACTTGAACGGCATGCGGAATCGCTTCGACTTCTGTAAACAAATGAACACGAACACATTTACCGAGCTGCGTCACGATTGGACGGCACACGGCCCGGCCAGCTTCGTCTTTGAGGAACTGGATCGTATCGAGCCGAGAGAAGAGACTGCGGGAGGTTCGGACGAGCAGAAGAAGTACAAGGAGGAAGTGGAAGCGCTGCTGGAGCTGTGGCTGGAGAAGCTGCAGCCGTATGGCGAGCAGGGCTACAACAAGCCGAGAGGAGCGTCCCGCTCATGATCTATATCGCCCTGTTGCGAGGCGTCAATGTCGGAGGCAACAACAAGCTCAAGATGGCTGATCTGAAACGTTCGCTCGAGAGCATCGGCTTCAAGCGGGTACAGACATATATCCAAAGCGGCAATGTGCTGTTCGAGTCCGATGAGTCCCATTTGCCCAAGGAGGACGCCCGCTCGCTCGAAGCGCGAATGGAAGAGCATATCCGCACCGAATACGGTATCACGACCAGAGTCATCCTCCGCTCGGCGGACGAGTGGGAGCGCATCGTGACGGCTTGTCCGTTCGACGAAGAGGCAATCGCCGCTGCCCATAGCCTGCATGTCACGCTTCTGGGGGGCTCGCCGACCGAGCGGGAGCTGGAGCTCCTGAGAAGTGTGGAAGGGCTGGGAGACGACTACCGGCTGATCGGTCTAGAGCTGTACGTGCTGTATGGGAAAAGCGTGCTGGATTCCAAGCTGTCCGTAGTCCTGCAGAAATTCAAAACGCCATCCTCCGCCCGCAACTGGAACACGATGCAGAAGCTGCTTGAGATGGCGCGCGCGATGCGCTAACTTTACTCCGGATACGTGTCGCGTACGTACTCAATCGATTGTCGGATCAATGCTTTCAGCACATCCACATCGATATCGTCGATTTTCTTGATATAGATGCATCCCTTGCTGCTTGTATGTTTCCCGAACGATTGCAGCAGCTTCTCCCGCGCTTCGTTGCCAGGGGCCAAGTACAGGGTGATCTTATCTTTGCGAGGGGAGAATGCGGCCAGCGGGGCATCCCCTTCGTGACCGGACGCGTACTTATAATGATAGGAGCCGTACCCTATAATGCTCGGACCCCACATTTTCGCCTCATACCCGGACATCTCCTCGAAAAGATCCAGCAGCTTGTAGGCGTCTTCGCGTCTCTTAGGATGGTCGACGCCTTCGATAAATTCCAGCACGCTGCTGTCCGTTTGTTTTGTCTTTTGCTCGTACACGATTTAGATCGCCCCTTCATCTCCAATGATGCCTCTATTGTACCATTCTTCCCCCTCCAACACTCCAAGCTATTTTTTACCGTACTACCAGACGCCCCAGATCGCATATCTCCTTCTATACGATTACACAGCTGCAGGCCGGATTTTATGGGGGATCACCGGCTGCGTGACCGGACTGCTGCTTGGCGCCGGGAAGGCTCGCATCCAGCATATCGATGATAGCCAGGAACCGCTCGGCCTCGCGGTACACATGATCGGCCAGCAGCGGATGGATGATGCTCTTGATCCGGCAGGCGTCTATCAGCTCCTTGGCCGTTTTCTTGAAATCCCGGAGCGCCTTCACGGAGATCCGGTTCACATCGAGGAACTGGTCGAGCAGCGGCACGGTCTGGGACTGCGGCTTCATGGACTCCAGATCTCTCGCCTGGAACAGCAGCGTGTCGAAGTCGTTGCTGAAGCTGCGCGCCTGCTCCTCGAGCTTCCGCTCGGAGGGGTCGAGCAGATGCCCGATGAATTTGGCGTGGTCCGCCATGATTCGCAGGAAGAATACATTCTCGCTGATAATAGCGTCCGGCAGCGGTTCCAATTTGCCGGCGTTCAGCTCCTCCAGCCGATTCCGGAAATAGTAGGCTTCCCGGCTCGTATGGTCGATCAGCAGCGGGAAGTTGTTGGCACCGGGCATTTGGCAAGTAATGACGAGCCCCAGCACTTTCCGTTTGAATACCCAAATATGCGAAACCGCTGTGTGAACCTCTGCATTGAAGCGGCGAATTTGCTCGGGATCCGCTCCAACGTCGAACGTGTGGGCCTTCCTCTCAATGTCCTCGAACAGGGAGTAGAATTGATTCGCCTCTTGAATCAATTGGGTGTCTTCACAGCGAAAGCCCAGCTTCAGAAACAAAGAATGCTCCTTCATGATCCGCGACCAGAACCGAACCTCATCCAAGGACCGGGCAACGAACATCGTCGACAACGCCTTGTCACCTCCTATGATGGATCAAGCGGAAATCAATAAATCGTATTCCGCTTCTTCCAAAATTATGTGAGGTTAGCAAAGCCGATGCGCTTCAAGATCGTGTCCATGCAATAGAGGGTCACTTTGTCATATCATTGAAATAGAAGTCTGATATATGGTATGGTTCAATTACTTTTATCATAAAAGTGAAATTGGAGGTAGAGCTTATGTCAACCCCTCTGGTAAGAGTTAGTCCTTGTTTATGGTTCGAATCGCAGGTGGAGGAAGCAGCTCGCTACTACGTGTCGATTTTTCAAAGAAGGCGGGACGTGTGACCCGAGCGATGCTGGGGATGAAAAAAATGGATATTGCAGAGCTGAAAAAAGCTTATGAAGGTTGACGCTTGGACGTCTTAGAGGGATAATCTGGAAGTAGGATATTATTCCCGAAAAGAGGAAGCAGCCTTGGTGTACGAACAGAAAACGGCCCGCAAAGCTCATTCCGCCTCCGGTAAAGGAAAAGAGCCGAAGCACAAGCAAGGATCGGGGCCGATGCCGCGGTTGCAAATGCTCCAGCGTATGGTCGGCAATCAAGCGACGATGCAGCTGTTGGCCGCTCGAGACGGAGCCGGACAACGGGCTGAAGGCCGGCGAAGCGAAGCTGACGGATCAACGGCCGAGCGCCAGAACGGCGAGCCGGTCATGCAGCGTAAGACGGTTGAGCATCGGTTACAGGACGGCGATCATAAGGCTAGAATTCAGCAGGTGCTTACCGACCTGAATACGGCCGTCATGCAAGCGTATTCTTACGTAGTCAGCGTACCGAGCTTGGCCGGATTTGCTAACCAGAAAAGCGGGTATTTGCAGGAATGGATCAAACGATGGAACGCCTATGTGCAAACCGCTGATGCTCAAATGCTGGCCTCGAGCTTCGGGTATGCAATCGAAACGTTGGCCACCGAGTATTTTTTCACTAAACCGGATGATGTAGCCTACCAACAGCCACGAGACGGAACGCGACCGGATGTCGTTTTATTCGATGGGATGATGGATCTGGCTTGGCTGGATATTACCGCGGAAGACAGCCAAGGTCATATTTTCAAGAAAGACGGCTGGGAGAAAAAAATCGACAATTTTGCGGAAGTCGTCTACCCTTCTCTGGACGACAGCACCTTGCTCATGATGCGCGACAACCGGGCCAATCAAGTGGCCAATTTCGATCTCGACGATCTGGTGGCGCGCAAAGAAGCGGCGCGAAAAAAGTATTCCGCTCAGAAGAAGTACTGGGAGCTGAAGGGCGAGGAGTTGGATAAGAGATTGATGGCGCTGCGAGACAAATATCATCTGGTTAAGCTTGGGCTGGAGTTTGATAAGTTTCATCTGGCAGCGGCGTATGAAGTCAATGATTTTCTGGGCAATCCGGACATTAACATCGACAGCCTGCTCAGCAAAATGCCGAGTTTGCTGACCGCTATGGGCATCGGTGTAAAAAAGTACGGGTACTTTACCGGAACGTATGCGAGCGAGAAAACCGGCGACTACATCCTGAGCCGCTACTTGCCTTTGCCGGAGGAGGGGGAGCCTCAAGCGGGAGAGAAGGACGAGAAGATCAAGATCGAAGAGGAAGTGCCGGGGAGTTACCAATTCCAATAGAGGGCGGGGATGGTTAATATAGAAGCAGGAGGGGATGCGGCATGACCATGAACAACGACAAAGCCAATAGATTGGCTCAAGAAAAATCGCCTTATCTGCTCCAGCATGCCTATAACCCGGTGGACTGGTATCCTTGGTCGGAGGAAGCATTCGACCGGGCGAAAGCGGAGGACAAGCCCGTGTTTCTGTCGATTGGGTATTCGTCCTGTCATTGGTGCCATGTAATGGAACGAGAATCGTTCGAGGATGTGGAAGTGGCTGAGCTGCTGAACCGCGACTATATCTCGATCAAGGTGGATCGTGAAGAGCGGCCGGACGTCGACCATTTGTATATGCAAGTATGCCAGGCGATGACTGGGCAAGGCGGGTGGCCGCTCACGATCATCATGACGCCGGATAAGAAGCCGTTTTTCGCCGGTACATATTTTCCCAAGCAACGCAAACACGGCCGTTACGGGATGACGGACATTTTGCCGCAGATTGCGGCCAAGTGGGCGGAGGACCGGGAGCGGGTGGAGCGGATTGGTGAGGAGATGGCTGAGGAGCTGCGTACGCGAGCTTCGGCGGGCCGAGCTGCGGTGGAGCCGACGGCGGCGCTGCTGGAGCAAGCGTTCGAGGCGTACGACGAACGCTTCGACGAGTCGTTCGGCGGCTTCGGGAAGGCGCCGAAGTTCCCGAGCGCTCACAATCTGTCGCTGCTGCTCCGCTATTACAAGCGGACGGGCAGCGAGCGCGCGCTTGCTATGGTCGAGACGACGCTAGACGCGATGTATCGCGGCGGGATGTTCGACCATTTCGGGTTCGGCTTTGCCCGTTACTCGACGGACGAACGGTGGCTCGTGCCGCATTTCGAGAAGATGCTGTACGATAATGCGCTGCTGCTGATTGCGTATAGTGAAGCGTATCAGGCGACGGGTAAGCGGCAGTATCGAGAGACGGCTGAGCAAATCGCCACTTATGTGCTGCGGGATATGACTGATCCGGAGGGCGGCTTCTATTCAGCGGAGGATGCGGACTCGGAGGGGCAGGAAGGGAAGTTCTACGTCTGGGAGCCGGCCGAAGTGCTGCAAGTGTTGAACGAAGAGGACGGAGAATGGTTCTGCGATTTGTTCGACATCACGCGGGAGGGGAACTTCGAAGGGCGGAGCATCCCGAACTTGATCGAGATGACGCCGGAACGGTATGCCCGGTTGAAGGGGATGACGGAAGAAGCGATGCGCGAGAGGCTGGAGCGTTGCCGGCAGGCGCTGTTCGATCATCGCAAGAAACGGCTGCATCCGTACAAGGACGACAAAGTGTTGACGTCCTGGAACGGGTTGATGATCGCGGCGCTCTCGATTGCCGGCAAGTCTTTGGGCGGCGATGTGTCCCGGTATACGGCTGCAGCGAGTAAGGCTGCCGAATTCGTGCTTGGCAAGCTGCGACGTTCAGGAGACGGTCGGTTGCTGGCCCGCTACCGCGACGGGGAGGCGGCTTATCTCGGGTATGTCGACGATTATGCGTTCCTCGTCTGGGGGTTGATCGAGCTATACGAAGCTACATTCGAGCTGAAGGCGCTGCAGACGGCGGTCGAGCTGAACGCGCAGATGCTCGAGTTGTTCTGGGACGCCGATAGTGGCGGCTTGTACTTCTATGGCGCGGACGGCGAGCCTCTGCTCGTCCGCCTGAAAGAGATCTACGACGGCGCGATGCCGTCGGGCAATGCGGTGGCCGCGCTCAACATGCAGCGGCTCGCGCGGTACACCTTCGACGCCCGCTTGGCGCAGCGGGCGGAGGAGCTGCTGGCCGCGTTCGCCGGCCAGGTCGCGTTGTACCCGAGCGGCCACGCGATGTATCTCGCGGCCGTCGACTTCGCGGCGAGCGCGCCTGCGGAGATCGTGCTCGCCGGGGACCCGGCGTCGCCCGACACGCAGGCGATGCTCGCCGCAATCCGCCGCCGCTACCGGCCGAACGCGGTCACGATCGTCGTGCCGCCGGGCGCGGCAGGAGAAGAAACGAAGCGGCTCATCCCGCTCGTACAGGACAAACAACCGCTCGGCGGCCGAACCACCGCCTACGTCTGCGAGAACTTCGCCTGCCAGGCGCCGACAACCGATCTGGAGGAGCTCGAGGAGCAGCTGGATCTGGCCTACTAGCTAGCAGCAGAACCCAAATAGTCAAATAGGCAGATTGGGAAGTCCGGATTGAACTTAGCAGGCTTCATATCATTGTGTCAGAAGTGAAAAGCGGTGTTCAGTCGTCGACGAATGGGGGTTTGCTGTATGTTCACCATCGACGCTTGCATGGCCGCAAAGCCTCAAGCCTGTGGGGGATTACCCGGCTTATTGTCGTCTTGTTGATAAAGTTGCGTGAGAAACTCGCGGGAAAATTGTTTGAATAAAGCTACAGAACGGTCGTCATACGGTGTGGTTTGCATTTCGTACCCTCCAAGTTGGTCATGGAACGCTTCTTTGGTCGGCAAGTAGCCGGAGTAACCATTGGTCAGACCGGACATGATTGTGTGCTTAAAGGGAGACAGTTGGTTGATTTCAGCAACATAGCCATTAAATACTTCTAGAGACGTGGCGAACAGTGCCAACTCACCCAGCCGGATGCCGGACAGAGTGACGTTCCGCGCGTTTGAGTCGCTTCTCGGCTTGGTTGGGAACTCGATCGTTTCTTTTCTGGTAGCTAGCGGTAGAGGGTTTACGATTTGGGCATCTGTTTTTTCCAGTGCCTCTATAATGTTATAGAAGAAAATATCACCCAACGTTTGACACATCGGATAGCTATCCCCTTGCAGCTGGCCGATTAATCCGCCGCCAAGCGGCCCGATATCGCCCGAGTAGCCCTGTGTGAACAGAGAGACAAAACCGTCGCCGAAATGCCGCTCCAAGCGTTGCGATGCCAGACCGACGATATCCGAACTGACTCGATCGGGCGTATTCCATACTACGGTCGGATGCACAGCGGCGTTTACGATGGTCCCCAGCAACCGGCCATCGGCTTTTTCGAAAGAAATGACATCGAATCGGCGGTCTACCGGTAATTTGAAATTGGGAGACAGTTTCGGTCGTCTATTGACGGAGACAGAACATTCCCCTTTTGTCAGTTTTACCTGGACAGGGGTTAATCGAGTGGCGACGCGACGGATTTCATCGGCAATACGGATAATATATTTCTCACCGAAATGCAAAGGCGCCGTATGAGTATGGGTTGAGAAAATATGGGTGTGATCGGCGGTTGTACCGCCGGCCTTAGCCCATGCGTCCGTTGTGCCGAACGGCAAAGTGCCCGCAGGTTTGCCGCTGCTCGACGGTTTGGAATCCTCCATGGTCAAGCAACAATCCATATTGACGACCACGATCGTATCCGCGTTGCTCCTCAGAACCATAATTCGCGCATAGATGTCGTCCAGCACACTCCCTTTTTTTGGGGGATCGAAAATGTAATCAGTTGTAGAATATCCCGCAAGAGGAACAGATTCCTCAGGCGTAATCTTCGTTTTACCGAAGGCCGCATGGATGACAGGCCCAGTGAAATTGGCATTGTCCAGTAATTGATCCACGTTCAACAGTTTATAGGCAACGGCTCCGCCCAGTCCGAGTGTGGCCAATAAGGCGCCGCCTTGGATCAGAAAGCCTCTGCGGTTAAGTACCGGATCGGAATGCTGCTGCTTTTCTTCTTCGTTCATAACAAAAACCCCTCCATTATATTTCGTGTGATAAATTATATTTGAAAATATTATACATGTAAACGCTATTATTATAAATGAAAAAACAAGATAAACGATTGTTTCATCTGAAAAAGCTCTTATTTTCAGCGGAATATAATTGCTAAATCAAGATTGTTAGAATATAGTTTATTGGGTAAAATATAATAGGGACGATTCGTTTGGAAATCGTGCGAATATGGTTCCGGATGATATCGCCGTGTATGCACGGGATATTGCGTTGCAGGATGTCATTAGCTACAAGAAACCGGAGGCGGACCCCGAGCAGTAAGAATCGCTGGATTCGTTCGAAGATCCGGTGAAGTAATCAGATGCGGTGAGGAGGTAGTTTGTTGGAGAAAAAATACAGTCGCCGTGAATTTCTTGGGAAAAGTGGGAAGATGTTGGCGGCCGCGGGGCTGATTAACAGTGCGACCCTTGGCGGTCTGGCGTCCGTCTCGCAAGCGGCGGATGCGAACAGCGGACAGCAGATGAAAACATACGATCTTCGCGCGGCCTTCGGGAAAGTAAAGATTACGCCAGAGGAAGAGATGGTGCTGGCGCCTTACAGCAATACGAATATCGTCGATCCGAAGGAGGGGATACTGGATGATCTGTATGCGCGGGTTGCTGTGTTTCAGCTCGACAATACGACTTTGCTTTTTGTGAACTTGGATATGTGTTTGACGAATCAACGTTCACTTCCTGAAAATGCCAAATCACAATGGGCAAGGGCGGCGGGAACGACCACCATATCGACTGTCATTTTTTCGACGCATACCCATAGTGCACCCATTTTCCTGTTCGGAAAGTATGCGGATCGGGTAACGGAAGAGATCAAGAGGGTGGTTGGGCGTTTGGAGCCCGTTCACCTTCGCTTGGCCAAGGGAGAATGCTCGATTGCCGTCAATCGCAGACCGTGGTTGAAGCCGAATTTCAAATTGCCTGCAGATCGAGGAATGGACGTGCTGTTGTTTGAGGATCGCAAGGGTAAATTGCTCGGCAGCATCGTGCAGGCGGCAGTTCATGGAACGGTGTTGTGGAATACGGTGGATCGGGTAAGTTCGGAAGTGATGGGACTCGCCATGCAGCGGTGGGAGGCCCAGGAGCGGGAAAACTTCGCAGCATTGTTCCTGCAGGGATTTTCCGGCGATATCGGCCCGCTCGGTGGCGGACCTGAAGGCGGCGAAACAGGCGACACATATCATCTGGTTAAAACCTTTGGCCGTAAACTGTACTACGACATCATGGAGAGCATCACCAAGACGGTTCCCGTCAATACGGTGCCGTTGAGTATTGAGAATAAGAGTCTGTATGTTCCTGTAGCGGGTGGCGCTCAAAATATAATTATGCTGGTTGGTATACGAATGGGGGAGCTGGCGATTTACTCCACTTCACTGGAGGTATTCAATGAATACCGGAAGGTTTTTTTGGAGGGATCTCCATTTAAACATACGGTTTGCACAAGCCTGTGCAATCATTATTCTTCCTACTTGCCTACTCCGAGGGCGTATCGGGATGGCCTCGGCGGTTATGAAATGAAAACGTCTCCTTATTCCGATAGTGTTCCAGAAACATTCCAAAAAGAAAGTCTGGAGTTGCTTAAACGTCTGCATACCTGATCCTAATAAGAACCTGTCAATCCGGATCCGGATCGACAGGTTCTTTCAGTAACGAATACCAGCGCGGTCGCTTAACATTCAGGAATATGGCTGTCACAGTACCACCCGTTCAACGGGTGGCTTGATAGCGCCCCTATAAGGGGCCGGGTACTGGCAGCGCCTAAAGGCGCAGTTTCGCCAGCCAATTTCACCGGCTACCCCTAAAGGGGTTTATTTTGTTGCCTTGTCTTCGATGATATCCGCATTTTCTTGCTTCTGGATGTACTCCCGAATCACATCTTTATTAATTCCGACGGTACTGACATAGTATCCTCGTGCCCATAGATGTCTGCCACTCCCTTGTTTCATTTGCGGAAATCGATCAAACACTATGAAGTTTCGGCGGTATTTTCACGTACATATGTACGTGGTCCGCACTATACTTCCTTTGACCAACTCCACATTGCGATACTCGTATAACGTCCGAAGAATCTCCCCTACTTCCTTCCTGATCTCCTTGAAGAAGACCTTTCGGCGAAATTTCGGGATGAATATGATAGGATAACTACAATCCCAGCGGGTGTGGGCTTGGCTGTTACCACCCATGGGTACCGTCCTCCTTTGCTCGGAAATTTGGCTGGCGAAACCAATTTCCAGTATAGCAAAGGAGGACTTTTTTCTATCATGCCTCAAGGCACTTCCTGTTCAGTTCTCCCAGGCGTAGTCTGGGGCTTAATATTTGAGTTAATGCCGACTCCGACGCGTTTCTGTAAAGTTGACATCGGTGAATGAGAATGCTGAAAGGCGAAACATTGAGCTTAAGGCGCGGCTAACGGCTATAATTCCCGCTATCTCGGCAGTACTGACGCATCAAAATTATTTATATTAATTCAATTAGTTTAGTCTTGGCTAAAACAAGCGCGCCTATGATTCCTTCATTTTCTCCGTATGAAGTTTTCTCGATGTCCAAGTTCAGCGTTGAGAAACGGTTGCCTCTCAAGATGATTGTACGTTTCGTCTCTTCCAACAACAGCGGCATGAGATCAAACATGGGTCCGCCGATAAATAAAGCTTGGGGATTAAACAAATTGACTACATTGCTCAATGCTATGCCGAAGGCTGTGCCTGCTTTAATGCAGGTACCTATTGCGACTTTATCACGATAGTTATACCCGTTGACGATATTATCGTATTCACCGTTCTGTTGAATATATTCGCGATCCAGCATGGGGAAGGTGATGATATTTTCCAAACAGCCGTAATTGCCGCAAAGGCATTTGTTGCCGGTAGGATCTGCTGTAATATGGCCAAGAAGTCCAGCCGTATTGTTGACACCTCGCATCATCTGTCCGTTGATGAAAATGCCGGCAGCGACGCCGTGTCCGACATGAACGACGATAAAATCGTTGAAATGTTTGGCCTTGCCGAGTTTCCTTTCGCCCAATGCCATGGTCCGTCCGCTTTCCTCGAGAAAAACGGGGCAACCGAATGCCGCGCCTATCGGATCGATCAAATTGACATTATCCCAGTTTTTTCGATTCGGGATATTCAATACGGATTTCGAGCCCACATCCACAATTCCCGTGATCCCGAAGCCAATCGCGGCAATGGACTGCTGAGGGATTCTGGAATTCTCAAGAAGCAGTCGGATTTCATTAATCAAGAACTCAGGTTTTTGTTCGACTGTGTCCAGATCCTTCATATGGATTTGTGAACTGGCTATAATTTCCAAATTGTTATTAGCAATCGCGAAGCGTGCCTTGTGTCCGCCCATGTCCACACCTAAAAAATGAAATTTTTTCGGATTGGAATAAAGGAGAACTTCCTTGCGCCCCATGCCTTGACCGATCCGATCTCCTTCCTGAATAAAGCCTTCATCAATCAGATGCTTGGTAATATTTGTGAGGCTTCCCTGTGACAAATCGGACCGTTCGGCCAACTGTTTACGAGAAATATGGCTATTGAAGCTGATGATATCGAGAATTATTTTTTCTGATAAATTTAATTTCAACCACAATCACTCCAGCGGATAATGTCATTGTTAATATTGTAGTCAATAATTATGACATATGCAACGTTCAAACAAAAAACAGAAAAAACTTTACAAGATATTAGTGCCATCCTATAATAATATTGTTAGTAAATTAAATCAGTTGAAAATGGCTATATTTTTTCTTTATACTCAAGAAAAATAAAACAGAAGGGCGTGAATAAAGTGTTTTAATTAAATTTAATTATTGAATTAAATTGTATAAACTAAACTTTCGTGGAGGGCCGTTATGCGGAGACTTGTTGTGTTGCGAGCTCTGACAGTGTTTGAAAGTCGCTTGCTACGGGAGGCTGCGCCTGAGTGGGAAGTGGTGTCCTACATTGAATCTGGCAATTTGGAAGCGCTATTGCCAGGCGCGGAGGCAGTTGTGGTTGCTGGTTGGGATGAACGGATCAGGCGCTGTAGCTTGGTGGAGGGGAGTCCCTTGCGCTGGATCCATACATGGTCCAGCGGGATTGAACGAATTCCGTTGGAAGAATTGAAAATGAGGGGGATACGGCTTACCTGCTCGAGAGGGGTTTACGCTGTTCCCATTGCTGAAAGTGTTTTGTTAATGATGCTGTGGTTTGCCCGTAACGGAAGAACGTATCTGGAATCGCAACTCAATCGGCAATGGCGCATTGATAAGCAGGGTGGGGAATTGTATGGTAAGACTCTTGGGCTATTAGGGGTAGGTGGGATTGGTCGGGAGATTGCCATAAGAGCCAGGGCTTTCGGTATGAGGGTTTTGGGCTACAGGAGGAACGACAAACCCGTAGAAGGAGTGGATATTCTTTATAGTCAGGACCGTCTGGACACGCTTGTGGCGGAAAGCGACTATATCGTCAATTCTCTGCCCCTGAATTTCGCGACAGCCGGACTTGTGGATGACAAGCTAATCCGCATGATGAAACGCTCGGCGTACTATATCAATGTGGGGCGGGGCGGAACGACGAACCAGGACGCCTTGACACAAGCTTTACTTGAAGATCGGCTGTCAGGGGCGGGGCTCGATGTATTTCAGGAAGAGCCTTTGCCCGCCTCGAGTCCTTTGTGGCAACTGTCGAATGTGCTGCTGACGCCGCATGCCGCCGGCACCTCCGACCGTGCGGAGGAACGTTCTATGGAACGTTTTTTGGACTATTTTCGGAATTATGCGCAAGGATGTTTGCAAAATGTACCATTCGTCGACTATGACGAAGGATATTAAATAAGAGGAGTGGCGAAGAGATGGGAAAAACGTTCAAGTATTCGGTGGGTCCATGGAATCTTCATCAGGGGGCGGATATGTTCGGACCGCCGGTGCGCCCGGATGTGGAGTTTGGACGAAAGTTGGAGTTGTTTAAAGAAATCGGATTCGACGCTTTGCAGTTGCATGACGATGATGCCGTACCAGATTTGAATAACTTTTCGGGAAGGGAGTTGGCCGAACAGGCCCGGAAATTGAAACATCTGATGGATGAAACAGGGTTGGTGGTCGAATTCATTGCGCCTCGATTGTGGGAGGATCCGGAAACCCGGGACGGAGCCTACACGGCTAATCGTGAGAAGCAGCGGAATTATGCGATGGAACGGACGAAGAAGGCGCTGGAAATTGCAGATATACTGGGGACGCGCAATATCGTCCTGTGGCTGGCGAGAGAAGGCAATTTCGTTCCCGAGAGCAAGGATGCTGTAAAGGGAGTGGAGAGAATCGTTGAGGCGGTTAATTCGATTCTTGATCACAACAAATCGGTGCGAGTTCTGTTTGAACCCAAACCTAATGAGCCGGTTGACAAATCTTTCGTCCCGACGGTCGGACATGCCCTGGCATTGGCATGCCTGACGAAGGACCCGGACAGGGTTGGTGTGTTGATCGAATCAGCGCATTCTATCCTGGCCGGTCTCGATCCGTCCGATGATATGGCGTTTGCATTGGCTCACAAGAAATTGTGGGGAGTACACTTAAACGATCAGAACGGTCTCAAATTTGACCAAGACCGTCCATTTGGTTCCGTTAATCTGAGATCGGCGTTCAATCAAGTCCGTGTTTTGATCGAGAACGGATTCGGACGAAATGGCGAATATGTCGGCGTCGATGTAAAAGCGTTACGTACACAAGATGCCGCCGCAGCACACAAGCACTTGCGTCATTCCCTCGAAGCGGTAGAATGGATGGCGCAAAAAGCAAAGAGTCTCAATATGGAGTTTGTAGAAGCCCGCAGACAGGATCTCGATTTCGAGGCGTTAGATCGTTACATGATCAAGCATTTGCTGGGAATTTGACGAACTGGGAGGTGGATTGCCGTGGCGGAACGAAAACAACCTCTTCGTGTGGCCATGATTGGCTATAAATTTATGGGGAAAGCGCATTCTCATGCTTACCGAGATTTGCCGTTTTATTTCGATACGGAGTTTGAGCCGGTGTTGCAAGTGTTGGGCGGACGTCATCGTGAGGCGGTCGAGGACGCTGCCCGAAAGTGGGGATGGAGGGAGGTTGAGACCGACTGGCGACGTATCATGGAGCGAAAGGATATCGACATTATTGACATCGTCAGCCCGAACAACACGCATTCCGATATCGTGATGGCTGCTGCGCAATGCGGCAAACATATAATTTGTGAAAAGCCCCTTGCAATGGATGTTCCCCAGGCTGAACGCATGCTGCAAGCCGTGCAACACGCAGGTGTGAAGCACATGATTTGTTTCAATTATCGTTTCGTTCCGGCGGTAGCTTTTGTTAAAAGATTGATCGAACAAGGCATCCTTGGACAATTGTACCATTTGCGCGCGACTTTCCTTCAAGACTGGATCATGGACCCTGAATTTCCATTAGTTTGGAGGCTTCGACGGGAAGTCTGCGGTTCGGGGGCTTTGGGTGACTTGATGGCGCACTCCATTGATCTTGCCAGGTATCTGATTGGTGAAATCAGCGAAGTTTCAGGCATGCTGGAGACATTTATCAAGAAGAGGCCGTCCGGAGAAATGGCAGATGGATTACGGGCGCAAGCTGACGGTGCTGGTTTGGGGGAGGTGGACGTCGATGACGCGGCGATCATGATGGCCCGGTTCGATAATGGCTGCCTCGGCGTTTTTGAAGCGTCGCGCTTTGCCAAAGGCAATCGCTGCGGGAATCGACTAGAGATCAACGGTTCAAAGGGTTCGATTCGTTGGGACATGGAAAAGATGAATGAACTTCAGTTATACCTGGAAGACGATCCTTTGGGAATCCAGGGGTTTCGCACGATCCATTGTACTGAAGAGATCCATCCCTATTCCGGGCGCTATTGGCCGGCGGGACATAGCATCGGCTATGAACATACGTTCATCAATATGGTGAATGCCTTTGTAGAGGCGTATTCAAGGAACGAGTGCCCCACGCCGAATTTTTTGGACGGCTTCCGATGCCAACAGGTGTTGTCAGCAGTGGAGACTTCATCGACGGAGAAAAGGTGGGCGCCAGTCGGTTAGCAGACAGTTCGAAGCGGCTAAGTCTGGATCAGTATGTGATGAATTGTGTCGATTTGCTAGGGGGCTCTTTCGAAAAATCCATATATTTCTATTGCTGAAGTGATTTTTCCCCTTTAAAATACTGGCATTTTTTTTGGAATAACAGTTTACAATAGTATTTAAACGTCATATAATTTAATTAATGAAATATATCTAATTTCAGGAGTTGAGTGCACCGTGCTTGAACGTTTCAAAGGTCATATTTCTGTACACGCCATAACCTGGGGCCAGGAACACATCAAGGCTTTGGAAGAAGCGTCGCAATTGGGGTACCGGGCCATCGAACCCTGGCCGACGTTTGCCTTGACATATGAAGGGAGGGAGACAGAACTTGTTGAACTGCTGGACCGCTACGGCTTGGTGATGAGTGGTTTGTACGGAGGAGCATCAGGTGAAAAGGGCAGAAAATTTTCTGATCCAACTAAACGAGTCAGTATCATTGATCACAATGTGAGATTGGCTCGAATTCTGGCCAAATGCGGAGCGGGACATTTAATTTTTGGACCGGGTGGTCCGAGGGAGAGGCCGACAACGCTTGAGGAATTAAAGATAGCTGCGTCGACAATCAATGAGGCAGCTAAAAGAACCTTTGAGCTTGGCGTAAAAGCTTGTGTTCATCCGCATTTGTGGACAGAACTGCAGGATGAGAACGAACTCGACGCACTTATGGAATATTGTGATCCCGATGTCGTTTTCTTTGCCCCCGACTCGGCGCATCTGACTGGTGCCGGCATGGACCCTGCTGCAGTGGTAAGGAGATATAAGGAGAAGGTTGCTTATGTGCATCTGAAGGATTTGATGCCGAAGGAAGCCCGGGTGGAGGATTTTCCGATGCTAATGGGCAATGAAGCTTTGCCGGTATTCTGCGAGCTAGGGCTCGGCCCGGTACAATTCCTCCCGTTTATGGAGGAATTGGATGCTATTGGATATGATGGATGGGTAACTGTTGAGATCGACAAGTCCACCAGTACTCCTTTCCAGAGTTTGCAGATATGCCGAGATTACGTTGAAAGGGAACTGGGCATTCCGATTCAAGGGGTTCCGGTTACTGAAGATCAAAGGAGAGAACCGCATGAACATGCAGAAGAAAGACCAGCCAATGAATGTTAACGATCCAACTCCAGTTCGAACCAAACCATGGGCGCCGGTTTTCCTCAGTTCAGAAGAATTCGGCGAAGAAGAACGGGAATCGCTTATGAATGTGCTTGAGAAGAAGCGGGTATTCCGGTTTTACAAGCCTGACGTTGCCAATTCCGAAGCCCGCAAGCTGGAACGATTATACCGGGAACGATTGGATGTTGAGCATTGCCTGGTAATGAATTCCGGTACATCGGCGCTTGTTTCCGCCTTGATTGCCGCTGGTGTCGGTCCCGGTGACGAGGTGATCATCCCGGCTTATACCTACATCGCTACAGCGTCAGCTGTTCTGATTGCTCGAGCTGTTCCGGTTATCGTAGAAGTCGACGAATCGCTTACGATGGATCCGAAAGCGATTTCAGCGGCAATTACTCCCTATACCAAGGCGGTAATCCCCGTTCATATGAAGGGGGTGCCTTGTCGGATGGATGAGATCATGGAGATTGCAGAAGAACATGGGTTGGTAGTTATCGAAGATGTAGCTCAGGCCAACGGAGGATCATATAATGGCAAGCCATTGGGTACGTTCGGTCTTGCTGGCTGTTTCAGTTTTCAGCAATTTAAGTTGATCACCTCCGGTGAGGGCGGGATGATGGTTACCAACGATCGCAAGCTTTACAAGCGAGCAAGTATTTATCATGATTCTGCGCTGGCGTTCTGGGGCACTGAGGAAGAGAATATCGATGTCCCCAGTTTTCCAGGCGAGAATTACCGAATGAGCGAAATCAATGCCGCATTGGGTTTAGCACAGTCCAGACGGATTGACCAATTGGTGACGAAGCTGCGGCAAGTTAAGAAGACAATTGTCGATGGAATCCGGGATCTTCCTGAATTGCAGTTGCAAACTATCCCGGATCCCGAAGGCGATGTGTCCTATGTTCTTATCTTCTACCTGAAGGATCAGGAAACTGCTCGATCGTTCTCGGACCAGCTTCGGCTGGAAGGCATCCCGAACGGAACGATCTTCAATAATGGAATTGCCGATCGGCACTTGTATGTCAACTGGGAATACGTGCTGGAGAAACGTGGAATTTCAGATAAAGATAATCCTTGGCAATCACCGCTTTATAAAGGAAATGTACAGTATGATAAAGAGATGTGCCCGAGAACGCTGGATCTCTTCAAACGGGCGATTCTGATTAACCTTCATCAGCAATTGACGTTAGAGGATTGTGATGATGCGATCCGTGCCATCCGCAAGGTTGCGAGGGCACATCGTGATGACACATAAATTCAGGAAAGTCCTGCGCAATTATGACCTATACTTGATTTTGCTTCCGACAATTGTCTATTTTCTGATCTTTGAATACTGGCCGATGTACGGAGTGCAAATCGCGTTTAAGAATTTCTTGGCGATGAAAGGGATTTGGGGAAGTCCTTGGGTCGGATTCGACAATTTCCTGCGGTTCTTCCATTCATTTTACTTCTGGCAGCTAATCCGGAATACGCTTCTAATCAATGTCTATGTATTGATCTTCGCGTTTCCGGTGCCAATTCTGCTCGCTCTGCTATTGAATCAATTGCCGAGCTTGCGCTTCAAACGGTTTGTGCAAACGGTTACGTACGCGCCTCATTTCATTTCGGTTGTCGTGTTGGTCGGCGTACTTTCGTTGCTGCTTTCGCCCAATCACGGCCCGGTCAACAATTTGATCCAACTATTCGGGAGTAAGCCGATCTTCTTCATGGCTGACCCAAGCTGGTTCAGAACGGTCTATATCGCATCCGGCATCTGGCAGACGGCGGGATGGTCTGCAATCATCTATCTTGCGGCATTAACATCGATCAACCCTGAATTGCATGAATCGGCAGTTATGGATGGAGCCAACAAATTTAGAAGAATATTGCATATCGATTTACCGGGAATCATGCCGACGGTGACCATCTTGTTAATTCTGAATATTGGCAGCTTTATGACAGTAGGTTTTGAGAAAGTGTATTTGATGCAGAATCCATTGAATATATCAGCTGCCGAAGTGATCCAGACGCACGTATACAAGACAGGTTTACTGCAAGGTAAGTACAGTTTCGCGACGGCAATTGGGCTGTTCAATTCCGTAATCAATCTGATCCTATTGGTATCGATTAACAAGATTTTGAAGCGTATGGGCAAATCTTCGCTTTGGTAAGGGGATATGCAGATGAAAGTGCAGATGGGTTTTGACAGAGCGTTTGACGTCGTCAATATCGTGCTGATGAGTGTAGTTACCTTGCTTGTTCTCTATCCGCTGTATTTCATCCTGATCTCGTCGGTCAGCGACCCTGTCGCCGTTAATGCCGGCAAGGTCTGGATTTGGCCACAGGGTTTCACTTGGGACGGGTACCGTCAGATTTTCAAAGACCATACTATTTATCTTGGCTATCGCAATTCTTTGTTCTATACCACTGTCGGGACGGCTTTTAATGTCGTATTGACCATTTCTGCGGGGTATGTGCTTTCTAGAAAGGATCTGGTCGGTCGGCATTTCTTTACATTCCTCATCGTTTTCACCATGTTGTTCCATGGGGGGTTGATACCAACATATCTGGTGGTCAAAACATTGGGAATGGTCAATACCGTATGGGCATTGATCATCCCAGGGGCGGTATCGGCATTCTACATCATCGTGGTGCGGACCTACTTTCAGAGTTCCCTCCCCGATGAACTGCTTGAAGCCGCCCAGATCGACGGATGTTCCAATCTGTCGTTTATTGGGAGAATCGTTATACCGCTCTCTGCTCCGATCGTTGCCGTAATGGTGCTTTTCTATGCCGTGAGCCATTGGAATGCCTACTTTGGCGCTTTGATTTATTTGAGGAATTCGAATTTATTTCCGCTGCAACTGGTCTTGCGCCAAATTTTGCTGGCGAATCAGGTTCAGGACCTGGCGATGGATACCGAGAATATGACAGATGTCCTGATGAAGTCGGAATTGATCAAGTACGGAGTCATCATCGTGGCGAGCCTGCCGATGCTGGTGCTGTATCCGTTTCTGCAGAAGTATCTGATCAAAGGTGTTATGTTGGGTTCTATTAAAGGTTAATTATCTCGAATAAAAGGGGTGCTCCCATGAGCAGAAGAAAAGGCCTAATCTGGTTTGTTGCTAGTTTCATGCTAATTTCTTCTTTTTTGACGGCGTGTAGTAAGTCTGGAAACGATGCCCAAAGCAGTCCCTCCGCTGCGGCAACAGTTAAACCGACAGATAATAAACCCGCGACTCCTATTCAATTGAAGGTCACTGCATTGAAACGGCCTGAGGTAACAAAAAAATATAGCGACTTGGATATGGTAAAGAAATTGATGGAAGGAAGCAATGTTCAAGTCGATTGGAGTTTGGTCACTGCGGACAATTGGGGCGAACAGAAAAACCTGATGTTCGCCAGCGGCGATATGCCTGATGCTTTATATGGAGGGAATGTTTTAAACAGTCAGGAAATCGTCAAGTACGGTTCGCAAGGATTGTTGGTTCCGTTGGAAAAATTGATTCCCCTATATGCACCTAATTTTAATAAAATTCTGCAAAAGCGGCCGGAGTACAAGAAAGCCATTACAGCGCCAGACGGCCACATCTATGCCTTGCCTGTCATTGATGAGTCAAAGCACAGGGATGTCTCTGACGCGCTATTCATAAACAAAAAGTGGTTGGATGAAGCAGGATTGGGACTTCCCCAAACGACTGACGACTTCTACAATGCGTTGAAGGCGTTCAAACAAAAAGATCCGAATCGGATTCCTTTTTCATTCATGTTCGGAAACTTGACTTACGGCATTAATTCGATGTTTGGTTCATTTGGAATCTTGGACAGTCCGAGTCATATCACGATTCAAAATGGCAATGTCGTTTTCGCGCCAATACAGCCGGGATACAAAGACGGAATACAATATTTTCGCAAACTTTTCGCTGAAGGTCTGATCGATCCTGAGAGTTTTACACAAGCCTTCAATGTATATTCTGCTAAAATTAAAGATCCGAAGTCACTTGGTTCGGCGGTGTACTGGTCGACCTTTCAAAATTTCCCTGAATTAAGTAAATCGCCGCTTGTTCCTATCTCTCCACTGAAGGGGCCAAATGGCACTCAATTGTGGAATCGCCAGTTGACGAATATCCTTGCTTTCTGCGGATTTGCCATCACTACGGCAAACAAGCATCCGGAGGAAACGTTGCGCTGGATTGATAAATCGTTTGAGGAAGACATGAGTCTCCAAATGTTGGGCGGGCCTTTTGGTGTGACACAGCAATTGCTGGCGGACGGAAAACTTAAGCCGATTCCCGTGCCACAAGGACAAATTTATGCTGAATGGAGACACCAATACACACCAGGTGACCAATCACTGTACGCATCGCTTCAAGAATATGGCGAACGGCAGACTGAAACCACTGTTGGCGTCCAGAACAAATTGGATCAATTACCCTTATATGCGCCTTACCTCCCTAGCGTAGAGAACACCTATCCTGTCATGCTGTTTTCGAGCGAAGAGGTCCAGAAGTTAAGCGATATTTCGTCAGATCTCAACAAGTTTGTCAGTCAAACGATCACCAATTGGATCGTCAAGGGTGGCGTTGAGCAGGAATGGGACAATTATATCAAACAGTTGAAGCAATTGGGCTTGGACCAGTATGTGAAGATCTATACCGATGCTTTCAACCGTTATAAAAAATCCTGATTACATCTAGCGCAGTACAAAAAAACCTTTCGGACGGACGGCCCGAAAGGTTTTTTTGTATGTGCGCAATGGCAATTATTTAGGCGGTACAAAATAGCGAATATAAGGCATCTACAGGCGATAACGCCATCAGAAGTGCAGGTAGCATGAAGTTCAGATTTTGTGGTTATTACGCTCAAGGCTGTTCTCTTCGCCGACGGGCAACACCTGTCGCATAGGCGGCTTCGATAACGGCTTCTTTGACGCGTTCGGCGACATCCGGATGAAAAACACTAGGAATAATGTACTGTTCATTTAACTCGTCCTCGCTTACCGCGGAGGCGATCGCCTTCGCAGCCGCCAGCTTCATTTCTTCCGTGATACGGGAAGCGCGGCAGTCGAGAACTCCACGGAACAGACCGGGGAAGCACAGTACGTTGTTGATTTGGTTGGGATAATCTGAACGGCCGGTGGCCATCACACGCACCAGGTTCTCAGCTTCTTCTGGCATGATTTCCGGGGATGGATTGGCCATCGCGAATACGATGGCATTGGGCGACATGAGTCGGAGGTCATCCTGTGATAAAACACCGGGACCGGAAACACCTATAAACACGTCGGCTCCGGCAATGACGTCACGCAACCGGCCGGTTTCGGCTTGCGGGTTAGTGTGGTTCGCATACCAATTCCAAGCGGGATGATCATATTCGTTTCCGCGAACCAATGCTCCTTGTTTGTCTACGCCGATTATATGGCGTGCGCCCGCCGCGAGTAAAATCTTCGTACAAGCGATACCTGCGGCACCGATGCCCGTAAATACGATTTTGACCGTCTCCAACTTCTTGCCTACCAACTTTAATGCATTGTATAATCCGGCCAGCATTACAACGGCAGTGCCATGCTGGTCGTCGTGAAAAACGGGAATATCCAGTTCCTCAACGAGCCGCTGTTCGATCTCGAAACATCGTGGCGATGAGATGTCCTCGAGATTGATACCCCCGAACGAAGGTGCAATTGCTTTAACGGTTTTGATAATTTCCTCGGGATCTTGGGTGGAGAGACAGATGGGAACGGCGTCCACACCAGCGAACTGTTTGAACAGCATCGCCTTGCCTTCCATCACAGGCATGGCTGCGAGCGGGCCGATGTTGCCCAGTCCCAGCACGGCAGATCCGTCAGAGACCACAGCTACCATATTGCGCTTCACCGTGAGTGTATACGCTCTCTCGGGTCGCTCATGAATGGCCTGACAGATGCGGGCGACGCCTGGAGTATATACCCTCGAAAGGTCATCGCGATTCTTGATGGAAACTTTCGATGTCATCTCGATTTTACCGCCAAGGTGGAGCAGGAACGTCTGGTCGGACACATTGACTACCTGGACTCCCGACAGGCGTTCAACCGCACGGACGACCTGCTCTGTCTCTTGCGAATCCTGCACATTTACTGTAATGTCGCGGGTAGTCGTATGCCGCCCAGAGCGGCTCACATCGATGGCTACGATATCGCCGCCTGCATCGCTGATTGCGGCTGCAATATGCCCGAATGCCGTATGTTTGTGATCGATCTCAAGTCGGAGCACGATAGTGGTCCCTGATCCAATTGACAAAGCCATTTATTTACCCCTTTCGTCGCTGAATGCGGATTTATCTGTTCTTGGTAGGCTTCCTCGTAGATTCGTTCGATCTGTGACGTGTTTTGCGGTCAGGGGGTGTTTTTTTGCAACCGGTAGTGGCTGCGGCGCCTACAGCCAATTTCGGGATCGCTTCCCGCGGTGTGCCGACTTCCTCCAGCGATGATGGTATGCCCATATCGCTAGATGTTGTCAATTCCTGTTACCAGCATGTCGGTCGTTCGAAATTCAGATGCCACGAGCATTAACTCCTTTCCGATTAATTAATTAATCAATTAAATTATATGACAAAAAAAAGACTCTATCAATCCAAATAAATAAACAATTTTGTGTACAAAATACTGTAATAGTTATATACTTTAGTAGTAAAAATATATAATGAAAGGGAGCGAGGAGCGGGGCTCTTTTGCGTTCTGCTTCTCTCATTCAAGGAGAAGAACGATTTGCAGGGAAACAAACGATGCCCCTTATAAGTCCCTATGATTGGGAGTCTTGATCTGGCGGATGAATTAATTATGGTACAAGCAGTGGTTTGTCAAGAGGATTTTGCGCCTGTGGTTTCAGTCATCCCTTTTAATACCGAGGAAGAAGCCGTACGATTGGCCAACAATTTTGAATTCGGTTAGTGCGAGTCAGGATCGAGGAAACTAGGGAAGGGTGGGCGTCATGCAGAATGCTCTGCAAGGAGCAATATTAAAATTTCCTCCGCTTAGCTATGTTGGGAGAGGAGCTTCCTCCCGTCTTGCGGAGGAGGTGCGCCGCTATGAGGCTGGGCGCGTGCTACTGATCGCGGACCAGGCGCTCGTGAAGCTCGGCATGACCGAGCGCCTGGCTGCGCCGATCCGGCAGGGCGGCGTCACTCTGGACGTGTTCGCGGAGATCGAGCCGGAGCCGAGCCTGGCGCTGGCGGAACGGATCGTTGCACACGCTCGCGAGGGCCGTTACGACCTCATCATCGGCCTCGGCGGCGGGAGCGCGCTGGATTTGGCAAAGCTCGCTGCCGTGCTGAGTGCGCACGAGGGGGCGGTGGCCGACTACTTGAACTTGACCGGCGACCGGCGGATCGAGCGGCGAGGCTTGCCCAAGTTGCTCGTGCCCACGACGTCCGGCTCCGGTTCCGAGGTGACAAACATCGCCGTGCTGTCGCTCGCTCACACGAAGGACGTCGTTGTCCACGAGTACCTGAGCGCTGAGGCTGCGATCGTCGACGCCGAGTTGACCGTATCGGTGCCGGCACGCGTGACGGCGGCGACCGGCATGGACGCGATGACGCATGCGATCGAGGCGTATTTGTCCATTCATGCGTCGCCAGCAAGCGATGCACTGGCGCTGAATGCTGTTCGCCTGGGCGGCCGGGCCATCCGGCAGGCCGTGCGGGACGGACGCGACGTGTCCGCTCGCGAGGACATGAGCCAGGCTAGCTATCTCGCCGGACTCGCCTTCTTCAACGCGGGCGTCGCGGGAGTGCATGCGCTGGCCTACCCGCTGGGCGGCCAGTTCCACATGCCGCACGGCGAGGCGAACGCGGTACTGCTGCCGCACGTCATGGCGCGCCTAGCGCCGGCTTGCGGCGAGCGCATGCGCGCCTTGCTGCGCGCGCTGCAGGGCGACAGCGCCACGGGTGCGGACGATCACATAGAAGCAGGCGCAGCGGCCGACGCCTTCGTCGCCGCGCTGCATGCGCTCTCGCGTGACGTCGGCCTGTCTGTAAGCCTGCGCGACTACGGGATCAGCGAGTCCGAACTGGACGCGCTCACCGACGACGCCGGCCGCCAGACGCGGCTGCTCGCCCGCAGCCCGCTCGCCCTTGAGCGGGCGGACATTCGCGCCATCTACGCGGCGGCCTGGCAAGGCAGAGACTAAGGGGGATGCTGACATGACACACAAGCACTTATGGATCGGCGGGCAGGCGGTGGAGGCGAAGGCGTACCGGCCGCTCCACAGCCCTTACTCCGGCGAGCAACTGGTGCTCATCCCGGACGGCGACGCCGACGAGATGGACCGAGCGATCGCCGCGGCTGAGCAAGCCGCGCCGGAGATGGCGCGGATGCCCGCGCACCGGCGCGCCGCCATCCTGGAGCGGCTCGCCGCGCGGCTGAGCGAGCGCGCCGAAGAAGCGGCGGTTCTCTTGGCAAGGGAAGCCGCCAAGCCGATAGCCGTCGCGCGGCTCGAGGTGGCGCGGACGATCGAGACATACAAGTTCTCCGCCGAGGAGGCGAAGCGCATCCACGGCGAGACGCTGGCGCTTGACGCCGCGCCCGGAGGGGAAGGTCGGTTCGGCTACACTATCTATGAGCCGCTCGGGGTGATCGGGGCGATCACGCCGTTCAACTTCCCGCTCAATCTCGTCGCCCACAAGGTTGGCCCCGCGATCGCGACGGGGAACGCCGTCGTGCTGAAGCCGGCGACCCAGACGCCGCTCTCGGCCTACCTGATTGCCGAGCTGCTGCACGAGGCGGGCTTGCCGGCCGGCGCACTCAACATCGTCACCGGGCGCGGCGGCGCCGTCGGAGAGCAGCTTGTCACCGACCCGCGAGTGAAGAAGGTGACGTTCACCGGCAGCCCCGAGGTCGGAGCGGCGATTCGGGCGAAGGCCGGCCTGAAGCGAGTCACGCTCGAGCTTGGCTCAAACTCGGCGCTCATCATCGACCGCAACGCGGCCGTAGACCGGATCGTCGACCGCTGTATCACCGGCGCGTTCTCGTTCCAAGGGCAAGTGTGCATCTCGTTGCAGCGCATCTACGTGCACGAGGCGGTCTACGAACCGTTCGTCCGGCTGTTCGTGGAGCGGACGCAACGGCTCCGGCTCGGCGACCCGCTCGAGGAGTCGACTGACATCTCGGCGCTTATCACGGAGCGGGACGCGATTAGGACCGTAGAGTGGATCCGCGAGGCGGAGGCGAGCGGCGCGACGATCGCCTGCGGCGGTGGGCGGACCGGCAGCCTCGTGCAGCCGACCGTGCTGCTGGATGTGGACGCTTCGATGAAAGTGAGCTGCCAGGAGGTGTTTGCCCCGATCGTGCACATCAACCGGGTGAAGAATATCGACGAAGCGATCGCCGCGGTGAATGATTCGCGCTTCGGCCTTCAGGCCGGCATCTATACGAACGACATCGAGACGGCGATGGATGCTGCAAGCCGTCTGCACGTAGGCGGTGTCATGATCAATGACATTCCGACCTTTCGGGTCGACCAGATGCCGTATGGCGGCGTGAAGGAGAGCGGGATCGGACGCGAAGGGATCCGATTCGCGATGCAGGACATGATGGAGCTGAAGCTCGTTGTCATCAATCGCCAGAGGTAAGGGTGAGAGAAGAGCGATGTAACGCTTCCGGAGTGGCGATTATTAGGGGGGGTTCAAAAAAATCGAGAGAAAAGTTTGTTCGCACATTGGCAATGAAGGCTTTCGTTGTGCAGCGGAGGACATGATGAATCTAAAATTTGGGGGTGAAGCTTCAGTGAAACGAAAATTACTGGCAGCATTCGGCAAAGTGGACATTACGCCTGAAGAGAATGTGAAGCTGAGGGGATACCCCAGCCGGGATTTTGCTGTGGATGTGGCGACTGGCATCTTGGATCGGATTTACGCCAGAGTATTGCTGCTGGACGACGGCGACCGCCGGGTGCTGATTGTTAATGTGGATTCCTGTTCAGCAAATGAGGCGCCGGATCCATCGGGCAATGGATCGCCGAATTATACATTCCCTTACGGCACGGTCCGGAATTGGGCCTCCGTTGCGGGAACCGATGAGATGCATGTCAGTCTGTATGCCACCCATACACATGGAGCCCCAGCCTATTTCTCGGACAAGTACGTTTCACGAATCACGGAAGAGATTAAACGAATTTGCGGCCGCCTTCAACCCGTGTCGGTCATGCATGGGACTGGAACCTGCTCCATCGCGGTGAACCGCAGACCAGACCTCAAGCCAAACTTTACACTTCCCTTGGACCGAACGATGGATGTGCTGGTTCTAGAATCCTCGAATGGTCGCCTCCTGGGCGCCATTGTAACTGCGGCCGTGCATCCGACCGTGCTTTGGAACATCGCGGACCGGGTGACAGCTGATGTTGTAGGGAATGCGGTCAAGCGTTGGGAGGAGGAATTGGGCGATTCTTTCGTCGCGTTGTTCTTCCAAGGCTTCTCCGGTGATGTGGGGCCGCTGGCTGGAGGACCCAAGGGCGGGGAAGTTGGGGATACCTACTTCCTGGTGCAGAGCCTGGGCAAGCTGCTCCTGAGCGATATACGGGACAGCTTGCGGCAATTGCATCCGATCGATGCGGCGCCGCTTGTTGCTTTCAAGGAATCATTGACCTTGCCGACCAAGCCCGGATTTCACGTGGATCACAAGGACGTGACCTTGATGGGCATACGGCTCGGGGAAGCGGCGCTTCTCTCCGCGTCACTGGAAGTTTTCAACGGACATAAGGCTCCAATCCAGGCGGTATCACCTTTCAAGCTGACGATTATGTCGGGAATCGCGAATGGTTACGATGGTTATCTCCCCACCCGGGAAGCATTCGAAGATCAGTTGGGGGGGTATGAGATGAATGTCACACCATACACGGCTGAAGCGACGTCCCCGTTCCAGACCGCTGCAGCGCGGCTGCTGGAGCGGCTTTATCATCAGGATTGCGGGGAAGGAGAAGAGGGTGAGCAAGTTTCCTCATCTGGCGATCTTGAACCCCGACCAGGGGCGAGGTGATGTATGGGACATTCGGACAATCCTTCCGCGTTCACGCCGATTTATTCGTTTTCAAGCTGCCTCGGTCGAATCCGGTTAATCCAGGGGCAGGGGCGCTTTGATCGAATTGATCGATTTTTCTGCTATGTTCGATGCTCTTGTCTTACCGAAAAATGCGAATTTGCGTGAGCATCATCAGAATAACAATTTAACTCCCTACTAGCGTGAGGAATCCATACTTTATTCGTGAGGTGCGCCATGAAGCGACCAAACATTATTCTTATTATGACTGATCAGCAGCGTGGGGATTGTTTGGGCATTGAAGATCATCCTGTGTTGTTGACGCCAAACATGGATAGTATCGCCGGTCAAGGGGCACGCTTTGCCAAATGTTATTCAACGTGTCCTGTTTGCATACCGGCCCGCCGCTCTCTCCTGAGCGGACAATTTCCTTCGACACATGGCATGGTAGGGTATCGGGATGGCGTTTCGGAATGGGATGCACAGGACAGCTTTCCAACTATGTTAAGAAACGCCGGCTACCAGACATATTTGGCCGGACGCAGCATGCACCAGCATCCGGAGCGCAAACGCTACGGTTATGATCATATGGTATTGGGCGGTCCCGACTACAGCCGCTGGCTGAGAAGCCACTTGCCGGTTGACAGTTATCAGGGGGCAGGCGACTACTACAGTTCGGGTATCATGAATATTGATTGGACGGCTCGATCCTGGCCCTATGACGAAGCGCTCCATCAAACGAACTGGACCGTAAACGAAGCCATGCGATTCCTGCAGAATCGAGATCCGTCTTGTCCCTATTTCCTGACGGTTTCCTTCCTGGCTCCACATCCGCCGCTGATTCCGCCGGCTTTTTACCTGGACCGGTATTTGCGGCAGACACTCCTGGAGCCGGCTATCGGCGACTGGGCCGTTCGTCCTGTGAACGGGGGCAAGGGAATGGGAGCCTCAGCGACAAGGGTCGATCTGAGGGGAGAAGCATTGCATTCGGCTCGGGCCGCTTACTACGGGCTGATCAACCATATCGATGACCAGATCCGGCGATTTCTTTATCCGCACGGCAAAGAAGTAGATTTGAAGAACACCATTGTCATCTTTACAAGCGATCACGGGGAGATGCTGGGGGATCATCACTTATGGAAGAAAAGTTTGCCTTATGAGTCGTCGGCACGGGTGCCGCTGCTGATCCAGGCGCCGGAAGCGTACGGAATTCGTCCGGGAACGGTCATTGATAAACCCGTATGCCTGGAAGATATTATGCCGACAATCCTGGAAATGGTCGGGTTGGACATTCCCGGTTCGGTCGAAGGACGCAGTTTGCTGCCTCTGCTTCACGGTGAGCGCATTCATTGGCGATCTCATCTTCATATCGAGCATAGCGAGGGAGTCATTGAGAGGGAACTGACCTTTCACGCATTGACGAACGGAAAAGAGAAGTATATCTGGTTTTCATGGGATGGCAATGAGCAATTTTTTGATCTCGCGGTGGATCCGTCGGAGTGCAGGAATCTGATAGGTCAAGCGGAATTGGGAGAACGAATCGCTCATTGGCGCCGTCTACTTATCGAGGAGCTGAAGGATCGGCCGGAAGGGTTCAGCGACGGTAGTCAGCTGATTCCCGGCCGACCGTACCTTCCGGTTATGCCTTCTTCTCAAATTTGAAAGGAGGCACTCCGGGTTCCGCTGGAAGCAGAAGGCAGTTTCCCTCTATCCTTATGGTGTGCGAGTGTACCGATCTCATAGAGAACTTTGACAGGAAAGATTGCAGTGCGGTATGGCGCGAACGCATGGTGCGTGAAATAGCCGTCAGGCCAGAAGGATTTGTCATAGACGGTTGGTTGGTCGCAGGACAGCCTTATCCGGTTATATTTAACCTAACAAGCTAATGAGGAGAAACTATACGATGAAAATTACCAAAGTTGAGGCTATCCCAGTCCGTCAGAAAACGAATATCGCTTTGATCAACGACAGCGCACAAGACGGGATCATTATCAAGGTATATACAGATGAAGGCATTACGGGATACGGTGAAGTCGATTCGGCGCCTTGGGTGGTCAAATCGATCATCGAATCGCCTTCGTCGCATCGAATCTGCCAGGGACTTGGCGAAATGATTATTGGCGAGAACCCGTTCGATATTGAAGCTATCTGGAACAAAATGTATGTCGGCAGCACTTTTTATGGAAGAAGAGGAGTTGTCATTCACGCCATGAGCGGGCTCGACATCGCGCTTTGGGATATTGTGGGCAAGGCTTTAAACAAACCTATATACCAATTATTGGGCGGAGCACAACGTGACAAGGTGAGAGCGTATGCAAGTACACTAATGCCATATACGCCGGAGGAAGCTTATGCCGAAACCAAGAAGTGGGTTGACCATGGCTACACCGCGATAAAACTTGGATGGGGCGGATTCGAGCAGGGCAATCGGGAGATTGTCGAACTGGTCAAGGCTTCGCGCGCTGCGGCAGGTTCGAGCGTGGACCTGCTGTTCGATCTGGGATTCATTCCATCCGACGATCATCCGATCGACGCAGCCTCCCGTCGGCAGCTCATCAAGGAACTCGAGCCTTATCAACCCTACTGGATCGAGGAACCCCTGTATCCTGACGACTATGACGGTTACCGTAAATTGGCAGATTCAACTCATATCCGCATAGCCGGCGGAGAGAACGAAACCACCTTCTTTGGCTTTCGGGAGTTGATTGAAAAAGGAGGTGTGGACGTTGTACAGCCGGATGTGACCCGTTGCGGCGGATTGACAGAAGCCAAAAAAATCGCGCAATTCGCACAAGCTCATCACGTAACCTGCGTCCCCCACGCTTGGAGCAGCGGCATCGTCGTGGCCGCCTCCCTGCATTTGGTCACCGCTATTCCGAATGGTTCATTGCTTGAATACTGCGTTGCGGAAACCCCTATTCGACAGGAACTACTGCAAAGTGATGTTTCGGTCGTCGATGGGTATGCGAAGATAACCGATAAACCTGGCTTAGGGATAGAACTGAATGAAGAAGCTTTGGAAAAATATCGTTGCGACAGATGAAAAATGGAGGGATTGGCTATGGTAGCGGTGACGAGTTATTTGTATGAGAAGCTGACTTGGGAAGAGATTAATGTTGCCATACGGGAGAACCGCGTAATTCTGATTCCAATTGGCTCGACCGAACAACATGGAAGACATCTGCCCATGGAAGTGGACAATTTCTTGGCCCGTCAAGTATGTCTTGGTGCGGCAGAGAAGATTCCCGACCAGGTGTTAGTCATGCCGAATGTCAATTACGGCTTCAATACTCACGTCATGGACTTCCCGGGTCAGATAACAGTCAACGGAAGTACCTTTATACAGTATGTGCTGTCGGTGACCAAAAGTCTTGCTTACCATGGGTTTAGACGAATCATATTAGTAAATGGCCACGGGTCGAACATGCCATTTCTCGATATCGCTGCCAGGCAGACGATATTGGAAACGAAAGGGAAGACGCAGTGTATGGCCTTGATTCATACAAATCTAGCAACGGATGTCGCCGGGGAAATTCGAGAATCAGAAATCGGCGGCATGGCGCATGCTTGCGAATGGGAAACTTCGATGTATCTTCATCTGGCGGAGCAGGAAGTCCGGAAAGACAAGCTCCAGGACGAAATTCATCCGAAGACGGAATTTATCTGGAGCGATATTCAGAAAAAGTCGCCGGTGCTCTATACCCCATGGACGTCCAGCGTGACGGAATCCGGTGTGTCGGGGGCCGCCAAGGTGTCAACGAAGGAAAAGGGGAAGATTTTGTACGAGACCGAGGTCGAACGATTGGCCCGACTCGTAATCGAGTTTAAGGCAAGACCGGACTATCCGCGGCGTGACCAGCATGAACAGCCGGTCGATGTGGATTTGGAATCATTGTTGGGATTCTGACTAGCCTGACGGCTTCGGGAATATGGGGAGGACGAGATGAACAATACCGAAATGTGTTCGAAACCGAATGTGTTGTTGATTACGGTAGATCACTGGCCGGGAAACCTCTTGGGCTGTGAAGGCCATGAAGAGGTGAAGACGCCGACCTTGGACGCTTTGGCGAGATGCGGCGTCCGTTTCTCCCGGGCCTACAGCCCTACGCCCGTATGTATTCCTGCCCGTCGGGAGCTCATGACGGGTCTCAGCGCTAGAACCCATGGGGATCGGTCGTTTCAAGAACAGTTGGAGATGCCTCTAGTTACGTCCATGCCCCAGGCGTTTCGCGATCAGGGATACCAAGCCTTCGCAGCCGGCAAGTTGCACGTCTACCCTCAGCGCTCCCGTATAGGCTTTGATGACGTGATCCTGAACGAGGAAGGACGCAAGGTGAACTTTCCGTACGAGATGCGGGAGGACGACTACACCCGGTTTATCAATCGCGCAGGGCATGCCGGAATGGACTACGCCCACGGCATGTCCAACAACAATTATCTCGTCAGGCCCTGGCATTTGCCGGAAGAACTGCACCCCACCTTCTGGACAGTCGCCCAGACATGCGAGCAGATCCTGCGGCTCGATCCGGGCAGACCGGCATTCTGGTATTGCGGATTTTCAGCACCCCATCCGCCGCTAGTGCCTCCTCAGGTGTTTCTCGATATGTACCGTGACGCCGAGCCGGAACTGCCCGCTATCGGAGAGTGGGCCAGGCAGTTCGAGGATTTGCCTTATGCCTTGAAATACTACAGCAGCCTGTACGACCTTCGGACAGACAAGTCGATTCGAGATGCGTTAAGGGGCTTCTATGCTTCGTGTACGCAGATCGACCATGCCATCCGCTTGATCATCGGCACGCTGCGCGAGGAAAAGTTGCTGGACAATACAATCATCGCCTTTGTATCGGATCATGGAGACATGCTGGGGCGTCATGGACTTTGGGCCAAGAATGTATTTTACGAACCGTCTTGCCGGGTGCCGCTGCTCATCGTTCCTACACTGGAGGATACGACGTTCGGATTCAACGCAACAGACGACCGCTTGGTCGAGTTGCGGGACATCATGCCCACACTGCTGGAGATGTGCGGTCTGGACATCCCGGACTCGGTGGAAGGATTCTCACTGGCCAATCGGCAGAATCGGCGGGATGAAGTTTACGGTGAGCTCTGGGAAGACAACCGCGCTACCCGCATGATTCGTACGGAACGCTACAAACTGGTTTATTATGCCTTGGGCAACCGGATCCAATTGTTCGACCTGCAAGAAGATCCTCTGGAGTTGAACGATCTTGCAAATGATTCTTCATACAAGGAAGTGATCAGGGATTTGACGGACAGGCTAATGTCGCGGCTCTATGGCCATGATTTGCAATGGGTAGTAGAAGGAGCGCTTACAGGGCAACCTGACCAACCTTTCGACTTACTACCGGTCCATCCGAATTGCGGCGTCTTAAAAAATCGGGACCTGCTCATTCAGAGGGGATTGCGATAGTGTATGACAAAATTAATCTCTTTCTATAAATATTATGGCTAGTCATTGCAAATCTGTAACGATTACAGGAGGATCCGAATGCCTTAATTGGGCATACGGATCTGTGGGGGAAGGGGGTTGAGTAGTAGACTGACGACTACTCGACCAGCCCTAATCGGCAGGGAAACACAATCGATGTGGTAGCAGAATTCGTCCGGGCTTGCCAGAAGTACGTTTTGATGCCAGGGCTCGATTATTGCTCTTCTGACATTCAACTCAGGTTCGAATCGGTGACGCGTTCAGATGTCGGAATTGTCCGGATAACTGGAATCAGCTTGATGAACTGCAGACGCAGTACGACCCGAACGGCGAAGTGTGTATCGATATTCCGAGTGTGTTGCCTTGCGAATACCTCGCAGCGCTATGTCGAGCTGTTGCTGCGGTAAGAGGCGGATTTGGTCAAGCAGGAGCTCTACATATTAATGCGATGATGACGGCGACATGACGTTTGATACACAAACAAATGATGTTACGACACTATCGACAATCGATGGACTCGCTGCAAGTTGTGACAGGTATTCCCTACATTATTATGGCGGCAAGCGTGGTCGCGGTACCGATCAAACACCGGTGCTAGTCAGTGTTTCGTTGAATAAGCAAGGTGTACCGCAATTCGTTCAAATTGCAAGTGATCCCCAATGTAAAAGGGAAACGATAATCGACATTGCTCAGCGCAGTATCGAGCCGGGCGCAACGATCAGCTGTGACGCTTACCGTTCCTACAACACCTCATGACGCCGGATAAGAAGCCATTCTTCGCCGGCACGTATTATCCCCAGCATCGCAAACATGGTCAATATGGGATGACGGACATCTTGCCGCCGATTGCGGCCAAGTGGGCTGAGGATCGGGAGCGGGTGGAGCAACTGGATCTGGCCTATTAGCTAGCAGCAGAACCCAAATGCAAAAAGTGCATCTATTTCAGCCCTAGAGGGCCGATATCCACTAATAGATGCGTAAACTGCAGCTAATTCACTACATTTCCCCAAGCTTCGGCTTTTCGTGGGAAATTAGCTGCACTTTCTGCAAATACCGGTCAGCTTCGGTTTTTCGGGGAACATTAGCTGCACTTTTGGCAGCACAAAAAAACCACCCAGACCCTTTTATCGGCTGGGTGGTTCTCTTTTCCTTACTTGTACTGCAGCATCGTCTTCCACATATCGGCCGACTCGTACCCGAGGCGCCAGGCGGCGACGCCGGCGAGGTCGTACTTCTTGGCCAGCACCAGCCGAGCCTTGACCGTATCCTCGTTCTCGAGCCAGAGCACGTACCGATATTCGCCTTCGTAATAGTCGATCCGGTACTGGTTGAACGACGCGTCCCATTGGGTCGTCGCTTTCTTCGAGGCGATGAGCGCCGGGATATCCTTCATAAAGATGGCGCGATTGCTGACCAGCGCGCCGCTTGCGTCGATTTTCCACTCCCGCACATAATACGGGATGCCGAGAATCAGCTTCTCGCGCGGAATGCCGTAGCTCAGAAACTCCTGCACGCCTTCCTCGGCCCATTGCAGGCCCGATACGGAGCCCGCCACCGGGCTGCCGGAATAGTGCTGATCATACGCCATCGTGATGATGTAATCTACCACGCCGGCGAGCTTCTGATGATCGAATGCCGACAGATGGTTCCACTTGATGCTGCCCCGCGGCAGATCGATTGAGACGATCAGCCCTTTCGCACGCGCCGCAGAGGACAGGTTAGTGACGAACGTCGACAAGGCCGCGCGGTCTTTGCCGGCGATGTTCTCGAAATCGATGTTGATGCCGTGTACCCCAAGCTGCACGGAGCGGTTCACAAGCGCATTGATAAACTTCGTCTGCGCCGCCGGATTGGTCAGGAACTGTGAGGTGAGCGCAGCATCGAATTGATTGCTGACGAGCGGATGGACGGCGTAGCCGCGGCTTTTCAGCCAGTTGACCGTTTCTACGCTGGACGTATCCTTCAGGTTGCCTTCGGCATCGGCCAACTGGAACCAAGTCGGAGAGTCTACGTCGAGGCCCGTCGTATTGTTCACCTGCGCCTGGATCGTGCTCATCGCGGAGGACCCGTTCCAGCCCCAGAACTGCAGCTTGCGGTAGTTGTTCCACAGCTTCTGTCCGTCATACGTGCGTACCGAGGCTTGCGTATAATGAGAGGCATAGTAGAGAGCATCCGGCAACGATTTGTGCTCACTCACATAATTCTCGTTCTGGTAGACGCGGTAGAAGCCATAATTATTCCATATTTCTTTGCCGTCTACTTTGATCGAGATGAACAAGAACCATTGGGACCAGGCGATCGCATCGTCCATGTTGACGAATTCGTTCACGAGCCTGCCGCTTTGGTACACTTTCACCGTTTTGGCGTTGGCGTACACGGTCTTTTTGTTGTCGATCCGCTCCACGCGGGAATTTTCCCATCTCAGAGCTTCATTAACCGCATCTTCCAAATAAGCGAATTGCCAATCGGGCTGCGTATATGTATCTTGGAACACCCGATATTGCACCGCGCCTGCGCGGAGGTTCACTTTCTCAGCCGGGGCGATGTTGTCCCATACCCAGCGGTTAGTCGTCATATCGATGACATGCAGACCGGTGTAGTAAGGCGCCAGCCAGGTCGCTTCTTGCAGCGTGGCGAATTCCCAGCTGTCGAGCGTAATCTCGCCTTGCATCAAGCGGTAGCGCGGATAATTGTTCCACACCCAGCCGGTTCCTTGGAGATCGCGGACGCTCGTATGGTCCCATTTCTTCGCTTCGGCGATCGCGGCGTCGAGACTGGCAAACTCCCAACCCAGCCGCGTCGTATCTTTCTGATAGATTCGATAGCGAGGGAAATTGCTCCACACCCAGCGGCGGCTACCGATTTCCTCCACATAGCTGTTGTTGAACCATTGCGCGTATTGAATCGCTTGCTGCAGGTTCGAGTACTCGTTCAGCGCGACGTCGTTCTGGTACACCCTGTACTTCGTCGTCAGATCGTCTGCGGATACCGTGGCGGGGATTAGCAGGACGAGCGACAACAGGAGGGCTACAAGGGTCCTGCTTCTTCTCATGATCACTCCTCTTTCTTCTAGGACTCTATTAAATTATAACGTACGGGGCGGCAAATAGTTGCGATGGCAAATGTTACAGTTTGGGCCAAGCAGAGCTGGAGAGGGAGGATGGAGAAAAAAGAAAGACACCCTCGCGGGTGCCTTCCTGAAACATATATCAGACAATGTCGGCGAACATCTCGTCTTCGATGTCCAGTCGAATCTGGCTGCGGTAGACGCGCTGGTCGTACTGCTTCAGCACGTAGCGCTCGATCGCCTCCAGCATATTGGCCTCGATCAGCACTTGATTGCGGCCTTCGGCCACAACCTCCGCGGAGTATCCCAGTTCCTCGTCCCACATCAGCTCTACATGAACCTGAGTCGGGGAAATCTGCTTGCGTTCGGCGATGTGCATGCAGATGGCATTCACGATCTCCTGTTCGCTAAGCCTCATTCCTGAAACCTCTTCTTGGGCGGCTCATTGCGTCTCTTAAAGTAGGCGAAGACGGCGCGAATGACCATAATCAAGGCGATAATCGCCAGAACATTCACCAGCATGCCGAGCATATCGCCGAAGAAGCCCATGCCGCCGAACATGCCGCCGAACAGCATACCGGCCAATCCGCCGATCATCAAGCCCTTCATCAAGCTTCCGCCGCTGAAAAAGCCGCGGTTCGTCGTTGCCGCACCCGTACCCGCCGTGTTCGTCGGGTTCGTCTTCGTAACGCCGCTGTCCTTGGAAGGCTTGGTAGGCGAGTAGGATTTGCTAGGAGCTTTGTAGCTTTTCTTAGCTGCCTCCACCGAGCTCGGTGCGCTGAAGGAGACGACCACGAGGCAAGCCATCAAGATCAGCAATAGTTTTTTCATCGTTCTGTTACCCTCCATTTAGGTGCAAATATATTTTTGGTGCTACTCTTACTACGCATATCCTGATCCACGGTTTCATTTTTTATAACTAATTATGTGCTATAATGAGAAAAAAATTAGGATCATTGGTATAGAAGGAGTTTCGCATGACCCTTTACCCGGAACCATACATACAATACCTGGTGCATTTTCACGGCGACCGGGATTGGTTCGAATGCCATGAGCTTCTCGAGGAATATTGGAAGGCGCACCCGGAAGATCCGAAGAGTCGCACTTGGGTCGGGCTTATTCAAGTGGCGGTCGGGTTGTATCATGAGCGTCGGGGCAATCGGAGAGGTGCGGTGAAAATGCTGAAAAGCGCCGAGCTCAATCTGAACGCCCAACATATGGCGGAGCTGGGACTGAAAGCGGAAGCAACATTCCGCTCGGTAATGGAGCGCCGCCAGCTAGTAGAGGCCGGGGTAACGATTGGAGAACGATTCCTGGATTTGAATTTGACGATCGCCGATCCGGAGCTGCTGCGGAAATGTCTCACCGTTTGCTCCGAGCAAGGGTTGATCTGGGGAGCGCCCAGCCAACTCGAGAACGAGGAGCTCATTCATCGGCATACTCGCCGGGACCGTTCGGACGTCATCGCCGCTCGTGCGGCGGAAGCGGAGCGGAGAAGACAGATGAGGCAAAGGGGAAGTTCGAGATGAGTATCGGAACGAAGCTGAATCCGATCGTCGTCGTGGACGATGAACCGCATATTACCGAAGTGATCCGGTTGTATCTGGAGCATGCCAATTACGAGGCCGTCATCATCCACAATTGCGAGGAGACGATGTCGTACTTGAGCGGATCGCTCTCGCCGTCGCTCCTGATCCTGGATGTGATGCTGCCCGACGGCTCCGGCTTCGAGCTGATCTCTCGCATTCGCAGCATGGAAGGGCCGACCGGCCAAGTGCCGATCATTTTCCTGACGGCGAAGGGCGAGCCGATGGACAAGCTGCGCGGGTTCAATCTCGGAGTGGACGATTACATCGTCAAGCCGTTCGACCCGAACGAGCTGATCGCCCGGATCAAGGCGGTGCTGCGGCGAGCTTCGAATGCCGGCGGCGGCCGCTCGTCCGACGACCCGCGGGAGGCTTCTGGCAGCAGCAAGCCCAGGGTGCTGGACATCGGCGAGCTCTCGATCGATTTGCAGCGCTACAAGGTGACGATCGAAGGGCAGCGGATCGACTTGACGCCGAAGGAAATCGAGCTGCTTTATTTTTTGGCGACGAACCCGAACCGGGTGTACACCCGCGAAGATTTGCTGCTGCATGTGTGGAAGTTCGACTTTAGCGGAGGCACGCGGACAGTGGACGCCCATGTGAAAAATTTGCGGAAGAAGCTTGGCCTTCATAGAGGCTGGAGCATCGAGACGCTGTGGGGAGTCGGCTACTCCTTCGAGGTGAAGGCTCATGGTTGAGCGGCTGAAGCGAAGCTTGTATTTGAAATTATTTCTCTCTTTTCTTGCTACATGCGTGCTGTTATTCGTCGCCCTCGCCGTGTTCTGGAACTTCTATTTCTCGGATCTGTTCTATAAGGAGAAAAAAGAGTTGCTGCAAGCCCGCGCCGCCGAGGTTGACAAGCTGCTTACTCCGCTGCAGGAGGGGGTCATCTCCATTCGCGAGCTTCGTCTCGGACTGCGCATTCTCGGCCGCAGCTTCAACGGCCAAGTGTGGATCGTCGACCAGAAGGGAACGATACTGTATAGCTCGCTGGAGCGCGAAGGGATGCTCATCCCGAAAACGATGGACACCTTGTTCCTGGAAGCGATGCGCGGCAAGTCCGGCTATTCGACCGCCGTTATCGCCCAAGGCGCCAAAACGAACGAGCATGTGCTGACCTATTACTCGCTGATCAACTTGAACGACAGCCCGGCTGTGCTGTTCCTGCATACCCCGGCCGAGGAGATCAGCGAGGCGGTGCAGGCGGTGCGCTGGAACATCGTCGTGCCGCTTATGTTCTCGCTGCTTGCCGTCGGCGTCATCCTGTTCACGCTGTCCCGCCGGCTCGCCGGGCCGCTGAGGCAGATGAACGCGACGGCGCTGGCGATGGCGGAGGGCGACTTCAGCAAACGCGTGCAGATCATTTCGGGCGACGAGATCGGGCAGCTCGCCAGCAGCTTCAACTTCATGGTCGATCAGCTCGAGCAATGGGAAGATTCGCGCAAGGATTTTCTCGCGAACGTCTCGCACGAGCTGCGCTCCCCCCTGACGACGCTGCGCGGATTCATCGTGGCGATGAACGACGGCGTCATTCCGGCGGAGCGGTATCCGCATTACTTGCAGATATGTGACTATGAAGTGCAACGGCTGCAGCGGCTCGTCACCGATCTGCTTGATCTGGCGCGCATCCAGAACGGCTCCGACGTGTTCCGCGCCGTCCCGCTGGACGTGACGCAGCGCACGGAGGAGGTGCTCGATTGGCTGCTGCCCTCGTTCCAGAGCAAGCAGCTGGCCATCCATGTCCGGCTGCCGCATCCGTCGGAGCCGCCGATCATTTGCCTGCTCGATCCGGACCGATACGCGCAGATCGTGCAGAACTTGCTCTACAACGCCATCCAGTTTACGCCGCAGGCGGGGCGGATCGATGTCATTATGGAGTCGACCGTCGATCAGTTCCGGCTCACGATTCGGGATACGGGCATCGGCATGTCGGAGGACGAGATGCAGCGTATCTGGGACCGCTTCTTCAAGGCGGATCGCTCCCGCGGCGAACGGACCGACGGCACCGGGCTCGGGCTCACGATCGTCAAACATCTCGTCACCGGCCTGAAGGGCTATATCGATGTGTCGAGCTCGGTCGGCCATGGCACCGAGTTTCGGGTCACCTTCCCTCTGTATCGGGATGAGGAAGCGGCTTAACACGTACACCACGCAACCATCAGAGAGACTCTCCCTGGTGGTTTTTTCAACGGATAAGAAATCAGCAGCCGTGGAGCCGCCTCGCAGCAACGGTGTCT
>NZ_BIMA01000034.1 GCF_004000845.1 Paenibacillus koleovorans NBRC 103111
AGCGCTCGCTCGTGCTCGCCTCGCACGCGCTCATGCTCGCTCGTGAACTCGCTCAGCAGCTGCTCCGCCGCCTGCTCACTCGATTCGCGCGCCTCCGCCAGCGCTCGCTCATGCTCGGTCCGCATGCGCTCATGCTCGCTCGTATGCTCACCGCGCACACGCTCTAACAATCCCGCCTGCTCCGCCTTCAATCGCGCCAGCGCCTGCTCGCTGTCCTCGCGCAACCTGGCCGACGCCCGCTCATGCTCGCCACGGACACGCTCCAGCTCGCGCTCGAGCTTAGCCTTTTGCGCCTCGCCCTGCAATTCCAGCTCGACATAAGCGTCCTTGAGCTGCTTCGCTTCCTCCAGCTGATGAACCTGATTCTCCATCTCCTGCTTCACTTGAAGCGTTTCGTCAGCCATATTGACCGCCGCCAGCACCGCTATTCTAGGCACATCCAGCCGCTGCGTGCCCGCCGCGATCTGATGCATTTGATCATTCACATATTGGGCAACGCGTTTCACATAGCCGACGCTGTTGTTTGTGACCAGCTTGTAGGAGGTACCATATATGTCAACGGTTACTCGAATTTTTTCTTCGTTACTCAATTAGGCACTTCCTTTCCGGGTTAACGTTCCGTAGTCGGAATCGAGGATTCACGCCATGCCTCATTTCTTCGCCAAAAAAAAGAAACCGGTCCATCGCGCTATAATAACATTCGATGTGACCGGTGCTATTTCCTTCCTATTTACGCAGCTCTGCGCGGAATGTTTCTTCGAGAACCCGCACCACTGAGCCATGCAGCTCCGTTACTTCCTCATCCGTCAGCGTACGGTCCGCGTGACGGTAGACGAGGGCAATCGCCACGCTCTTCTTGTCGGCTCCGAGACGCTCGCCGGTGAAGATGTCGAACACCTCGATCGACTCCAGCAGAGCGCCTGCCGTCTGCTTCGCGCTGGCGAGCAAATCGCCGACAGCCACGCCGCGGTCGACGACGACCGCAATATCGCGCCCGATCGCCGGGTATTTCGGCAGCTGCGCATACTCGATCTTGAAGTCCGCATAGTCGAACAACGGCTGCAACTCGATCTCTAGCACATAAGTGTCGTCCAGATCCTTCGCCTGCTGCAGCGCCGGATGAAGCTGTCCGAGGCGTCCTACGTTCACGACACCGCGTGCAGACTCAATCGTTATTTCCGCCGTCCGTCCTGGATGGAATCCTTCCGGTGCCGCCGATTTGTAGCGAACGCCCTGAATGCCCAGATCCGATACGATCGTCTCGAAGACGCCTTTCAGATCATAGAAATCCACGGCAGCCGCTTTGCCGCCCCAATGCTCTCCGCTCCGTTTACCCGTCCACAGGATGCCGAGCATCAGCTTCTCGTCCGGCAGCGTCGTCAGGCGGTCTTCCTTCGTTACGAACACTTTGCCGATTTCGAAAATCGCCACATCATTCGTATTCCGGTTCCGATTGTAAGCCGCCGTGTCCAGCAGGTGCGGAATTAAGCTCGTACGCAGCGTACTGCGCTCCTCGCTCATCGGCAGCGCCAGCTTCACCGGCGTCGCTTCCGGATACATGCCCTTGAACTCCTCGATCTGACTCGGATGCGTGAAGGAGTAGGTGCTCACCTCATGCAATCCGCCGCCAGTCAGCAAGCTGCGCAGAATGCGGCGAATTTTCTGCTCCTTCGTCAGCGAACCCGGCGTCGTGACGCCCTGGATCAAGCTCGTCGGAATGTTGTCATAGCCGTAAAGCCGCGCCACTTCTTCGATCAAATCGACGTCGCGCGTAATGTCTCCCCGACGGGAAGGCACATGCACGAGCAGCGTCTCTTCCGCCACTTCCTGATAGGTGAAATGCAGACGGCCCAACAGCACCTTCACTTCAAGCAGCGATAAATCGGTGCCTAGGTAGCTGTTTACTTTAGCCAATGGCAATGTAATGTCCACCGGCTGCGGGTCCAACGTCCGCGCTTCGACGATGCCTTCGTTCACATGACCGCCGGCATAACGGGCGATTAGCGATGCGGCCCGGTTCAATGCGGGGATGACCGCTTCCGGATTCACTTCCTTCTCGAAGCGCAGGCTCGCTTCGGAGCGCAAGCCCAGCGCACGAGACGTCTTGCGCACCGAGCCGCCGGAGAAACGTGCGGACTCGAGGACGAGCGTCGTCGTCTGCGGCGTCACCTCGGAGTTAGCGCCGCCCATCACGCCTGCGATCGCGACCGGCTTCACGCCGTCCGTGATCAGCAGCATTTGCGATGTCAGCTCGCGCTCAGCATCGTCCAACGTAGTCAGCTTCTCGCCTTCATTCGCGAGACGCACGTCGATCTGGCCGTTCGTCAGCTTCTCGGCATCGAACGCATGCAGAGGCTGTCCGTATTCCAGCATCACGTAGTTGGTGATGTCCACGATGTTGTTGATCGGGCGGATGCCCGCCGCCATCAGGCGGTTCTGCATCCACAGCGGGGAAGGTGCGATACGCACGCCCTCCACGCGGCGAGCCGCATAATGCGAGCATTGCTCGCCGGCTGTGATGCGGACGCCGATGTGGTCGGCCGCTTGCGCCCCATTGCCGCCGCCGAGCCCTTGCTCGTTGTCCGGCAGCGTCACTTCGCGGCCGAGAATGGCCGCGATCTCGTAGGCGACGCCCAGCATGCTGAGCGCGTCCGAGCGGTTCGGCGTCAAGTCGAGCTCCAACACTTCGTCATCGATCGCCAGTACGTCGAGAATGGACGTGCCGATTCGAGTGTCTTCCGGCAGCACGAGAATGCCTTCTTGGATTTCTTTCGGCAGCAGCCGGTCGTTCAAGCCGAGTTCCTTGGCCGAGCAAATCATCCCCATCGACTCGACACCGCGCAGCTTCGCCTTTTTGATCTTGAAATCGCCCGGCAGCACGGCCCCTACAACCGCAACCGGCACCTTTTGCCCAGCCGCTACGTTCGGTGCGCCGCATACGATCTGCAAGTCCTCGTCCTGCCCTGCGTCCACAACGCACACACTTAATTTATCCGCATCCGGATGTTTTTCGCGCGACTTAACATAACCCACGACTACACCTTCAACGCCCTTGTTGCGGTTCTCGACCACATCGACCTCGATGCCGCTGCGCGTCAGCTTCTCCGCCAGCTCCGATGCCGTGAAGCCGCTCAAATCCACATACTCGGACAACCATTTATAGGAAACCTTCATCGCTTATGCCCCTCCCTTTTCCCGTGAGCTAAATATGGACGAACTGCTTCAAGAACCGCAGATCGTTCATGTAGAAATGACGGATGTCGTCGACGCCGTACTTGAGCATCGCGATCCGCTCCACGCCCATGCCGAACGCAAAGCCGCTGTATTCCTTCGGATCGTAGCCGGCCATCTCGAGCACCCGCGGATGCACCATGCCGGAGCCGAGAATTTCGAGCCAGCCTGTATGTTTGCAAACCCGGCAGCCTTTGCCGGAACACATCATGCACGACACATCGACCTCCGCGCTAGGCTCCGTGAACGGGAAAAAGCTCGGACGCAGCCGAATTTGCGTTTGCTTGCCGAACATTTCCTGCACGAACTGCAGCAATGTGCCTTTGAGGTCGCTCATACGGATATGGCGGTCGATAACAAGCCCCTCGATTTGCGTGAACACGTGAGAATGCGTGGCGTCGTCGTCGTCGCGACGGTATACTCGGCCTGGGCAAATGATCTTGACCGGCACCTCGCCCTTGCGCTTCTCCATCGTGCGCACTTGCACCGGAGACGTGTGGGTCCGCATCAGAATCTCGTCCGTCACATAGAACGAATCCTGCATGTCGCGCGCGGGGTGGTCTTTTGGCAGATTCAGAGCTTCGAAGTTGTAGTAGTCTTTCTCCACTTCCGGTCCTTCCGCTACTGTATAGCCCATGCCGAGGAAAATATCCTCGATCTCCTGGATAACTTTGTTCAGCGGATGAACCGCACCTAGCGCCGACGGACGCCCCGGCAACGTAACGTCAATCGTCTCCGCTTGCAGACGGCCTTCCGTTTCTTGGCGTTGGAACTCGGCTTGCTTCGCTTCGAGCACTTCCTCGATTGCGGCGCGCACCTCGTTCGCCACTTGCCCGATGACCGGACGATCTTCCGCACTCAGCGCCCCCATGCCCCGCAGGATTTCCGTCAGCGGCCCTTTTTTGCCCAAATATTTGACCCGCAGGTCGTTCAGCTGCTGACTGCCCGACACTTGCTGCAGCTCTTGCAGCGCTTCGGCTTTTAATGCCTGTAAACGTTCTTTCATTTTCGCAACGCCTCCTCTACGAATTCAACAAAAAAGAGCACCTCTCCCTGGTAAGGGACGAATGTGCTCGCGGTACCACCCTTGTTAAGCCTGGACTGTGCTGTACGCATGTCGCTTGGCTTCACTTGATCGAATTAACGGCTCGTGGCCGGTACCCTCTACTACGTCTATTGATGCTAGACGCTCGTTCAAGGGACTGCTCGGGAGCGAACTTCGGCGGCCTGTTCCCTGGAGACGCTCTCAATCTGCGGCGCCTCTTCCCTGTAAGGAAGCACTGCTTACTCTTCTCCGTCCATGCATTTACATATATCGACTATTATAGGCAAACCGCGGCTCGGATGCAAGTGGATGCGTGCCGAGGGTCAGAAGTGCACAGCCGCCTACAGCTTCTTGCGCAGAAAATCTGCGGGGACAATAAAGCCGTTTATAGATACCAAATCGTTGAACGGATTGCTGCGTCGCGAACTCTGCGTAGCAAATTCACCGCCAAAATAGCTCATTTTGAACATATCTCGTATCGTCTTGGACTTCTGAGTGGTGGTGCTCTGCGCTGTGCCAAAATAGTCGCATATATCATGAACCGATATGTACGGCGCAAAGCTCTTGTCGAATGCAAAGTTGACTGTTCCAATGGCATGAATGATGCCTGACGCCCAAACCTCCAGCTTGCCCGACATGAAGGGAACCGCCCGCTTGCGGCCCAGCTTCTCTACCATACTGCAAGACAGCTGCTCGTATTCTTCATCCAGATATTTTTCGCAGAAGCCCTTCACCAGTTGCAGCAATTTTTCCTTTTTTTCCAACATTTTCGGATCCTTCATATGCTCCTCCTTATTTGAAAGGTTTACATACCCGCCTCTTTCTTGATTCGCTCGAGCTCCGCAACCTTCAGCCCAGTCAGCTCGGCAATCTGATGAATCCCCATTTTTTTCCTCAACATATTGATCGCAATTTCTATCTTGCCTTTCTCCATTCCTTTTTCCATTCCCTTTTCCATCGCGTCCGAAATGATGCTGTTCCGCTCAATCCGGGAGTGCTCCCGCGCCTCGTACAAGCGCCGGGTCTCTTCATCGCCGCTCAGCCATTCCAACCGTTCTTCGGTTTTCTTGATCACCGGATCCATTCGAATCAACTCCTCCAACTGATCTTCCGGAAGCTTCTCGTCCAGAAATAGAAGCCACCGGTGTAGCGGATCATGAACATTTTTCTCTACCTTCTGAAACTTGGGATACTCAATAAAGTGGATCTCCATGGCATCGGTTAGCATAAAGCTGTCTTCATGATCTTCGTAAAAGTGAAAGGTGCTATGATAGCGCTCCAACTGGAGCAAGTTAAAGTCCAAGATGTTAATCGTGATGGTCTTCTTCAGATTATCGTAATTTTCTCCCGCTTTGATCGATTCTACGAACATTTTACTCAAATAAAACAACGTTCGTTTCTCCATATTGCGCTGATCGGCCAATTGAACTTCAATATCAATCTGCACGCGGTCCGCCGTCTCCGCCCGTACATCCAGCCTGCCTGTCTTGTCGTCGATCAATTCCTTGGCTAGCTGCTTATTCTCGATAACCGTCGCATCCGCGATTCGATTGGGGCCCTCCAAACGAAGGATGGCGTTCAACAGCGCAATCAGACTCTCTTTCGTCTCTGTTTCACCAAATAATCTCTGAAAGATAAAATCGTTCTTTGGCCTAAGCCTCCTTGCAAAAGTCAACGGCAACGCTCCTCATCCGAATGAGATGCTTCCATTATACCACATTGCCTGTTCCTGACTTGGATAAAATGGTAAGGGTATGAGTGAAACCAGCTGTCCCTGCACGAGAACGTGTTCACGAAGCTGCAACAAATATGCCTCTTGAGCAAAAATACTCATCGCGCATAATTGCACAATGGGCAACGATTTGATACATTAGCTTCTATGCTAGTAGTGAATTCTGCTCGGAAATGAGGTGCACGCCAAGGCGTAATCGTATGAACAAACTTAGCTTGCGTGATCGAAAAAAAGAAGCGACCGCCCACGCTTTGGCCGAGTCTGCCTATCAGCTTGCGCTGGAGCGCGGGTTGGACGGCTTTGTCGTCGAGGATGTGGTGCAGCGCGCCGAGTATTCCCGCCGAACGTTTGCCAATCATTTTGCTTGCAAAGAGGAAGCGGTGGTGATGGCGGCCATGTCCTTTGACGGGGTGGAAGAGGCGGAAGCCGAGCTAGCGAAAATGCCGGAAAACGCGACTCCGCTCGATGTCCTGTATCGGTGGTTGAAGCTGCAATTTACAGCGGATCTGTTTCGGAAAATGCGCACGCTCGTCTCGATGTCCCAGCAGCATCCTACGCTCGAGCCGTATATCCTTAGCTTGTTCCGCCGCCTGCAGCGAGAGGCTCAGGAAGCTTTGAACGAGCTGTTCGCTGGTCGGCATCCGGAGGGCTACACGCATCTGCTCATCGGCGCTGTTTACGGGGCGATTTTGCCGATTATCGACGGCAGCCTGCAGGTGCAGCTTCCAGGCGATCAGGTGGACGAAACGCCAGACGTCGTCTCGTTCGATCAGTATTTGGACAGGAGCTTCGGTTATTTGCGGGACGGGTTTTAGCTTGGCATTAGTACGCGAGACGCTGCAAGGCGGATTTTCGTGCTTAGAGCAGCTTTTTGTGCGTTGGTTTGCTCGGTAAGCACGATCGGTCATGGTCATTTTTTCACTCACAGGAGGTACAGGTCACCTATGTCTACTTTTTTATACAAATTGGGGAAACAAGCTTACGATAAAAGATGGCTTTTCCTCGCGAGCTGGGTGCTTATTCTTGGCATCGTGCTTACGCTGCTAGGTGTGAACGGCATGCACGTCAGTCCGGAGATGAAGATCGAAGGCACGGAGGCGCAAAAGGTGCTGGATAAGCTGGAGCAGGTGCTTCCGGAAGCGTCCGGCGGACAGGGTAGCGTCGTGTTCAAGGCGCCGGAGAAGGAGCGGCTGGACACACCAGAGCGTGTAGGCGCAATCCTCAATGCGGTCAACAAGGTATACACGCTGGAGTACGTAATCAATCCGGCTGATTACGCGGCGGCTGCAGGCGGTATGTCGGCCGGCGGCGGTCAGGCTGCTCCAGCAGCGCAAGCAGGGGCACAAGCGGGTGCACAAGCCGGAGCTACTGCTGGTGCTACTGCTGGTACTACTGCCGGAGCTCAGACGCAATTGCCCCCATATGGGCCGCTGATCTACCAAGGCCAACCCGTGCCGGGTGTGCTGATTGCGAATGACGCCAGCGTGGCGCTTTTTCAATTTCAGTTTACCGTCCAACAAACCTCGTTGCCAGACGGCGTAGCCTATTCGATTGTAGAAGCGGTCAGCGATGCGGCTAGCGCCACCGGGATTCAAGTATTGCCGAGCGACACGCTCAAAAAACCGGAAATTCCAGTTGGAAGCAATGAAATCTACGGTCTGGTCGTCGCAGCCATTGCACTCGTTATGACACTCGGCTCCGTAGTTGCAGCAGGACTGCCGCTTGTGATCGCCCTCTTCGGGGTTGCCATCGGGGTCGGCGGCGCCTTCGCCGTATCGAGCTTCGTCACTATGACGTCCGTTACTCCCGTTCTGGCGTTAATGGTCGGGTTGGCCGTCGGCATCGATTATGCGCTCTTTATCGTGAACCGCCAGCGCCGTCTCATCCTGGATCAAGGGCTGACCGCGCGCGAAGCCGCCAGCCGTGCAGTCGGGACGGCGGGAAGCGCCGTGTTTTTCGCCGGACTGACGGTTATCATCGCCTTGTGCGGATTGCTCGTCATCGGTATTGGTTTCTTGAGCATGATGGCTCTCGTAGCTGCTTTGACCGTATTCTTGAACGTGTTGCTGGCCCTTACGCTGCTGCCTGCGCTGCTTGGCTTCATGGGCGAACGCATCTGCTCCCGCAAGGTGCGCGAGAAAAGCCGCAACCTGGCCGCCGAAAAGTCGCATGCAGTGGCTAACGGCTGGGTGAAGGGCATCGTCAAATTCCGCTGGCCGGTCATTATCGGCATCATCCTCGTGCTCGGAACAGCAGCAATCCCGGTAACCAAGATGGATTTGGGCATGCCGTCCGGCGCCAGCGCCAACTTGGATACGACTGCCCGACAAAGCTACGACGCCATCTCGAACGGGTTCGGTGAAGGGTTTAACGGGCCTCTCGTCCTTGTTGCCGAAACGAAAGATGCAGCTAGCAAAATGTCGCTGCAGCTGCTCATGAAGCTCGTACAAGATATTCAGCAAGTAGACAATGTTTCCGTCGTTTCACCGCTTGGCGTCAATCCGGACGGCACGATGGCCATTCTGAGCGTGATCCCGAAAACCGGGCCTACCGATGCGGAAACGAAGCAGTTAGTCGAAGACTTGCGCTCGTCCGACTCTGCGGTTGCCCACAATTCCAACGTAACCCTCGGGGTAACCGGGTTCACCGCGATCAACATCGATACATCCGCTAAGCTGGCGGAAGTATTCCCTATCTACATCGGGATCATCGTGGTCCTCTCGCTCCTTATTTTGCTGTTGGTATTCCGGTCGATTCTCGTTCCGATCAAGGCAACCGTCGGTTTCTTGCTCAGCGTCTTGGCTGCTTTCGGATTGACAACCGCCGTGTTCCAGTGGGGGTGGCTGGGCGAGCTATTCGGACTCGACACCGGCGGTCCGCTGCTCAGCTTTATCCCGATTATGATTACCGGGATTCTGTACGGCTTGGCGATGGACTACCAAGTATTCCTCGTCTCGTCCATGCGCGAGTCTTACGTTCACGGCCACCACGGCCACAAAAGCGTCGTCCATGGCTACAGCCAAGCGAGCCGCGTCGTAGTCGCCGCCGCCGTCATCATGGTCGCCGTCTTCGCAGGCTTCATCACCGCGCATGACGTGATGATCAAGCAGATCGGCTTTGCGCTCGCGATCGGCATCTTGATCGATGCGTTCGTCGTCCGTATGGCGCTTGTCCCGGCTGTCATGGCGCTCTTCGGCGACAAGGCCTGGTATTTGCCTCGATGGCTGGATCGGCTGCTGCCGAATCTCGACGTCGAAGGCGACAAGCTGATCGCCGAGTTGAACGCTAGGGATCGTGCTGCAAACGCTGTATCAGGGGCACCTAAGCACGCGGACACCAACTCCCGCGAATCAGCCCGCAAGCCGGTCACTTCCCGCTAAGTCAAAAAGCGCCAGTCGACACCTGTCTCCAGGTGCGGCTGGCGTTTTTGTTGTTCGAGCGGGCTAACCCCTGAGTTACTGGTCGGAAACGAGAGAATTGTGCACCCAAGTGGAGTTCGAGCTCACTTGCCTGAGCGGAAGGGATAGTGTCGAAAACGTAGGTGGACGGATGGGAGTTGGGCTAGTAAAGCTGAAGGGAGGGAGGACCTTGAGGCAACCATGGGTGCTGTAGTCCGAATAGTCGGACTGCAAAGGGCCAGTGCATGGAGAACGCTGCTCCAGTCCCGCCAAGTGGCGCTATGCCATCGTTACTGTCAGCTGAACCGGCCAGCCGGGTGCGATGCAGGGTAATGATTGGTCTCAAACTGACTTAAGTTGTTATTATGCCATCACCTTATTTCCCTCCGGCACACGAGATAAACGCAAAAACAGGCCACCAGTCATCCCGGCAGCCTGCTGCCTCGCACTACTCTCACTTGTCGTGAACAACCGTAGTACCCGCAATCATGTCATGAATCGACCGTTTGTCTTCGCGATTCCCCACCATAATAGCGCTTATGATGATGCCGATGCCCAGGGTAATGGCATAGACCAGGCCAGCCACCACATTCCGAAGCAGCATCGTCCCTAGACCGGGCGGACTTCCGTCAGTCACTCTTACGATGCGGATGCCGCTGATCCGTTTCCCGATCGTGTACCCTTTCCAGAAGACTGGAGTCAAGAGCGTATACAGGAACGAGATCAAGTCGGTCAAATACTTATCCCCTAAAGCAAGCGCGATGGTGATCAGTGGTAAGCCCACTATCAACACATCCAAAATCATAGCGCCGAACCGAACCCAGAAACCTGCAGGATTGTTTGTCAACACAGTATCCCTCCCTAGTCAAGTGGCAATCATATCCGTGCGAACCGTTTCCTCACCCATTTAATCATGTATGAGCCCGCAAATGGAATAATGCCGCAATCTTTCCAGGAAATAATTACGTTTCTTGCATACTGGTCCGAACGACCTGCTCCATTTCTTATTTCACGGCGGAGGCGAAATAGTTTAAGTTTTCCGTCGAGAGAGCCTTGTTAAGCAAGTCTGCATCGTAGCCGTTTTGTTTCAAGGCGGCCACAATAGATTGCACCCGCTCCATTCGCTTGCGTCTTAAATTCGATTCCAGTTGGATTTCCAGCGGAACCGCGGGGATCGAAAATGCTCCACATTTCACAAGTTTACAATAGCTCCATATAAACCGCCCGCCTTCCCAAATCCCTTCCCCACTCAGCGAATCCGGAATCCCCGCAGAATCGGAAATATGGACGACCTCAACCTTGAAGCCTTCGATCAGCCAGCAGCCTTTCGTCCACGTGAACCCCGATCCGAACGTTTGGGTAAAGACAGGCTGTTCAATTGAGGATAACCAATCGTTCCCCAAAGGACCCTCATACTTACGCTGAAGTGAATAACCTTCCAGAATCCTTGCGAATCGCTCAACGTCCGCATGATGCCTCACATATATATCCACATCACCCGGCGTCATGTCACATCCTTGCAGGACAGATCCAACCGAGCCGACCAGTATCCATTCCAAATCGGGAGAAGTGCTAGACAACTCGCATACTTCCATTAAAGCTTTTTCCCAGCTATGCATCCGTTCACCTCATTTTCAACTGTTACCTTTACTAGGTTGCAAGACCGACTCTCCTCACCACCTCTTATCAACCCGCCAACCACCGATACACCCAAACCGAACCCCCAACACCGACCGCCAGCCACGCCACTATGATCAAGCTTCCCACGAGCCAATTTTTCGGCTTCCCTCCCTGGACTCGCGCCTCTGCTTTCTCCATACAGTCTTGAATGACAGCACTCGGCAGCAGCTTCAAAGCCAACGCCACACCTAGCGGAATCAATATCAAATCGTCCAGATACCCCAAAATGGGCACAAAATCCGGAATCAAATCAATCGGGCTGAAAGCATACGCCACGACGCACACGGCAAACGCTTTGGCATACCAAGGGGTGCGGCTATCCTTATAGGCAAAGTAAAGCACAAACACTTGTTTCTTCAACCTTAGGGCCCACTTCCGCAGCTTCTCCAACATGACGATGAATTCCTTTTCCAAAACTGTTTCCTTAATAATAGCACGGTTGCCCGCCCCTCTAGCAGAAAAAAGCCGCCTTCCGGCAGCTTCTCTCCTGTTCCACGTCTATACATAAACATGCTCTTTATCATCGCCTTGCATCGTCACAAGCTCCAGCGCGTTAGCTTTGATTTTCCCCCGCACATGCCGCATCATTTCGTAGCCGTCCATAGTGTCCTGGAAGCCCAGCTCAATCCCCGACAAATACTCGCACACTTCTTCCTCGCAAATTCGGGCGGCCGCCTCTTTGTCCCCGTGCGCCAGACAGACCGCCATTTTCGCGTAGCGGGTCAAGTAGCCGGTATAAGCGTCCAGAATCCTATAGCTCTCGGAGACGACGGGCGAGGGGTCCCACAAATTCCGCTTAATGATCGGCACAAACTCGGCCACCACCGCCTCCACGCTCGAGAACCGCTCTGCGGCTTGTTCATCCTGCCACGGCTTCTCCCGTCTAAAATAAGCAGGCTCGAACAGCTCCGACATCCGCTCGCAAAACGCCTGCACGCGCGAAGCATCCGCCCCGAAGGCGTAGGCGAAATAATCCGTTGCGATCTCGTCAAAGGTTAATCCGGTGTCATACAATGTGCGCGCCATGATATGCATCGGGAGCCCCGTCGGCATAAAAACCCGGAAAGGCTGGTCGCAAATGTACCCATTCAAGCCGATGGTCCCGAGATTTCTAATATCCTCGCTCAAAACTCGCCCGATGCTGAAGTAACCGGGGTCGTTGTAATGGTCCCACATCATATGGTATTCGAACGTCAAGCTGTCGCCGTCGAACACTTGCTGCCAATCGCGCAGGGACGCTACGTTCTGCTCGATCGTCTTGGGGAACGACTTCACGTTCCGATTCAGCACGAAAGGCGGCATCTGCACGGCCGGATCTTCCCGATAAGACTTCGAATACGTCCTTGTGATCGGCGCCCAAAGCATTTTGAAGCGAGAAGGGTTGTTCAGACGTTCCACCTCCGGCGCCCACAGCAGCTCCACATACAAAACAAAACAAATGGTCGTCTCGAGTCCGGCGTGCGTCAGCTTCTCGTCCAGCTCGTTCAGCATAATGACCATCCAATCGGACGGTGTTTTACGGATACACGAGTCGCATTCGCACTGATTGTCGTAGCCGTCGGCCAGCCAGAAATGAAGCACATCGATGTAGCTGTGTTTCTTGGCGTAATTGGTAATGCATTCCGTCATCAACCGCCTAACCTTTTCGCTGGAGTAGCAGAGGTTCGTGCATAAGGTGTTGGGGAAATTCAACGGCTCGCCGCCCCATATTTCTCGTTTGCCGTTGATCAGGGCCAAGCAGTCCTTATACTCCTCCTTCACTTCCCCTTCAAAAGGCCCCCACCCCAGCGAAGGCAGCTCCAGAGGCTCGCAAGTCCAGCCGTGTCCGACCCCGTGATAGATCATATCGCGTTTTTTGGCTTCTTCTATGATTTGATTGTGATAACGGCGTGCCGTATCGACGGGTAGCTCGTAGCCGGGAATTTTTTTGTTTTGCGATTGGCTCGTCCAGTTGTTGAAAAAAGCATAGGACTCCATAAACTCCATGAAAAACGTGTTCATGCCGACCTTGGGCATCCATTCCAGCATTTCGATGGCGTTCTCGAACGTATTCGCGCCTTCCAAGCATAACCCGCGGTGACGCAAGCTCGGCTTTTCGCTGATATGGCAGTCCATATGCTCAATAGCTACTCGAGGGATGATCTCCCCAAGCGCACCTGGACGGACCCAGCGACATCCGAGCTCCGTAAGCATCCGATACACCGACAACAGCACACTCCGCGGGTTTACGCCGGAAATGACCCCTTTCCCATCCTGCAAGTCGGCATAAATCTCATCGTCAAACCGAGGATCCTCATGGCTGAATCGGGGACTCTTTTCTAGATCGCCAAACACGCCGAGCACGATTTCATTCTCAAACGACTTCTCTCTTTCCAGCAAAAACAGTTCGCCCGTCATTCTTCCCAAGTACTTAGAAAGCTCGCGCGCCGCGAAAAATAAAGTATGATGCTCACCCACAACGCGGATATGCCTTTCGTTCACGTTCATTAGTTGGTTGGACATTACGCTTAGCCTCCATCGAGATCACGGTTGTGTCCTAAGTGTAACTAGATCCCGAGGAAGGCGGATATGTCTTTTTCTGCTAAACTATGGGATTTTTATCGAGCTTTTTGAACGTCCCCTCTGGGCAGCAGCATCGTCAGCCCCACCATAATCACACCTAGCACCGCACAAACCCAAGCCATGCTGTGCAGGTTCGGAGTTGTGATCTGTTTGCCGAACAAGGCGGCGAGCAAGCTGGAGGACAGTATAGTCCCGATAAACCGCGAAGTCATGAACAGCCCCGAGGCGATGCCGGTTTCTTCCTTCTTGATAAATTGGTACAGAGCTGTCTGCATGCCTAAATTGTTGAAGCCGTTGGCGATGCCGAGCACACACAGGACAAGGAAAATCGTCACCGTGCTCGCCTGGTCTCGGATAAGCAGCAGGAGCAAGCTGCCGGCTATGACTAGTAATGTGCCTACTTGGAGAGACGGCTTGGACCCGCTCCGATCGATCCACCTGCCTACAAGCGGCGTCACCAGTACGCTAAAGCCGGCGATCGACAGCATAACGAGCCCCGTCTTCTGCGGATCCATCTGTTGGACGCGCTGCAGGTAGGAGGGGATGCCGAACATAATCGAATAGAATGCGATATTCGTTAAGATGAACTGGACGTAGATGCGGGTTACCGCTTTATTTTTGCGAAGAAAATCGACATCAATGAAGGGTTTGCTCCGGCTAAGCTCGAACCGATACAGCCAGATCGACAAACCCACGCTGACGACGAGCTTCCACACGCTGAATCCGTCCGCGAGCGAGAGGAAAAATAGCAGCCACATGAAGATCGCAGCCGAGAAGAGGGCGACGCCGGTCCAGTCCATTTTGGCCTTGGTGCCTGCTGCCGGCTTGGGATCCTTCGGGAATGTTCTCCATGCCAGCGCGAAGGAACCTATAATAAAAGGAAAGTTGCACAGGAAGATCAACGGCCAATCCCCGTAGTGCAGCAGCAACCCGCCGAGGGACGGCCCGAAAGCCGCCGACGTGCTGGAAAAGACCGAGAGCAAGCCGAGCGCCCGGGCTTGTCCTGAAGTGATCTGCTCGCGGATGATCCCCATGCCGGACGGGAATACGGCGGAGCTGCCCAGCGCCTGGATCATGCGAAACCCGATCAGCCAGCCGAAGCTGGGCGACAGCGGAGCCAGGCACGACGACAGGGTGACGAGCAGCAGCCCGAACAGGAACACCTTTTTGCGGCCGAACATGTCGCTCCACTTGCCCATCAGAGGCTGCCCGATCGCACTGGCCAAGTAGTAAGTGGAGATGAGCCACGACACATCGGCGAACGTGAGCTGGAACTCCTCCTGCAGGCGCGACAAGGCGACCGAGATCATCGTCGTGTTGAGCGGGTTCAGCAGCGTGCCGAGCGCAACGGCAGTTATGAGCATCGTTTCTTTGCGTGTCATTTTGGGTCTTGGTTGAGTTAGTGCCATGCGGGATCACCTTCTTTTAGGGTAGGTGTCGCGGAAGCTTGTCGTCCACCCGTTTACGGGAATCATAGCACAGCCGGGGCGATTTCCAGAAATACTCAAGGGCTATCGCTTCATAGGAGCAGCCTATAACAAAAGAGCGAAGCCTCATCCGCCATCTGGCGTTTGCATCGCTCCTCTCGTTACTCATCTCCATCAATTGTACCGTCGCTCCGGGGAATTCATAGAGCCAATTTTCGAATAGTCGACTAGGCCGCTTCCCTCCCAATAAAAAAACCGCATGTCTCAACTCACATACGGCTTGCTGCTTGGATAGTCATAACGCTCGAACGCACTCGGCTTCCTGGACGGGGAGCGAAGAGTGCTCAGCTTCTTGACAAAGAAGTTGCCGCTCTCATAGGTGAGCATCTCGCTGCGGTTCAAGTTGCTCATCAGCCAATCGACGTATTCGACGGTCGTGCCGATCAGGCTGCCGATCTCCGCATTGCTCAGCTTTTTCATCAAATATCGGTCGCTGTCGCAGTTGTTTAGGTCTCCACCGTACGAGTAGGGAAGACGAATCAGCACATAGCGGAAAGTCCCGGATTTTCCAAACGTGATCAAGTCTCTGGACGGGTGCGGTTGAACATCTATCTCGTTAAGAGAGAAAGCTGCTTGCATGGGGGAACACTCCTTCGATTATGGGATGGTCTTGTCCGTACGATCTTGCTGATGACTTCATTGTACCGGAAACATGTTAGGTTACTTTTAAAATCAAATATGAATTTTCCAGGATGCTTTCGACAACCTCCGACACGATTCCAGCTAAACCCGCAGCATCTTCCTCACAATCTCTTAACGATTCCCTTGCAAATTCCCATACGCTCACACAAAGCCTGAACATCCAGCAAAAAGGCCGCCGATTCTCCGGTATAGTATAGATATCGGGAAATATAGTGAAAAAAAAGCCGCCGATGTTAGTCGGCAGCTTCGGGTTTCACCGTCACCTGTACGGTGGTCTTCTTGTTGGCGAACGTGACGGTGATGCGCGCGGTACCTTTACCGGTGGCTTTGATGAGGCCGTCCTTCACATCGGCAACCATGATGTTCGAGGAGGTCCACAAGGCGGGCAGCGTCACGTTCTCGTCTACGCCGTCGGAGTAGGTGGCGATCGCTTCGACTTTGGCGGTTTTCCCTTCCTGCAGCGTAAGCTTCACCACGTCGGTCTTCAAATATTTCAGCGAGTCGATCTCTACCGGCACCGAGACGGACTTGCCGCCAAACGTTGCCGTAATGGTCGTTTTGCCGGAGCCTGTAGCCGTGAACAGCCCGCCCGAGATTGTGCCGAGCTTGTAGGACGACACTTTCCAGATCGCCTCATCGCTGACCTCTCTCACCGAACCATCCGCCAAAGTGGCGCTCAATCGAATCTGCACCTGCTCGCCGCTCTTCATGACGATGTACGTTTTGTCGGCGGCAAGGGATTGCACCACACCGATTTCCACTAAAATCGTGACACTCTTCCCCCCGTAGGAGGCGGTGATCGTAGCTTTGCCGCGCGAAACCGGCGTCACTACGCCTTTCGTCACCATGGCGATCGCGCTGTTGCTTGTTTTCCACTCGGCTTCCTTCGTCACATCTTGAATTGCGCCGCTGGCATTGGCCGCGGTCAATTGGATAGCCCGAGTGTCATACAAGTCGAACACGAGATGTTGGCTGCTGGCTGTAAGCTCATCGGCCCGATCCACCTGAACCGGAATCGTCACCGTTTTGTTGTCGAATTGAGCGCTGAGCGTCGTATCGCCCGGCCCTACCGCTTTTACTTTCCCGCCATCCACCGACGCCACTTTACTATTGGCGCTCGTCCAGATGACCTCCATCGTTACGTCTTTCTCCGTCTCGTCCATATACAAAGCTTCGGCTTGCAGCGTGACGGCATCGCCTTTGCGCAGATCCAGCTTGTCCTTGCTAACGGTCAAGCTTTTCAAGACGCCGACCGACACTTGAATGACGGCCGTCCGAGTACCGAACTCTGCCTTGATCGTAGCGGCGCCTGTAGAAATCCCCGTAATGCTCCCTTCTCGCACATCGGCAATGTCTCCATTACTGCTTGTCCACTCCGCCTTCGCAGTAATATCCGATTTCCGCCCGTCTTTGAATTGCGCTTCCAGGGTCACTTTAGAAGAATCGCCGATTTGCAAGTTTACAATCTTTTTGCCAGCTTTGATAATAGCCGGAACATCCACTTCGACCCGAGTGGTCGTTTTCTTGCCGCCATACTCTGCGGTCACGGTGGCGACACCTGCTTTATAGGAGGTCACTTTTCCCTTATGGACAAGGGCAATGTCCTCATGATCCACACGCCATACGGCATCCCCGCCGACATTCCCGCTAGTGCCGTCGGCATAATAAGCGGACAGCACCAACTGCTGCACCTGCCCGGTCTGCAGCGAGAGCAGGTCGGAGCTGACGACCAACCGACGCGGAACTTCTACGTCCACTGAAGCTTGTACGGTTTTGGCACCATACTTGGCCGTAATAACGGCTTCCCCAATCGCAGTCGCGTGCAGCCGGCCTTTGCTCACCTCAACGATATTGGTGTCGCTGGACGTCCATTCCGCACGATCCGATATATCCTCGGTCTCCCCGTTCGTATAAGTAGCGGTCAGCTTTAGCTCGCCGGATGTATTTCTCTTCATCAGCAGACCAGGCTTGTCCAATTCCAGCTTCAAGGTGCTGTCGACATCGACAAGTACCGTGGTCGACTTCGTCCCGTAAGAGCCCGTCAAGGTCGCTGTCCCAACCCCATAGCCGGTCACGAAGCCCTTGATCGCATCCGCAACTTGGGCATTGTCAGTCGTCCACTCGATCAACTCCGAAACATCTGCAACGGTGCCGTCCGGATAGGTAGCCCATACTTTGATCGGCGCCGTCCCGTTCTTAAACAAAGACACTTTCGACTGTTCGGTATCGATCCGGCGGACCACTTCTACATCAATGTCCAACGTCAATGTTTGGTTCATATATTTGACGGTCACCCTCGTACTGCCGGGACGTTGTCCCTTGACGAGTCCATTCGTAACCGTAACGATCGAGCTGCTGGCCGCCGTGTAATCGGCCTTTTTGGTGACATCCTCGGTCGTGCCGTCATCGTAATAGGCTGTGATCGTGACCTGCTCGGAGGCATTCAAGCGCAAATCCATAGAGCTTTTATCGATCGTAAGTGATTTGATTTTTTTACTGACATCGACATTCACGACAACCATCTTACCCATATACGTAGCGGTCAGCACGGCCTTGCCTTCTCGCTTGGCGGTCACTACCCCCGCATAGACGGAAGCGATCTCGGAATTGCTGGAATTCCAATCGGTCTTGATCGTGGCGTTCTCCGTAGCTCCGCTGAGATAAACAGCCGTTGCCGTCAGGCTCGCCGTTTCGCCTACTTGCAGCGCGAGCTCGTTTTTGTTCAAAATCAGCTTGGAAATTTCATCGGCCGCCTGGGCGGTTCCCGGAGTGATAGAGGGACTGGCAACTAGCGCGAAGATCAACACCATCATAAGAAGTCGAAAGCGATTCATCGGATTATTCGTTCATCCTTCCCGTATCCACCATTTTTTTCCGAGCCGCAGATCATTATATAATGGTTCCGATTTCCTGCATAATACGCAGTTCAGATGAGTGGTATCTCAAATTCTAATATCCTCGCTTCAACTGCAACAACTATACTAGGATTTGCGTTATCTTGTATGATACAGACTGATGCTGGCCATCACGGAGGTCCAAATGGATATTCAGATGCTCAAGATGTTTTATACGACGGCGCAGGAAGGCAGTATCTCCAAAGCCGCCAACAAGCTGAACTTCGCCCAATCCAATGTTACGCAGAAAATCAAGCAGCTCGAAGCCGATTTGCAGACGACGTTGTTCTACCGGCATAATCGCGGAATCATGCTTACTCCATCCGGACAAATTCTAGTAGCGTATGCCAAACAAATCATGCATGTGATGCAAGAAGCCAGAGCGGCGGTCAGCGACTCCGCCGTTCCTACCGGGGCGCTTCACATCGGATCCTTGGAAACGACCGCCGCGGTACGATTGCCTTTCCTCCTAACGAAATATCATGCCGATTACCCTCAGGTCGACCTCACTTTAGCCACGGGTCCCACCGAGAAACATATTCAAGCCGTCCTTGATTATGAGCTGCATGGAGCTTTCGTATCCGGTCCGGTCATTCACCCCGATCTGATCCAGGAAAATGTCATCGACGAGGAATTCGTGCTCCTGACACCCGTCTCCCATCCACCCATTACTACTATTAAAGAGGTTCAATTGCGCACCCTGCTCTTGTTTCCAAGCGGCTGCACGTATCGTTCCAAAATCCTGCAATTGATCGACGAAGAAAAGGTTGTTCCTAATAAAGTCATGCAATTCGAATCGATCGAAACGATTATCGGCTGTGTAAGCGCGGGACTTGGCTTCTCCCTGATGCCGCGATCGTTCGTCAAAGACTCGGTGCAGCAAGGCCGAATTCGCGGTCATGAGCTGCCAGGCAAAAACGCCAAGGTCACCACCTTGTTCATCCGGCGCCGGGATGCGCTGATTACGCCCGCGCTGTCCGCTTTTATTACGGAGATGCGCGCTCATTTCAAATAAAAAAACCGCGGCTCGCGCGGTTCATCCCATGTACAGCCTATTTCCCGTCACTACCCCCGACACCAAGTCCCTGCAAAATGCGGCTTTTTTTCCCTAGCTGAGCAAATTAATGATGATAGAAGCGAGATAACCCAGCAGCGGACCAAAGACTGCAAATCCAAAAATGAGAGCCAAGATTTTGCCCGGAGTCGATAGCCCCTTTGGTTCGCTGAGCGCTTCCAGCTTCTGCTGAATTTTCTTAAGCTCCTCAAGAATTTCCCGGTTGGTGACCTCTTGCATGATACTTGTCCTCCTCCTTATGGGTTCGGGTTCACTTTATCGAATGTATACCGGATGAACAGTAAAGTCTCCTCCAGCTCACGCTCGGTGATGGTCTCGTCTTGTGCCGATAAGGAGTGGGCGATCAGATGTGCCCAAGGCTGGCCGAGTTCGCGTCGAGCCCATTCCACAGCTGCGGGTTTGGAGGTTACGTCCCCCGTGAGAAGCGAGTACAGCATTCGGCACAGCGTCTGGATCACGAACACTTGCCACTTGCGGACGGACACCCATTCCAGCCAAGTCGGGTCGAGGCGGGCGTCTTCCAGCCACATTCCTGCGATAGCTTTTACAGCAGGTATCATTTCTCCAGGGTCTACTTGGCTAATAAAAGATCTCGGGTCCGCGCCCCATACCACCAATCCCTTCTCCCTCAACGTGTAGGTCTGAAACACCCATCCGTCTTCCAACGCATGTCTGAACAGCTCCGTCCCGTGCTCCAGCGTGGGGTACAGAGATGTCTGGGGATGGTCCGGGCTGAAAGCAGCTTTTGTGACGTAGACCGCGTCTATTCTATTTGCCAAAGGTGAAGGGCCACGGGAAAATTCGGCATGCATCGCGCTCAGGCTGGCGAAGTCGGCGTCGTTTATCTCCTGGTGCGTCACAGCCACAATATCCACATCGCTGCCGGATGGGTCGAAATCCCCCAGTGCCAGCGAGCCGATCGCGTACAGGCCCACCAAGTTCCCAGCCAAGCTGGACTGAATATTCCTCAGGAAATAATCCAGCGCTTCGTCTGCATCGGGATAGCCGGTTGGATTGACATTTGGGTTGTGGCAATTGCTGTGGCTGCTGCTGAGTTGGCGGTTCATCGTCGATCCCCCTTGTGATAAAAATCCAATTGCAGGTAGAATTGGATGTAGGAGATGCTGCTGCAGGAGAACCTGCAAGAGAACATATAGGAATCGGCAGCCCAAGGAGGTCTACGCTATATGCAAAATCAAACGGTGCTCGTCACGGGAGCCAACTCCGGCATGGGCTTGGCCACGACGATCGCGCTGGCGCGTCGTGGCGCCCATGTCGTCATGCTGTGCCGCAGCCAACAGCGAGGAAACGCGGCTCTAGCCGAAGCCCGCGCGCAGAGCGGCACGGACCGGATCGAGCTGATGCTCTGCGATCTGGGATCGCTAGCTAGCATTCGCGCGTTCGCGGCCGCTTTTCTGGCCAAGCACTCGACCTTGGATGTGCTGGTGAACAATGCCGGCGTCGTTACCGTCAAGCGGCAGACGACCACGGACGGCTTCGAAGCAATGCTCGGCGTGAATCATCTCGGCCACTTCCTGTTGACGCAGCTGCTGCTCGACGCCATCCTCCGGTCGCCTAACGGGCGGATCGTCAATGTATCGTCCGGCGCGCACAAGATCGGGCGCTTCGACTTCGACAACCCTTTCCTGGTGAAAGGGTACAGCCCTTGGAGAGGCTATTCGCAATCGAAGATCGCGAATATTTGGTTCACGCGGGAGCTGGCCCGCCGGCTGGCCTTGGAGGGGGGCTCGGCGACCGTCAACGCCCTGCATCCCGGCGCGGTCGGCACGAACATCGGCGTCAACCGCGACACCGGCTTCGGCAAAACAGTGCTGCGGCTGCTGCGGCCCTTTTTTCTCACACCGGAGCAGGGGGCCGACACGGCGATCTACCTGGCCACAAGCCCGGACGTGCGCGGCGTGAGCGGGGAGTATTTCTATCAGCGCCTCGTCGCGCCGATCTCTGAGCTCGCGCAGGACGATGCGTTGGCACGCCGGTTTTGGGACTGGAGCGCGAGCCAGGTCGGGCTATAGGCGATTAAGGCTTATGACTCAATGTCGCGCAGAAACGCTTCTACTTCCTGCGGCTTCCGAAATAGGATCACGCGATGCGTGGACCGGGCGTTCTCGAGCTTGTCCAGCAGCAGCGGACGGCTCCGCTTCCTGAAGCTCCATACCCACTTGAGGAACGCCCAGTCCAACCTTTCCGGGCAGCCTTGCGCCATATCGGAACGGACCTGCTTTCGGTAAAGATAGACTCGCTTGAGGACGCGATACAAGCAAAGCCATCTGGGGAAATCAAACATAATAACCGTATCGGCTCGCTTCAGTCGCTGCTCGAACGTGGACGTATAGTTCCCATCGAGGAGCCATTCGTCCCGTTCCAGCAGTTGAGCAAGGGTGCCTCTCCATTCCGCCGGCTCTGACGCAACCCAACCCGGCTTCCAATACAGCGAGTCCAGGTGGATGACAGGAAGCCCGGTCATCTCCCCAAGTCGCTTCGCCAACGTCGATTTGCCGGAGCCCGGGCAGCCTACTAGGATGACGCGTTTCATATAGGGAGCGTCACTCTCCTTTTTTGGACGGGGATAAAATAAGCCTTCTCGAGATGTTGGGATTGCACGGTTAAAGGACATTACAGAACTCTTGAGAGGGACCTTTGCCGTCTTTTCTTCTCATTTCCATATAACGATCGCCCGTATAGTCCTTGACTACCTTTCTCCAGAAATCCTGCGCCGGCGTATTCCAATCAAACTCGCTCACCCTCCCTAGTCACCTAGCTCAGTAAAGCTTCCCTCATACTCGCCCAGCTGTACCCGATCTCCGGTAAGGTCCCCCCACCGATCTCAATCTCTCTAGCTTCAACTTTTTGTGCACCGAGCGACTCGTAGAAGAAACGGGAAGGATTCTCCGCCAGCACCCAAACCAACATCGACCGCATCCCTAACCAATCAAGCTCTCGTGCAACAGACAGAAGCAACTGCTTGCCGAGCCCTAGTCTTTGGTACTGCTCAAGAAGGTACAACGTATACAGTTCTCCTTGATCCATCGCTGTACTCCGCCGTTCCTTACCTCCGCTCGCATAACCAATGACCTCTCCAGCAACATTTTCAGCGACGAAGACGATGTCTATTCCAATAATAAAAATACGATTCCAGTTCTCTTCCCTCTGCTCATACGTCAACCCGTCCAGTACATGGTCCGGCAATATTCCACGATACGCTGAACGCCATGTATCAACCGCTACTTTCGCTATGCCTCGTGAATCTGATGGGAGTGCTTTCCTAATATTCATATCGCCCCGTCATCCTCCCTCTTCCACTTCATTTAAACGAGATTGTTGACGCCGCTGTGTTTGCTGTGCTTCTGGGGGAGGCAGGAACTCGACGAAATCGAGCTTCTCGTACAGCTTGACCAAACTTATTCGATTCCTACTTTTCCTCGGTGAATGCTGCCTTTCCGTTTCCTCAGAAGCCTATTCAAGGCTAGCCCCACCAGGTACCAGAAGCCGATCGCCAACATAACCGTAACGGGCCTGAAATTGTAATTCACGATATCGTCGTAGCCCAGCAACCCTTTGATAAAAAACTCGACATTGCTGATCAGATTCGCTTGCACTTGGTTGGGTCCTTCTCCCAGACCTTGGTTGACACTTCGGTCGACTAGCACGGCCACCAGAGTCAGTAACGCTTGGATACCCGGCAAAATCATTTGTAGCTTCAAGTATGGTCGCATTTAGTTGTCCCCAGTCCCTCGCAGGTGTGTGTGATGTGTGCGTGAGCCGCTACCTAGCTCTCCCGATGAGCAGCGTGTGAAAGTTGACCACCCTCAGGCCTTGAGAGGTAGCATGCCGATGGAAGATCTCCTCCACCTCCTGCAAACATGCCTCCCATACGATTTTCTTCAATGATTCCTTCTGGCCCAAACATTTCTTGTTGAGCACATCCTCCGGCCTTGACAAATACTCCACTTCTTCAAAGAGGCGCACATCCACTTTCTCAAGCCGGCTGTCGACTAGTTGTTGCTCTGACTGGGCTTTGCGGCTGGATCCAATCCGGATGACGCGTGGGGTCGAACAACATGTTAGGCATGGCAGGCTCCTTTGAAAGTTGGCATCCTTACTCAGTTGATACGGTTTATAGGTGAAAGCGTTGCTTGATTAGTTGGGCTGTCTCTGCCGGGGTACTATTTGTCGTTTCGATTCGAATGTAAGTTTCTCGTTTTATCTCGCCAGGGAAGGAATTTAAGCGATGAGTTTCCATAGTCCGGAGTAAGTCTTGCTCAGAGCGTTCTACATTGCGTTTACTGGCCTTATGCTGCAATCGATGAGGCGATTTGTTACGCACTAACCTTTCCTCCAGCCCCGCTTCCAATTCTACAAAAATAACCTCATGTCCCTTCGACGCAAAAGTATGGCTAAGCTGTTCGACAAACTCCCAATCGCCAGCCAAATCAAATCCCCAAACAAACGTAAACATAAATCCAGGTTGGTTGCTTTTCGACATTTGCTCAAAGATTTCCCTACTGCTTGGGGACCGAAGATGAGTATGAATTTCATAGATTCACCTTTCTGGGAGTACTCATCCAACATCCTTCTTGAAAAAATAGTGGCTGGCGCCTTCCGGCGCATTCTCGAGAACCGCATACTGTACATACCCGTTTTTCAGATAAAAGGCCGGAGCCTGAAAACTGAACGTATTCAGCTTGATGAATGTGCAGCCCTTCTCTTTTGCCAACCGTTCAATCTCTTGCAACAGCTGCGTCCCGATCCCCGAGTGCCGAAAGGCAGCATCCACCCAAAGAATGTTCACCTCTATCCAATTCCAGCTTAATACCGCAAGCAGTCCGCCTAGAATCTCCCCGTTTTCGTCTTTGACGGTTAGATTGATTTCTTCATACCTGGACTTCAAGTGCTCCGGCGTGTGCTGCGCGTTGAATTCAATCAGCTTGCGCCTTACAAAGTTTTTCTCCTGCTCATCCGCGTTGCCAATAGGATACCTCATCCTATCACGTCCTTCCTGCATGGTTAGTTTGCGTCACCGAGATAGCGTAATGTCGTAGCCGGTTCAGTGAGCATGGAAGCTAGAGTTCGAGGATACACTTGGATGGCATGGAGCTGGCTGAGCTCGACCCATTCCACGCCTACTTGAAAGCTATCCGGATTCGTTATGTTCTGAAAAGCCGGCTCTTCCGCCGTTAAAGTGCAGCTGAAATAAAACTCAACCTGGTGCACAGCGGAATCCCAGTCGGCGAATTGATGGTTTTTGCCAATGTACTCCCGCACGCATAGAAGCTCATGTACTTCGACCTGCTCCCCGATTTCTTCCAGACACTCTCGTTTAACCGCATCGCTCAATTGTTCACCAGGCTCTTGCCCGCCGCCGGGGAACAAATAGAAGAAGTATCCTTGGTCGTCTTGGTTCTTGGTAAGCAGTACTTGATCGTTGCGAATGATAACGGCTTTGGCCGAATTTCGAATCGGTTTCATTTTGCGGCCCTCCTGTTTTTCCGTTTTCGGCTTATGATCGACTGGTAACATCGCGTTATTTCTCGAAAATTTGAACCACGGCAGCTTTGCCGCCCGAGACTTTAACCTCCGCCACGGCGCCGTTAATAAAGGTAATTTGCGGCGGAACATGGCCGCAGTCGATATCATAGACGATCGGAACGCCAAGCTCATCCTCCAGCTCGCGGTACAGGTCAATTGCTGCGTAGCCGTCAATGGGCTTGTTCGCCTCGCTTCGGCCGAAGAGGATCCCGCTGCAGTTGCCGAACCACCCGGCAAGCCTCATTTGGACAAGCGAACGCCGGAGGTCGGCCACGTTCAGTTCACAGTTTTCCAAGTACCAGAGGATCGGCTCGTCATGGATAAAATGGTGCTGAAAAGCTTGTACATCGCCATAAGGCGTCCCGATTAAATGTCGGATCACATCTACACATCCGCCAAGCAGGCGTCCTCGTACTGTAACATCGGCTCCCGAAACCGTCAGCCATGCTGTAGGCTCCGTCAGATGGAACACACATGGCGAAGGATGCTCGTGATCCCATTGTTTCTGATACCGATTCGATGACACTTGTGGGACGGATGCGCCTTCCCGAGTCGATAAAACCGTTTCCCACATCGCAGTCGTTTCGTCCGAGTATGTGCCTCGCGTATCGATCAAATTGGTCCCATGTGCCGTCGCAATTCCCGTAACCAGAGTAACAGCCAGCAACAGGACGCTCATATCGGAGTATCCCAGAATCCATTTGGGTTGCATTTGAGAGTAATCTATCTGGTCTATTAGCTCGATCAACAACTCTCCGCCCCACGGAGGGAAAATTAAACCGATTCGCTCATCCTGGAGAAAAGCTTGCAGCTCCGCCGCTCTCACCGACGCGTGGGCCGATTTGGCTTTATGCTGTGTCCAGACAGTTTCCCCGCAAATTACCGGATACCCTTTCTCTTCCAAACGTCGTACGGCTTCGTTGACCAACGGATGCAGCGACTCTTGTACTCCCGATGAGGGTGCGGTTACCCCAACGGTCGTGCCTCGCTGCAAGATAGGATAGCGGATCATTTTTTATGCATCTCCTTTGAGTACCCCTCATTTCGTGAGCATAGCCATTATTGATCGGGCACTTGAAAATCACGAACCTCGGATGAGGCGTCCATGGCCCCTCTGTACCGAATCGTCCACGAATCCGTTATTTCATCATAGCTCACATCCTTGATAACCAAATACTGCAGACTGGCTATACCCTCATTTAAAAGAGCTTTTCGGATTACTTCATCCTGCGCCAGGTCCGCCTTATCGGGTTTGGAAGTTTGGATAACGGTAACCTTGGCGGCTTTTCCTTGGCCTGGATAGGAGGTTGCAATCTCGTTCCCGGCAAACCAGACTTGGACCTGTTGTCCGACCTTTATTTTCGAAGGCACGCTGGATACCCAGACTGCCTCGTAGTACTCGGGGTTGGATGGATTGATGCTTCGGCTGCCTGGGTTAATCACTAGAGCTCGGTGACCCTCGATTTTAGTGACGTATCCGGTAAAAGCGTTTGAACTTGTTTGATCGCTGCAAGCAATTAGCAACAACAGCGCCCCGCACAATAGGACCAACCCAACTTGCCTCACATAACCGCCTACCATTGCAATTGCCCGATTCTCATTTTGGCGATGTAAACGATCTGTCCCGTGTGGCCGGGCAAATGTCGGAACTGATGGAGCAGAATCTCCAGGACGGTAGCCTGGTTGTCCACTCCGCTGTTCGTAAGAGGCGGTAAGTGCAAGTAAGGTTGCCTTAGCAACAATCCCGGATTGGCTTTAGCCTGCTCCAGCACCTCAATAATCCGGTCAAAAGACCGAGCAACCAGATCCAGCGCCTGCTCTCGTGTCAGCACCAGTCCAGGCTCGAATTCCTTCTCGCGGTCTCTCGTATCCGGAATGTCAAGAAGGACGGCTTCAATTCGCTGATGAACCGTCCCCCCAATATGCGCCACCAAGTTGGCGATGCTGTTGCTCTCGGGCGTCGGCGCCCACACGATATCCGCGTCCGTCAGTTGCCCGATGACTTGGAGCGTCCCTTGCTTCTCCGACCTATACTTTTTCAAGAGAAAATCTATCAGCACCGACGTCGTCTCCAATGTGTGTCCTGCTTCCTGCTCCTTTTGCACGAGAACCGCCTCCGCTCCATAATAAATGCACCATTTACCATTTCTATACAGGGTGTTCGTTTCCCTTTTCGATCGGCGCGGGCTGGGATACTTTTTAGCTACTCCTACAATACCCTACGGCTATGAGAGAAAAACGAGAAAGTTAGATTGTAAGTAAATAATCCGGCTTGCACACGACATTCTCGAGCTCCGTGGCGCCAGCACTCCTGCTCCTTAATCCGAAAAAATCGGACTACCGCGCACCTCACCGCCCGGAAATGATTTGTAGTCCGAATTGGTCGAATTGGAGCGACGTTTTCTAGAGGGCGTGTGCGGAATCGGCACCGCAAATGGGAAAACTCGGACTAGAGCGCGCAGAAGATCGCTGAACGGTCCTTGAGCTGTGGCATTCGGTTTGGCGCATGCGGAGGGCAGGCATCGGGTTCCGATCGCTCTTGAAATTCTGTGCCTTGGATGGGTGGAGGTAGAATGGCGGCACCAGATTTCAGGCGACTGCTTCGCTTCTCCACTCCAGCCAGCCTCCCTCTTCAGTCCTGCTTCCGGGCTCAGCGTTACTTTCGGAATTCGGTCGATTTTGAGCGGACACAGCGGACCTTATTTCGTCCCAACAAGGCCCCAACCCCTTGATTGCGGACACAGGTGCCGCCTCGCGGCATCGGTGTCTGTAGTCCGACTTTTTCGGACTGCATGGCGTGAGCGATACGTGATAGACGTCGTAGTCCGAATTCACCCACTTGTAGAGCCATTTCCACGCACCCCCTCCCGAAAATACCGCTCCAATTCGGCAAATTCGGACTGCAGAGCTTTTGTCGACGGGGACGCGATCTGTAGTCCGATTTTTTCGGACTGCGGAGCTTACGGAGCATCGGAGCTTACGGAGCTTACGGAGCAAGGTTACTTGGAGGTCGGCGGCTATTTTCTGCTTGTACAGTCCCTCTCGGCACTATCCCCAGGTTTCAGAACGACTCTCTCATGCCCGGCCAGTAACTTGGCTTCTTCGAAAATACTCGTAAGCTACTCTGCACAGCCGCCCCATCTTTAGCATCCATGATGCCGCCTCGTAGCATCGATGTCTGTAGGCCGAATTTGCCGAATTTTGAGCGACTTTTTCCAGACGGGGTGTGCGAACCCGGCTCCGCAATTCCCCCTTATGCTTTAGTTCTGTAAAGGATTTAAACTTTCTTTTCTGTTGAAAAAAGCTGTTCGACTTTAGTCGAGACAGCTTCAGTTAGGATTAAGTTGACATTCCAAAGGTAGAAATCTCATAGAACGCCGTCGGATATTGATTGTACAATAAAGTCTCCTTGAGCTTCACAAATCCTTGCTTCTCATAGAAAGCGCACAATTGTGACCGGTCAGAGGCACAGTCCAATCTTAGAGCGTATTTGCCTCGCAAAGCGGCCTGCTCGATGGCCCATGCTACCATGCCGGCTGCAACACCGGTCCCTGAATAGGATCTACGTACAGCAAGCTTGTGCAGGTACAAAGATGGTTGCGAATCATCCGGCCAATAAGATGGTTTTTGCTCGGGAAGGATCATAGCGGCAACGGCTTGCTGACCGATGAAACCCAAACACATATCCGCTGACCGATAGCGATTCAGAAGCCCGTGGACCGAATACTGGGATTCGGTCCACATCGGTTGGCCCTTTTCCATCAGCCACAAGGACGCTTCTTCCAGAATAATTGAGACTTGCGTGTGCTCCTCTTCATGGATGTGCCGCACAACAAGCTTTTCCGCCGGCTCCCTCATCCGTCCTGCCTCATGTAAACATCGCTCAATTGGCCCACCTGGTAGTACGGGTACTCCAGCTTCTTCTGCACCTGCAGCGCAAAATCGACATTCGTCAGCCACTCCACCGTGTACAAACCCAAATCAATGGATGCGGTCACGCCACCTCCGGTGATGATGTTCCCGTCCCGCACCACGCGGGCTTTGATCACTTCGGCGCAGTATGGGGTCAGCAGCTCGTAAGCCGAGGAGTTGGTCGTCGCTCGTTTCCCCTCTAGGAACCCGGCCGCACCAAGCAGCAGAGCTCCCGTACAAACTGAAACCTTATAAGGCACCGCTTCCGCCGTCCGGATCCAATCCAGAAACGTCTCGTCATACTGAAGCTTTCGCGTCGCCATGCCACCAGGGAGAAACACCAGATCGAACTCCCTGAGATCCGGCCGCACCTTGTGCGCCTTGAACGTCAAACGACGGTCATCGGTCACTTCCGGCTTGTCGGCGCAGAAGGTCCAGGACACATTTTCTTTTGCCTTCAGAATACCTAGCCAGGTGATCGCCTCATAAAATCCCATAAAATCCATACTGGTCATGCCGTCGAACAACACAATCGCCATTTTCATAGCCTACACCTTCCCGCTCCTCGATTGGAAAAACAAAAAAAGCATTCAATCCAAAGGATCAAATACTTTGCCCAGGCGTACGGCTATAGACATATGCGCTCCCTCGTGGTACTCCACGTTTCCGCCAGTCGCGCATACCGACTGCTACCTCTATTGTAGCTGGAAAATGGAAATCGTTGCAAGTGTTTTGTCAGCACCAGGGAGTTGGCAGGTCGCTAGCTTGACTCGCTCGACACGAAGATCATGCTCGATCGCCGTGGCGCAAGCAGCCCTGCTACCTAGTCCGAAAAAGTCGGACTACCGCACACCTCTCCTCCCGGAAATGCTACGGAGTCCGAATTGGCCGAATTGGAGCGATGCATTCTGGAGGGGGTGTACGGAAACGGCTCCGCAAGAGGGAACAATCGGACTAGAGAACGCTTTCTCCCTTGCTCCTGCCACGCAGTCAGGAAAAATCGGACTAGAGCGCATAGGCCTGCTCATGCGTTCATCACTAGCGCAAAACCTGACCGCTTTCCCGGATTCCCGAGAACAGCTCCACATCACCCTTCGTCTGCTCCCTGTATCTGCCCGGTGTCACGCTCTCGTATTTCTTGAATACCCGGATCAGGGCCGCATCGCTAGCATAGCCTACAGAGTCCGCGATCTGGCTAAGCGTCAGCCCATCGGCATCCTCCTGGAGCAGACGCTTCGTTTGCTCCACCCTGACACGGGCCATATAATCGGCCAGATTTTGCCCCTTCCATTTTTTGAACAGATGCGACGTGTACTGGGGGGTGAGGCGAAACGCCTCTGCGATGGAATTCAGACTCAGGGCATGGTCCCCATAATGACTATCTATATACCGGGCCATCTCGTCCGCCACCTTGCTCCCGGGCTCCTGCTGCGCCTCGCTCACGGCTGTGCAGATTAAGCGGTAGATCGCCTTCATCTCCTCGTGCATGTCCAACAGAGTCTGGCATTCCTGCACCTGTTTCACCGGGTCGAATGTCGAGCTTTGTCCCTCAATTGCGATACGTCCGGACAGGTCGTTCCAAATTTTGAGCAATGTACCTAGCATGTTGAAGTACAGACACTTGCCCAACTCCAACGAGATGCTTCGAGATTGGAAGTTCATCGTATGGATATGGTCCAACAGCCGGTCTGCCGTGGCGAAATCGCCGGTTTTGATCGCGTTCATGAGCTGTAGCTCCACCTCGATCGGATAAAAATACCGCGGGTCGGCGGACATAATATCCGCGTACCGGATCATGCAGCCATTGCCAGTCACGATCCGATACTCAAGCGCCAACATCGCTTGCCCGTAGCAAGTCCCCAGCTCCTGCAAGCCCTCCCGAGCCTCGCTCACTCCGATGCTGCTGTAGATGCCATATTGCTCTTCGATCACCGATCGGGCCTGTCCGATCGCCGTCTCAAGCAGCTCCATCGCATCCGGGACGGCAGCAAGATTGACAAGCAATGCCAGGCGATTGCGATCCAGCTCAAGCGCATAGGCTGTATGATGACGGTTCACAAGATCCAGACTGACCTCAAGCAGAATCCCCCGCGCGATCGCCCAACGGTGCTCAGGCTCCATCTCGGTGAAGGTAGAGCTGTCGTCCGCCTCCATTACGACTACTGCATATCGGTCCGTTTCGAATCGTATTCCGCTTACCGCCAAAGCCTCCGCCGTCAAGGAACCCGGTTCCACCAAGCCCTTGATCAGCCGGTTCAACAAATTCGCCTGAATAGCAGGGGTCTGTCGGCTCAGGGCAGACTTCAGCTGCTGCTCCATGTCCCAGGACTTCAGCATCGTCTCCTCGATCAGCCGGTATTCGCCCCTGTACTCTCCTCGCTTGAGATTATGTGTGTTCTGGATGTAGCGGACCAGCTTGCGCACCGGCTTGTAGAAGAGCTTGGCAAACATATAAGCCCCAATCACCCCGAAGAACAGACAGAAGAACAGCAGGGACAAGGCCCAGATTTGCACCTTGTTCAGCTTGCTCATGAACACCGACTTCGGCACCAGCGAGTAATACACCCATCCGCTTTCAGTCGATTCGACCGAAGACATCATCCACTCTTCGCCGTTCAGCGAATAGACGGAATCGCCTCCGGCGTTCTGCATCTCCCGCAGCTTATGGACACCGCTCCCCGCTAATTGCCGGCGTAGCTCCTCAGAGGAGGTCGTCAGCATCGTGCCGTTCCGATCCGTAATCAGGAATTGGCCTTTGCTTGAGGTAAGGAGATGCTCAATTAAGCTGAGAATCTGCTTCTCCTGGATCAGGAACACCAACGCCCCCAGGGAAGGCTCGCCTGCATCAGAGGGAAAGGGCAGAATATAGGTTAGGACCCGCTCAGCTCGTGCGCCGGCATTCGACCGCAATTCTGCGGCCTGTAAAAATCCCGGTTCGGGTACATCACCTGAAATCGCTTTCAGCCAAGCCGATTGTTCGAGATTCTGGTAGGCATAGTAATTCGCATAGAAGGACGTGGGATCGGTTTTCGTATACGGCGTCAATATGGCTCCTTGTTGACGAAAGTACATGTAGTAGTCATAAAGCAGCTCGTTTTTGACCGTCGGCTGAACCATCAAATTCATAATCTCTGTGTACTGCTCGTACGTCGGCACCCATTCTTCGATCGATCCATTGCGCTCGAGCATCTGCCGAAGCTTCGGATGATAAGACAATTGGGCCGCCATCTGCTCCACCTCCCGCAACCGGCTGTCTAGCAGATGATTGATTTGGAACAGCATCGACTGGTTAGACCGGACGGCGTCCCCCTTGATGATGGAGTACATGCTCTGGTACAGCGCTGTATGAATGAATACTGGAAACAACAACACCAAGGTGAACGCCAGGAATAAAGCGAGAAACAAATTCATCCTTCTGTACATTGTCGTCTGACCCCCTTAACAATCGGCACCACTCCCTTGATCGTGCTGCTGCTCCAAAGCTCCGAATCATACACGTTCGCCCTTGGCAATCGCAGTCTGAATCTCGAAGGTTCCTCCAGGACCTACGGTATATAGCAGCAAGTCGGCGGAAGCTCCTGGAAGCAGCGTGCCCGTGCCCTCCTCGGACAAGCCGAGCACAGCAGCCGGCCGCTCCGAAGCCATCCTTATCGCTTCTCCCAATGTGCAAATACCGTACCGGGCCACATTCTCCACGCAGCGGTTCAACGGGGTAGCCGCCCCCGAGAAAATGAGGGGATTGTCGGCCATGACCAGACGCCCGTCCGCCGCTAAGATCACCTCATGACGATGGCGCTTCAAGTACCTTCCCGGCGGTAGCCCCGCGAAATGATTCATGTCGCTGACGAGAATGGCCTTCTCCGCCTTCGCTCGGATCATGGCCTTCAACGTTGAAGGCGGCAGGTGATGGCCGTCTCCGATCAGCCCGGCCCACAGCCCGTCGTTCGCCAGCTGCGACCAGATGTAATTGGGATGCCGCGGGAGGAGCGGATGCGCGCCGTTCCCGAGATGCGTGGACATCGTCGCTCCGGCGGCCACCGCCTGCCGGAGCTCATCCTCCGTCGCCGCCGTATGCCCAATCGCCGCTACGACGCCATGCTGAACGAGCAGCCGGATGAAATCCAGCGCTCCGGCCCGCTCCGGCGCTAGAGTCAGCATGCGGATCCTGCCGCCCGCGAGCTTCTGCCAATGCTCGAACTCGGTCCATACAGGATCGCGCACCGCCTCTCGGGTATGGGCTCCCCGAGGACCGTCCTCCTCCGAGATGTATGGCCCTTCTACATGTATGCCCAGCACGGCATGCCGGACTTCGGGGTACATCTCGCATGCTTCGGCAATTGTGCGGATGCACATCGCCATATCATCTGGCGGTGCCGTAACCACCGTCGGACAGAACCGGATGACGCCAAGGGCTTGCAGATGCCTTACAGCTAGGAGCACTTGCTCCGGGTTGGTCTCAACCTCATTGAAATCAATCCCCTGGACCCCATTCACCTGAAGATCGATCAGACCAGGTGCGATCCAGAGCTCCGGAGCAACAGCCTCGAGATCAACTGAAGAACCTCCAACTGCACTTGCCCGTACATCGGCTTGTTTTTCATGAAGCTCCTCTACTGCGGTTAGAACCCCTTCTTCAGCTGTGACCTTAATTAGGCGCCCACTGATATAGTGGCGTCCCGTCCATGACTGTCGCTCATGCGTTCCCAACGGTTCCAGCTCCTTCTATGAGATACCTGCACCTGCTGCGCCAAGCTCCGGCCAATCAAACGCCTGGAGCATCCCGGGCAAGAGCAGGCAATACACATCCCGCGCCTCGTAGTAGCGAGGAGCGATCAAAGACATCAGGCTGGGCAAGGGCTCCTGCCACTCCAGCCGCGACACCCGATTATCCAGCGCGGCAGCCAACCGCGCATACAAGCCGTGGCGGCCATGGCCGTACAAGCGGATATCCCCGCTGTCGATGAGCGGCAAGTGTGACGGCAGCTCCAGCGCCCGCAGCACATCGTACACACGCAGCGCCGCCAGACTGTCGCCCAGCCAGAACAGATCGATCGTCAGCTTGTGGATCGCCTCGAAGGTTGCCAGCGGATCCTCGCGATGAAACGGCGGCGGTGTCAAGGCACCGGCCCCGCTGACGTCCAACACTATTACGCTGCGCCCCTCCGCACAGGTTCGTCGGATCCAATCCCAGTGGGGTTGGAGACAGTGCGTCCCCCCGGCCCAGACAGCTATCGTGACCGGCAAGCGTTCCTCCCGTCGGCGGACATCCCGGAAGACCAGCCCGTAATTGAACATAGCCGGCTGAGATCGCCACAGAGCGCTGTAGACACTTAACTCCTCTACATGGGTGTTCAGCATGTACAATCTCGGGTGAAGCGGTCCGGATTGCCGATCCTTGAAGACGGCATGTCGCAAGTACTCTTCAGCCATCCTTCCCGCTTCCGCCCCAATCCTCTCATGCCGGTAAGCCTGCAATGCCGCAGCCTCTAAGTAGAGGATATCATGTATCGTGCTTCTGCGCTCATCCAAGGACGGAGCAGTCAAGAGACGCCCTTCCGGTGTACACCACAGCTCGGACGGTGCCAGCACTTCGACTTCTGGCTCATACCCCTCCAGACGCACCCCCCTGAGATGCTCCGCAAAAAATACAGCCGCCTTTACAGCCATCCGCTGCGTATAGGCATGGACCGACTCGTCGATAAAGAGACATAGCCGCTCCTTTGCTCCGTATGCCTCCCAGAACCGCCTCACCCGGTCCACCGTAGCGAGCGTCCCCTCGATCGGGAAGAAGTCGTAGGCAGCGGCGAGAACCAGTACCGGCTTCGGTGCGACGGCGAGCAGCAGATCCTCGTGATCCAGCCCGAGCGCCGAGAAGCCAGGCCAGATCTGCTCCGCATCCTGTGACCGGTCCGCGTATAGAAAAGCTCTCCGGCTCATGACGAAGGTTGCTGGAGCAGCAGCGGCGACGCGGGAATCGCTCATCATCATCATCGCCGTCTGCATGCCGCCGCCCGAATTGCCGGTCACTCCGATCCTGGACGGATCGACCTCCGGCCTTGCCGACAAATAGTCCATCGCGCGCATCGCGTCCGTCACGAAGTACCGGGCCAAGCTCCCTCCAAGCGGAAAGCATAAGGCTCCGGCATACTCATGCTCCCAAACGCCAGGCCCGATCACGGAGCCCTCTGTCCCCAGCTCGTCATACTGCAGCCGCTCTCCCTGTCCTAACGGATCGATCGCCAGCACCACTAGACCGGCCTGAACCAGTATTTGGCAGACCATCTGGTATTCCGGATCGTGCTTGCCCTGATCATGATGGCCGCATAGGAACAAGACTGCGGCAGAGGGAGCGTCCTGCGTCGAGGCGTGCGGTCGATACAGATTGGAGCTTATCCATACGCCTGGCCGCGATTCGAGGAGGAGCTTCTCGATTGTATACCCTTTTCGCAGGATGGCGCCTGAATGGATTACCGGCACCTCTCCTCCGGAATGGGGCTCGAGCCCAATGCTGCGGGCGAAGCCTTCTCGAATGTACCGCTGTCGCTCCTGAATCTCCGCAATCGTTGTAATGTTGTCCCGGTCGAGGTCTCCCTGGCAGAACGCCTGCTCCGAACGAGCGTACACATGCCGCTTCAATTGTTCTCTGGCATTGAACAAGTGAAGATGCACCTTCTCAAGCGCATCGGCCTTCATCCCATTTCCTCCTGAAGCAGTTCGCCAAGACTGACCGGCCTCCGCTCGGCGATGGATATGTTGGCGGCCGCACCTACGCATAAAGACAACGCCCCTGCGCGCGATCCGGCCTGTTGGCCAAGAGGATCGTCGCTTCCCGATTGGAACAGCATACGCTGCAGAAGCGAATCGCTCCCCCCGTGTCCACCGCTTCGCTTTTTGACCGGATGCATGACGACCCCTCCTGCATGATCGTACAACGTCACCGTATTATACGGATCATCGGCCCGCGAGCCGCTGGTAAACACCTCCGCCTGCAGCCGGCCCTTCGTCCCGTGCAGCGTAGCCCGCCATCCCTCGAACGGGCTGTAGGAGAGGAGGGAATAGTTCAGTGTCGTGCGATTCTTGTACTTCACATTGAGCGACATCGTGTCGTAGATGTCGATCTCCTCGCTGAATACACACGCGTCGCGCATGTAGCCGTCCTCGCTCTCCCCCTCCTTATAGTAGGCACGCAGGATAGGGTCGCGCTCCAGATCGAGATAAAACTCGCAGTCCTCGCTATAGGCGCAGGTCGTACAGCGGATCCCGGTCTGTTGCCGAGTCGGCCCATAGAAATGCCGATCGCCATACGCGTACACTTCCTCCGGCTCCTGGTCCAGCCACCAATTGATCACATCGAAGTGATGAGTTGATTTGTGCACGAGCAGCCCTCCGCTGTGCTCCAGGCGCCGGTGCCAGCGGCGATAGTAGTCGGCCCCGTGAGACAGATCCAGGCTCCATTCGAAGTGAACGTGGGTGACCCTTCCGATCGCGCCCGACACTAGCAATTCCTTTATTCGGGTGACATACGGATTATATCGGGCGTTGAATGTGACGATCACCTGGCGTCCCGTGTCCCGCTCCGCCTTGAGGATCGCCCGGCATTTATCCGCATCTATCGTAAGCGGCTTCTCCGAGATGACATCGCAGCCGGCCTGCATCGCACGAATGATGTAGTCATGGTGCATACTGTCGATGGTCGCGACGATCACCGTATCGGGGCGCGATTCCGCAAGCATGGCGTCGAATGACGTGAACACCGGGATGCCGCCGCATTCTTCGCTCAGGCGTTGCGCACGGGTCCTATTAGGATCATACAGTCCGGTCAGACAGGCGGTATCCTTCCAGGTCTGCACGATAGGCAGGGCAAACATGTAGCGAGCTCTTGCCCCTGTACCTGCGATTGCATATCGTTTCATCGTTCCTCCGGCCGTTTACTCCTTCAGGGAGCCAATCATGACGCCCTGGACGAAGTATTTTTGTAAAAATGGGTAGACCGCCATTATCGGCAGCACGGTAATGACGATCAACGCGTACTTGAGTTGCACGGCATATAACGTTCGATCGTACGAATCCAGAACGCCCTCCACCATGATCTCCTGGTTCTGGACCAGAATCTTGATGAGATACAGCGAGAGCGGCTGCAGCGCTTTGTCCGGCAAATACATCATCGCCGGGAAAAAGCTGTTCCAATGGTTCACGGCATAAAAGAGCGTCAGGACAGCCAATATGGGCTGGGACAAAGGGAGCACGATCCGATAGAGAATGGCCAGATCGTTGGCGCCGTCCAGCTTGGCCGACTCATGCAGACTCTCCGGGATCGTCTGGAAGAACGTCCTCGCGATTATAATCAGGAACGCGCTGACCGCGCTGGGCAGCAGGATCGCCCACCGGGTATTGTATATCCCGAGCTCCTGGATCAGTATGAACGTGGGAATGATTCCGCCTCCGAAAAACATCGTGATCACGATGAACACCATGATAGGGCGGCGGAGCGAGAAGGAGCGCCTGGCGAGCGGATATGCCGCGAGCGTCGTCATGGCAACGTTCAGCGCCGTGCCGGCTGCCGTGTAGAAGACCGTGTTGTAGTACGATTTCCACACCTGCTCGTTATCGAACACTCTGGCGTACGCCTCCAGAGAGAAGCCCTTCGGGAACAGCCAGACGGACTGTTCCACGACATGAATCGGCTCGCTGAGCGACATGCTGATGATGTAGAGGAACGGATAGAGCGTGATGGCGATTACGCCCCACATGGCGGAGTAGATCGCTAGATCGGCTACTCGATCGCTCCAGGATTTACGCGTCGTATGCATCTGGCCCTCCTACCATAGCGATGTGTCAGTCAGCCGTCGGCTTATCCGGTTGACGGTGATGAGCAGAATAATATTGATCACGTTGTTGAACAAATTGACCGCAGCCGCGAAGCTGAAATCCGCGCTGACGATCCCTCTCCTGTAGACGAAGGTGCCGATGACATCTGCGGTCTCATAAGTCATGGGGCTATAGAGCAGCAGCACTTTTTCGAATCCGACATCCATCAGGTTCCCCACGTTCAAGATGAACAAGATGATTACGGTAGGCAATATGCCCGGGAGCGTAATGTACAGCATCTTGTGTCTGCGCTTCGCTCCGTCCATCTCGGCCGCTTCATACAATTGCGGGTTGATCCCTGCGATCGCCGCCAGATAGATGATGGAGCCCCAGCCGAATTGCTGCCAAATCCCGGAGGAGACGAAAAGCGTGCGGAACCAGCCCGGCTCGGTGATGAAGGAGATCGGCTGAAGCCCGAGCTTCACGAGCAGTATATTGACGACCCCGTCTATCGGATGAGTGAACGCTATGATCATGCCCGCCACAACGACGATGGAGATGAAGTGCGGGAGATAGCTGATTGTCTGCACCGCGCGTTTAAACACCCGATCTTTCAATTCATTCAGCAGCAGGGCAAAGGCGATCGGGACCGGGAAGCCCCAAAAAAGCGAATACAAGCTGATCAGCAGCGTGTTGCGAAGCAATCTGCCAAAGTAGAGCGACTGGAAAAACTGCTCGAAATGCTTGAACCCGACCCAATCGCTGCCCAAAATGCCGTCCACCGGCCGAAAGTTCTTAAAGGCGATTGTCACGCCATACATGGGAACATAGTGGAAGATCACGTAATACAGCAGGACCGGGCTTATCAGCAACAGCAGGTAGCGGTCCCGGACGAGCGCTCGTATAACCCGGCTCATGCGGCTCTGCGGCAAGAAGACGCGGCCTGTGGCACTTTCATGTTTGGTTCTCATGAGTGAGACTCCTTGCTCCTTCCACAATTCGCACGTGTGCTACGTATGAACGGCGGGTTTATTTCTTGCTCGCTTTCCAATATCGGTCAAGCTGCTGCTGACGAATTTGCAAGATTCGGTCGAGCCCCATTGACTTCGTGTTCTTCACGAACGTATCCCATTCCGTCATCTGGGTTCGGCCAGTAATGAACTTCACGATCGATTCGCCTACATAGGTGTGCACATCGTTCTCCAGCCGGGCCAGCTCCTCCACCTCGGCTTGAGTACCATGCGGCTTTGGAATGGAATCTACAATGTACTTCTTCACCTTGTTCACCTGCGCGGCAAGCGCCGGATCCTTCTCTAACGTGGCGATCGGTTGTGCGGCATGAAAGCCATCCGTCATCCGCAACCAAGGGGTCGTAGGCAATGCGCCTAAGGACCGGAGCGCCTCATTGAAGCTCAGCTTATCCGGGTTGTTCGAGACCCAGTCGGTAAATTGCGGTTTGCCGTTCTCAACCTTATAGCTTTGTCCCTCGATCCCAAAGGTCACAAGCCGGGCACCCTCTTCGCTCGCATAGATGTAATCCAGCCATTTCATGGCGAGCTCAGGATTTTTGGCATCCTTGGAAATCCCAAATGCCAGGCCGAGCGGAGGCCCCATTTCATAAAACGGTTCATGGTTCGGGCCCTTCGGCGGGTTCGTGATCACCCAGTCGGACTGGACGCCCGTTTGCTTCAGCATGGAATTGTACCGGTTTACATTATTGACAAAATGATTAGTCACGCCCACCAGATTCCGGGAGATACCAGAGTCGATTTGCTCCACCTTGTTCACAGCGAATTGACTGTCGATCAAGCCCTCGCTGTACAGCTTATTGAACCAGGTCACGAGCTCCTTCGTCTCCGGCTTGATCCAGTGATACTCGACCTTGTTGTTCTTATCCGGGAAATAGCCGTTGCTGTAGACGAAGTTATGAAGGCCGAAGGCGCTTCCAAATATGCCTAAGCCTTGGTAGGAGTAGTCCGGAGAGAGCGGAATTTCGTCTTGGCGTCCGTTGCCGTTAGGATCCTTCTCCTTGAACGCCTTGAGGACCGTATACCACTCGTCCAGCGTCTGCGGCTCCTTCAGCCCCAGCTTGTCGAGCCAATCCTTCCGGATGAGCCAGCCGAAGGGATCATTAATATTGGCTCCGCTGTTGACCGATTGGATGGCATAAATTTTCCCGTCCGGCGCGCGCATCTGACTCTCTACCGCCGGGAAGTCCGCGAACAGCTTGCGAATATTAGGCGCATGCTTGGCGATCAGATCGTCCAGGGGGATGACGACGCCATCGGCCGACGCTTTGACCGGACTTCCCGTCAGACGGAATATATCCGGCAGATTGCGTCCCGCGGCCAGCCGTACGTTGATGAACTCCGTGTATTGCGCACTCGGTACAACCTCCCAATTGATCTTCACCCCGGTACGCTTCTCAATTTCGTTCCATACAGGCAGCCCTTGGGTCAAGCTCTTCGGCGCGTACAAGTTGTCGGCGGTCGCCACACGAAGCGATGCGGTGCCGGGTTCGGCGAAGGGCAGCTTGTATTCCTCCTTCGCTTGATTCGGCGCTGATGTCGCCGGTGTGACTGAAGCCTTGCCTTCCTCCGATTCGGTGCTGCTGCAACCAACTGCAGCGAGTGCAGCTGCGGCCAGGACGGCGGATGCGAATCCGATGTGTCTCCCCTTGCGTTTCTTGACCATTTGTTAACCCCTCCATTTAGATGCTAAACTCCTCCTCATCATAAGACGGACTTCTCTTCAGTAGTATAAGCAATACTTAAGATGAGTCGATTAGAATCAAGATTGGACGTAGTATACGTAGATTCAAGATAGAGAATGACGACCGCCAGCTGGTGTTTGCGGTTACCAGGTCAGGTAGTTGTGGAAGGTGATGTTCCGAGCGCCCTCGACTATTTCTCCAATTGTGTAGGTCGGGCAGCCCTCGGCCGCCAATTGCTCCAGAACATCTGCCTCATGCTCTCGATCGACTACCACGACTAGACCTACTCCCATATTAAAGGTTTGCAGCATGTCTTCCTCAGGTACTTGCCCATAGTGTCGGATCACAGGGAAAAGGGGATGGACGCGAATATGACTTAAGTCGATGCTCGCACTAGTTCCCTCAGGGAGTATTCGCTTCAGATTACCCTCGATGCCGCCGCCTGTGATATGGGCCATTCCGTGCAAGTAAGGTTTTCCCTGAATCAGTAGAAGCGGCTTGTAATAACAAGTATGCGGCAGCAGGATGGCGTCCAAGAAGCTAAGTCCATCTATCGTTTCCTTCATGATCTCAGGCCGCTCGGCCATCAGCTTGCGAACCAGCGAGTACCCGTTCGTATGCAGCCCGTTAGAAGCAAGGGCAAGTATTCGATCTCCCGGTCGGATTCGGCTGCCGTCGACGATTCGATCCCGATCTACGACACCAAGGATGCTAGCATTGAGCATGTACCGCCCTTTCTCGAGCAGACCGGGCTGCTCCGAGGTTTCGCCTCCAATGAGACTGCAGTTTTGCTCCTGGCATGCCATGGCCAGATGTTTGACGATGCTCACGACCGTCTCCTTTTCCATTTGACCGCACAAGATCGTATCCAACACAACCTCCGGCTTCGCTCCCATAACGACAATGTCGTTGATGAGATGATGAATCAGGTCTTGGCAGATGGTTGGAATGCGTCGATGCTCCAAGGCAAGCCATTGCTTCGAGCCGGGCTCCTCAGCTTTCAAGACCAGCACGGGATTCTCCACTCCTTCAAAACGCGGCAGAAACAAGGAAGCAAATGCGCCTGGCCGATTCAGCACTCTGGTATCCTTGGTCTCCATCAGCACCCCCATCTGATCCTTCGTTCTTTCCGCATTGCGGACATCTACCCCTGCAGCTTTGTAAGTATGTCCTTTTCCGTTCATTCGGCTCATCCCCTTAACTGGAGTTAGACCTTAACAGATGGTCCTAGCGACAATTATAGGAGTTATGTGTCATTTTCAAATGTACAGTTTTTAAGTAAAATAGATGACAGATGATTGATGAAAAGGATGGAGACATTCATTATGCTCATGCCGCCGCAGGTGGGAGAGTTACCGGCACAGCCTCACTATTTGAAAATCTACCATTTTTATAGAGAGCATATTCTGCTAGGGACGATGCCGATCGGAGCCAAATTGCCCTCCATACGAGCTCTGGCGCTCCACTTGGGGGTTAGCCGGAATCCGGTTGAGGAAGCCTACGCTCATTTGGTTGCAGAGGGGTACATTGTGAACAAACCGAAGAGCGGTTATTGGGTTGCATCCATTCCGCAGCTTCCTTCTGGGTTGTCACCACAGTCTGAGGAGGGTACTAAGGCTACTCCTATCACGGATAGCGGAAGGTCTGGCGAGCACGAGGTAGTGGTCGATTTCGCATATGACCGCATTCGGTCCGGCTCTTTTCCGATTGCCCTTTGGAAAAAGCTTACCCAGCACACACTGCGTGAAGCAGGTCCGGAGCTCTTCGAGTACGGGGATCGCAAAGGGGAGCTGCAGCTTCGTCGCTGCATCCAAGCCTATGTCAGGCAGCATAGAGGTGTAGTGTGCGATTCGCAACAGATCATTGTGACTTCAGGAACGCAGCAGTCGGCGCTGATGATTGGTTTGCTGCTTCGCTCCGATCGGCGACCGCTTGGTGCAGAGGCGGCTATGCATCCTGGGCTGCACCGTATTCTCGAGCAACAGCTACAGCACGGTCTTGTACCGGTTCCGCTAGATGAAGACGGCATTAGCTGCGAAGCGCTGGAAAGGCTGAACACCCTGTACGCACTGTGCGGGGTATATGTGACTCCCTCCCACCAGTTCCCTTATGGGAGCATCTTACCGGCTTCGAAAAGAGCGCGACTGCTCCAATGGGCTTCGGATTCGGGTGCCTGGATTATTGAAGACGACTATGACAGTGAGTTTATTTATGATGGTCAACCTCTACCTGCCCTTCAAGGGATGGATCGACATGGGCGTGTCATTTACATGGGGACGTTCTCCAAAGCGTTGGCCCCCGCACTGCGTTTAAGCTACCTCGTTCTGCCTCCAGAGCTACTGGCTCGGTACGAGGAGGAGTTTAGGGATTATGACGGCACCGCCTCCCGGGTAATCCAGGTGACGATGGCTCGATTTATGGCGGAAGGGTTGCTAGACCGGCATATTCGCAAAATGAGAAGCGTCTACTCTCTCAATCGGAAAAGATTGTTGGACGCGGTCGCCTGCTATATGAAGGGCAAGGCAAATGTGTCCGGTGCCGGATCGGGGCTGCATGCGCGCCTGTCTGTGCAATCGTTGGGGTTGCCTACGGAAGAATTGGTGAAACGAGGGAGGTTGGCAGGAGTCGGGATTCGCGCAGTGACGGACTTTCATCACGCCCCTGCGGCGACTTCGGCTACATTTTGCGAGCCACAGGGGGAGGTGGAGTTTGTGATTGGGTACGGCGGGTTGTCCGGTGCTCAAATTGAGGAGGGGATCCGCAAGCTGGCGGAAGTATGGGGGATGTGATACGTATCCGCCACCAAAAAAAGCGCCCCATCGAGAAGAGATGAGGCGCACGCGCATTACTGCTGGCTGGCCGCCAACGCCTGCTCGAGATCGTGCAGGATGTCGTCGATCGACTCCGTCCCGACGGACAACCGGATCATCCCCGGCGTCACGCCGGTCGACAGCAATTCGTCGCCCACGAGCTGGCTGTGCGTGGTGCTGGCCGGGTGAATGATCAGCGACTTCGAGTCGCCGACGTTCGCCAGATGCGAGAACAGCTTCACGCTGTCGATCACTTTGCGCCCGGCGTCGACACCGCCTTTAATTTCGAACGTCAGGATCGCGCCTTGGCCTTTCGGCAAATACTTCCGAGCCTGCTGATAAGCGAAGTGGCTCTCGAGACCCGGATAATTGACCGAGCTTACAGCGTCATGCTGCTCCAACCACTGGGCGACCTGCAAAGCGTTCGAGCTATGGCGCTCCATACGAAGGTGCAACGTTTCGAGTCCCTGCAGCAGCAGGAAAGAGTTAAATGGCGCAATCGCAGCCCCAATGTCGCGGAGCAACTGCACGCGGGCTTTGATGATGTAAGCCAGCGGCCCAACGGCTGCGGTGTACACAACGCCGTGATAGCTCGGATCAGGCTCGTTGAGCTCAGGGAACCTGCCGCTTGCTTTCCAATCGAACTTGCCGCCGTCCACGATGACGCCGCCGATCGAAGTGCCGTGACCGCCGATGAACTTGGTGGCGGAATGGACGACGATATCCGCACCGTGCTCGATCGGACGAAGCAAATAAGGACTGGCCAACGTATTGTCCACGATCAGCGGAATGCCGTTCTCATGCGCTACCGCCGATACCGCTTCAATGTCGATCACATCGCATTTCGGATTGCCGATGCTTTCCACGAACAACGCCTTGGTCCGCTCCGTAATAGCTTCACGGAAGTTATCCGGATTGCTCGGGTCGACAAACTTGACGGTGATGCCGATTTTGCGGAGCGTATGCGCGAACAAGTTATAGGTCCCGCCGTACAAGCTGGAAGCCGAAACGATCTCGTCGCCCGCTCCAGCGATATTCAGAATGGAAAACGTAATCGCCGACTGCCCGGACGAAGTGGCAAGAGCGGCAATCCCACCCTCCAGCGCCGCGACGCGCTTCTCGAACACATCTTGAGTCGGATTCATGATCCGGGTGTAAATATTGCCAAATTCTTTCAGCGCAAACAGATTGGCCGCATGCTCGGAATCGCGGAATCCGTAGGAAGTCGTTTGGTAGATCGGAACGGCTCGGGACATGGTGGTCGGGTCAATCTCCTGACCGGCATGAACCGCCAGGGTTTCAAGGGCTAGCTTGCGTGGCTCAGTCATTGGATGGGAAGCCTCCTCTTAGATATGGTTTGGATTAGTTCCAACGTAAAAATATTCTAGATTTATTGCTCAAATCCTTCACAAGTTTGTGGCCAGCAAAAAAGAGTACCTTTCCGGAGCCGAAAGTGTGCTCTTGCACCCTCAGTTTTGCAATTTGGGGCAGCTCCACACAGAGCTCCCTTTCTCAATCCCCATTCCGTTTCCAACCTTCGCAAAGTCCCTGCCGGATGCTATACTAAACGAACAAACCTAACAACCATTCCTCCCGCACAAAAAAGGAGCGTCTCCGACCTCATGAGCAGCCGTGACAAATTGGTTGAAATCGATATCATTCGCTCGCTGGGCATCTTGGCCGTCGTGCTGATCCACGCCACTGCCGATGCAACGGCTTTTACGGGAGGCGGACAAGTCTCTGGCATAGGGCTCGCGGAAGGCAGTCCGGGCCAGCTCTTTTTTGTCGCGATCAACAAGCTGAGCTACTTCGCCGTGCCCCTGTTCATCTTCGTCAGCGGACTGGTGCTGTTCCATAAATACGGACGCAACTGGGAGCTCGGGCAAACGATCACCTTCTACCGAAAGCGCTTGATCCGCATCGTGCTGCCCTACCTGATATGGAGCATGGTGTATTTTACGTTTTTTCATCTGATCAACACGCACTCGTTCACGTTTGACTGGGCCGCTTTTCCCCGACTGCTCCTATGGGGCGAAGCTAGCTACCACCTCTATTATTTGATCATCATTCTGCAGTTCTACTTGCTCTTCCCCTTTCTTCTAATATTAGTCCAAAAAGTGCCATTGATCCGCCGCCTCCTGCTCCCCATCGGACTGGTGCTGCAGGCCGGTTTTTTCGTTCTGTCCAGTTGGTTCGTCGATATCCCTAAGGCACCTACTCTTGCGATTTCGTACTTGGCGTACTTCTTGCTCGGCGCGGCGATCGGATTGGAGTATGAGCGGGTGAGCCGGTGGACGAACCGTCGAATCGGGTGGCTAGTGTCGGCGACCGTTCTGTCTGGTTTTAGTTTTGTCAGCCTCTTCATGGCCTCCCGTTATTTCGGCTATACGTTAGGAAGGGGATGGTTCGAAGCGCTGCTCGTGGTCTACGTCATGTCGCTCAGTGTAACTATGCTTGGTCTCGGACGATGGAGCGCCACTAGGCAGCCGCGCCAGTTAGCTTGGTACACCTCGCTCGGAGCCGCTTCGTTCGGCATTTATCTGGTGCACCCCCTGTTCCTGTCCGTCTACCGCCTCTCGGTCGCGCCCCAGGAATCGACGATAGCTTATGCGTTCTATACACTGATCGGATTTGTGTGGCCGTTGTTCGGCAGCTGGTTTGTCGTTGTTCTGTATGAAGCGATAAGTTGGAGGAAGCTCGGGGGTAGACTGCTGGGAATGGGCAGAGGTGCCGGTGAGGGTAAAGGGGCAGGAAAAGTCCATGAAAGCTGAGTCCGGAAAAAAGGAGTTTCCTCTGTCCTGGTCGAATAGTTGTATTATAACGACTTAAACCAATTACTCGATATAGAGGAGCGCGACATGCTGAGACTCGGATTTGCCGAACGGGCGGTTTCGCCTGAGGCTGGTATATGGTTAGGCGGGTTTTCCAATCGGACGGAGCCTGCGCAGGGCGTGCGGGATGATTTGCTTGCCCAGGTAATATGGCTGCAAACCGATTCTTCCTGCGAGCATGTGCTAGTCGTCCTGGATCAGGTTGGGGTGACGCGCGAGTGGACGGATAGGCTGGAGCAACGGATGGGCGAGCGCTGGGGGCTCGGGTCCGGGCAAGTGCTCGTGCACTGGACGCATACGCACTGCGCCCCGCTGTACCGCGAGCCGACGCCGGGGTTCGAGCACGCGGGTTATCCGGCAGCGTATTGGGATGCGCTGCTGGAGGCGGTGATGGAGACGAGCGAGGAAGCGCGAGGCGACCTGGAGCCGGTGTCGCTGACCTATGGCAGCGGCACCTGCGAGCTTGCCGTGTCGCGCCGGCTCATCGTGGACGGCGCGAATCAGTTCGCCGCCAACCCTTACGGGACGGCGGACCATGATTTGCCTGTGCTGGCGGCGCACCGCGAGGACGGGAGCCGCAAGCTCGTGCTGTTCAGCTACGCCTGCCATCCGACGATGACGAACGGACTTTTCGTCTCGGCGGAGTTTCCCGGCGTAGCGCGGCGGGTTGTCGCTTCGCGCCTGCCGGATGCCGGCGTGAAGACGGTGTTCCTGCAAGGCTGCGCGGCGGATGCCGTGGTCGGGGTGCACAACAGCGAGAAGGAGCGGTACCAGTTGCCCGACCAATGGGAGGACGTAGAGGCAGCCGGCCGGTACTTGGCCTGGAAGGTGCTGCTCGTGCTCGGCCATCGGATGGAGCCGATCGAGAGCGACGCACTCGCCAGCTTCACGCTCAGCTGCTATCCCGGCTTCGAGCGGTTCCCGGATCGCCGGGAGCTCGAAGAGCGTGCGGCCGGGGACCATCCGGGCGACGCCCGCTGGGCGCGGTTCCAGCTGCAGCGCTTCCCGGGCGAGCCTGAGTGGCCTTCGAGGGTCGAGGCGCGCCTGCACGGCCTGCGGATCGGCGACGCGATCCTGCTCGGCCAGCCGGGCGAGGTCGTCGCCGCGTACGGCCTGCGGCTCAAAGCCCGCCATCCGAAGCTGCGCCTGCTCACACTCGCCTACTGCCACGCGCAGATCGGCTACATCCCGCGCCGCTCCATGTACGACGAAGGCGGCTACGAGGTAGACGCCTGGCGAACATGGGGCTACCCTTCGCGATGGGAGCGCGGCATCGAGCAGCTGTTCGAAGCGGCAGCGGACACGATCGTCGCTCGCCTTCAGACTGGCAGCTAGTAGGGAAGGTTAGCCAAAACTAAGATCAAAATGCCCTCTATGGAGCGCGAAGTCAGCTCGACCGGCTGGGCAAAGGCATATCTTTATGTCTGGCGAAAGCTCACTTCCCGCGAAAGAGCGATTTCTCCAAATTTCTCAAATCGTTATTTCGCCGGCCGCGCTACCCCCGCCTCCGCCTGAGCACAGCCTCGTTCGTTTGCCGAACGGACTCACAAAACTCGGCGTACGGCTCATCCGCCAGATCGAGCAGCCCGTAGTTGCCGATCAACCCTTGCGGATTGCCATAGTCGTACAGCGCGAACCAGTGCGTGCCCACGATAAACGGCAGCTCGGCCGCCGCGCTGACGAACTCCCGGTACGTCTCGCCCCGGCGAGCCTGCGACCGGACAATGACGTTGCGCGCGCCGTTCGTGTTGATCAGGAAACCCGCCTCCGCCCCCGCGCAAAAGCTGAACTCCGTGATCATAATCGGCAGCCCCGTTCGACTGTGAGTATACTCCAGCCACCTTACCGGCAGGTTGAAGCTATAGAAATTCAGCGTGATGACATCCGCGTAATCCTTCATCACGTCCAGCACCACTTCCGGCGTGCTCGTCCCCACCATCCGGTCCCCCAGATTGAGCCGGCCCGGATCGTAGCGCTTCAGCGCTTCCGATGTCGTCTTGTAATACACCTCCGCGATGCGTCGCAGGAAAGCCGTTTTGTCCGCTTCCAGCACCTCGCGATGATCCGCCCGGTACACGGCGATATACGCCAAATCCTCCCAGGCCGTGTACTCGGCGCCCCAAGCTTCGTTCAACCGCTCGATCGACCCGCCATGGCGCTCCTGCAGCAGCTCGATCCAAGCCATTTTCCCCGGCCGCCCCGCCGCCAGCTCCAAATAATCGTCGACCAAACTTGTGTCGCTTACGCCGTTACCCGGATCGTTGTTGCCCCATTGGCCGCCATGCCCCCACCAGTGGATCTCGTTGTCCGTATAGTAGCCGATGACGCCCGGGTCGTGCAGCAGCGCCTCCCCCCTGCCGCTCTGAAAGCAGTCGATGCAAGCCCGCTCCACCGAAGCGCGAAACTTCTTATCGAACACATCCGGGAACCCCGTCCCCCAGTCCGTGTTTACCTTCGGAGCATGCCGCGACATGCGGATCTCCACCGTCTTCGGCGTCCCGTTGCCCCAATAGTACGGCTCATGCCACGCTCCCAGCGTATTGAAGCCATACTGCCGAACTTGCCCCAGCTTCTCCCCCGCCCAGCGAGCGAACCAGTCCCGGCCGCCCCCAAACTTCTCCACCCAATCCGTCTTCAGCCAATGGGTCTGATCCAGCACCTGATTGTGCACCGCGTTGACGCCTACCGAATAGAACGGCTTGCCATCCGGCCCAACGAAACACCAATTTCCGCCCACTTGCTCAACCGTGTATTTATTTTGCATCTCCAACATCCTCTCTCTCCCGCCTCATCTGCCTGCCCAATGCTTCTCACCCCAACTACCGCTCCATCCGCTTCTTGAACTCCGCCGGCGACAGTCCGAAATGCTCCTTGAACACCTGCGAGAAGTGCACGCTGTTGTCATAGCCGACCGCACTCGCAATCTCGTACACCTTCATCCCCGTACCGAGCAGCAGCTCCCTCGCCTTACCCATCCGGATCTGGATCAAATAGTGCCAGATCGTCGTTCCGGTCTCCTGCTTGAACATATGCGCGAAATGGTTGCGGCTGAAAGCGACCCGATCCGCAATGTCTTGCAGGTTCAGCTTATCCGCGTAATGCTCGTTCACGAACGCCTTCACTTCCTCGACCGCCCGGCGAGCCGGTTGATCCTTCAACGCCTGGCACACTGCGAAAATCCGGTTCGCCCCTTCCTCCAACCGGCGCACCGCGCACAGCCGGAAGTAGCTGCGCACTTTTTCATGCGGAATCGTCTTCTCCCACAGCCCCAAGTCCTTGCCCTCATGCAGCTCGATGCGGACCTTCTCCTTCTTGAGCTCCTCCACGATCAGCTCCAGCCACGCCATCGACATCGGATTGAGCAAGTAGAAGCGGTCCCCTGCCAAGCTCTCCAACATATCGAGCGTATCAACCACGAGCAGCGGCAATGTTTCTAGCTGAACGGTCTGGAACTGCAGCAGCCAGCGCTTCAGCATGTCCTGGTGATGGGGCAGCGAACGCATCAACAGCAGGGCGGCGTCCGCCTTTCGGCGCGAGGACACCTCATGGGTGGCGCGGGCGAACGCTTCGTCCAAGTGCTGCTGGTCCACCGGCTTGATGATGTAGTCGACGGCGCCGAGCTGCATACTCGTTTTGGCATAATCGAACTCATCGTAGCTCGAGACGACAACCGAGATCATCCAAGGGTAGCGCTCCCTCACTTTTCCGATCAGCTCCAGCCCGTCCATAATCGGCATTTTCACATCAGTCACGCATATATCCGCATAGTGGCCGTCCAGCCATTCCAATGCCTTCGCGCCGTTGGCCGCGGTGCCGGAGACGACCGTTTCCTCGCCCACCTGTTCGATTTTGCTGGAAAGGCTTTCCCGGATCAACGGCTCGTCATCCACAACAAGTACGCGATACATGCGGCTACCACTCCTTTGGATTGTTCACTCTGTAGGGAAAGCGCACAGTCACTCGCACTCCGCCTAAACGGCTGTCATTGCCGATCTCGACGCCTACGTCGCTCATCTGGTAGAAGGCTTGCAGACGGTAATGCACATTCAGCAGCCCGATATTGGTCAGCGACACGTAGTCCTCTTGCACCTTCGCCACCTCGAGAAGCTTCGCACGGAACGCCTCCAGCCGCTCGGGATCATAGCCTTGACCGTTGTCTTCGAACACGACGGACACCATGTCCGCTTCCTTCCGCACCGTCACTTCGAGCCGCGTCGGCTCTCCGGTCGTCTCAATCCCGTGTTTGATCGCATTCTCGGCAATGGGCTGCAGGATTACCTTGAGACAAAGCGCGTCCCGGCACTCCTCCTGCAGGTCGATATGGAATGTGACGTCCCCGCCGAAACGGATTTGGCTGATATTCATGTAATGCGTCACATGGGTGATCTCTTCTTCCAGCTTGACGTGCGTATCCCGATAGTTCGAAGTGTAGCGCAGCATCCGAGACAGGGAGATCGCCGTGCGCTCAATCCGGTCATGACCGGCCAGATGTGCCATCGAGTTGATGGACTCCAGCGCGTTGTACAGAAAATGGGATTTGATCTGCGATTGCATCGCCGAGAAAGCCGCTCGCTGCTGCATCAGCTTCGTCTCCGTCAGCTGCTGGACCGACGAATCGAGCTCCGTCAGCATGCGGTTGAACGAATGGCTGAGATCGGCCACCTCGTCCGTACCCTCGATATGAATCCGGTTCCGGAAGTTGCCGAACTGCGCCTTCTTCATGTGGGATCGGAGCTTCGACAACCGGCGCGAAATGGAAGCGGCAACAAAGGTGACAAAAGCAATGCCGATGACCATCCCGACGGAAGCGCTGCCGATTGTGAAGTTCCGAACCCTATCAATGCTCTTCGTTATATCTTTGTCGGACAGGATGGCGACCGTCTTCCAGCCGGTATACGGAATCGTATCGAACACGATAAGCTGCTTCGTTTCTTTGCGGTAAAAGGTACCTCTCTCGGCGGCTAATCGCTCCGTAATGTCGGGCTCCAGCGTACTGCCGACCTTCTCCGCATCCTGATGGATCAGGATCGTTCCGTCCGGCTTGGCAATGAGTCCGATCCCCTCTTCTCCCAGCTTCATCTGATCCAGGATCGACTGCGCCGGCTCGAGCGAGATGTCCATCTTCAGATAACCTCTCGCATCGGGATTACCGAACCGTCCGGCCATGGTCAAGAGAAGCTCCTTCTTCGGATTGTTGTTGTAATCCACATAAGCCGTACTGACCTCGACCCGGTGGTACACCTTCTCCAGCAAGCCTACCTCGCTCAGCCACGGCTCGTCTCCCATCGTGTAATCCTTGTACAGTCCCGAGGTGAGCGCATAATTGAAATCGCCGCCCTTGTCCGAGATCATGGAGATCGACAAAATTTCAGGCTGGCGCACCAGAAAAAATCGCAAATAGTTGCGCTCCAAAGAGTGAAACCCATTCACCAGCTCAAACCGATCGGCCGGGTCGATCTGGAACCATTTCTTGAATTCATTGCTCGTGCCGAGAATGAGAAGCCCACGCTCATATTCCACGTACTGCCGGTCCAAGTTTAGGTTGGCCTGGCGCAGTACCTGCTCGCTGAAATGTGCGACATCTTGGCGAATCGTTCGGGAAGTATCGTAGTAACTGAAAAATCCGATCATCGACACCATCGTCACAATGATCAAGATGAGCAAGCTGATCAACTTCCACTTCAAGGACGCTTTGATGATTTTGAGCATCGGCAACCAACTTTCCCGACATTCCGAGGTTAAAAAGCACAACCGCCGCCCGGACGAAGCCGGTCTGGGTTATGCTTTCCAAGTCCACCGTTATTTTTTCCTGTTTTTATTGTACCAGTCGGTCCGTTCCTTGACCATCTCGTCTCCGCCTTGCTTGCGCCATGTTTTGACGAAATCGTCGAAGTGAGTCAGCGGCTCGCGGCCGAGCACGATCTTGCTGCCCGCCTCCAGGAACTGATTGGCGATGTCGTAGTTGTTCTTGACGGACGGCATGCCGACCGACTCGTTGACGAAGCCTTCCTTCAAGCCGATATCCCGCGCCGCCTTCACCTTCGCGTATGCGGCCGGATTGCTCAGCTTCGCTTCTTCCACCGCTTCATTGAGATCGTGAATTTTGAAAATGTTCGTAAACGACGCCTGCTTCTCCATCTTGGCGGTATCGATCACGATCTTGCCGTTCTCCTTCTTATAGGCGTTGCCCTCCTGCCCGAGATCCGAGAACAGCTGCCCTTCCTCGGTGACGAGCCAATCGAAGAACTTAATGATCGCTTCCGGATTTTTCGCGCTCTTCATGATGATGAACGTTTTGGCGATCGGGCTCCAGCGAGTACCGAGCGGACCGTCATAACCGGCGCCGCGCGGAGTCGGGATCGCGACCACATCCGGCTTTTCATTCGGAATCGTCTTGTCCAGGTCCACCTGCCATTGCCAAGCGAGCTGCTGGGTATGCGACCACATGCCGACCAGGCCGGACTTGATCTTCTGCTCCCAGACGGTTCTGGAGTTGGTCAGGAATTCGGAATCCATTACTTTCTCGTCCACCATCGACTTGATAAACGAAAGCGCCGGCTTCATATTCGGATGAATGTTCTGAATGATGACTTCGTTATTGTAGAAAGACTCCGTCCAGGAGTTGTTGACACCCCACATGCCGAAAATATTGTCGCCCCAGCTGAACTTCTCGCGCATCGAGAACGGAATTTCATCCTTCTTGCCGTTGCCGTTCGGATCTTTGTCGCGGAACGCTTTCAGCACGTTCATCAGCTCGTCGGATGTCTTCGGCACTTGAAGGCCGAGCTTATCCAGCCAGTCCTTCCGTACGTAGAGCACGGAGTTCGAGTAAGTCGAAGGTTGCGGAATCGCTAAAATTTTACCGTTGACGGACACCGCATCCCAAGCGTTTTTCGGGATTACTTTCTTCAAGTTCGGGCCGAACTTGTCGATCAAGGCGTTCAGCTCCAGCACCTTGCCGGCGGCAACCAGGTCCGCCTCAGGACCCGACCAAGATTGGTACACATCCGGGAAATCGCCGGAAGCGAACTTGAGCGAGAGCTGATCGTTGTACTGGGCATGCGGCAGTGAAACCAGGTCCAGGTCGGTGTTCGTTTTCTGCTCCAAGAACAAAATGTTGGGATCGTTCTGATCGAGCGGCGGCATCGAATGATCCGAAGCGTACATCCGGATCTTGGCCGGCGCTGCCGGCGTCGCCGATGCGGCGGTGCTGGCACCCGGACTTGAACTTGCGTTCGGAGAGCTAGACGCTCCCCCTTTTTCCCCACTCCCACAGCCTGCGACTAACAGGGACAATGAGGTCATTAATACAGCTGCCTGCTTGACCTTCTTCTTCATCTGAATCTGCCTCCCTATTTTGATTATATCAAAGGACGTTACTCTTTGATCGATCCGATAAGAGCGCCTTTGATGAAATGCTTCTGAATGAAAGGGTAAACCAGTAAAATCGGCACCGTGGCTACGATGATCGTCGCCATCTGCAAGCCTTGCGGGGACAGCGAGACGCTCGATTCGATCGCGGCCGCCAATTCCTCGTTCATATTGAACTGCGCGATCAGATTGTATAGATAGAGCTGCAGAGGCCTTAGCTTGAAGTCGTTGACGAACAGCAGCGCGGAGAAATAATTGTTCCAATGGCCGACGGCATAGAAGAGAATCAAAGTCAGCATGATCGGCTTCGACAACGGAATCGCGATACGCCACAGGATGGAGAACTCGTTCATGCCGTCCACTCGTGCCGCTTCGAACAGCTCCTCGGGCAGCGATCGGAAAAAGGTGAGGCAGATCAGCATATTGAAGGCGGCGAGCGCGCCGGGAATGATAAGCGCCCATACCGTGTTCAGCAGATGCAGGCTTTTCACGACTATATAGACCGGAATCATCGGAGCTTGGAAAATCATCGTGAAGACGATCAGCATCAGGACGAAATTTTTCCCTTTCAGCCCGCCTTTGGATAAAGGGTATGCCGTGATGACGGTCATGAGCATATTGAGCGCGGTGCCGACAACCACTACGAATACCGTGATGCCGAACGATCGCCAGAAAACGTTGTTTTTCATCACGATCTCATAGTTGTTAAGGTTGAAACCTATCGGCCAGAAAGTAACTTCTCCACGGATGAGAGGCTCCGGCGCGCTAAGCGAGCTCGAGATGATGTAGAGGAAGGGGATCGCCACAGCCGCGCAGCCAAGCAGCAGGACGGTGTAGTTCAGCGTGTCAAAAGCTCGTTCTCCGAATGTGCGACGATAGCGCATCGTGTGTACCTCCTGGGTCAGAATATCCGCTCTCCGGTCGTTTTGCGGCTGATTCGGTTGGCAATGATGAGCAAAGCGAACCCGACTACCGATTTGAACAGCCCGATGGCCGTCGTTTTGCTATATTCGCCTCGGATAATTCCTTCGCGGAAGGCATACGTATCGATGACATCGCCTACTTCGAATGTGATCGGATTGAGAAACACGTATATTTGCTCGAAGCCGAGATCGAGAATATGCCCGATCTTCAGCAGCAGCAGCAGCATGATCGCCGGCAGCATGCCCGGCAGCGTGATGTGCAGCATCTGCTTCCAGCGGCCTGCGCCATCGATGCGCGCCGCCTCGTACAGCGTCGGGCTTATCCCGGAGATGGCGGCCAAGAAGACGATGGCGCTCCAACCCATTTCTTTCCATATCCCGGACCCTACGACGATGAAGCGAAACCAACCAGGCTCCTGCAGGAAAAAAATCGGTTCGAACCCGAACGCTTTGATCATCGTGTTGATCAGCCCGATCTGCGGCGACAGGAGCATATAGCCGAAGCCCGCGATGATGATCCACGATAAAAAATGCGGCAAGTAGACGATCGTCTGGATCGTGCGGCGCAATACCATGCTGCGGATTTCATTGAGCAGAATGGCCAGAATAATCGGAGCCGGGAAGGCAAAGATCAACTGATAGAAGCTGATCGCAAGCGTGTTCCACAGCAGCCGGCGGAAGTTCACATATGCGAAAAATTGTTGAAACCATTTGAACCCTACCCATTCGCTGTTGAAAAAGCCGCCGTATATGTTGTAGTCCTGGAAAGCGATGACGCTGCCCAGAAGTGGAACATATTTGAATACGAGAAAGTACAGCACCCCCGGCACTAGCATGACATACAGGGGCCAAAAGCGTCTTAAGTAGCGGAATGTTTGGGTCTGAGCCGTCGGCTTTGGTTTTGCTTGCCAGGCTGCTGCTTCTGCTTTTGCCGGAGCTTGGCTCATGGAATCCGCCTCCTTCTCTTGGATGCAATCGTTTATTCTACCTGCTTTTATCATAAATGGATCGTATATACGGAACAATAGGGGATCAACCGAAAAGCATAGGAATCGTCTTGGGTTGATGCAGCACCTTCACATCCTGTGGGTTGAGGACGAGAGGACCTTTCAATTGTTGATCCGATAAAGCATCCGACCAGGAATCGCTTAGAGAGACTACAGCTTCAACTGCCGTATGATTGATCAAGAAAAGAACCTCTCGTCCGCCTCCATCGGCATCCACTCGGGCAACCGCCTCGACGCCTGCCGGCAGGTTCGGAATAAGCGAGGTTACGCCTGCCTCGTCGACAATTTGGTCCAGGATCGCGTACAAGCCTTGTTTCTCAAGCACCGTGCCGATGTAGAACGCATGGCCTTTTTGAAAGGCTCTACGGGTAACGGCAGGGGTATCCTTGTAGTAGCCGCTTGTATAGACGGCCATCGGTTGTGCAGGCGACCCGAGCGGGAGCAATTCGATAGATTCGTACCATTGAGAGGATCGGTAGGTGGCGCCGGTTGAAAGGTCATGAATGCCGATCTCCTCATGAGCTTCGATGACCCCGTAATCCTCTACGTCGATCCCTAGCAGCTCGCGGTAAGGCCCAGGCAGCCGCTTCTGCGTCATCTGATTGTTCCATTCCTTGGCGCCGGTCCTGAAATCCGCCACCCAGCAGCCGCCGTTCGCTACATAGCGGTGCAGCGCGGTTACGGTGCTTTCTTTGGCCATCATCAAGTTCGGTGTGATCAGGAGGGAGTACTTGGTGAAATCGGCTTCCGGCGACAGGATGTCGACCGGAATGCCTCTTTCGTAGAAGTAGGCATAGTATGCCTCGATATGTTTGATATACTCGTAGCCCTGCATATGCGGCTGGAGCTCGAACGCCCAATCGTTATCATAGCTGCGGATGAGCGCGACCTTGGGCTTCACCGTCGTGCCCGTTAGCAGCGGCGCCAGCTTCTCCAGCTCTTGCCCAATGCGCTTCACTTCCTCGTATTTGCGGCCCGGGTCGCCATGGTGCTGGAGGATGCCGTGCCACAGCTCCTCGATGGAGTACGGCAACGTCCGCCAGCGGAAATAGACGATCGCATCCGCGCCGCGGGCGACGGATTGATACGTCCAGCGGCGAATTTCGCCCGGCACCGGGGTTGGCGCCATGGTAAGCGCGCCCGGAGCGCCGCTCTGATGCTCCAGCACCCAATAATTCCGGCCGCCCTTGAAGCCGCGAGTCATGTCGTGCTGCTCCGCCGCGTAGGAGGGACGGTCCTTCGGCTCCGACTTCATGTTCGGATAAATGTCCAACGAGCTCAGATCGAGCTCCTTGGACAGTTCGTAGAAGTCGATATGATTGTATTTGCCCATCTCGTTATGAGTTATGGGCTGGCTCTTGATCGCGTTGGCGCGAATGATATCGATCTGAAGCTTCTGATAAGCGCATACCGAGTCGGAGGAGAACCGGCGGAAATCGAGGGCGAGCCCGGGATTGTGATGCTGGTGCACCGCGTAGGCAGGGAGATGGACCTCGTCCCAGCTGCGGAACGTCTGACTGGAGAAAATCGTCCCCCACGCCTCGTTCACCGCATCGATCGTGCCGTATTTTTGCTGCAACCAGGCTTTGAACGCGTTGAGGCAGCTGTCGCAATAGCAGCGGGCCGTATCGATCATGCCGAACTCGTTGTCGATTTGCCAGCCGATGACGCGCGAGTCGGAACCGTAACGTTCGGCCATTTGCGTAACGATTCGCTTTGTATACGTGTGGAACGTCGAGTTGTTGAAGCAGTAATGCCTTCTGGCACCGAAGCCTTTGCGGCGGCCGTAGATGTCCTGCTGATAGATGTCCGGATGAAGGTCCATCAGCCATTTCGGCGGGCCGGCGGTCGGCGTTCCCAGTATCGTTCGGATCCCGTATCGGTCCATGAGGTCGATTGCCCGGTCGAGCCAGGACAAGTCATATTGGCCTTCTGAAGGCTCAAGCCTCGTCCAAGCAAACTCGGCCATCCGAACGGCGTTAAAACGCGCCTGCTGCATGAGACGGGCGTCAGTTTCCCAACGTTCCTCCGGCCATTGCTCCGGATAATAGCAAGCTCCGAAATACATAAGATGTTTGCTCCTTTGACTGTGAGTTCAAGTAAAATTGTAGCGCCGGGGCAGTGCTGGAACAATGAGGGGATGTTCCGATATGCATAGGGATCGTACGGGTTTGTGGGGCGAAAAAAACAACCACAGCACGATGGTTAGTCGCATTGGGGCTGTAGTCAAGGTTACATCAGTTTAGTAATAGTGGAATAAAATGCACCTCAACGAGGCGCGATGGTAGTTGTTGGTACAACGACGTTCGGCTAACATTCGGTAGTAAAAAGCTTCATGCCGTTCGTCGAGAGACGGGGGACTTCATGTTCTCGCACTCCTCTCCAAAATAAAACGGTTAGTCGGAGGGCCTCTTTAAACAAAGCCCTCTACTAACCGTTTCATTTTCGTGCCTAAATCATACAGAAAAATCTATTGCATATCACACTGAAAGTAAATAGCATCTACGGTTTGATCAAGTCTAAAGATCAACTTTCAAGGTGCCCAACATCTTGGCAAACTTCGGATCATGGTACGACAGGAAAAGAGAATCCCGCGTATCGAGGTCGGAAATTTGTTTCATATCGTCCGCGCTCAACTCAAAATTGAAAATGTCAAAGTTTTCGACGATCCTCTCTTTACGCACCGATTTTGGAATAACAACAACTTCACGCTGAACAAGCCAGCGCAACACGACTTGGGCGACAGATTTGTTGTATTTTTCTCCGATCAAACCGAGTACTTCGTTTCCGAACATGTTGCCCCGCCCTTCAGCGAACGGCGCCCACGACTGGTGCTGCACACTCTGTTCTTTCATAAAAGCGGCACTCTCCATCTGCTGATAGAACGGGTGCGTTTCGACCTGGTTGACGGCGGGCACGATTTCGTTATGCACGATGAGGTCCATCAGACGGTCAGGCAGGAAATTGCTGACACCAATCGCCTTGATTCTTCCTTCGCGGTAGAGCTCCTCCATCGCACGCCAAGCGCCGTAATAATCGCCGAACGGCTGGTGAATCAGGTACAGATCGAGATAGTCGAGCTGCAGCTTCTTCAGGGATTTGGAGAACGCCAGCTTGGTACTTTCGTAGCCGGCATCCTGGATCCAAAGCTTGGTCGTGATGAACAGTTCCTCACGCGGCACGCAGCTGCGCTTAATGGCACGTCCGACCGCTTCTTCGTTCAGATAACCGGCTGCGGTATCGATAAGGCGGTAACCTGCCATCAGCGCTTCATATACCGCGTTCTCGCATTCTTCTGCATCGGGAATTTGATATACACCGAAGCCGATAATAGGCATTTTCACACCATTGTTCAATGTCACAGTTTGCATTGTAATTCCTCCCATTGTTCAAATATAAACGGCAAATAGCTGCGAATTCCTGAATGGGGTACCGCGTCAGGAATTTCGTTTACGGCCGATTTGCACTATAATTAGCTTACTATCCTCGTGTAACACGAAGGCAAGCAGTTTTTATATCTTTTCTAGGGAGGATACCCATGCATACAGTTAAAGAAGCCGCCCAGATAACGGGACTCACCGAGCACGCCGTGCGTTTTTATACGGATAAAGGATTGGTGCCCAGCGTACAGCGCAATCAAAACAACATTAGGATGTTCGACGAAGAATCGATTAATTGGCTGCATGGCGTCAAATGCCTCAAGCAATCCGGGATGTCGATTGAGGCTATTAAAACGTATGTCGACCTCTGCCTTGAAGGGGAGTCAACCATTCCACAACGAAGCGTACTCATGATGGAGCACAAGGAAACGGCGCTCGCTAAGCTTGAAGAAGCCAAAAGACACGTTGTCCATTTGGAAGAAAAAACAGCCCTATATCAGGCCATACTTGAGCACCGCACACCAGACACAACCAATCCTGGAAGCTGGGACAAAGTTCGGCATATGCATGCTGAGGTATTCTATTCACGTTCTGTGTGAAAGGCAGAGTGTTGGGATAAGACAGAAAGTATATTACACTTTGAATTGCGATGCTAATAATTGCACAAAATACACCGTTTCTGCGTTGAACAGAAACAGTGTATTTTTGGCCGGAACCTATACGTAAACCATCGAGATCAAATATTATATACGATTCCGCCGAAGCCGATGGTTGACTCGTCCTACCAGCAGCACGCCGAATACCGGCGATACCGCTGAGATGAGCGTGCCTACGAAGAACAGACCCATGGCTGACAGAAACATTTGCCGGGTCGTGAACCATTGCTGCAATACCCCCTGTCACCGGAACAACCACGCCAACGACAAGCAAATAGGCGGTCGTGAGCCATTAAACTGTCGTTGCAGTAGCGCCGAATGAATTCATTAGTGCAGGGAAGGCATTGCCCATTAGCGTTTCATTCAAAGCGGCAATAAACATGCCGACGATCAGTGCGACCATAATTGGACCGCGCTTTAAGTTATTTAAATCGATCATAAATTTTTCCTCCAAGCTTTTGTATTTAGCTCATTATTGATGACCGCAGCGACAAACGCCCCCATCGAGGCAGCAGCCACGGCCTGATGTGTTCGCGATGCCGCATCCCCAGCGCTATAGATACCCGGAACATTCGTTTTTCCGAAATCATCAACGACGACAGTCCCCCATTCCGTGATCTGACATCCGATCGTTCGCGGCAATTTCGATCCCGTAACCAACTCCGGTTTGAAAAAGATCCCCGTGCACGGGACGATCGTCCCGTCTTCGAGAACGACTTGCTGCACGATCCCGTCGCTGGAATCAATGTGAAGGATCGGCGAATCGTACAGAGACACTCGATTCCGCCGGAACTCCTCGCGCTCGGCATCCGTCAGTTCATCGGGGCCATTCGTGCAGACGGTAAAACGATTCGTCCATCCGGATATGAGCGGAGCGAAATGCATAAGCTCGGCCCCCTTGTTAATGACGACAAGCGACTGCTCCCTTAACTCCCATCCGTCGCAATATGGGCAGACAAAGGCGCTTTTTCCATATACCTCCTCCAGTCCCGGGATGTCGAGCGGCTCATCCTTCATGCCAACAGCAAATAGAATTTTTTTGGCGGCAAAAATTTGTCCTTGCGCAGTCTCAATCTGAAACTGACCATCGGTTCCCGTAACCGCTACTGCGGTGCCCGCTCCGAATGATACGGAAGGATAGGCGCTAATCTCTTCCTTCGCAATTCGACGAAGCTCACGCGGTGTAATTCCGTCGCGGGTAAGGAATCCGTGGACCTCGCGGGTTACCGCGTTGCGTGGACGACCTTCATCGATGATCGTCACTTTTTTCCTTGCCCTTCCGAGCATCAGGGCCCGTTCAATCCAGCCGGTCCGCCACCAATAATGGCCACATCTGAAAGTTGATTTTTCTTTTCCATCAACCTAAAACACCCCCATAATCGATCTACATTATCCATAATTAAAACGCAAGAAGCATATCACTTCTTGTTTGCCTCACGAGTACAATGTTTGAAAGCTTCATCCAGTATCGTTTGGATTGTGTGTTCCCGTAAATATTGGTGTAGCTGCTGTTCCGCGCCGTCCATGACTTTTTCAACTAAACATACTTTTTCTCTCGGGCGTTTCTGATCCCGCTGCGCAGCCCCCTCCTCCGCTAATAATTGATGCTGCCGCGAGCTCGTATTCGAACATTCGAACAGCTGCTGTCTTCCTTCAATCACTTGAATTACATCCAGGAACGTAATTTGATCCGCCGCCCTTGCAAGCTCGTAACCGCCTTTCACCCCTGGCACAGCACGTACGATTCCATCCTGTCTCAGCTTGGACATGATTTTGGATAAATAGCTTTCAGAAACACCCAGTGATAAAGAAAGCTCCTTGATCCCTACATTATTGGAACGCTCCGAATGACCCAGATGAATCAATGCATGTAAGGCATAATCTGTACTTTTGGAGAACTGCATGCTTCCCTCCTCCCTTCACGAAACATCTTTATAATGGATCTTCTATATCCAGAATAATGGATTCAATTTTGAATTGCAATGACTTTCTTAATCCGGATGGACAGTTAAAAGTACCGAGCACCGGGCATTATTGAAACAAAGAACTCTCTTGCTTTTCATACCTTTTCGAAATAAAAAATACAATCAGATATCAGCAGTATACAGCGATTTGGTGCCGCTAGCATCAAAACACTGACTATTCAAAGGCTGACTGCAACTCAATGACAATCATTTTTTCAGAAAATCAAGCATAAGAAAAACCTGATCGAAAGTTCACCGAGCGGTCAGGTCTTTGATTGCCTGCCGAGAGTAAACTGTGGACAAATCCCTGCTGGAGAGGGTCCTGGCGGGACCCGAATTGTCATGCTGGAATGTGGGGAATGGGGAAATGGGGAGCCGAGCGTAACGTTAGATTCAGCCCCAGAGCGCCTAATGCCAAGTACCCCTCTGGATGCAGTCCGAACAAGTCGGTCTGCAAGGCCGCTCGTGGACCGGATCGGCTCCCTAGTCCGAGTTTGCCCAATTGGAGCGGCGTTTTTGAGAGGGGGTGCGCGGAAATAGCTCTGCAAGAGGGGAAATTCGTACTACGGCACCGATCCGGACTTGCTCCCGCCATGCAGTCCGAACAAGTCGGACTCCAGACACCGACGCCGCAAGGCGGCATCACGGATGATGAAAATCAGACGGATTTTCGGGGAGAACATTGCAGCCCTATCCCTCTTCCCGCCCCACTGACGCAGTCCGACTTTTTCGGACTCCGTGACGGTTGCGTGGCGGAAGAGGCTCGTAGTCCGAATTCACCCTCTGCAGAGCCGCTTCCATCCACCTCCATCGGAAATCGCCTCTCCAATTCGGCTCATTCGGACTACGTGGCCGATACGGATGACGATCGCCTCTTGTGTGGTGATAGTTTACCTCAGTCCTTTAGTTTGTGGTACTTTAGAATATCCCTGGCTTCTTTATAAGAAATACCAAGATACAAAGTATACACTCCTTTTTCTATTTGATAATCATTTTGCGCGAGGAATGACGCAAGTTTCTTTCGATCCTTCTCAACCATAAAATAAAAATCCTCATTATTTAGTACACAGTCTGCAGAACACTCGTGCGAAATTTTTATAACCACGTCTTTTTTTACATTTGAAATATCATTTTTTTTAATAAAACTAGAAAATTGAAAAATAGCTACGACAGCAACCATCAAACCAATAGTCCAATACATTATTTTTATTCTTTTCATTCGGAAGACTTCATTACTACAGTATTAACGTATGCTTTACCATTCGAATCAACTCTAATTGTTTGTGTTAGCATTGCCCTCATATCAGCTCCTGCATCTGCTGGTGAATATCCATACTTCGGTATTCTTAATGCGTCTCCATAACCGAGGAAATCTGCCATTATCTGTTTCCAACGTGGTACTGCTAACGTCCAATAATGTTTACTGGTCGGCGCAGAAAGCCCGACATGGCTGAATACACCCACAGCAAAATCGACGCAGTTGTTTGATAGAACATTATACTGTTCAGAATATCCCTCTGCAAATGCTACTGCTTGGAGTGCTTGTTCGTTGGTAATTACGTAGGTTTTTGCAACATTCCAATCTCGCTCAGAATCGTTCTTTACAACACCTGGCACCATTAGTCCGTCTACAATTTGTTCGGGATATTGCCCAGGCGTACCTGGATGAAATCCGAAATATTTTACATTCTTCACAGAATTACCATCTGAACCGGTTGTAT
>NZ_BIMA01000035.1 GCF_004000845.1 Paenibacillus koleovorans NBRC 103111
GAGCAAGAGCAAGAGCAAGAGCAAGAGCAAGAGCAAGGGCAAGAGCAAGAGCAAGAGCAAGAGCAAGAGCAAGAGCAAGAGCAAAGGCAAGAGCAAGGGCAAGAGCAAGGTAGGCGCGTGGTCATCGGCATCGATATTGGCGGTACGAACATTAAATCGGGGATTATCGACGAGTCGGGCTCGATTCTGCATACAGCGAGCACGCCGACGGAAGCGCGGGGAGGTAGCCGTGAGTCGCTGCTCGCCAAACTGTTCGCGATCGCGGACGAGCAGCGCGCCGTGGCCGCGGAGCGCGGCTGGACGCCGGTCGCGATCGGCGTCGGCACGGCGGGCTACGTGAACGCCCGCGAGGGCCGCATCGGCTACGCCACATCCAACCTGCCGGGTTGGACGGGCGTCGCGCTGCGAAGCGAGATCGAGCGCTACACCGGCATGGCCGTGGCGCTGGCTAACGATGCCCATGCGTTCGCTATGGGCGAAGCTTGGATCGGGGCCGGCCGCGAATGGGACGAGTTCGTCTGCATCACGCTCGGCACCGGCGTGGGCGGCTGCCTGGCCGTCGGCGGACGCCCTTACTACGGGCGCGACGGCTACGGCGGCGGCTTCGGCCATATGGTGCTCCAGCATGGCGGAGCACCTTGCAATTGCGGCTTGAGCGGCTGCTGGGAGCAGTACGCCTCGGTGACGGCCCTCATGCGGCTGGCGGCGGAGGGCGGCATCGAGGCGGCGGCGATCGGCCATTCGGCCAAGACGCTGTTCGATTGGGCCCGGGAGGGCCACGCCGAGGCGTTGGCCGTCATTGATCGGTACGCCGAGTATGTCGCGCTCGGGCTGACGAACCTGGTGCATGCGCTGAATCCGCCCGCCATCGTCATTGGCGGTGCGGTGACGGCGCAAGGCGACTTCTTGTTCGACCGCATCCGGTCGAACGTGCAGCGCCAGGTCATGCCCGCTTACGAGGGCATGGCGATCGTGCCGGCCCGGCTCGGCGAGCAAGCCGGCTTTGTGGGCGCAGCCCGGCTGGCAATGCAGCGGGCCGCCGACATAGAGAAAGCCGTCCAGGGCCAAACCTAGCCTGGGACGGCTTTCTTCACAAGCCAATAAGGTGATGGCGTATCGTTATTTGGCGGGAAAACGGATGTCGGATGAAAATAAGGTGATGGCAAAACGTTATTTGTCCCGAAATGACCAAACTAACCGTCTGAATGCAAAATAAGGTGATGCGGGATCGTTATTTTGGAGCGGCAAACAACTTTCGGGGAAATAAGGGGATGGCGTAACGCTATTATTTCTGAGCAGAAAAAAGAGTCCTGGCCGGAGCTCCTCGCTCCTCCGGTCAGGACTTCCTATCTCCTTTACAGCCCCCGACTCAGCCAACCGTCCACCTGCGCGGTGTACTTCGCCGTAATTTGCTGCGGCCGGGTGATGGCGCCGCCGACAACCACATACGCGGCTCCGGCCTCCAGCGCGAGCACGGCCTCAGCCGGCGACCAGATGCGCCCCTCGGCGACGACGGGTTTGGCGCAGCGGGCGCTCAAACGGCGGACGAGCTCGAGGTCCGGCCCTTCCTGCTGCGGGCTGTAAGGCGTATAGCCGGACATCGTCGTCGAGATGAGGTCGGCTCCCAGCGCCTCGGCCTGCAGCCCTTCCTCGAACGTCGAGATGTCGGCCATCACTTGCACCCCGGCATCGTGGCAGTACCGGATCAGCGGCTTCACGCGCTCCAGCCGATCTTCCCGATCCGTCATATCGAGGGCGACCGCATCCGCGCCGGCCTCGATGATGACGCGCACGTCCGCCAGCTCCGGCGTGATGTAGATGTCGGAGCCGGGAATGTTCCGCTTCAGCAGCCCGATGACCGGCAGCTTCACGGTCCGTTTGATATCGCGGATATCGTCGGGGCCGCCCGCCCGGATGCCCACGGCGCCGCCTTGCTCGGCGGCCAGCGCCATAAGCGCCATCGTGCCTGGCGCATAGAGCGGTTCGCCGGGCAGCGCTTGGCAAGATACGATAAGTCCCCTTTTAACAAAAAGCCGTTCCATTGCTGCACTCTCCCTAGGATGATCTTCTCTGAAGTATAGCATACGAATTGGAGTTTTGCTCCGAAATTATTATAAAAAATGGAGTCTCTTTCTTGCCGCGAATTCGTCTGCAAAATATGCCTGTCCGGCCCAAGTCTATCGCCGATCGGACTTGTCCTAATGCTGGAACCGGGTGCTCGGTCCTTGACAACCTGTTTTGCCATCCTATACAATTACGGTAATTGAATCAAAGGGGAGTAGCTGCTACAGCAAAGTCGTCATTACGGGATATACGTCCCCGGCTTTGTTGGCAACGAATTTCGTTGTTAGCAAGACCTTTGCCATCACGGTGGGGGTCTTTTTCTGTTCACTTTTCCTTTTGTTGTCGGAGAAGAGGCGGCCCGCCGTGAGGGGTCGCCTTTTGTGCGTTCTAGTCCGCATGGTGAGGACGGCTCCAAAATCGAACAAAGGGAGAGTGGTAACAATGGAATGGTTCAGCATGGACATGTGGTACGCGCTCGCCGCCATCGTCGTCATTGACTTGGTGCTGGCGGGCGACAACGCGGTCGTGATCGGCATGGCGGCGCGGAACTTGCCGAAGGAGCAGCAGCGCAAGGCGATTATTTGGGGGACCGCAGGGGCGGTCATTATTCGCGCGGCGGCTACCTTGGCGGTCGTGTGGCTGCTTAAAATTCCAGGTTTGCTTGCGATCGGAGGGGTGTTCCTCATCTGGATCGCCTACAAGCTGCTCGTGTCCGAGAAGGATCATAATGTCCAGGCTGGCGCCTCGCTAGCCGCGGCGATCCGCACGATCGTCATCGCCGACGCCGTCATGGGCATCGACAACGTGCTGGCGGTTGCCGGCGCCGCTCACGGCAGCTTCTGGCTCGTCGTCATCGGACTCCTCATCAGCGTCCCGATCATGGTCTGGGGGAGCACTCTCGTCGTGCGCGTGATGGAGAAGTATCCTTCGGCGATTTACGTCGGGGCCGGGGTTCTTGCTTTAACCGCCGGGAAGATGATGGTCGACGAGCCGTTTATCAAAGATTGGCTGGGGGACAGCGGTCTCTTGAAATGGGCGATTGTCGCCGTCATAGTCGTGCTGGTGCTGGCCGCCGGCCGCTGGACGAGCAAACGAAAAGCTGCAGCCGCCGCCAAGTCGGCCGAAGTGAAGGCTTACGACAACAAGCAGCGCATGTCCGTCTAACAGGGCAAAAAAACCGAGCGGCTCAGGATCCCGATGGATCCGAACCGCTCGGTTTTTTATTGCTGTGGCAGTTGCAGGCTGTCCTTTTCCTTCATCGTCAGCAGGTCATTCGTCTTGATCAGCCCCGGCGAGAGGGTGTAGAGCGTATCCTTGATGAACAGAATGCGTTGCAGGGTATGCGGGCCGTAGTAGCCGCTGTAGCCGGCTTTCAACCGCTCTTCCTCGGTCAAGTGCGTGATGCGGGCTTTCAACTGGAAGCCTTTCTCGAGATCGAGGTTATACACATAGGCACCCTGGAAGCTGAACTGGCCGTAAGCCGGCATACCGTTCGGGTCGGTCGTTTTGTTCGGCACCTCCATGACGTTCACCGGGAAAGCGAGCAAGTTGTGCTCCTTGGAGAATAGCAGCGCCTTGTGGTTGTACAGCAGATCTGAGTACGTGCCGCGGTCGCCGATCACTTCCTTGAACTGTTCGATCGGGTTCGTGACGTCGGTGACGTCGAACAGCGAGATTTTCATACCTAGCGCGTAGGCTGTGGTGCGATCCGGTACAGCTTTGCCGCCTCCGTCCACGGGGCCGCCCTTGACCGTCATCTCGACCGTTTCTTTGCCGAAGCCGATCAGGTGGTTCTCATCGTACGGATGCAAGTAGTCGCTGAAGCCCGGGATCTTGAGAGCGCCCAGCACCTTAGGTGCGGCCGGATTGCTGAGATCGATCGCGAACAGCGGGTCGACGTTCTTGAACGTTACCATGTAAGCGCGGTTGCCCATGAAACGAGCCGAGTAAATCCGTTCGCCCGGGGCGAGGTTCTCCAGCTTGCCGGTCATTGCCATTGCTTCGTTCAGGACGTACACGTTGTTCTTCGAGGTATTCTCGCCGGCTTCCCACATGTTGCCCTTCGTCGTGGCGATGCGGAAATGCTGGTTGAACTCATCCATCGAAAATTGGTTCAGCACCGTTCCCGGCACGTCGCCCTGCGCTACGAACTTCGATTGGCCCTGGTCCAAACGGAATTTGTAGACGGTCGTGTTCGGCTCGTAACGAGGAGCGATCAGTCTTTTCTCCAGCGGGTTCGGAGGGTTGGTCGAGTTGGCTGCCGGATCCGTGGAGGCCGCAGGCGCCGTGTATTTGGTCACCGCCACGAACAAGTTTTGATCGGAGGCGTACACATTTTGCCCGGATCCGAGATAGGCGTTCACGTTCATGTTCTGCTCCGGCTTGCTCAGGTCGAGTCCGGCGATCAGCATGTAGTTGCTCTCGACGGAATCCGGGAAGTAGCGAACGTCCGGGAGATCGATCGTAGTAAAATCGTTGGATGCAGCCGAATCTTTGTAAGCTGGTGTAATCTGTTGCGGCTGTTGGTCGGGAGGAATGGCTCCTCCTTCAGCTGCTCCGGCAGCGCCGCCCTTCATCAGTGCGTACGGATAGCCGGCGTATTGATTCGCCACCATATAGAGCGCCGAGCCGATCTTGCGCGACGAGACGTAGGAGCCTTCCAGCTCGAGGTCGCGGACTTGCTTCGGGTTCGCCTTGTCGGTGATGTCGTAGATGAAGGCGCGCATCGTGTTGCGGTACGGGATGTAGCCCGGGTAAATCATTCTGGAATCCGGCGCGATCTTGGCTGCAGGTGCAACCGAAACCGCAGAGGAAGCATTGGTAGCCGGCGATGACGATGCAACCGGAGCAGTCGCCGGGCTTGCTGACGGAGTTGCTGCTCCGGACGAACCGGTGGAGCTGGCAGAGCCGACGGAGCCGGTTGAACCGCCGCCTGCACCTGAAGTGCTTGCGCCGCCGCCGAGATCTACAGGCATCGGCATTGGAATCGGCTTGCCCGGAGGCGGATCTACGATCGGCCCGTAAGGCTGATAGGAGTTGCCGATCACCACCAGATATTTCTCATCGACATACAGCTCTTGCGGATTGAACGACTGGTTGCTGTAGTTCAGCGTGCTGACCAGCTTCATCTCGGTGGAAGGGTAGGCCTGCGTAATGAGCACCGAGTTCGTTTCGTTATGGATCTGGTACAAATAGGTGCCGTCGGTTTTGACGACATCGGCTTCATCGACGCCTTCAACCTGGGTGTTCGTCTTGGAGTAGTCGCCGGCTTGATCGGTAGTGGCTGTCGGCGCCATTGGAGCGGATGCCCCGTTGCCTGCTCCGCCGGCCGTTGGCGCCGGTGCTGCGCTTTTGGCGATGCTGTCAAACGTTGCGCGTGACGATTCGGCGGATGCGGCCATGTCCACGGCGATCCCGCCATAGGCGGCGGTTTGCGCTTTCTCCAGCAGCTGGCGCAGGTTGTCGAGCGTGCCGACCGTAGGCAGCGCCTGCAGGTCGTTGATCTTCACGGTGCGCGTAGCATCGTCCCACGTGACGAGCATGTCGAACGTCTCGCTGATGAAGCGGACCGGCACCATCGTGACGTCGCCCGACAGGCGAGGGGCGGTCTGCAGCGTAATGAGCTGGCCGTTCTTCACGGCGGACAGGGAGCCCAGCGTCAGGTGGATGTGTGAGCCGCCCTTGCGGATGTCGATTGAGTGGTCGCTCTCGTTGTAAGCCAGCTCGGCGCCCAGCGCCTCCCCGATGCTGCGCAGCGGCACGAGCGTCACATTGTTCTCGAGGAACGGCGCGCGTTCTACTGCAAGCGGCTCGCCGCGGAGCGTAATCTGGACTTCCGTCTCCGCCTGCGCGCTGCCGCCGCTGAGCGAATCGCCGGACGGACCGGCCGATACGGGGATGAGGGCCGCGACAAGCACGATTACGAGCATAACGGGCATCAGCCATCTGTACGTTTTGGATTTGATCATTGTATTTTCCTCCTGCTTCTCCGGTCTTGGAATGAGGGGAACTCTTCCAGTTCTCTACCGAATTAGACGCGAGGCGGAAAATGAATGTTGCAGGACAACCCAGGGCGCAGCAATGAAATTTTGTTTCTTTTTTCTACAGCAGCCTGACTGAATTCTACCTCGCGAGGTTCCTCCTTATGGTAAAATGGGGCGGTACTGTAAAGTTGCCTGGCAGGGAGTGTGAGGAGTAAGATGGACCCGATTCGACTGAGAGCTTTGCGGAGAAAACAGATTCTATTTCTTAATGGGATCGTGAGCCTTATTCTGCCTGGTGTAGGCGGGTTCTTTTTATTGCTGCAACCTTCGCCGCACGATGTATATGGTCTAGGCATTCTGGTGTATGCTGCGCTGGTGGTGGCTGAAATTTGGGGTATTTTCTTTCCGAAACATTTATGGCTCCTCTACGGACCACGATTTATGCGGGAAATAGCGGAATACGAACGGGAGCGGATCGGCAAGAAACAGGATCTGAAAGCAAAAATAATTAGAATCGTCGCTTTTACAGTTTTGTTGGGAAATCAATATGTCGCCTTTTCACGAATACGGAATGACGAGCCGATGAGGATTGAGAATTTGGTTGAGTTTTGGTCGATCCTTGCGATTGTGGTTCTTATTTTTCTTCTTGCAGTCAATGTGGCCGTTTTCGTCAGAATCCATAAGATCGATCAGCCGGAAGGGGATTTCCGTTGGTTTACGACGAAGATGCTAGCTTGGGGGATCGGGATGGGGGTTGTAGCCGTTTTTCTTATGAGTGTGGGATTCGGCCTTGTATTGAACTAGAATAATCCGCGATATGTTATAGTGGGAAGTAGCGGGAAGTTCAAGTGGATGGAGGAGGTGCTAAGATGTCGGAAGAGGAGGAAAAGAAGAAGCCCGATCTTGTGCGCGAGCAGCCGGTGAGCTATGAGACGTATGCGGCTATGCCGGATGACGGGAATCGGTACGAGGTTGTGGATGGGAAGCTGGAGTTGATGTCGCCGGGGCCGGTTTTTGCCCATCAGTCTGTAAGTGGGGAGCTCGAGTTTCTGCTTAAAAACAGCTGCCGGTCGGACTATGTCATCTGTGACGCCCCTTTGGATCTCATCCTAAGCGATACGGACATCCGGCAGCCGGATCTTATGATGATCCATCGGAGCCGATTGTCGATTTTGACCCGGAGGGGTGTAGAGGGAGCGCCTGATCTGGTCGTGGAAATTTTGTCGCCGGGCTCGCGGAAGCGGGACAAGGTGGGCAAAGCCAGGACGTATGCCAAGTACGGAGTGCCGGAGTACTGGATCGTGGACCCGGATGCGGTTACGCTCGAGCGATACTTGTTGCAGGAAGGAAAGGCTATGTTCGAGCTGGAGGATCTGTTTGAGGAAAACGATACGGTCGCTTCGGACAAGCTGCCCTGTGTATCGTTTTGTGTGAAAGAGCTTTTCGCCGATATCCCGCCACACCTGCAGGAGAAATAGAAAAGCCCGCCGAACGTCGTCAGCGTTCAGAGGGCTTAGTTGTAACTATGCCGTTAACGTTATTCTCAATCCATCCATTGCCGGCGCAGTGTGAACAGGTCCCGCAGCTCGTCCGTGGACAGCTCGGTGATCCATTGCTCGCCGGCGCCGACGATTTGCTGGCTCAGCCCTTGCTTGCGCTCGATCATCTCGTCGATGCGCTCCTCCAGCGTGCCGAGGGTGATGAACTTGTGCACCTGCACATGCTTCGTCTGCCCGATGCGGAACGCCCGGTCCGTCGCCTGGTTCTCCACCGCCGGGTTCCACCAGCGATCGAAGTGGAACACATGGTTCGCCGCCGTCAGGTTGAGGCCGATGCCGCCCGCGCGGAGCGAGAGGATGAAGACGCCGGCTTCGGCGTCCGAATCGAGCGCCCGCTCGAGCGGGCTGCCTGCGGGCTTGCCTGTCTCGACGGCGGCTTCAACTTCGGCGACCTCGTCGCCCGATTCGTCCGCCGGCTCCATCCCGCCCGCCGCCGGCCCCAAGGCGGCGGCCCCGCGCTGGAACCGCTCGATCATGCGGTCGCGATGCGCCTTGGGCGTGCCGCCGTGCAGGAACAGCACGGGCTCGCCGAGCGCCTCCGCCAGCGCGCGCTCGATCAGCTTGCCCATCTCCACGAATTGCGTGAAGATGAGGCAAGAATCGCCCTCCTGCCGCAGCTCCCGCACCATCTCGATCAGCCGCTCCAGCTTGTTCGAGCGGCCCGCCAGCCGCTTCGCTCCAGCCGCCCCCGAGCCGCCTTCTTTCAAGAAAGCAGCCGGATGATTGCACACCTGCTTCAGCTTGGTCAAGGAAGCGAGAATGAGCCCGCGCCGCTCCATCGGCGACAGCCGGTCGAGCTTCTCGAACAGATCGTGGATGTAGCCCTCGTACAGCGCCGCCTGCTCCGCAGTCAGCGAGAGGTACGTCTTGGACTCCAGCTTGTCCGGCAAGTCCAGCTCGATCGCCGGGTCCTTCTTGACCCGGCGCAGCAGGAACGGCTTGACGAGCCGCTGCAGCTGGCCGATCCGGTCGGTGTCGCGATCGCGCTCCACCGAGCCGGAGAATCGGCTGTTGAACTCGCGAAGCGGCCCGAGATAGCCGGGATTGATGAAGTCGAAGATCGACCACAGCTCGGTCAACCGATTCTCGATCGGCGTCCCCGTCATCGCGATGCGATGGCCGCCGGTCAGCTTGCGGATCGAGGTCGCCTGCTTCGTGTAGGCGTTCTTGATGTTCTGCGCTTCGTCGAGGCAGATGGAGCTCCAGTTCATTGAGGTAAGCTCTTCCTCGTCCAAGTAAGCGAGAGCGTATGAAGTAATGATCAAGTCGCAGCCGACGGCCGTCTCCAGGAAAGCATCGCCCTTCGAGCGGTTCGGTCCGTAGTGCAGCTTGACGCGCAGTGTCGGGGCGAACCGCTCCAGCTCCTTCTGCCAGTTGCCTAGCACCGAGGTGGGGCAGATGAGCAGAGAGGGAGCGTCCGGCCGCTCGTACGCTTGAATGTGCAGCAAGTAGGTGATCATCTGGATCGTCTTGCCGAGACCCATGTCGTCGGCGAGGCAAGCGCCCAAGCCGAACTGGCGCAGAAACAGCAGCCAAGAGGAGCCTTGCACCTGATAGTTGCGCAGCGTCCCCTGGAACGACTCCGGCGCCTCGATCCGCGGAATCGCCGACGCTTGGCTGAGCTGGTCGATGAACTGCCGCAGATGCTCGTTCAGCTCCAGCTCGAGCCGAAAGCGCTCCGCACCGTCGCGTTCTTCGTCGATCCAGTCATCGCCGAGCGCCACTCCGTCCGCATCGCTCAGCAAATGCATCGCCAGCACGTCGCGGAACGTCATCCCGTCCTTGCGTCGCACCTGCTTCATGAGCTGCTGCACTTGCGTGAGCAGAGCGGGATCGAGCAGCACCCACTGGCCGCGAATTTGCGTCAGCTGCCGGTTCTGCTTCATGAGCTGCTCGAACTCTTCCTCGCTCAGCTCCATACCCCCGAGCGCCAGCTTCCAGTCGAACTGCATCAGCTGGTTCATCCCGAACAGCGACTCGCCTCCTGGACCGGCCCCGCCGCCGCCGGCAGAGCGGACCCGCGCCTTGAGCCGGGGTTTCATCGACCGCAGCTGCTCCCACCAGGACGGCAGCAGCACGGGGAGGCCGAGCTCGACGAGGCGCAAGCTTTTGTCCATCAAGAAATCCCACGCCTCATTGTAATCGATGAAACGCCGGACCTCGTCCTTCCCGTCGCGCAGCCAAGGGATCAGATGCCACCACTTGGCCATCGTCCGGCGAATACGCCCGGCAGGATCTCCCCAATGCTCGGGGACAACAGCCCCATGCCTACCATGCCAACCATTCCAGCCGCTCACTGCTTCCTCTAGATCCCGATCGGCCTCGCCCATCATGCCGACGCTCTCGGGATGCCAAGCAAGAGCACCTTCCACCTCAACCTCCACGGCATCGGCTTCATCCGCAACCCAATCAGTCCCTTCGCCGCCGATCCTGCCGAGCGGAGTGCCATCCGGCGCGCATTCAACCAGGACCGAAGGATTCACCCGGTCCTGAAGCACGATAGCCATCGACCACACCGAACCGACCTCCGGCTCCTGCAGCTGCAGGCATACCCGGAACGGGGCTTCGTCCGGCAGCCAGCCGATGGAGACGAGCCAGTCGCGCTCATCCTCGAATAGCTCCAGCGGCGAGCCTTCCGCCGGTCCTGCAGGACCCTCCTCGGCGTCTGAAGAAGCCGTCCCGCCATCCCACAGCGCCAACCGCGAATGCGCAAGCGGCAGCCGCTCCGCCATCAGGAAGTCCAGCCAGGCGCCGACCACTCCGCCGACCTCGAGTCCCCCGCCGCCGTCCGACGCAGGCAGCACCTTCCAGACCAACCGCCCCTTGCGCCATTGGCCGTAGTCGGGCACGATGCGGTCCTGCTCGCGAGCCTCCAGCAGCTCGGGAGCGGCGTCCAGCAGCCGCATGCCGTCCTCGCTCCATTGGAGGCGAACATGCTCGTTCCAGCACGGCTTGGCGAAGAAGTCGAGCGCTTCCTCGGCACCCAGCCGCACACCGTCCGCTCCTTCGAAGCCGGCCGTCTCGATGAAGGTGCCGAAGAAGGAAGACTCATGCCAGGCGAACAGCAGCGAGCGCAGATGCTCGGGCTCAAGCGCCGTCCCTTGCGTATCCCCCGACAAGAAGTACGCGCCGTCCGGCAGCCATTTCACGTTGATTTGGATCGGAGCAGGCCCTATCATCGAATCAGCTTTCCTCTCTTCAATTCCTCTTGGAACGCCCGCAGCCGGCCGTAATGCCGGATGAGCCGCTCCATATACAAGTCGAAGCGGTCCTGACGGCCCAGCGCTTTGTAAATGTTAGCGAGCTTCTTCAATAGACGGATAGCTTCCTTGTAGGCGGTCCGGTTTTTCTGGCGAATATAATCGTCGATCGACTGATGATATACGGGCAGCAGCAGCGAAGCGTCATGCGCCTCGATCGCCCGCAGGTCGACCGGATACAGCGAAGACAGCCCGATCCGCTCGGCCAAATGAAAATTGACCCAGCGCCGGTAGCGGCCCTGCTTGATCAACGCCTCCGTATAGGCGTAATAGCTGCGCGGCAGCAGGGCGGCGAGCGTATTCAACCACTCGTCCGCATGCCCGAGCTGGCGCGCCGCCTCGTGGCCGAAGCTGCAGAACAGCTGGAACGACTTCTCGTTCATCGTCCGCAGCGCCGGGCGCAGCCGTTCGAGCCAGCTCCACAGCCGGCTCCAATCCTCCGTTTGCTTCCACTCCTCGAGGAAAGGAAGCAGCTGCTCCGGCCGGAACAGGCGCGAAGCCGTGAGCGTCTTCCAAGCCTCGCCGTCCCGCGACTGCAGCAGCAGGAAGTGAACGCAGGCGAGTGTAGCCGAAAGCGACACAAAGTCCGACGGCGCCGCCCCGCTGCTGACACTAACACCTCCGCCGCTGCCGGCCCCACCGCCGCCGCGCCGAATCGCATCCAACCGCTCCCGCTCCTGCTCCAGCCAAGCCGCGTTTCCATGCCGAAGCAGCTGCGACCAGAGCATCCGGTGCATCGCCAGAGCCGAATAAGGCGAATCCTCCTGCGCCTTCAGCAGCAGCGAACGGGCTTCTCCACCTAAAGCCTCCAACTGCTCCGCCGTCTGCCCGTGAGCTTCCGCCGGGTCGAGCTCCCGCAGGAAGCCGCGCGACTTCTCCAGCAGCGACTCCGCCGCTTCCTTGTGACGATCGCCCGGCGCGGAATAGCCGAAAGCGCTTCGCTGGCGATAATCCTCCTCGAGCTGGCCGAGCAGCAGCAGAACCGCCCGCAGCGCATAGACGAAACGAGGCGTCCGGCTCCACCACTGCGTCGGCAGCGTAATCGTCTGCAGCGCCGCTCGGTAGTAGTCGTCCAGGAACAGCTTGTGCATCGCGTTTTTCTTCGCAAAAGCGTCCCACTGGGCCAACATGAAGGCGTACCACTCTTCCGGCGAAGCCGATTCCTTCGGCGTCTCGGACGGCAGCTCCGACTGGCTCGCGAGCAGCACCGTCTTGCGGTGCAGCGCCGAGGCGGCTCTGGTCGGCTGCTGCTGCTCCGCCTGCTTCAGCGAGCGCACGAAAGCGTCCGGCCGCCCGTAAACAGCGTACACATAGAAGAAAGCAGCCGCCATATGCCTGCAGGACGATTCTCCGCAGGTGCAGCCGCTCTGCTCCAGTGCCTCCAGCTCAAGCAGGACATCGAACACCTGCGTATCCTGAACCTTGGCCGCCAGCTTCCGCCCCGTCTGAAATTCCGTGTTGTACACATACCCTTTTTGCTGCAATTCGAGTCCTTTTTCCAGCGCAGGCACGAGAAACAACCGTTTGATTTCCAGACCTAGCCGTTCCAGTTCTTCTTTCGTGATCTGCGTTTTCAACATTATTGGATCATCCCCGCACAATACGATACAATATATTATAGCATAGTTTATTAGGCGCTGCTTTCCAGGGGGGCGTCAGGAAGGAGGACTGTGAATGGGCGTCAAGTTTAACCGCGAATATGAAGACATCGTCCGGGATTTATCGGGCGCGCTCGGTCGGTTCGATGGTGTGTACGACAGCTTCGAGATGAGTGCCGAGGAGTGGGGCGGGCTGGAAGAGGGCGAACGCTCGGAGTGCCTGCGCACTTTGGCCGACGACTTGTTCTACGCGCTTGGCGCGGATCCGGTTATGTACATCGGGGCCGGCAAGGCGGTTTACGATCGCGAGCATCATATCATCAAGCTGATCGTCACCGATAAAGAAGTACAGCTGATCTACTTAGTTTAACACCATTACCTAAGGGGGATTCACGTTGACCAACTCATCCAATGCTAACGCAAAAGTGAAAGATGCAGCATCGAAACGACAGCACCTGAAAATTTCCCGAGCCCGGTTCCTGCAAAGAGCAATCTTAATCACTTTAGGTGCCGCGCTAGTCTCGGTAGCGCTTGAAATCTTCCTCGTTCCGAACAAGATCATCGACGGGGGCATTGTGGGCGTTTCCATTATCGTCTCGCACTTGAGCGGGCTCCCCCTCGGTATCTTCCTATTCCTCTTAAACCTGCCGTTCCTGTTCCTCGGTTACAAGCAGATCGGCAAGACGTTCGCCATCTCTACGCTGTTCGCGGTTGCGCTTATGTCCATTGGCTCCACCCTGCTGCATCCGGTTCCTCCATTGACCATCGAGCCGCTGCTTGCTACCGTATTCGGAGGCATTACGCTTGGTATCGGGGTCGGTCTCGTCATACGATCCGGGGGATCGCTCGACGGGACGGAGATCGTTGCCATTCTGGTGAACAAGAAGAGCGCCTTCTCGGTTGGTGAAGTCGTTATGGTCATCAACATCTTTATTTTGGGAAGCGCGGGGTTCGTATTCGGCTGGGACCAAGCGATGTATTCCCTCATTGCCTACTATATTGCCTTTAAACTGATCGATATTACGCTCGAAGGGTTCGACGAGTCCAAGGCGGTGTGGATCATCAGCGAGAAAAACCGGGAGATCGGAGATGCCATCATTCATCGGCTCGGCCGGGGTGTGACGTTCCTGAATGGGGAAGGCGGCTTCAGCGGCGACAGCAAGCGCGTTATTTTCTGCGTGATCACCCGTCTCGAGGAAGCGAAGATGAAGGCGATCGTCGAGGATCTCGATCCGGCGGCGTTCCTGGCGGTAGGCAACATCCATGACGTGAAGGGTGGCCGTTTCAAGAAGCGGGACATTCACTAGCGGGACAAGCTTCCGGTCAGGGGCGGTTCAGCTCCATGCAATGCACCTCCTGCGGGAGACCGGTAATCGCATTTTTGCGCTCGTACGTATCTTGAATCTCGAAGCCCGTCGAGCTGTAGGCCCGGATTGCACGGACATTCCAAACGAACACCTCCAAGTCTATTCGATTGGCAGGTGTTTTTTGCTGCGTATGCTGGAGAACCGCTTTTATGATGGAAAGACCGACGCCTTGGCGAAGGCCGCAACGAACGGGATGAAGGCCGATGCCCAAGCGAGTCCAGCCCTCCAGAGGGAATAGCTGCGCATAGGCGGCTAATGAGTGGTCGTCCGCGGTGTCCAGAATGGCGATGTATTGGGTTTCCCGGATGTGCGCGTTGGCAAATTCATAATCATCGGCGAGCATCCGCTCCCAGGCCGGCCATTGGTAGACGTCGTAGGGCGGCTCGTATTTCCAGGTCGTAATCTGCTCGGCATGCTGCTCGGTCAATGGGGCGATGATCCAATGAAAGTTAGGTGGCTGAGACATTTTGCGAGGGCGCTCCTTGCCTATTTTTTATGAGGCCGATCTGTTGTGTACAATTGCCTTCATTTTACTTGGGGGGCTGCGACGGATCAAATGGGGGGAAAAGGATATTGTGTATTACATTGGAACCGCGATCGATTCGCTTGCGTATATACGGGTATCTGGTTGATGGGGAGGATGCGGTCCGATGGCACGTTTGGAATACCGGCTGGACGACGCCGAACATGGCTTTCCGCTATTGTACTTTTACGATTTTATCGACAAGGATGAGGTGTCGCTTCGGTTCGCCTGCGATTATTTCGTGAAGGACCGGGTGGTGTACGAGAAAAAGGTTTGCTCGGTCGAATCGAACAAGTATATCCTTTACGTAGCCCTCGCCTCCGATGAGCACGCTTGGGAGGGAGCGGGGGAAGTCGACCCGTACTGGGGAGGCATACGCATCGAGCTGAGGGAATTTAGAGAAGGGACGGACCGCTACCCGGTCGTTCATCGCTATGAGTTCCAGGACAACGACGATGCGCTGCTCATTCTGCAGAGCGATCGGTTGACGCTGCAAGGGCGAGTGTGGGAGAACACATCTACGGAAGTGGATGAGGACCGCAAGGTATACGTTTATTACGCCGTGCCTGGCGCGTGATAGAGACAGAGAGAGGAGGAGGCAGGCATGACGGATTGGAAAGGAACGAAGACGCGAACATTGGTCGGGCTGTTCGTGGCGACGACGATGGCGTTCAGCGCAGGCTGCACCCAGTCGTCGAGAACGTCGGCGGGAACCGGGGCGGAGTGCTGGGACGACAATAGCGACGGCTACTGCGACGACGACGGCAGCTATGTGGGCGGCAATTCGTACTACTATTCGAACGGGAAGAAAAGGTATTACAAAAGCAGCGGCAGCAACGGCTCGAGCAGCAGCTACACGAGCAGCGGGGCGCAGAAGCCATCCTCCGGTATTTCGAGCGGGTCTTCGGGGAGCACAGCCTCGAAGGGTGGGATTGGCAGCAGCAGCTCCAGTTCTTCCTCGTCGGGCGGGTAAGCCGCGATGGGGATGAAGCGCAGGCGTATGGGCGGCGAGTACAAGGCTTTGAGTGTTGCCGCGCTTCGGAGAGGCGTTGGCGTTGGCGGTCCTGGCGGCTTGGGCGGTTCAGGTGCTGGCTCTGGCTCTGGCTCTGCTGGCGGGTATGCGGATTGGCGTGAGCGGCTATACGGTCCGCTGCGGGAGGAAGGGCTGTTCCCGTGGGACCGGATGTACGGGGAAGAGTATGCGGTTGCCTCGGTGGTGTCGGTCTCGGCGGCGCTGAGGACGGAGATTGCGGAAGCGACCGAGCGGCTTGGCCGGGTGTTCAACCGGACGCTGCATATGGCGCGTCTCGGGGAGCCGGCGCTGTTCGAGGCGCTTGGCTTGCCGGAGGCGACGTGGCGCGCCGTGCGGGTATATGTCTCGGAGTCGCTGCCGACCGTTATCGGGCGGTTCGACTTTGCCGAGACGCCGCGGGGGCTCAAGATGCTGGAGCTGAACAGCGACACGCCGACGAGCGTCGTGGAAGCGTATGCGGTGAATGGCCGGGTGTGCGAGCTGGTCGGCATGGGGAACCCGAATGCCGGCATGACTTCGCATCTGCGAGAGGCGTTCACAGGAGCGGCGGTCGCTTATGCGGCGGCGGGCTTCGCGGTGGACCGCGTGGCGTTCAGTGCGCTGGACTGGCACGAGGAGGACGCGGGCACGACGCGGTACTTGCTCGCGCAGAGCGGGCTGGAGGGCCGGTTCGTGCCGCTGTCTGACTTGCGGGTGTACGAGGACCGGCTGTGCGAGTGGAAGGACGGGCGGCATGAGCCGATCGACTTGCTGTATCGGCTACATGCGATGGAGAAGCTCGCCGAGGACGAGGACGAGGAAGACGGCTACCCGACAGGGGCGCATGTGCTCGACTTGCTGGCGCGGGGCCGGCTTTGCTCGATCAACCCGCCGTCGGCTTTGCTGGCGCAGACGAAGGCGTTCCAGGCACTTATCTGGAACTTGCATGCGGCGGGTGACGGTGGTTTTTTCACCCAGGAGGAGCATGAGGCGATCGAGGCGTATATGCTGCCTACCTATCTCGAGGAGTCTAGCTTGGCAGGGGTTAGGCCGTATGTGACCAAGCCGGTGCTGGGTCGCGAAGGCGGCGCCGTTACGCTGTACGGGGCGGACGGCGCGGTGCAGGAGCGGGACGGCGAGGTGAACTATTGGGAGCAGCCGATGGTCGTGCAGGAGCAGGTCGACTTGCCGGTCGTCGAGCTGGAGACGGAGCGCGGTGTGGAACGCGGCCGAATGCTTTGGGGTTCTTTTCTCACCGGCGGGAAGGCTTCGGCTATTGTCGCCAGAGCGGGCGGACGCATTACGGGGAACTTGTCGTACTACGTGCCGATCGGCTTGGAATAACGTTTAATGGGGTGGAGGAGAAGAAGCGAATGGGAACGGTTGAGACGACGCAATGGGATCATATTTTGAACTTTCTGCAATATTTGGGGGTTAGTTTGCCCCTGCTGGCCTTCGGGTTGTTGGCTTTTCTGGTGACGACACCTTATAACGAGTTCGCGTTGATTCGGGAAGGGGCGGCGACCGACGATCTGCGGAAGATCAATGCGGCGAAGGCGGCGGCTCACGACCTGGGCGGCAAAATCATCGGTTTGGCGATCATGCTCGCATCGGCAATTTACCACTCGGTATCGCTGTTGGATTTGGCGCTGTGGGGCATCGTCGGCATTTTCGCACAAGTGATCGTGTTTTATTTGTTCGAGTGGTTGACCCCGTTCAAGGTCGTGCGTGAAATTCCGAACGGCAACGTGAGCGTGGGGATTTTTGCTTCTCGCCTTAGCTTGGCTACCGGCTTGATCATGGCGGCTTTGATTAGTTACTAGGTTGGGTGTTGAGGCTGAGGTCGGGACAGAGGTTCAGGCTGATGTTGAGGCTGGAGCTGGAGCTGGTGTAGAGGCTGGGGGTGAGGCTTAAGCTGAGTGAGTGAGGCTAAGGCTATAAGGCTAAAAGGCTGAAGCATAGGCGGCTGCTCGCTGCTGGTGGGCGGTTGGTTTTCTGTATATTTGGTGGGGTAGGAGTATAGTCGGTTTAGGGACGGCCGTTGGCTGGGCGCTTGCTCTGCCGGCGGCTGTTTGGTTTGCACGGTTGGGAGACTTTTCGCTGCTACTTGCTCCTGCAGGAGTGGTCGGGTAAGCTGGAAGTATCTATCTGAAGCAGGAGCGTGACTCGAATGAAGCATATAGTGGAAGTGAGTTGGCTAACGGAGCATTGGAACGACGCGGACTTGGTCATCGCGGATTGCCGGTTCGTGCTGACCGATCCGGCCGCGGGGCGCGCGGCGTATGAAGAGTCGCACATCCCCGGCGCGGTCTACATCGACCTAGATCGGCAGCTGTCTGCGCCGAAGGGCGAGCATGGCGGCCGTCATCCGCTCGTGGACATGACAAGCTTCGCAGCAGCTATGGGGCAAGCCGGTATCGGCAACTCCACCACCGTCGTCGCTTACGACGACCAGGGTGGAGCCTATGCCTCGCGTCTGTGGTGGATGCTGCGGTATGCCGGCCACGAGCGCGTCTATGTGCTGAACGGCGGCTTCGCCGGCTGGCAGGCGGCGGGGGGCTCCATCACCGCCGAGGTGCCTACGCCGGCGCCCGCCGCGTTCGAGCCGCATCCGCGCGAAGAGCTGCTGCTCTCGATGGCCGACGTTCGCGCCAGACTGGGCGATCCGAACGTCGTCCTGATCGACTCTCGCGAGGAGCCTCGCTATCTCGGGCTCAGCGAGCCGATCGATCCGGTGGCCGGGCATATCCCGGGAGCGATCAACCGCTTCTGGAAAGGCGCGCTGGACGAGCAAGGCCGTTGGCGCGACGCCGCTGGCCAAACGGAGCGCTTCCGCGACCTCGACCCGGCCAAGGAGCTCGTCGTCTATTGCGGCTCCGGCGTCACCGCCTGCCCTAACGTGCTCGCGCTCGAGGAGGCTGGTTTTCCGAATGTGAAGCTGTACGCAGGGAGCTGGAGCGATTGGATTTCGTATGAGGGGAATCCGGTGGCGACGGGGGATGAGGGTAAGGCGTAAGGCCGCGTCGGACGCGGGTTTGGGGGTTGTGACAGGTTGTGAGCTAGTGACCTGTTGCGGCCCTCTTTGCGCTTTTCTGTCAACAGCTTGCAAACAAGAACCCGACGAGAGTGGTTGCAAACTCCCGGAGTTAGCCATTGCAGAGCGGCTGGGGCAGGCTACTCTTTCTTTATTTATATCTTCTGGATATCAGAAACTCTGCAACGGGATGTACAGCTAGACCAAAACATAATATTAGATTTAGTGGAATATTGTCTTGGCCATTAACGTATTTCTCAATGACAAGAACGATGAAGATTACAATCAAAAGAGCATAATAACTGAATCGTGCGCTCTTCAACAAAATCAACTTTCCAAGCTCATCGTCCTGACTGAACCCTTTATGCGGAGTTCCCCATGTCAAAGCAGACATGACGATTCCAAGCGGAATAGCCAGACGAATAAAATCATCAACAACACCTAGCGTATCATGTTGAATCCATCTGTAGAACATTTGGCAGAACAATAAAAAGAATATTCCCCCGACAACATAAGCAAGAATTTGATTCCAATGCATCTTTGCGTTTTTCAACTTCATTTTCCCTCCTATACGGATGTTAAAATGGCGTAGCTCCCGCTCCGTAGAGAGCCAGGATGCTAAATGCTGATGAACAAACTGTCAACCGATGTACCTAAGACCTTCGCTAGCTTGAACGCAAGATTGAGTGTCGGGTCATACTTATTATTCTCGATCGCATTAATTGTTTGCCTCGAAACGGAACAAGCTGCAGCAAGTTGTTCTTGTGAAATCCCCTTGTCTTTGCGTATTTCTTTAATGCGATTCTCCATATTCACCAACCTCAAATGTCAAAAACTTTTTACAAAATTCATTTTATTTAAGGAGAGCACTAAATGTCAAATGTTTTTTACATATCATTTATTGCAAACAACCGCCAACACCTTGCAAACAATAGCGTTGTAGCTTGTTTCCAGCTCATCGCTTCCGGGTGCTACCTTGCTTCACTTGGCCTTTTGTTGGCGATCCGTTCGGCTTGACCCAGCCACAGGTGGATGACTTGCCCCGGCTCAAACTGTACTGTTCCGCCAGCCCCGTCCTCCACGGATTTCTTGCTCCACAAGTCCTCCCAAACGTAGCCAAGGGAGGTCGTTGCACATGGACGTTGGCATGTCCTCCGAGACATTCCCGCCGCGCTGATCGGAACCCCTACTTTTTGGCGTTGGAACCCTCCGAACATGGGGGTTCGTGGGGGGATAAGAAGCTGGAGCGATTGGATTTCGTACGCGGACAATCCAGTAGCGACGGGGGAAGAGTAAGAGCCGAAAAACATATAGCAATATGTGCCGTTGAATACATCGCCATGTCGCTTACATGCTCGGGCGATGTATTTTTCTATGTTCTGAGTCAACAAGGAGTCAACGCATCACTCCTGAAAGTACTAACAGAGCGGGCGTAGCCGACCAAGCGAACATGCTCGTTATACTTAAGCCTGTCTAAGCTGAACGACAAGCGCAACTTGAGATACTTATGAAGCGAGGTCGGTTGACATTCTGGAAATATCCAATTTATAATTAGGATGCTAGTAATATCGACACAATCTCAGAATGGAGCCATACCGCATGTCTCAATCCATCCTTTACTTGAAAAGAACCTATATTATTATGCGCAAAGAGCTTGACGTGCGGTTAAGCGCATTCAATCTGACGACTTCGCAATTCGAGATCCTGGGCTATTTGGCTCAATCCGGGGGATTGGAGCAGCAGAAGCTCCAGCATCATAGTGGAATTACATCCGCGACTTTGACCGGAATATTAGATAAGCTGGAGGCTCGGGGATACATCTCCCGCAAGCCTAGCCATACGGACGGAAGGGCTAACGTTGTGACGCTCACGCAGCAGGGCAACGAGGTGTTCGGAAAGCTGGTCGGTCTTATTCTGGAATTCGAGAACGAGATGCTTAAAGGGTTCACGCAAGCCGAGAGAGATTTGCTGGGACAATGGCTGCAACGAGTGGCCAAGAATCTAGGGGATAAGGAATATTATTAATAGGGGCTTTTCGCCTACGCCTATAGCTAGGGTCCTAGCGATTAAAGAGGGGGTGAGTGCGATTGTGCGTTTATAAGTATGAAGATGAATAACGTTTGTTTTATAGCTAGTATCCTAATTAATACTGGGAGGCATTATGCGAATCGTAGTTACTGGAGGAACAAGCGGAATCGGTTACGGGACGGCGCGCTTTGCCGCGCAACGCGGTTGGGAGGTAACGATCGTCGGTCGTAATCGAACCCAAGGCGAGAAGATTGCCGCCGAGCTGGGGGCGGACTACCTCTATGCAGATCTGTCCAAGATGTCGGATGTACGTCGATTAGCGGAACAGCTAGAAGGAATGATTAATGCGTTGGCGCTGTGTGCGGGAGGAATATATACCGACAAAGAGGCACGGCTGACCAATGAAGGGTTGGAGACGACTTTCGCAACAAACTATTTGAGTAAATTCGCGTTATCGGAGATCCTTCTTCAGCAGAACAAGATCGTACCTGACGGATGCATCGTTATGGTAGGAGGTAATGGCGTCCACAAGAATGCTTCGACCTCTTGGGCTGAACCACAAGCCGGTCTATCATCCGCGATGAAGGCAGCGCTTGCGGTCGATCTCTATGCTTCCGAGCTCGCCAAGCGATATCCGCAGTTGCGCGTGCATACCTGCTATCCGGGAATCGTTCGAACGAATTTGTTCCAAGAGGCATCGTTGCTGTTTCGATTGTTGTCTCGAATGTTCGGCCAGCCGATAGCCAAAGGCAGCGCTTATCTGGGTCGGCTGATCTTGGAGAAGCATTCGGGGGTGCATTGGAAGCAGGATCGCCCAATGCGTTTCAGCGTTCCTTTGCCCGTAGGCCATGAAGCTGAGGCGCTATGGGCATATAGTCGACAATATTTGACCACATAACAAAGGGGAGTTAAGCATGCGTTATAAAGCAGGGTGGCTGGTGCAAAATCATATTTTGGCTTTGACGCATTTTGAACCAGTGGTAACGATGGAGGATTTCCGGGATATCGCTGCGGATGCGCACATGGCTTTGCAAGAGGCGACGCAGCCCCTTCACCTTCTGATCGATAATCGGATTATCGCCGAAAGGACGGTCGCCACTCTGGACTCGATGTTGAACGCTCTGCCGATCCTCCAACATGCGCACCTGCGATGGATTGTTGTCGTGCTGCCCGAAGCCGTCAAAGAGACTGCAGCAGCTAGACAAGTCGAGCGGCATGGATCGATTCAATTAAAATTTACGGACAGTCTGGCTTCCGCATTCCAGCATCTTGCCCGTGAGGATGACCGTATAGACGGGGCGGCCGGCATGGAATCTAGCTGGAGCGATTGGATTAGCTACAAAGACAATCCGGTGGCGACGGGGGAGGAGAGAGGGGCAAGAGGCCGCGTCTGACGCGGGCTGGAGGGCTGTGGCGGATTGCCGGGAGGCAGGCTGTTGCGGCCTTCTCTGGGCTTTTCGTTCAACAGCTTGCAAACAAGAAGTTGGAGATAACAGATCAAAAAGAAGTGTAATCTTTCGAATGGCCCATGTCACTTATTCTTTATTACGAATGGTAGATTTGTGTTTATTGCCTTTGCTGTCATAGGTGACCCATTCACCAACAGGCTCGCCCATGTCAAAATACCCTGAACGCTTTATAGTTCCATCGGGACGATACCATTCCCAGTAGCCGTCCGGCTTATCCTCAATCATTTTTCCCTTTGACCACATTGTTTTTCCGTTTGCGTGGTACTTGATCGTGTAGCCATCAATCACTTCCATTTTCTTTTCCTTGACACCGTTCGGGTGTATCAAGTCACATTTTTCATTTTCCATGACTTTCCTCCAATAATCAGCTTTTTGTTCATAATATCACCATTCAATGAGAATTTTCTAAGTCGACAATATTAGGCAACAAATTTATTCATTTGACCGGCGAAGGATAATAAAATGATGTGTACGCCAGCAAATGCCCGCTGTCGTCCTCCAGGAAGCTGAAAATGACGCCGGGACTCTCGGCTGACTCGCGAGTGAGGAAGGAAAGTTCATCGAAATTCCAAGGCATGTAGTGCAGTCCTGTGGATACAACCTGACCATCGCGATACAGCAAATAGGACAGTCGGGACATTAGCGGTGTTTCGGCAAATTCGTCGGGCGAGTGCGGGCGGGAGGTTGACCACCAGATGCCGATGCCGGACTTGTGCGTGAACGGACGAACCGACTCCGGCAGCGCCGAACGTGGAAGGACAGCATTTGCAATATGTTCGGTGTGGACACTGCCGTCCGGCATAATCGTGCGCGACTCGGATTTCTTATAGTCCAGCTTCACCGGAATACTGCGTGCAGCCTCGTCGGGATTGGCGTACTCATGAGTGAGATACACGGCCCCTTTCATCAGTTGGCGGGCCTCGTCGATGATGTCGGCAGTCTTCTCTTCCAGTGTGCGCTCGTCTGAATAATAATGAATGGTCCATGTCTGCTTGTTAATATCGAGATCTGCCAACGTTGTATAGGCGAACAGACGATTATGGGCATCCGAAAAACCATATGCGCGGAAAACATCCATTTTTCCATAATCCTGTCCCCCGGCCAGAGCAGTAGGACGCTCCAGATTGACGGGCGGCCCGACGAGATAATCGTTGACCGGATTATCGGGCATCATCCCGCTCATCAGCAATCCCAGCAACGCCAGCCGTTCCCTTTCCTCGGCCGTTCGTTCTACGGAGCGAACGGTGAATGACGTTTGCGTTATGCTTGCAAATTGCGGGAATTCGCGCAGCAGCGTGTCTCTATCTACCGAAACCATTCCGTGCTCGATCCCATTCACAATAGCCGCTCCCCGCTCTACCGTGACCGGTACGGTGCGTGTACGGTGCTCCGGTTCGCCGGCAGGCTCCGAGGTCCGCGGCGGCGAATATTCGCCCTGCCCGGCAGCGACCGGCAGCCCGGCGCGCTGCGCCGCTTCTTGACTGACTTGTCCTTCATCGATCAGCTTGCGCAGCAAGGTCTGCTCCCTTCCTTTCAACGGAGCGGACAGCGACCCGTAGGAGATATCGACCAGATGCGCTCGCAGGAAATGGCCCTCCGGTCTCCTGTAATCCCGAGCCGTCGCCATCCCAATCTCAACGGCCTTCTCCGAGGCTCGACTCCACTCGAAATCCCCCTTGGAATCATCATAGCCGAGCGCACGCAGGACGAAGGTTAAATACTGCGCGGATGATACCGGCTGGTTCGCACCAAAACTCGTTGGCGACACGCCCAACGTCAGTTGATGCTTCCAGGCATAATCCACATATGCCTGCGCCCATGACGGCACGTCCGTAAAAGGATGTGCAGGAGCTTCGGCGGAGCGTCCCGCTTCCAACGCTACCTCCTCTTTGCCCAGCAGACGGATCAGCATGACAAGCGCCTCTGTCCTCGTCGGCTCGCGTTCCAATTCGAAGCCGTGGTCGCTCCCCTGGAACAGACCTAGCTGCCTCAGCTCCGCCGCATGTTGCTCGAATGTTGCGGCAGCCTGTTCCTCTGACGAGGATATTTCCGCCGCAACCAACGAGGAGAGGGGGGCTGCAAACCATAATATTGAAATCGTAATCATAATCCATTTTCTCACAATCTTTCTTCGCTCCTCTCTACGAAGCTTGTGCCGAGCAGCCTATATTCCTCTATTGTAGCCTACTCAAGCTTAAAATCCAGTAGGAGCATAGCTTTTTTCGCCGGGGGTGCAGCATGGTGCAGCGCTTTCAACTGCTCGGTTGGGAGTTCGGTTGGGTATGCTATGGAAAGCGGGTTGCCTTGACTCGGGCTGCATCGACGGCTGCTTGTCCCTCAATCGAGATGCGGAGCAGCGCTTCCTCCTCCGTTATTTTATTCTCCAGTACCTCTTCCACCAGCTTTTGGCCTACGTCAGAAAAGGCATTAATGATTGGATACGGTACCTCTTGGTAAGGATCGAACGATTTTTTAGGCGGGATTAGCTTGAACAGCGGGGACAAGTCCCTCCCGTCTGGTTGGGCCACTAACCCAATTTGTGCGGGCAGTCCCAAAGTGTTGATGTGATTCAGCGGAATAGCAGCTAATTGCTTGTCTGAAGAAAGGAAGGAAATAAACTTCCATGCTTCTTTCGCATGCTGCGAATTCACGGAGATCCCGAAGATTTCCTGGAGACTGTAAAAATCGGACAAATCGGGCTGATTGAGATCTACAGGCACCGTTACGAGTCCCCAATTAATAGGATTGCCGCCCGTCATCTTCACGTCTTGTGCAAAATTGTAAGACAAAACCTGCGATCCCCACTGCATCGCCACTTGTCCGCTCAGAATCGAGGGAGGCTCTTGGTCCGCATTCGACGTTTGCTCTGAGTCCTCCTGATCATATAGCACCCCTTTGCGAACAGCTTTGGTTATCTGCTCCCAAATCGGCTTCCAGATCTCAGGTTCCATGTGGACCTTCAACGTACTCGGATCGATAAAGCTCCTCCCCTCTGTCTGTCCGATTCGCAGGATCAGTCCAATCGCAATATTACGGTAGAAGTCGGATTTGAAGCCGTAGAGGGGGCCGCCGTTTTTATTCACAACCGGAAAACGCTCAGCCAGAGCCAACAGCTCTTGCCAGCTCATTTGATCTCGCGGCTCCGGTATCCCGAATTGCCGGAAGAGATCTTTGTTGTAATAAATCGCATAGCTGGTAAACCCCGGCGCAAGCCCGAAAAGCTTGTTTGGCGATTTATTGTGCAATAAGCTCACAACCACCGGTGAAAGACGGCTCAGCATACCTGGATTCCTTTGGAGAAAGCTATCGAGTTCATGCAGCTTCCCTTCTCTCGATTGCCGCTCGTACTCGGCCAGACTATTCATAAACACAAGATCGGTAGGACCTTGCGGAGCGTTTCGTCCCTCGATAACTTGAATGGTAACATGCGGATACTTCTCCCTGTAGGCTGCGCCATACCGCTGCTCGAAACCTTTGGCTGAAGGATACTGGATCGTAAGGTTCACCGGCTTGGGCGATTGCAGACTCTCGCAACCGATTGTGAATAATAGAAGAACCAGAACAACAACAGTCACCCATTTCCGCATGACAGCATTCCCCCATAGTAAAGAGGACGGAAATCCCGTCCTCTTTTTTTCATATGCTCAAGCTTAAGCAGGCCCTGATTCTATTCGCTTTGGACTACAGGGTGCCGTAGAAATACAAGCGGTCGCTTTTGGTGTTATTGGTATAAGAGGTAGTTGTATACGCCACGGATGTCCAGGAGCCTGAGGCCGGTGGGCTCGACACAGCCTTAGTGGTCGTACATTCCGCGTACAACTCTGTATACGGGTAAGTCGGGTACCCGTAACCACCGCATCCCGCCTTGGAAGCAGCTCCATTATAGAGAATTCCATTTACAAAAATAGAGCCTGCATTGGCATGGGTTGTCCAAGCATACTGGTAACCGTTCACTTGATTGCCGTCATAGTCTACTGACCCGTCGATATAAGCATAGGGATCCGTAGCTGCAGATGCGGATAAAACCATGCTGAAGCATAATACGGCGGCAAGGAGAATTCCTGACCATTTCTTTTTGCTGCTTTTCATTAATAACACGCTCCTAATCATATTTTTTAAAGGAATAATATTCCTTCTCCATAATTGTGTTCGATAATCCGGTTATTGGAAATTGGCTGATTTCTAGATTATCTACGGATTTTTTGATAATTGGATAAATGGACAAGCATGCAAAATTATGACTATAACGGGAAGGATAGATTTTCCTGAGCCTGGCTATGGTACAATAAGGAAAGTCAAAATAGAAAGGGTGGTCTTATGCGGACATTGAACCGGCTTGGATGGATAGGGTCATTTCTGATGCTCGGACTCGTAATCCCGCAGCTTGCTTCCGCACATGTGAAGTGGTTTACGGACGTGGATCCCGTCAAGGAGCCGATTGAGCGGATCCTTTCCCCGTTTTTTATGATCATGGCGTTGTCCGTTGCCGTGCTGCTGGCGATCCTGACCCAGCTGCTGCCGGCCATTATGCAGATCCCGCTCTTGCGGCGCTTCGACAGGCAAGTCGAGAGGCTGCGTCCCTGGTCGTTCCGCCTGTTGAAGTACGGAACGGCGGCGGCTTTGTTATGGCAGGCTGTGGAAGGAACGTTATTCGCGCCCGAGATAGAGCTGCAGGGGACCTGGGCTGTCGTTTTCCTGTGGCTGGCGATCGCCCTCTTGCTTATTCCGCACCACTACGCTTCGAAAGCGGCCGCGGTCGTGCTGTTGGGCCTGTTCGTCTACAGCATTCGTCTCGCGGAGCACGGCTGGTTTCATATGCTGGATTACGGTTTCTATGTCGCGATTATGGCCGGACTGGCTTTGCAGCGCACCAAATGGGAGTCTTGGTCGTTTCCACTGCTGTACCTGGGCACGGGGCTATCCCTTTGTTGGGTCGCCACGGAGAAATGGATCTATCCGAAGATGGCACTGGATGTCATAGAGCATCATGGCGTACCTACATTCGGCTTCGCGCCGGAGCTCTTTATCGTTATGTGCGCCTTCATCGAATTCGTAGTCGGGTATTTGCTGGTCGTAGGCATTCTGAACCGGCTGCTGGCCATCGTGCTTACCGGTATTTTCATCACAACCACTATGCTGTTCGGCTATGTGGAAGTGGTAGGACACTTCATGATCCATATCATCCTCCTTATCTTTATTATCGAGGGTGTCAGCTTCTATAAACCGCCTATTGAAATTCACAAGACTACCGTGGACCGAATGGTGTTCGTCATGTTGAATTTTTTGTTCGTGGTGGCCGCCTTTCTATTAATCTATTTCCGGTTCGGCTGATGGATTAGTGAGAAATCGAACTTGTCATGAGACATACGGCAAGAAAATAATAGCTTCAAAGGAGGATGTGGCCTGTGTCAATCTTATCCAGCCTGCTGGCCCATAACAAACAGTTTGTCGAGGAGAGGCAATACGAGGAGTACCTGACCGACAAGTTTCCCGACAAAAAGGTGGTCGTCTTGACTTGCATGGATACGCGGTTGGTGGAGCTGTTGCCCAAGGCGCTCGGGTTCAAAAACGGGGACGCCAAGTTCATTAAAAACGCGGGCGGCATCCTGACGCAGCCGTTCGGTAGCGCGATGCGCAGCATTCTCGTCGCCGTATACAAGCTTGGCGCGCGGGAGGTGCTGGTCGTCGGCCATCACGGCTGCGGGATGACGAATCTGGATGCCCGGGGAATCGTCGACAAGTTTGCCGAGCACGGGATTAATCCGCTGGCTGTCGAGGTTCTGGAGAATGCGGGCATCCGGATGGAGAAATTTCTGCGCGGCTTCGGAAGCGAACAGGAGGGTGTGATGCACAGTGTCCGGATGATCCGCCGGCATCCGCTGTTCCCGCCCGCCATCCCCGTACATGGATTGATTATCGATCCCGAGACGGGGGCGCTCGATGTTATTGCCGAGGACTTCCGGGAGGAATAAAATTTGGAGGAATCGTTCTTATGACTTTGACTGCTACATCCAAGAGAGTCAGCCTGCTCTTAGCCTTCCTGCTCTTGCTTCAACTCCTCCTGCTTCTATTCATTCAGCCCGCCAATGCCGAAGACCGCTCGTTCCGGATCAGCGAAGTAGACATCCAGGCTAGCATAGACAACAAGGGCGACATGCGCATTTCCGAAAAAGACACGTACCAGTTCAACGGAGCGTATAACGGAATTGTCGTGGAGCTGAACAAGTTCCGATCGGATGGGATTGAAGATTTTCAAGCGTTCAAGGTGGCGGGGCAGCAAGAGGTTCCGCTTCGTACCGAGCTGACCGGCGAGGGGGACAAGCTCCAGTACCGGGTCTATGATCCGTCGCAGAACGAGACCAAAGTATTCCGATTTACATACACGGTCAAAAATGTCGTACAAGTGTGGGCGGATACGGCGGAGCTGTATTGGAAGTTTTTCGACGAGTCGAATCCGAGTGCGCTGGAGACGGTGAATGTTGTTGTGGATTTGCCGGATGGGGCCACAAGGGAAGAGGTCACCGCATACGGTCACGGTCCGACCCAAGGGACGATTCAGATCGAGGATGACGGTGATGTGCGCTTTCGGGTGAGCCCGCTGTCGGCTAAACAGCTTCTGGAGGTACGTGTCTTGTTTCCAGGCGCTTATGTTCCCGGAAGCACTCGAATCAGCACGGAGCCGAAGCTCGAACAAATCCAGCAAGAGGAGCTCAGCGTAGCGGGGCAGTCTTCGGATACGGGGAGCGGCAACGAAACCGTTCCTTTCGCGGCGGTCCTGCTGCTGGCCAACCTGGTGGGTGGGATCTACCTCAAGTACGGCCAACGGTTCGGGCGGCGGCAAGCCATAGACGACTCCTACGGCGTGCTCCCCGGTGATGTAACCCCGGCTGTGGTCGGCTATCTGATGGAGCTCCGCGTGAAGTCGAGGGACCTGATGGCTACGATGGTCGATCTGGTGAGAAAGCAGTATGTAGAGATGCAGGCGGTCAAAGGGAGAGAGGACAAGCCCAAGCAGACCAATTATATCTTCCGACTTCTGAACAAGGAAAATGATGGCCTACAGCCGCATGAAACGATGCTGATCGACTGGTTGTTCGGCGAAATCGGACGGGACGACAAGGTATCGCTGTTCGGCATTCGCAAGCATGCCCGCACACCAGCGCACAAGGACGCTTTCAGGAAGCGCTGGTCGGAATGGCAGGACGAAGTCGCTCAGGCCGCAAGTCGGTTGGATTATGTCCAAGACCGGAGCTGGATCCAGCTGATGGTGGTGCTTGCCTTTGTCGCGCAGTTTTTCGGGTTCTTGTTCTTCGCGCCGGAAGCTTGGAAATGGCTGATGTTCAGCTCGATTCCCTTGCTCTTCCTGGTCCCTAGAAGCAGGCGGAGAACAAGGGTCGGCGAGCTCGAGTTTCGGAAATGGAAGGCGTTCAAGCGGTATTTGCGCGAAAACAACTCGGCTGCATTGCATGATCCGCTGGCGGGTTCCCAGTGGGAGCACCATTTCGTGTACGCCCTCCCGCTCGGAGAGGCCAAGGAGATGGCCGCCGCAACCAAGGTGAATGTGTCGCCGCGAAGGGGGCTCGTTCGTTCGACTCTAGACGATTCCTACTATTACCACTATATGTATTGGAACGATTCGTTCGAAACGACGCTCAACACGGTCCACCAATCCGATTCGTCTTCAGGAGATAGCGGCAGTTCCTCTTCTTCCTCCTCCGACAGCGGCGGGGGCGGCGGTCGGGACGCTTTTTAGACATCGTAACAGCTCGGACTATAAACGAACGGAGGCGAAGCAGTTGGAAGAAGGAAGCTTGGCGTTGAGTCCGATCAAGAACAAAGTCGGCGGCATTTTTGTACCGGTCAAGGATATCGTGAAGTCCCGCAGCTGGTATTGTCGAGTTCTGGGGTTGAATGAGGCTGACTGTGAAATTCATTTCGATCACTTGTGCACCCTGCCGATGGAAGGAACAGCCGTTATTCTGGATACGATGCCGATGTGGGGAGGCCAAGAATCTGGAGGAGCGCCGTCCATCGAGACACCAGCCTTTATGCTGCTGACCGACGACTTGCAGCGTTCGCTGGATTACATGAAGGAGCTCGGAGTCGAGCTCGTTACACAGATTGAGCACAACCATTGGTTCGTCGTGAAGGATCCGGACGGCAACAAGCTGATGATCAGCCGTGGGTGAGCCGCCGCGAAATAACACTCCGGGCTCACTCGATTGGCCCCCGCAACCCCCGAAAAGGCGATTCCGACCCCCATTAACGCTATGGCGTAACGCGTTGGGCCGCAACAGCGCCTGAACGATGAAATAGCGTTATGCGGGTTTATGCGGGAGCAGTTCTGACTCTAGTCCGACTTTTTCGGACTAGGGAGCAAGGGTACAGGCGCCACGCCGCTCGAGAATGCTTTTCGCCTCAAGCGGGTATAGCGGGTTGTGGGAATGTGGCGGAAGGGGACGGTTTTCAACATAATAGAAAGTTTTTGGGGCGGAACCGAAGGTTCCCCCCCCCTTTTTTTTTAGAAAAGTTACAAATATGTGAATTTGTCGGTTCCTGTCGGAGAAAACTGGAGAACATATTGACTTTCTCCACACGAACGATTATCATTTTCAACTAGATGATGATAATGATTATCAATATTAGTGATGCTAAACATGTGTCATTTTATTAAGGGGGATTCATATTTATGAAACGTATCGCCAAGCCCGTCATGCTGATCATGTCGCTGCTGCTTGTCATGTTGACCGCTGCGTGCGGGACTAGCGGAACAGGAGGGGCATCAACCAGCCCATCCGCTTCACCTGCCAAGACGACCGAAGCTTCCAAAACACCGGAAGCAACACCTACCGCGAAGACCATCAAACACGCTCTGGGCACCACGGAGATTAAAGGAACGGTTAAGCGTGTCGTTGCGCTCGAATGGTCCTTTACGGAAGCTTTTCTTGCGGTTGGCGTTCAGCCTGTTGGTGTCGCGGATATTAAAGGCTTCAATACATGGGTAGGCAGCATTCCGAAGAAGATCGACGCGAGCGTCGTTGACGTCGGAACCCGTACGGAGCCGAACTTGGAAGCGATCGCCGCCCTCAAGCCGGACCTGATCGTCTCGACGGATTCCCGAATCAAGTCCAGCTATGAAGCGCTGAGTAAAATTGCTCCGACGCTCGCCTATAATCCGTATCCGGCAGAAGGCGAAACCGTCAACCAATACGACGTAATGGTAAGTACGTTCAAGGCTATGGCAGACCTGGTCGGCAAGCAAGCGGAGGCGGATAAGGTGCTCGCCGATATGCAGAAGTCGTTCGACGACTCCAAGGCGAAGCTGAAGGCCAAAGGCAAGGAAGGTGCCGAGTTCGCTATCACTCAAGCGTTCTCGCAGCAAAACGCCGCTGTCCTGCGCATGTTCACGGACAACTCGATGCTGGTGCAAATTTTGAACCGGATGGGTCTTAAGAATACATTCAAATCGTCCAAGTTCGAGCTTAACGGCTTCTCCACGACTAGCGTCGAGGCACTGCCGGCCGTACAGAACGCAAACTTCATCTATGTCGTGCAGGACAATGACGATATCTTCGCCAATCAGCTGAAGGACAACGCGGTGTGGAAGGGTCTCACGTTCGTGAAGGAGAACCGCACCTACAAGCTGCCGGGCAGTACTTGGACGTTCGGAGGACCGTTGTCCGCGCAAGTCATTGCTAATCTTATCACGGATGCTATGACCAAATGATAACGACGGCTAGAAGCTCACAGACAGGCTCGGCCGTCCGATTCATCGGCTGGAAAATACTTTTTATATTCGGGGGCGGCTTGGTACTTTTGGCCGCTCTTCTTTTCGTAAGCTTGACCTACGGTGTAGCCAATATCAGCCTCCGGCAGGTGATCGATGCCATCGTGAATCCCGGGGACGATCCGGCCCATCAGATGGTGCGCGGCGTTCGGATGCCGCGGGCGATGATGGGGCTCCTGGCGGGTGCGTCGCTGGCCGTCTGCGGTGCGCTGATGCAGACCATTACGCGCAATCCCCTCGCTTCGGCGACTACGTTCGGGCTGAATGCAGGCGCTTATTTCGCGATTATGTTCACGGCCGTCTTCTTCCCGGCGCTGAGGACCAGCGCTCCGCTGCCGCTCGCTCTTGCGGGTGCGCTCGCCGCTGCCGCCTTGACGTACGGCATCGCGGGAGGCAAGCGAAGCACGCCGGTGGCGATGGCGGTAGGCGGCATGATCGTCGCTCTCGTACTGTCGTCCTTCACGAGCGCGCTCCAGCTGCTGTTCGAGACCCAGGCGTCGCAGCTGCTCGCGTGGGGGGCCGGCTCGCTCGTACAGAACGACTGGAGCGGCGTGCAGTATGCTTGGCCGTGGGTGGTGGCCGGCATCGTGTTCTCGCTCTTCTTTGCCCGCGGCTTCGATCTGCTGGAGCTCGGTGAGGAGACGGCCAGGTCGCTCGGTCAGAAGGTCGAATCCGCCCGGTTCGTCGGGATGGCGGTAGCGGTGCTGCTAGCCGGTGTCACTGTGAGCGTCGTCGGCCCGATCGGCTTCGTCGGCTTGATCGCGCCTCATCTGGTTCGGTTGATCGGCCTTCGCCGCCACCTGCTGCTGCTGCCGGCCAGCGCGCTGTGGGGGGCGATTATTCTGGTCGGCGCCGATACGATCGCCCGCATGTTCCGCAGCTCGCTCGGCGAGCTGCCGGCCGGCGCCGTGACGGCGGTTATCGGTGCGCCGTGGCTCATCTGGCTGGCCGTCCGCGCCGTGAAGGGGCGCAGCTCGCAGGAGGGGAGCGGTTCATCGATGAGCGTAGGCTCACTCCGTGCGCCAATCCCTTATCCGGTGCTCGTGGTCGTGATGGTGAGTCTGCTGGCCACTCTCATGATCGGCGGCTTGATGGCAGGCACTTTGAAGCTGTCCGTTCCCGATGTGTGGGCGGTGCTAGTAGGCGGGGGCGAAGCGTTCACCCGCAACATCGTGCTTGAGCTGAGACTGCCTCGTATTCTGGTCGCGGCTTGTGCGGGGGCGGCGCTTGCCTTGGCCGGCTCGATGCTTCAGGGAGCGGTGCGCAATCCGCTCGCCGACCCGTCCGTCATCGGAGTTACGTCCGGCGCGGGCTGTGGCGCGCTTGGCGCCATGGTGCTGCTGCCTCAGGCTGCGGCGGTGATGATTCCGGTCGGAGCCTTCGTCGGGGCACTTATTGCGGCGGGCTGCGTTTATTTGTTCTCTTGGCGCAAAGGGTTGAACCCCGTTACGCTTCTGCTCGTCGGGATCGGGGTGTCGGCGATCGGAACGGCGGGCATTCAGTTCTTCGTCATTAAGTTAAGCATCGGTGCCTCACCGGCACTCGCTTGGCTGGCCGGCAGCACTTACGCCAAGGGCTATACGGAGCTGCAGCGGCTGGTTGTGGTGCTTGCTCTGCTCGCGCCGGCCGCCTGGTGGCTCGGGCGCAAGGTAGAGCTTCTATCGTTCAGCGATAACGTGGCGCTCGGACTAGGACTCAAGCTGCAGCACGCGCGGCTGCTGTCGGCCGGCATCGGGGTTCTCCTCGCGGCAACGGCAGTCGCCTGTGTCGGCTCGATCGGCTTCATCGGGTTGCTGGCGCCTCACATGGTGCGCTTCCTTGTCGGTCACCAACACCGCAAAGCGCTCGTGCTGTCGGCCCTTACCGGCTCGGCGCTGCTCGTGGCCGCCGATCTGATCGGCAAGACGGTCATTGCGCCCAAAGAAATTCCGGCCGGTATTGTGGTAGCGTTAATAGGAACGCCGTACTTGCTAATGCTGATGTACCGAAGTGTAGCGCGACGACAAAGGTAGACAAATTACCGTTGCCAGGGAAATGGAGCTATACAGGGCCGTGGGAGATGGATTACGATGATCCTAACACCTTTTCAGACCCTTTATAGCCCAACCTTGGAGCGTGTCTCATGAAGCTGCCCATTACGTACGCCAATGACATCCCGATTCATGCTTTCCGCTGGACGCCGCATCGCGAGCTGGAGCCATTGCATTGCCACACGAGCTTGGAGATCGGCTGCTGTGTGTCAGGCCGAGGCTTCTTTTATTTCGGCGACAAACGGTATCCGGTACGGCCCGGGGACGTCTTCCTCGTGAATAATGAAGAGCTGCATATCGCGCAGTCGGACCGCCTTGATCCGAGCGCTTATATTTTCCTGAACTTCAATCCGCATTGGCTGCTCGGAGAAGAGGAGGCGCTGTTACTTCCATTCGCCTATCGCTCCGATCGGTTCGAGAACCGGATTCCGGCGGAATCGCCTCTAGCCGCGCAGCTGGCGGTCTTCATTCGGCGTCTATACGAGGAGCTGCAGGACAAGCGGGAAGGCTACCGGAGCATGGCCAAGAGCTTACTGTTAGAGCTCTGCGTGACGTTGCTGCGGCACTATACCTCCGGAGTAACCGATACGGAATGGCGGAGACGGACGGCCTCGATCCGCAAGCTCCGTCCGGCGCTGTCGCTGCTGGAGGAGAAGTTTCGCGAGCCGATTGAGCTGAAGGAGGTCGCCGAGACGTTAGGCGTCACCCCTTCGCGCGCCAGTCATCTGCTGCAGGAGGAGCTCGGCCGTGGATTCCGGGATATTCTTCTGCAACTGCGGCTGAACGAGGCGAAGCGGCTGCTGATCAGCACCGAACGCAGCGTCGCCGATGTCTGCTTTGAGAGCGGGTTTCAAAGTGTAGCGTCCTTCTATCGGCTGTTCAAAACCGACACAGGTCAGTCCCCGCTCGAGTACCGTTCCGCCAAATTTTCTCTGCACGCAATTGTTGAGAATGCTACATAATCGCTTGAGAAGATGCCTGTCGTCCTTGACTGTATAATGCAGGTGAAGTCGGCTGTCGCCCAGGGAGGCGAAGCCGAATAAAGGAGGGGACGAACGATGGCTGGATGGGCACCCCTGCACGAGTTGGTGCGGGAGGAAATACAGCAACGCAGCGAAGAAGGCTGCGACGTGCAAGGCTTCGCCGCCGAGCTGGACGAGGCGGGCCGCGATGGGGCACGGCTGATGCAGGTGTACGAGCGGTTGATGGCGCTGCCGATACGCAGCGACTACGCTTACGAGGAGCCGTCCGAGCTGGCGGACATTCGCCGGCTGCGGCCGGACGGTCCGAGACGTCTCGCTGCGTCTCATAGCGAGGAGGTTTGGCGCAACAAGTTCTACGGCGCCTGGCTCGGCCGCTGTGTAGGCTGCGCACTCGGCAAGCCGATCGAGAACTGGCACTTCATGAAGGGCTCGTTCGGCAACCCCGGCTGGCGCAACGTGCAGCTCTGGTTTGAGGGTGCCGATGCCTGGCCGATACGCGGCTATACGCCGGAGGTGTCCCGCGCTGAGCAGGAGGTCGGCATCAGCGTCAACCAAACGCATAGCTTGCGTGAACGAATCCGGTCTATGGAGACGGACGACGACATCCGCTATACCGTGCTAGGACTGATTATGCTGGAGAAGCACGGACTCGATTTCGATTCGTGGGATATCGGCAAGCTGTGGCATAGCCTGTTGAGCTACAGGCAAGTATGCACGGCGGAGACGCAGGCTTACTTGAACTTCGCGCAGCTGACGCCGCACACGAGTGGACAGAGGCTGGACGATTGGCCTTCGCGGCAAGAGTGGGTCCGCACATACTTGAACCCGTACCGCGAATGGATCGGCGCGCAAATCCGCGCGGACGGCTTCGCCTATGGCGCCGCCGGCCAGCCCGAGCTGGCCGCCGATCTCGCTTGGCGCGACGCTTCGTTCTCGCATGTGAAGAACGGCATCTACGGCGAGATGTTCGTCGCCGCTATGATCGCCGCCGCTTTCGTCGAGACGGATCCGGAGCGGATCGTCGCGATCGGCCTGTCGGAGATTCCGAGCTCGTGCAGGCTTGCGGAGGATGTCGCCCGAGCGGTCGCGATTGCGAAGGAAACCCGCGATCAGGTGGAGCTGGTCGACCGGATCTGGGAGGCGTTCAAGCACTACCATCCGGTGCATACGAACAACAACGCCGCGTTGGTGGCGGCGGCGCTCGTGTTCGGCCGCGGCGACTTCGAGCTGGCGGTCACGACGGCTGTGCTCGGAGGGTGGGACACCGACTGCAACGGCGCTACGGTCGGCTCGATCATAGGCGCGATGCTAGGCGCCACGGCCTTGCCGGCGAGCTGGACCGAGCCGCTGCACGACACGCTGCATGCGGAGGTGACCGGGTTCCACCCGATCGCGATTTCCGCCTGCGCCGAGCGCAGCTACCAAGTGTTCCGCAAGCTGGCGGAAACGAGATAAGTGACAATACCGCCCGCCTGATTGCCGGAGCTCCTCAAATGATGAGGGCTCCGGCTTTTTTTGTTGGATTCAAGTTGCCTTTTCTGGCGAGGAGGGCGTGGCTTGCGAGATCGAGGAGGAGCTGTCGTTAAAAGAGGAGGCGCCGGACAGATCTTATGGCTCAATTGATACCTTTTTAAAAATATGATACAATGGAAGTACCAATTGAGCCTTTTGAGGAGGTGAGTTTTTGAATGGCCAGTCACTTCTGTTAGATTTTCTTATCCGGATGAAGGTATTAGTTCAGACAGGAAAGAGGCACTTTGTCAGAAGAAATCGCAACGGTGTAAGCTACGTTCAGCAATTGGCTAGACTGAGGTTATCTAGTCCGGATGAGGCATGGGATTGTGTCATGGAGTTGGGAGAAAACCACTATCTGAGTGGTCCCGAGATTGATCGAGGGGAACCAGCTTCGACTGATAAGGTTGTATGGACATTTATAATGGAGATCAACGGAATCATAACTTACATAAAGCTGAAGGACGAGACAGAACGCCGCGGATGCGTGTGTCTCTCCTTCCATGAGGCAGAATACTAATTATATTATAGGACGGGGAGCTTGCCGCTCTCCCGTCGACTACTACATATCATATGGAGGGCCCTACAGTGACAAATCGAATTAGATACTGCGACGAATGTCAATGTGATCGCGAGGTCCGGGTGGTTGAAAGAGAAAATACGCTTATGTACGGCAATGAGAATTTTAACATTATGGAGATTTTTGCCCAGTGCACGCACTGCAATGCTGAGGTAACAGATGAGGAGCTTGACACTTTTACACTGACCAGACTTCGTCAAGCCTATGAACTCAAGCATTCTTTTGATGCGCAGGGAATAAAGAATTTAAGGTTGCATTTCGGCCTTACGATGAATGTATTTGCTAAGATACTTAACATTGGTTATTCAACGCTTAAACGTTATGAAAGCTCTGGATCTTCACCGGATGTAACTCAAATCGGAATTTTTAAATTATTGAAAGCTGAGCCGACAAGCATCTTAAAATTTTATGAAGTTAACAAATTTAATTTGACGATAGATGAACAACGTGTGGCGGAGTCGAAGTTTCAACAGCTCTTCGCTTCTCCGGATAATTCCCCTCAAAATAGGGAGGCCAATAGTGCACAACTTGTTTTAGATGATCTCGAGTTCATTAGCTCGACTAGACCTCTTGATGAAGAAACCTATACATCATTTAAAAAAGTCATTGATTATTACCGTACTAATCCTGTTCGAGAACCTTCCTGACGCAATAGGCAACAGGTGCATAAGCCAGGTGGGAGTAAGCTACGTCATAAACGTAATCCCATAATGCGCGGCAACCGCGAACAACGCCGTCCAGAAAGCCAGACTCACAGTCATCCAGATTAGAACGTTGCGGCGCGGGGCTTTGAACAGCATGCCGAACGCGGCGGCGATCTCCGTCCCAATGAGCAGAGGACCGATAATGGAGAGGCCGGGCAAACCGTATTTGACGAAAATGCGGTGTGCGCGTTTCCCCTTCTTGCTATCCTGCGACGTAACATCTTCTCCGCCGGCGGCGCGTTTCCGAGCCCTCCGGCGCTGCCACCGATCGAACAAGAACACGACAAGCAGCACCGTCATCCAGTTCCCGGCAAATGCCAGGATCGCGGACAGCACCGAATTCAACCCGAACGCGATGGCCACCACCACGACCCCCGCCGATTCCACCCAAGGCAAGGCGGACAGTAGGAATACAGCCAAGTAAGACCAATCCTGCAAATAATCTTCAATTCTCATTTTCACTACTCCTCTCAACTAGTTAAGCACCAAGCAGTCAACTTCGCTCCCAATCTCGCAGCCCTTTCCAATACAACAGCTGCTGCAGGCCGCCCAGAAATGTCAATCCCCCAATCGCCACAGCCTTGCCGTCGGGAAGCACCACGATCAACCCGATCAGGAGCGGGATGGCTGTGTAATACAGCATGTACACCCGCCGAGTAACCCGGTAATTGATCCATTGCTGGCCTTCGTCTTCCTCGCGAAATTCCGGCGGGATGAAGGTCGCCAGCCGTATACGCCGCTCCGGATGGCGTCGATTATGAACGAGCGCCAGCACCGCCCAGACGAAGACCAACCCGACGGCCCCGAAAGCCACTATAAATCGCAGCCAGTCCGGTACCAGATGCTGATAGTAGAGGAGCAACATGGCGGCGCCCATGAGAAAAAAGAGTCCCGCGCCTAATAGCGGAGAGCGGAGCAATCGTTCCAGCTTCATTCCAGTATCCCCCTCTCAGGCTCCTCATGCGCTTCCAGATAAAACACTTCTTCTACCGCTACCCCGAACACTCGAGCTAATTTCAAAGCCAGCAGGATGGAGGGCGAGTAATCGCTCTTCTCGATCATCCCGACCGTCTGCCGGGTGATGCCGGCTCGTCTGGCCAAATCCTCCTGCGTCCAATCGAAGCGGGCACGCAATTCTTTGACGCGGTTCTTCACGAGATGGCCGCCTCTCTGTATGTCATGGAAATAGGTTCATTTCTGCAAGCTATGTATTACAAAATGTAAAGGATCATTGTCATTATGTCAAGAGTATCTAACATGAAAGGGACTGAACTCTCAAATAATAAAGCGCTTTCACACTCATTTCCGCCATGAAGTTATAAAAAAACACATATACACAGAACGCCCCGATCCACTAAAAATGGATGTGTAGGGCGATTTTTTCATGAATGGAGGCATCCGTAAAGAGATCAAGCTCGCAGGTTTGCAGCACGGCTCTACTCGATGGGTTCACGAATCCAATAAGGAGTGTGAAACGGTAATGAAACTAAGCTTGTTCCTGACGTTCAGGAAGTCCGTAGTATCTGCAGTGGCGCTTCTGACGGTCGGTTCCGCCATTTTGACGCTCCCTCCTCAGCCGGCGATGGCCGCCTCCGAATTCACGGTGAATACGGGCACGATTCTGCAATCCGATTTTGTCGGCAGCGGGACGCAGTACAACCAGAACTTATACTCGACCATCAGCGCGGTAGACGGCATTACGTCGGGCAATGTGGGGCTTCTGGAGAACAAGGTGAGAGCGCTCGATTCCCAAATCGTGCGGATTTTCTACGACTCCCGCGGCGAAGACACCGTCAACTATCCAGACTACATGGCCTCCTTCGAGCAAACGGTAGCGCTCGCCCAGAGCTCCGGCGCCGAGATCAACGTCACATACTGGCATGGGCCCTATCCGAATGTGACGGCGCAGATGCAAGCTTTTGCCGATGAGCTGTACCGGTTGAAAGTAACGCTGGGCTACACCAATGTTAAGTATGTGACGATCCAGAATGAAGTCAACTCGACCGCGATCACCCAAACGGCGTATGAATCCTTCTACCGCACCTTGAATACGCAGCTTACGACCTATGGGATCAAGAGCGGCATCAAGTTCATCGGCGGCGACCTGCTGCTCAACGGGCAGCAATCTTGGTTCGACTACATGGACGACAACATGTCCGACATCCTCGACGGCTATTCCGTCCATATTTATTGGGACTATGACAACGTGCAGTATGGCATCAACCGATTGGACGGGATCCGTACGATTATCAACGGCTTGTCTCCTGCGGGGCAAAAGCCGGTGTACATTATGGAGTATGGGATCCGGGGGGATAAAGTTTCGTGTACCCACGACCCCGGCTGCTTGAACGGCACGATGATTCCGATCGGAGACACGATTATCAATGCCTATCAGCATGCCGAATTTACGTTGAATGCGATGAAGCGGAAGTTCGTGGCTTTGACCAAATGGGATGCCTACAAAGCGAAGTATGACAACGGTACGCAGTATCATGCCGAAATCGGCAGCGCCGCCGCCGGGTATCCGCTCAAGCCGGTGTATAACGTCACCCGGCTGTTCACTCATACGGCGAATAGCCATTGGGATTTGCTCAGCGTAACCGGGTCGGTCAGCGGCAAGCTGCTGACCGCGCTCAAGGATCCGAATTCCAGCAACATGGCGGTCTACGCGCTGAACGATACCGGTGCGACGACTACGATCTCCTTCAACGGAGTGGGCGCGAACAAGGCGTTCCGCCTCTTCGTCTGGAACGAGAACGGGGACGGCGGCATCACCGATAAGGGTACCGTGTCGGCCAACTACATCGGCAACATCGAGGTGCGGCTCAACAAGGAAAGCTTCGCCGCTTTCACGACGCTCGGCGTCACGGACTTGGAGCGCCAGGCGCATTGGAAGTTCAACGAGACGAGCGGCTCGGTCGCGGCTGACAGCACTGAATATGGCCGGAACGGCACGGTTGTTAGCGGTGGCGGCTGGATCGGCGGCAGGCTGGGCAATGCGCTGGATTTCAACGGGTCGTCCACTTATGTGACGGCGCCGCACGTATTGAATCCGGTCGGTCCGACGAATTATGGCGGCTTCACGGCATCGGCTTGGGTAAGGCCGGACACCGATACAGGGGCCTCGCAGTACATTCTTCAGCAAGCCGGCACGAACGGCAAAGTGTGGCTTGTGAGGTACTTGGATGGACGGCTGGAGACGTTTCTCGGCGGCGTCGGCACATTCTCGACGGGCACGATCCCGCTCAATGCCTGGACGCATGTAGCGGTGACCTATGACGGTTCGATGCTGCGATTGTACCTGAATGGGGTGCTGGACGGCACGCGTACGATTGCTCTGGATTCCGAGGGGACCGGCGGTATGATTATCGGAGCGAACAAAACGTTCGGCAACCTGTTCAACGGCGGCATCGACGAGGTGTCGATCTATAACCGCCAGCTGACGACGAACGAAATCCGCGACCAGTTCAACAGCACCTGGTGGAAGTTTGACGAGACATCCGGCACGGTGGCAAGCGATTCGGCGAGCTACAGCCAGGCGGCGACTTTGGTGAATGGCGCTACATTCGCGACAGGCCGGGTGGGCAACGCGCTGTACCTGGACGGCGTGAACGACTACGCAACGGCGCCGAACGTTGCCAACCCAGGCACGACGAGCTTCACGGCGACGGCATGGGTGAAGCACGACGGCGCGGCCAGCACCGCCAAGTATGTGCTGCAGCAGGACGGCACGAACGGCCGCATCTGGCTGTATCGGGACAGCACGGGCGTCGTGGGCACATATATCGGCGGAGTGCCGCTATTAGGGACCACCAATATCCCGGTGAACCAGTGGGTGTTCATCGCGGTCACGTATGACGGGACGACGGCCAAGGTGTACATGAACGGCACGCAGGAGAACTCCGCGGCCCGCGCGGTCGCTTCGGAGACGAGCGGCGTGATCATCGGGGCGAGCAAAACGTTCGGCAACCTGTGGAAAGGTTGGATCGACGATACGCGCATCTACACGCGCGCGTTGAGCGCCACTGAGATCAAGGACCAGTACGAGCTGGGACGTTAAACGGAAAAAACCAGCCCTTCGCGACTTGCGGGGGGCTGGTTTTTTGGTGTGGGTTTCCCGATTCCAGACCAATCTCCTCTGAAATCTCCCCGTCATCGGCACATCTTCTGCAACTGCTCCTTCAAGCCTCCCGCGTAGACAAAAAATAGCTGTACGGCAGCTCGAAGCGCGCACCTTGTGCGATCAGTTCGTCGATGCAACGGGCGAACTCGGCAAAGTCGGCCGCATCCCAGGAATCGGGATGCATCTGCAGCGTCAGGTAGTCCACATCGGTCCGGCAGTTCTGCAGAAACTTCTCATAGTTCGGGCGATGTACTGGATACTCGATATTGCCAGTCCGTTCAAGGACGAATATGTGCTCTTGTGGCAGTCCGTACAGCCAGACGCACAGCTCGTCCGTCTGCTGCAGTGCGGACACCGTAGTGGCATCGCTGGCATTGAAGGGAGCGCCGAACGTGCGGAACTGCAGACCCAGCTTGTCGAGACCCAACTGTTGCGTCCGTTGCAAAGCTTGCACCTGCTGCTCCAACGGCGTGTGGCGGAACTCCGTCACGTCTCATTCCTTGCCATGCGTATAGCCGTGGTTCCAGAATTCGAATCGGCCTCCCTCGGCAAGCGACCGAACGAAGCTTAACGCCGCCTCGTCCGCTTCCTCCAGCCGGTTCCCGATTACTCCGATGCTTGCCCGGACTCCCCGTTCCTCCACGAACCGGACAAATCTGAGCCAACGCTCGGACAGCAGCGTATCGGGAGCAAACGAGAGATCGTCCGCCTTCAGTACAACAACGGGCGGCTGCGAGCCGCTAAACGACAATCCCATGGAAGATCTCCTTTCTGCCCGCAAGAGGGCGTTGCATGGATCTCATTAGTCTCAAAGTCCTTTCCCGCCCACAGGCCGGTAACGGATTGCTTCGACGCCGGCAATGAGCGGCATAGCCTGCTGAATCGCGGCTTTGGTCGCCTCATCCGCGAGCGATGCCTGGTGGGCGGCCTCGTCGTTCCATACTTCGGTCACCCAGATCGTGTCCGGCTCGGTGTCCGTGACATTGACGAAATACAGCCGGCACTCCGGGACCGACTCCATCGCCGACGCCGCTTCCAGCAGCAGCTCGAGTAACGTGTCGCGCTTGCCGGATTGGGCGGTAAATTTGACATGCATGCCGAATGGGGGCATGGGGGATCGTCTCCTCTGTCCTGTAGTCCAGTATACAGCTAGTTTAGACCATTGCCCACCGTTTGTATTGGAAAAACACGACAAAAAAAGACCCTGACCCGCACCGCTCGAAGCCGATCTTGGAAATCGCCGTCCTTTACTTCAAACTAACGTACCGCGCGTAGGCAGACTGCGCCACCTTCATGTAAGCGTCCAGCCCCATCTTCTGAATCGTCGCCACGTAGTTGTTCAAGGCTGTGCTGCCGGTGTTGCCGCGCGGGGGTGTGTGCTGCAATGCGGGATCGTTATCTGGAGGGCGGGGCAACTTTCGAGGAAATTAGTGGTTTTCGAACAGGACGACATAGGACATGCTGTTGATCGATTCTGTCTTCTTGGCGATGACCCCGATGCAGGCGAAAATCCAGCTTACGCTGAACGCGTGCCGCCTCGGGGCGGCGCCGAGCGTGACGCCCAGCAGCTGCTCCGCCTCCTCGCACCGCTCCGGCTTGCTCAAGCGAACGTGCACGGAGCCTGTGCCGACGGACTTCTTGAGCTCCGCCGCCGTGCCTTCGGCGATGACCGTCCCGCCGTCGATGACGGCCAGCCGGTCCGCCAACTGATCGGCTTCCTCCAAGTACTGCGTCGTCAGCAGCACGGTTGTGCCTTGCGCCACCAGCGTCCGCACGATCGCCCATACTTCGTTGCGGCTGCGCGGATCGAGCCCGGTGGTCGGCTCGTCGAGGAACAGCAGCTCGGGCATAATGAGCATCGCCGCGGCGATTTACCCTACACCTGCTTTCACTACTGCAATCTTTCATCCGCATCTAATGATATAATCGCGAGAGAAGGACGAAGAGCTGGAGGATCGCGATGAGTGTTATTCGATTGGAGAACGTCACCAAGAAATATGAAGAGTCCCTGCTCTTCCGAGATATTTATTTTCGGGTAAGCCCCCGGGAGCGGATCGCCCTAATCGGCCGGAACGGAGCCGGGAAATCGACGGTGTTCAAGCTGATTCTAGGGAAAGAAGAGCCTACATCCGGCAAAGTGGAAATCGATCCTCAGGTGAAAATCGGCTACTTCTCCCAATTCTCGGAGCTGAGCGGGAGTCTGTCCGTTCAACAGGAGCTGGAGCTCATCTTCGAGCAAGTGGCGCTTATCGAGCGGGAGCTTCAGGAAGTAGGAGTCAAGCTGGGCGAAATAACCGACGACGGTGAAATGGATCGGCTGCTGACCAGGCAAGCGGAGCTGTTCGAGCAGATGGAGCATTTGGATGGGTGGAACGTAGCCGTCGAGATCAATACGGTGCTCACGAAGCTGGGCTTCAACGAAAGGTCGCGGAATCAGCCGATCGACGAGTTGTCCGGAGGGTGGAGGAACCGAGCCGCGCTCGCCAAGATGCTGATTGAGCAGCCGGATGTCGTTTTGCTGGATGAGCCTACGAATTATTTGGATATCGAAGGGATTACGTGGTTGGAGCAATGGTTGTATCGGTTCAACGGCGCTATGATTCTGGTCTCGCATGACCGGCAATTCATCGACAAAGTCGTCACGAAGACGATTGAGATTGAGAACTATCATTTCCAGGAATACGAGGGGAATTACACCGACTACATCCGCAAGAAAAAAATGCGCAAGAAGGAGCTGGACCGCCAGTTCGAGTGGGAGGAGGAGCTGCTCCTCATGGAGGCCGAAGCGATCGACAGCCGTGCCAGCCGGAAGTCCGCCAAGGACCGGCTATCCCGCCAGCTCGCCGATAACAAGAAGCGGATCGAACCGCATCCCGTCAACGTGCTCATTACGGACATTTACGAGCGGCTGCGCTTTCCCGACAAGCTATGCGAGGTCAAGAGCATCGCGCAGAGCTATGACGAGCGGCCGATCTTCCGGAGCATCAGCTTCGACATTCAGAAGGAGGATCGCTTAGTCATCGTGGGACCGAACGGGAGCGGGAAATCGACGCTGATTAGAGTGCTGACGGGTCAGGAAAAGCCGGAATCCGGCGAAGTCATCTGGGAGAAAGGCGTCAGCTACGCGTTTTTCAACCGGATGTGGGAGCAGCTCGATCCTAAGGATACGGTCAGCCATGCCGTGAATACGTATGGGTTGGGACTGGACGCACCGCGGAAAAAGGTGAACAAGTTCCTCTCCATGCTGCAGTTTTCGGAAATGGATCTCAGCAAAACTATCGGTAACCTCTCTGGCGGACAGATGGCCAGGGTCGCGTTAGCCAAGTGCCTGCTCTCAGGTGCGGCGGTCATCATCTTGGACGAGCCGACCAACCATCTCGATCTCACGAGTATCCAGGTCATGGAGCAAGCGTTGATCCATTTTCCCGGCGCTGTCGTTACGGTGAGCCATGATCGGTTCTTTATCGATAAAATCGGGACCAAGATGCTAACCTTCGATCCCGTCCAAGGGATCAGTGTGCAGCATTTGTAGGCTTGCGCGCGATACAGGAAAGTTGCGATAGCAATCATTCTTTCCGTAGACGTACCAACTTTTGGCCCGTTATGATGTAGAAGAAGACTACTCTGGGAAAGCAGGTGAGACCATGTGCAACCAGTTCGAATATCTCGTGGAAGTGTTAAGAACGATCAAATTCACGAAGGTGCTGAACGGGACCCGTCTGTCTTGCAAGAGGGATACGGATCAGCACATACACCTGTTGGACGGAGAGTGAAGCGGTAAGGTCATTTGGCGGCCTGAACCTGAATAATCTCATCCATAAGCTGTGGAGTGCCGGCCGCTCCATGGCTTTTTATTATGCTCGGAAAAGGATGAGGAATCGATGAATAGGACCAAGCTTTCGGCCAATGTGCCGCTGTTCTACGTATACACGATATTGAACCATTTTATTTTGGACCGGGCCATCTGGATGCTGTTCCTCGTGTCGAAAGGTTTCTCGCTGACTCAAATTGCCTTGCTGGAATCGGCGTACCACTTGATGAATTTCTTGTTCGAGGTGCCCACGGGGTATGTGGCGGATCGATACGGGAAGCGGGCCAGCTTGATGGTGGCTCAAGGGGTTGCGATGCTGTCCTCGGGGTTGCTGCTATGGGGCGGACATGGGTCCATTGTGTTGGCGGGCTTCATGCTGGGCGCTTTGGTGGGGACGTTCCAATCCGGCGCTACGAGCGCCCTGATCTACGAGACGCTCAAGCAACTGGGCCGGGAGCAGCAATTCAAGCGCTATAATTCGCATATGGCGGCTATCGCCTTGGTTGCGCTTGGAGTTAGTGGAGTGGCGGGCGGCGCGCTGTCGGATGTGAATTGGGCTTGGGTGTATTTCGGCAAAGTGGTGCTCAGCTTGTTATCCTTGATGGTAGTGATGTTGTTGTCCGAACCCCGTTCTGTCGAGACGGCTGCCGAAGGACTGACCGGGGAAACGCGTTACTCGTTCATGAAACAGTTGCATACAGCGTACACGTTTGCCCGGTCGAACCGGAAGTTTCTGGCCTTAAGCGTCTACGGGGCGCTCCTGTATGCCATGTCGTGGTCTATTGCTTTCTACAGTCAGGTTGTCTTTCAGAGCCTGGGGTTGACCAATGGAACGATCGGGCTGCTGAACGGGCTGGAAACTTGGGTGTCGGCGGCGGTTGCGGCAGTTGCTTTCTTGGGGGAACGTTGGCTGGGAAAAAGGGGGTCGCTTCTCCTCGCCGGAGTTGGCTACATCGGGTTTCTGGCTTTGTTCTCCACCGCATCGACTGTATCGCTGGTCATCCCCGCCTTCTTCCTTATGGCCGCCGTCATCAGCTACTTAGAGCCTTTGCTCGAGGCTTATTTGCATGAGCTGCTGCCGTCCTCGATTCGGGCTACGATGCTGTCGGTATTCAGTATGCTGATCTCGGCGGGAATGATGGTTACGTTCACGGGAATTGGGGTGCTGGCGGATTGGACGATGCTTTCTACCTCTTTAAAAATCGTGTTGCTCATGTGGGCTCCCGTATGTTTGGCGGTGATGGGCTGGGCTTTGAAGGCTGTGCGCGGCAAATAAAAAAGAGATCCTTGTCCAAGGACAAAGATCTCTGCAAGCATGCTGAATGTTAGATCAATTCCGCCTTCTGGAGCAGCCTTCTCAGCATAGCGGCCGTCTGGGCGCGCGTTACATCGTCCAGAGGACGGATATAGCCGCTGTCGCCTTGCAGGATGCCGACTTTGGCTGCAGCTGCCATCTCGGACTTCGCCCAGGCAGGTATTTCGACCCCGTCCACGAACGGAGCCAGCGCCGCGATTGTTTGTGCATCCGTCCAGCCATTCGTCAGCTTCGGAAGCTTCATAGCGCGCGATACAATCACAGCCGCTTCCGCTCTTGTGATGGTTTGGTTCGGACGGAACGTGCCGTCTTCGTACCCGCTGATCAAGCTGTACTCGAGACCTGTCTGCACCGAGCCGGCGTACCAGTCTGCGGCGACAATGTCCTTCGGCAGAGCGGACCCCATGCCGGCTCTCAGGCCGAGTGCCCGTACTACAATCGCGATGAATTCCGCACGGGTGATCGCCCTGTCCGGCTGGAACGATTGGTCCGTTACCCCTTGTACGACTTGTCTCGAAGCCATATCGTTCACATCTTGTTTACTCCAGTGTGTTTCGACATCAGCAAAAGATTCAGGCGAATATACAACGGCATAGCTGCTATTCGTCAAGCTGTTGATAACGGCGTAGTACTTGCCGTCCTGTTTAATTACTTTCGTTGGTACATGGGTCAACGAGCCATCTGCATTCCGAACGACGGCCGTAGTGACCTTGGAAGGATCCACCCCGTCCGGGATCGCGATCGTGCGCTCAATATAGCTGCTGAAGCGCTCCAACTCGACCGTTTTACCGCCATACGAGGCGGTAACCTTGAAGTCCATCGGTGGAACTACAAGCTGGAGGCCTTCTTGGTCCGCCGATTTTTGGATCGAGATGGAAGTTTCCGATTGCGATAGGCCGATTTGAATGCTCAGCTTAATCTTGTCCAGCTCCGTAGTGGCGAACTGTCCGGAGAGGCTGCCGATCTTGATCTCGGAGGCCGGCAAGGAATAGCTGCCCTTATCCGTACGAATCTCGATGACGGTGTCTTTATTCTCCAATGCTTTTACGAGCTTGCCGTTCAAGTCGCTGACCGTCGTTTCCGAGTTGCCCGGAACCGGAATCGTCAACACCTTGGTGTTTTCTTTCTCCACCTTGGCGATGACCTTGTCATTGTCGACGGTTACGATCGTGGCCGACTGTTTGCCGATGGTGTCCTTTTTCGCGGTAGCGGTCGGTTCTTGGATAACCCCGTCTACAACGAGACGAACGGCATTGTCAGGCGGAATCACTACAGGAGGATCTTCGCGAGTTATCTCGATCGTATACGTCTTCGTAGTCGTGCCGTCCTGCGCCGTCACCTCGACCGGAATCGTATTCTTGCCAAGGATCAAGGGCAGGCTGGCCGATGCGGTTGCGCTGGCCGTTGTAACGTCCTTCACCTTAATGGTGGCATAAGGGTTGTAGACGGTTGCCGTTACGGTCACGCTGCTGTCATATACAGTCGACTTATAAGCCGTCGTACTGGTTGCAAAAGCCGGGGTCAAACTTCCCGAGCTAAGCGATAGAGCCGTCAGATCGGCGTTATCCGATGGGAGAACGTTAATCGTCACGGTTCCGGGTTCGGAGTCCCACGTGCCGTCATTGGCTACGAATGTGAAGCTGTCGCTGCCCACATAACCTGCGTTAGAGGTGTAGACAAAAGCGGCCTCTCCGTAAACCGTCTGAGTTACGCTGCCGTTGCTCGGCTGAGAAGCGATATAGTAGCTGATCGTATCTCCGTTAGGATCCGTTGCACTTAAATTTCCGGACAACGCTTCGAAGCTCTTGACGGAATGTGTAGCATTCTGCGCCCACGGGGACCAGCTCAGATTAATCGTGAGCGAGCTATCCGCTTTTTCGTTGTTCGTATTCTGGGCCAAGACGGTTACTGTTCGGGTTGTCGGTGCCAGTCCGGTGAAGGAGGTGGCTTCGTAATGAAGCTGTTGCGCGAGTTGCGTCACCATTTCATCCGTTACGACCGGGGCGGCTTTCCCGATTCGGATATCGTCTATGTACAGCGAGGCTCCCAATGCCAGACCGCCGCTGGCGTCAAAGGAACCGCTGACGAACCGGAAGGCATAGGTGCCGTCTGCGGGGATCTCCCCTTTAGCGGTTGTCCACCCTTGATTCTTGCCGCGGCTGTATAAGATTTCGGTAGTTGTATCGGGGGCCGGAGTATTGATCTTAATCAAGAACCCGTAAATCTCATAATCGTCGCCGCCGTTCGCTGCCTTCCAGTTGAAAGCGAGCGAGTCCCCGGCTTTAGCTTCGAAAGGCTCGCTGATCGCTTCCGGACCGAACATAGATCCGTATGGCTGTGAACCCCCTGAGCTTACGACAGTGCCGGAGGATTGAAGCCGAAGCACATTGTTGCCATTTTCTTGAATAATGCCTGAGGTGAATGTAGGTGTACCGCTAGGAGCTCTCTCCATACCCTCATAGGTATACGGATTATCTGATGTGTAGGAATATCCGCCAGGGCCGCTTTTGGTAATGGTGTAAGGGCCTGTTCCGGTACTGGAGACCGGATTGCCTTTGGTCTTGCTGGCGAGGTTGCCCAGCGTAACCAGCACATTTTCGGCTGTCCAGCCCGCCATTGTGGAATCATCCTCGAAATCCCCATTGTGAATCGGTGTGGAGAAATCGATCTGAAGCGGCTTCCCGTTTTTACCGTTGTACCCGGCATTGACGACACCGATCTGAGCGGCGACAGAGCCGTTCCCCAAGTAAACAGCCGAAGTAACAACCGACACCTTGCCGGCATCCACAAGCGGATACACGGATTGCGTCACGGACAATGTCTCGCCCGCTGTACCGTTGGCAATGGAGAACCGGACAAATCCGTTCGAATAGGCGCCGCCGTGATCGATGACCACGTTAGGAGCTATAAGAACAGCCCCATCCCCCTTCTTATAGTCGACATCTTGGAGTCCCGTCACCTCGAACAGCGGTCCTCCCGCCAAACCGGTTGCAGGAATTAAGGTCATGCAAAGCATGGACAAAATTAATAGAAGGGCTAATTTGAATCTCAACTCTTTCATTCTCACCTCTCCGTTTCTAGTGTTCTGTACATGAATGATAAGATGGTTGTGCTAATCCAGCGATGGATTAGGAGGAACCTCCTTTTCTAGTTCTTTTACTCTTTTATTGCATAGGCATTAATACCTAATACTACTAAAATACTATAGCGTCACGTTTACTACAACAGCAATTAATCTTATTAATGATTTTTGAAGAAGCGGAGGACATCCGGTCAGCGAGATATAATCGCAAAAATTAGTTGCAATAACACCCTGTTTCGCCTATACTTCAATTAGTTGCAATAACATTCTATTTATATTGGGGGGTGGGCAAATGGAAAACGACTGGCTGCAGTCTAAGGGGGAACCGGACGAACCTGGCGGCTCGGAAGACGCTGGGGACACGGGCTCAACGGAATCATACGGGAAGTATATCTCGGCTATTTATCGCCATATGCAAATCTTGATCGCCGCCGAACTGGCGCCGTATCGGATCGGAAGCGGGCAGTACATCTTTCTGATGACGCTGGCTCGCCGCTCGGGCACAACGCAGAAAGCATTGAGCGAGGAGTTGCTCATCGACAAAACGACAACGGCCAAGGCGATCGCCAAGCTCGAGGCGGAAGGGTACGTGCAGAGGGAGCCCGATCCGGCGGACAACCGGTTCCATTTGCTATCGCTTACGGAGGCTGGCCAAGAGGTCGTGCCCCAAGTTCAGGCGGCGCTGGACCGAGTGCGAATGATTATGCGGGAAGGGATCGACGAGGAGGAGTACATCCTCATGCTGGGAGTGCTGAGGAAGGTGCTTCATAATGTAAGCGAACAGGTGCGGAACGAGAAAAGCACAAACAAGGAACATCCGGCAACGGAATGATACGAAGGAGGCGGGAGCTATGCCGATTGCAGCCCCATTTGTGGCGGTGGAGAATTGCAGGGAGGAGATTGAGTACTATCGGGGGATATTGGGCGGTGAGGTGAAAATACTGCGCATGCAGGGTGAAGTCGTCATGAACGCCGAGTTGCACTTCGAGGGCAGTAAAATTACGTTCGCCGACACACTGGCCGCCAAGCCGACTCAACTAGGGGACTATGTCAAAGTAATCCTGCGGCTCGAGACGGAGGAGGACTTCCACCGCATCTACGAGCAGCTTCCGACAGGCGGGCACATTAATGTGGAAAAATACGAGGCACCGTTCAATGGGTTGCTGGCCATCGTGACGGATCGCAACGGGATCGGATGGGTCATCGGATATTACAGGCCATAAGGAAGCATCACGACGGCAGCTCCTTATATTTAACTAACTAGTTGATCATATAACGGAAGAAGGTTATAATTAACCACATGGTTAATCATGATGAAGAGAAGCTGGATCACATCTTTCATGCGCTGGCCGACCCTACTCGGAGAGCGATGGTTCGCATGATCGCGACGCAGGAGCACACGGTGTCCGAATTGGCGGAGCCATTCGACATGTCGCTGGCGGCCGTCTCGAAGCATATCAAGGTGCTGGAGCAAGCCGGTCTGCTGCAGAAGACGATCAAGGGGCGTACGCATTCGTGTCGGCTGGATGCGCAGACGCTGTTGCTGGCCACGCAATGGCTGAACGTCTATGAGCGGTACTGGAGCGCCCGCTTCGACTTATTGGAGCGCGAGCTGAAGCTGGACGAGGAGAAGAAGCACTAATTTTCGTAGCAAAGGATGAGGCAAATTGGCACAAAACTCGGTGACGACACTGACGATGACCCGGCGGTTCGACGTGACGGCGGAGCGGGTATTCGACGCTTGGCTGAACCCGGTGATGATGAGGCGCTGGCTGTTTACGCTTGAGCGTACGAACAAAGTCGCGAAGAACGAGCCTTTCGTCGGGGGCGCTTGGGAAATTTCGGACGAGCGGGACGGGAAGCTGTACACGGCGATTGGACGCTATCTGGAGATCGATCGTCCGCGCCGCCTCGTGTTCACTTTCGAGATGCCTCAGTTCGGCAATACCGTCGATACGGTTACGGTCGAGATCGAGCCGCTCGAGGACGGCTGCGAGATGACGTTCACGCAGGAGATCACGGTGCCGCACGAGGAGAACTGGACCGCGGCCGATTTGGAGCAGGCGCTCGGCGAATACCGGAGCAGCACGGAGCACGGTTGGAACCTTATGTTCAGCGGCTTGAAGGAAATTCTCCATTTCCACCTCGCTATCCAGAGCACCGGAGCCCCTTCTATGCTTGCTATGGGCGACGAGGAGCTCCAGGCCGTTTTCGCGGATGTTCTGAAGCAGGCTGAGGGGTCTTCCTTGATGGGGCTTCGCTATATCGGGTACGTGCAGCCGGATTCGATGGCTTTGACGGAGTTGGGCTTGGAATTGGTGAAAAGCTTGCTGCAAGAGTACGTGTAGAAGGAGAAGCCCCATCACTGGCGAGTGTCGCCGGTGGCGGGGTTTTGTTTGGTTTGCCGGTAGCTGCAGGCGAGGATCGCGGTCAGGACAAGAAGGATGGCGAACCCTCGCGGGACGGCGGGGCCTTTGCCCCAGAAGGGGCCGTTGGCGGTAGGGGTGGCGATCCGGTATTCCTTGGACACGGCGTAGGCAGATAAATGGAGCTGTAGGGAATCCTTTGCTCCGTTGTTCGTCAGGTATACAAGCCCGTTCTCTACACGGGAGGCGGTGATCCAGCTGGGGGCGAATAAGGCTAAGCGCGGCGATACATCCGCCAGGAAGAACACATACTCCTCGCCGGGCTGGAATTTCATCGAGAAATCCGGGCAAGCATAGCCGGCCGGATAGTTGGGGCGTGCGTCCACCGTAGCCGGAAGGCGAATTTTCTTAGGCGTCGGACCCGCTTCCGGACCTACATAGGCGAGGACGTCGATCGTCGCTTGGCGGCCCTCTTTAGAAGTGGACACGACCTTGCCGTGCACCATGGCTTCGGCTTTATAGGCGTCCTCCAGGCTCCAAGGCGCCGGTGAACAGGCGTGGGCCGATTGGGGCGGCAGGAAGAAGGCGACGAGGATGAAAAAGGATATGGCAGCGGCGAGAACCATAGGGATATGTTTCGTTCGTGGGCTCCGGCTAGTCATTTTCTTCGAGACCGCCGCATCTGAATGCTGATCCAGCCCGCTGCCGTTATGAGGATCGCCGCCATGACGAGGGCCCCGCTGATGTAGCTGGGCTTGAACTTAGGGCCGAGGTCTCCGCCCGGTATCGGAGGCAAACCGGACCCAAGCAGCTTCAGCTCCTCGGTAGCAAGGGAGAGCGGTCGCGTCATTTCGCAGATGCCGGTCTTTAATTGCCCTTCGTGCGTATAGGCCGACACCAGATACTCCTCGCCGACTATGAAGTTGTCATAGCCGCAGCTGGCCGAGCTCATCGCCGTATAGACGGCCGTCCCCCGCTTCACGTCGCCCTTCCAGACCGAAGAGACCGTGAAGTTGACTTTGACCGGGTCGGCGGAGGACCGCATCAGCGGGCGGGTTGGGGTAGCGACAGCTGTCACTTTGCCGACGAAAATGGCGGTTTTGCGTCCAAGCTCATCCTTCACTTGTTGAGCGACGGATGCAGGTGCGACACATGAGCAAGCGGAGACCGACGCCGGATTCGCGAGGAAGCCGGCCAGAGGCAGCAAGGTTAGGCTGGTCAGCAAGAACAACAGTTTTTGGATTCGTTTCATCGAGTGTATCCCCCCTGCTAAATAGACGTTGGAAAGGTGGAATTAGTTACCCGTTCTGAAGAAATGGTTGCTAAAATTTCCCTCGAACAAGTTTGAGGCGAAACGGACTTCCGTGCTATTCTTAGTAGGACAACCAGACAGAGCTTGACGGCTTTGCCCCTTTACCCCTACCAGAGAGGAACGTGGAGCATGTCGAGAGAAAAGTTCGAAACCGTAGAACAATACATTGCGACCTTCCCGCCGGACGTGAGAGCCGTGCTGGAGAAGCTTCGCCAAACGATCAAGGAAGCGGAGCCGCTGGCGCAGGAGAAGATTAGCTACAATATCCCGGCGTTCGAGTACCATGGGATGCTCATCTATTTTTCCGCCTACAAGAAGCACTGCTCGATCTCCATCCCGCCCCCCTTCTCGGCTTTCGAGGCGTACCGCGAGGAGCTGTCCTCCTATGAGGTGTCGAAGAGTGCGGTGCAGTTCCCGTTCGACCGTCCGATTCCGTACGAGCTGATTGGCGAGATGACGAGGTTTCTGGCCAAGGAGAACAAGGAGCGGGCGGAGAAGGGGAAAAAGAAGAAGTAGCGAGTCCGAGTAGCGAGTCCGATTTAGCCAGGGCTGCCTGCGGGGCGGCTCGTTTTGCAGGCTACGGCCTGAATAGCGTTACGAAAACTATACCGGAGCGTTATTTTGGAGTGGAAGCTGCAGCTACTCAGAATCATATATCAAGGAGGGCGCAATCGCTCATGAACGAGGTGTCGAAAAAGTGGCTGCTCGCGCGAATGTACGAGCCGGATCTCGTCATCGCGGATTGCCGCTGCGAGCCCGACGAGCCCGGGGCGGGCCGCCGGGCCTACGAAATGTCGCATATCCCGGGCGCCGTCTATCTCGATCTGAGCGCCTACGACGACACGATGCTGCGACGCGACCAACCCGATGCCGCGCAGGTAGCGGAGCTGGAGCGGCTGTTCAGCCGGGCGGGCATCGGCGAGGAGTCGCGGGTGGTCGCCTACGACGACCAGCAAGGTGCATGGGCGAGCTGGCTGCAGGCGCTGCTCCGAGCGCTCGGTCATGAGACGGCTTACAGGATGGACGAGGATTACTCCGTATGGGCCGGTGCCGGGTACCCGGTCACCGCCGCCCAAAACGTAGTCGTCCCCGCCGCCTTCATCGCCCGTCTCCAGTCTTAAAACGCAACTCGCGAGTTGTACATTTGCATCCCGCTGTGATGTGCTTAGCAATAAGGAGGGGCCGGATGCAGAGCTGCATCGCCGGTATTGGACTTCTGGTTCGACCACGGTGAACAACCTCAAGATGCGACCTACGCTTACGTACTGCTTCCGGGTGCGAGCCGGGAGGCTTTGCCACAGCAACCGAGACGGGGGCATAGAGATCGAAGAGCTGACTCGAGAAGCTCACGTCGTTCGGGACCCGAAGCTCGGGTTAGTCGGAGCGTTGTTCTGAGAGGATCGCCCGACAACCGCCGGGCCTTTCCACATGCGACCGCCGCGCCGCCATCCTGTTGAAGGATTCCGCGGACCGGCTCGGGCTGGCGATCGCCGACCCGACCCAGGAACAGCAGGGCAGCATCGCCTTGGAGGTAGCCGTGCAGGCGAGCGAAGTAGCAGCTGGGGACGACCGCATCACCGTGCTGCAGCCGACGCTTCGACTCTCGGTGAACATGCAGCAGCCAAAAGGAAGCACGGTCAACGTCACTTTCCGCAAATAAACACACTTAAACCTCTGGGGGATGCCTCCGGAGGTTTTGTTTACTCCTTGATGCAGGGGGAATATTTCTTGCGATATTGGGCCGACGACGCTACCCCTGAGAACGGATGCCCTGAGAGTCGTCGCGGACCTTACTCTTTCGCCAGAGGGCCGTCAGGGTGACCTACCCGGATGGTTTCAAGCCGCTCATAATTCGGCAAATTCGGCCTTCAGACACCGATGCTGCGAGGCGGCACCATGGATGCTAAAAATGGGGCGGCTGTGCAGAGTAGCAGACGAGTATTTTCGAAGAAGCCAAGTTACTGGCCGGGCATGAGAGAGTCGTTCTGAAACCTGGGGATAGTGCCGAGAGGGACTGTACAAGCAGAAAATAGCCGCCGACCTCCAAGTAACCTTGCTCCGTAAGCACCGTAAGCACCGTAAGCACCGTAAGCACCGTAAGCTCCGATGCTCCGTAAGCTCAGTAAGCACCGTAAGCTCCGATGCTCCGTAAGCACCGTAAGCTCCGTAAGCTCTGGTGCACCGTAAGCTCAGATGCTCCGTAAGCTCCGCAGTCCGAAAAAATCGGACTACAGATCGAGTCCCCGTCGGCAAAAGCTCTGCAGTCCGAATTTGCCGAATTGGAGCGGTATTTTCGGGAGGGGGTACGTGGAAATGGCTCTGCAAGTGGGTGAATTCGGACTACGACGCTTATCACGTTTCGCTCACGCCAGGCAATCCGAAAAAGTCGGACTACAGACAACGATGCCGCGAGGCGGCACCATGGATGCGGACTAATGAGACGAATTTTCAGAGTTGGCCCAACGGAATCCTTACGCCAGAGGAGCGCCAGAGTAATCTTCCCTGCCGGTTCCTTACCGTACTGAAGCGGTGGAGAACCTTCCTTAACCTCCTACAGAACGAAGGTTGTGTGAAAGAAGAATGAGGGTGCTCGCACAGGAAGTTTAGCGGACAATAGATGCGCTATTTGTGAACAAAGTGACCTTTTCGCCAAGTTGGCGGACCCAGGAGCCCTTCCTTTGCTCAAAAGGGAAGCCCGGGGGGCAGAAAGGAAAGAATAAGGTCCGCTGTGTCCGCAATCAAGGGGGTGGGGCCTTGTTGGGACGAAATAAGGTCCGCTGTGTCCGCTCAAGATCGGACCGAATTCCGAAAGTAACGCTGAGCACGGAAGCAAGACCGAAAGAGGGCGGCTGGCTGGAGTGGAGAAGCGAAGCAGTCGCCTGAAATCTTGTGCCACCCTTCTACCTCCACCCATCCAAGGCACAGAATTTCAAGAGCGATCAGAACCCGATGCTTGCCCTCCGCACGCCCCAAACTGAATGCCACGACCAAGGACCGTCCGCGATCTTTTTTGGATGGTTTTTCTTAATTCCACGAGCATGAAATCTATCAATCTGGAGATACTACTAGTACTGATACTTGCTAGTGTAGAAGAGAAACCGAGAGGGGGACCCGATATGATTACTTGCCCGAACTGTAGAAGCAAAGACATTGGCATCATAGCGCCGGAACATTACTATTGCTGGGGATGCTATATAGAAATGAAGCAAGCCGGCGACCGGCTCGACCTGTTCCAGGTAGAAGAGGACGGCAGCTTGAGCTCGCTCAATGACCTCTTTTACGAGGATGTGCAGAGCCTGTAAGTCTACAAGCTACCTTCCTCACGCAACACGACCCGATCGAAGATCCGCAGCAGCTCCTCGCTGTACGTCTCCAGATTGACCGCATTCGTGAGCGCCGGATTCATCAAATATTCCCCGATCGCCCCACGGATCGCATAGGTCATCACATCTATATGAAACGCCCGAAACTCGCCGCTTGCCTGACCGTCCCGCAAAATATGCTGCAGCTCCAGCACAGCCGGCTCCACTTCGTCGTCGTTCAGCTTGTAATAGGGGACGTTATCCGGCGTCCGGGCGTTGAACACAATCTCGAGCAGGGCGACGTAATGCTTCGGATTCGTCCCCTGAAACGCCATGCTCGCCAGCACATAGGCATGCAGCTTCTCGCGCGCCGTAACGGCGCCTTGGGTGCGTTGCCGGACGTACTCCGAGGCTTCGCCCAGCAAGCTCATCAGCGTGTGGTCCATCAGGTCGGTTTTGTCTCTAAAATGGTACGAGATCAGCGCGGTGCTGATTCCGGCCCGTTTGGCGATCTGAGCCAGGCTGGCGCCTACATAGCCAATCTCATCTAGTGTCGTGATCGCCGCACCGATGATCTGCGCGCGCCGGGCTTCCGCGATGAACGAGGATTTCTCGTCGTTGCGGGGGGTAGAATCGCTAGCCATTTAGTTTCCTCGCTTTTCGTTCGATTCGCCTCTAAGTTTCCCGATAACGACTAATCCCACAATGATCAGCAGCGGCAGAAACGTAAGCTGCTTGGGATGAAAGTCTAACGACTCCCACAGGGTTCCGTTCAGCAGGTCGTCGAACCGACCGACCACCGAGCTGATGAGAAACCAGACAAACCTGACGGAGACGATCACAAGCCCAACCATTAGTACGATAGGGACAATGGCATACGCCAGGGTCAGCAGCTCCCACCCGATTCGCTTGCGGAACGCCAGGAACGGTGCTGCGGTGATGTTCATAAGGCCGAAGGCGGTCATGAATAGAGGTCGAATCCAATTATACCAAGCAAGGTCGCCGGTGTTCCAGTTGTCGTAGTAAAAATGCCAGACCGCCCACAAGACCGAACCGCCAGCCGTCACAGCGAGCATCGGGAGCAGGGTGAGCATCCAACCGGGAGCTTTGTCGCTCCATCGTTCCAATCGGGTTTTCGTAGTAGCGGTCATAATCGATACGCTCCTTTGTAATAGTTGATCATAACGACAATAAACTGATTAAACAATCAATATTTTTATCGAATGACCAGATTATAGCACGAAGAAGCAGCGGAATCAAGGGAAGGACGAGCTCGAAGCGGCAGAAATAGGCGTGCAGGGTCGTGCAGGGACGGTTGAAGCCGCTTATGAACCCAAGTAAACAGATACGGAAGCCAACTTCGCAATAAAACCTCCCAGCCGAGCAACTGTGAACCCAAGTACATAAGTCGGGAAGCTGGCTTCGCGAAATGTGTACTTGGGTTCATAGATGAAGGCCGAGAGGCAAATCACGCGAAATTTGGTTCACAGATCAGATACTTAGGTTCATAGCGCAGCCACAGCGACAGACCAACCACAGCACCAACAGCACCAACAGCACCAACAGCACCGAAAGCACCGAAAGCACCGAAAGCACCGAAAGCACCGAAAGCACCGAAAGCACCAACCACAGTACCGACCACAGTCACACCAGCACAACAACCTCAACGCACCGTGCGCTGCCGCTCGCGCCGCAGCAAGTACACGAAATACGGCGCGCCGATGATCGCCGTCATGATCCCCACGGGCACCTCCCGTGGGATCAGAATGACGCGCCCGAGGCAATCGCCGAGCAGCATCAGATCCGCCCCGAGCAGCGCGGCGAGGGGCAACAGCCACTGCTGGCGCCCGCCGACGAGGCGCCGGGCGATGTGAGGGGCGAGCAGCCCGACGAAGCCGATGGCGCCGACCGCGGACACCGAGACGCCGGCGAGCCCGACGGCGAGCAGGAACAGCCAGAAGCGGTCGCCCGCGAGGCTCAGGCCTAGCGAGACGCTCGACTCGTCGCCGAGCTGAAGCACGTTCAGCTTGCGATAGCTGGCCAGGGCGAGCGGCACGAGCACGGCCATCGCCGGCAGCAAGTAACCGACCTGCGGCCAGCCGCGGCTCCACAGGCTGCCCGACAGCCACAGCAGCGCCATGTTGATGTTCGTCGGGTTCGTGACGAGCAAGTACTGGATGCCGGCCTGGAACACCGCGCCGATGGCGACGCCGATCAGCGCGATCGCGGACGGGCTCAACGTCAGTCGGCGGCTCAGCGCGAGCAGCAGCAGGAACGCAGCCAGCGCACCCGCAAAAGCCGTTAACGGCAGCATATATAGAGGTGACTTCGGGAACAGGAAAATAACGCCTGCCGCGAGGAAGCCCGCTCCCTTCGTGATGCCGATCACGTCCGGACTGGCGAGCGGGTTGCGCACCAAGCTTTGCAAGATCGCGCCGCCGACGGCCAGCCCGATGCCGGCCAGCATCCCGACCACCGCCCGGGACAGCCGCAGCTCGTGCACGATGAAGTACGAGGCGCTGTCCGGGTCGAACAGGCCGGGCAGCACATCGGCCGGCGGCACGACGACGGCGCCGACGCTGACGGAGACGAGCAGCAGCGCGACCAGAACCGCGCCAGCCCCGACCAACGCTCCAATCCTCCGTCTCGTACAGGTAAATGAACAGGATGCGTTCCAGAATAAGCCGCTTGCGCACCTGCTGCACCGTTTCGTCTTCGATGGAATGAATGTCGATCTCCGTGAGCGTGCGGAACAGCTCGTCCAGCATGTATTTGATTTTCACTTCGCTCAGGGTGCGCAGGGGACCGTAAAGCGTCCAGACGGACGGCTCCGGGAAAATCCGATATGTGATCAGGATGTATTCCGCTTCTTTCGTTTTGGGGACTTGGATCTGGTAGGGACCGTACTGGGGATGGCAGGCGAAGCCCTGCGAAATGACTAGCGGCGTTTGGGTCTCGGAAGTGATCGTAACATGGCCTCGGGTCACGATGAGCAGCGTATGGCGGGGTTCCTCTGATCCGGCGGTTGAGGTGAGCGATCGGGAGGTGCGGTGCGTTTGGATTTCCTCGAAAACCGGAATGAGGGCCATCAACTGCTCGAAGCTCATGGGCGGGTACTCCTTTTTGCTGCTGAGGTGCTGGTAGGTGGCTGGTTAAGTGGCTGGATAGGTGTCAGTTAGGTGCCAGTTAGGTGCTAGTGCTGCGGGTGGCGGTCATGGGCGGCCAGCTTGCGTATATCGGCAGGGTTTAGCACTGTGCGTTCGTAATCGGTATAAAAGGCATGAATCATGGACAAACCTACTTCTCGCAGCGTGATAAAAGCGTTCGGAAACAGCCTGTTCACGATCGGGTACAGCCAGCTCATGTATTTGTAGTATTTGTGCGTGTTCCGCAGGCCAGGGGTCGGGTGGATGTAGCCGGGACGGTACATGTAGGCTCTTCGGAAAGGGAGGCGCAGCAGTGCGTTTTCCGTACGTCCTTTGACGCGGGCCCACATGCGGGAGCCTTTCTCCGTGCTGTCGGTGCCGGTGCCGGTCACATAGCAGAACACCATGTCCTCGTTAAGCCTTGTCAGTGTGTTCGCCAGATGGAGAGTGAGCGTATAGGTGACGCGCTCATAGTCCGCCTCGCTCATGCCGACCGACGAGACGCCCAGGCAAAAATAGCAGGCATTGTAGCCCTGCAGCTTGTCTTGGATCGCGGACAGGTCGTAGAAATTGTCGTGCAGGAGCTCTGTAAGCTTGGGGTGCGAATAGCCGCAAGGCTTGCGCGTCAGCACGAGCACATGCTCGACATCCGGGTGCTGCAGGCATTCGTGGAGGACCCCCTCGCCTACCATGCCGGTCGCGCCGGTGATGATCGCTCTTATGGGCTGACGGGAAGCGCCTGGCTGGTGCATAGGCACCTTTGGCATCGTTGACATCATTGGCATAAGGGAATCCTCCTCGTTCATAGAGACCGTTTACAGTTCGATTTCCAGCACGACCGGGCAATGATCGCTACCGTAAATGTGCGCGTCGATGCTTGCCTCAATAATCTGGGGCTCCAGGCGGGCGGACAGGAGAAAATAGTCGATTCGCCATCCCACGTTGCGCTCCCGGATCTTGGGCATAAGCGACCACCAGCTGTAGGCGTCGATGCGGTCCGGGTACTTGTGACGGAACGAGTCGAGGAAACCGGAGCCTAGCAGGATCGTCATTTTGTCCCGCTCCTCGTCGGTGAAGCCGGAGTTGCCTCGGTTCGACCTGGCGTTTTTGATGTCGATCTCTTGGTGCGCGACGTTCAGATCGCCGCAGACGATGACCGGTTTCTTCGCGTCCAGCTCTTGCAGGTAAGTGCGGAAGCGATCCTCCCATTCCATGCGGTATTCCAGCCGGGACAAATCACGTTTGGCGTTCGGCGTGTAGACGTTGACGAGGTAAAAGCTGTCGAACTCCAGCGTCAGCACGCGGCCTTCCGGCTCGCTGTCCTCCTCGATGCCGTAGCGGACCGAGAGCGGCTCCTGCTTGGAGAAGACGGCGGTGCCGGAGTAGCCTTTTTTGACGGCGTAGTTCCAGTAGGAGTGGTAAGGCTTGTACGGCTCCAAGTCGATCTGGCCTTCTTGCAGCTTCGTTTCTTGCAGGCAGATCAAGTCGGCGTCCACCTCGCGAAAATAGTCGTTGAAGCCTTTGTTGACGCAGGCACGCAGGCCGTTGACGTTCCAGGATACGAGTTTCATTGGCAGCATTTCCCCTTGTTAAGCGTTCTACTTCCCATGGCTCTAGTGTAGCAGGTACTAGTCGAGAAATCGAATGGCATGGCTGTCTGCTTCGGCAGCGGCAAAGACCAGGAGCTGCCGGCCTTCGGCGGTAAGCGCGGCGCGGTCCGCCTCGGTAAGCGGTTCGAAGGCTTCCAGTACGAGTGTGGCGGTGTTGCCGTCGGTGGATGTTTCCATTCTCCACAAGCCGCGGACAAAGCCGTCGACCAGAAACGAGGCGCGGATAATGCCGTTGATGGTGAAGACGCGCTTCTTGTAAGGCTCCGGCATGATGCGGGAGCGGTCGTCGTGCGACAGCAGGATGTTGTCGAACTCGCCGAGGAAGCGGACCGGCGCAGGGGTCTCGGCTGACGGGCGCGGCGCGTCCGGCAGGTCGAACAGCTCGACGCCTTGCTCGTCGAGGCAGGTGTAGAGCTGCGGCCGCAGCCGCTCGAACGCCTCGCGTAGCCGCGTCAGGCCGGACCAGGCCTGCATGTCCTTGGGCGAGGCGGGGCCGAACGCGGCCAAGTAGCGGCGCACGAGGGCGTCGAGGGCGCCGGCGCTGTTCGCCGCGTCGTGCGCCGCGGTGTTGCTGGCTCTGGCCAGGCCGCAGTCCTCTGCGGTGTTGCCGCCGTCGCCAGGCGCGTCCGCGCCGACGTTTGCCGCGGTGCTGCTGGGGCTGGCCAGGCCGCAGTCCTCCGCGGTGTTGCCGCCGTCGCCAGGCGCGTCCG
>NZ_BIMA01000036.1 GCF_004000845.1 Paenibacillus koleovorans NBRC 103111
TTTCCTCCAATTCGATAGGTTACCCCTATCATAATTGCGAATCGGAGCGGTTCATACATCCTTTAGTATGTTTTTTCATGCTGTTTGGGTATCAGAGAAATGCAAGTCTACAAGCCTTAACGTCGCTCTATGGACAGCTACCATCGCGGATTTACACTCATCAAGGGTGAATATAGTATTATTTAACTATTCTGCCCGTTTGTTCAACGAAATAAGGGAGCGCGGCTTCAGCGGTCTGCTCCCTAGTTCATTTCACTAATATTCCTCGTTGAACAGTCGTTACTTTTTCTTTACTGGTATCCAGATCTCACCCTGTGTATGCCCTGGCATTCCATAATACATTTCGAATTGAGGGCCCTCAACCTGTTCGTATCCTGATGTCGGGAACCATTCGGTATATATACGTTCCCATAGTTTTTGCAAATCACATTGAGGTTCTGGGAAGATTGCCCATGTTAAAGTCGGTACTGACAGCTTGGTGAATCTTTCCGGAAGTTCAAGCCCCTTCGGTAAATGATAACATACCATGTACTTGAATGATTCACCCGTGTGATCATATAAGGCAGCATGTAACACATTATTACCAAACCGACCCAGTAGCCCGTTCATTAGATCTACACTACCATCTTCATCGCACTGTTGACGGAACCGAGGAACATCAATAAATGCTGATTGGAAATCCTGACTGACGAGACCATAAACGCCGAACATCTCAAACGACTTTTTTGGTTCAATACGATAATTCATTTCGATAGCTCCTTTAATTGAAATATTAAAGGACATACGAGGGTAGGCCTTGAGAGAAACGCCTTGATCACGCGCAGATGTCGGCATAATCCCGTGAAGACTCTTGAACGCCCGTCCGAACGCTTCTGGCGATTGATATCCATATTTAATGGCTACATCGATCACTTTTACATCGGTTGTCTGCAGTTCAAAAGCCGCCAATGTCAATCGTCTACGCCGGATATACTCGGATAACGAGATTCCGGTAATGAATGGAAACATTCTTTGAAAATGATAAGAAGAACAACAGGCTCTCTGCGCTACTTCATCAAGCGAAATATCGTCCGTTAGATTTGTTTCGATATATTCCATTGCACTCTTCATTCTCGTCAACCAATCCATCGTATCCCCTCCCTTCGAGATCAATTATATTGGAGTCAAAAAAGGAATACCGTGCATTCTCTGCACGAAATAGTCACATTGAGATCCGCCGCCAATACTAAGCTAAAAGAACCGTCGATACAGTTCTCTCCGACGTCCGCCACGGAGCTGTGGGGTATACGTTCGCTTCAATTTCTCCTCGATCTGCAAGCCGTTTTAAGGCCCTTCTAATCGATACCCAGGCGCTTGGCTTTAATCACTTAAGTTCATAAATTTATAATAAAACCTCCCTATAGCAGCTATTAAATCTTATAAGTTGAACCAGAACATTTCCTGTTAACAGGCAGGTATACGAAACCTCACCGTCGAAGTCATACTTACAAAATATGGGCGATGATTGACTATGAAAAACACAGAAATATCGGAAGAACAAACGCGCTTAATATCCTTAAATCTAATGCGGTCAAGGTAATGGGCTGCTGAGCTATCCTGTAGTAGAAAAAACCGCTCGTCTCAAAGGGAGAAACAAAGCGGTTTTTTTCATTATTTTATTGTAAAGTGCAATAATGCCAGCTGTTAAACTCGGTCTATTGCGATACTGCCGGTGAAATTGAATGGAAGAGCTTGCGCTACAACTCCACCGCTGTTTTCATATCCGGTAACTATTGCGATTCGCTCCCCTTTAGACACCGGAATGTTCAGCCCTTCAGCAATGCCAAATCGGGGTTCGCGAATTGGGTAGCTAACTCCAAGAACATAAGGCGGAGCGAGAGCTTTCGAGCTGTTTACAATAGTGAATGTGTTGGAATTCTGAGGGGCAATTGCAACCGCGATATAAAGACTCATATTGGATGGAGCAATCCATGCCGCAACTGTAGAGTATTGACCCACTACAGCGGTAATGATTCCATCGTATGGCATGCTAAAAACAACAAACTCATCATTAGCATCCAGTGAAAAGGTGTCTCCACCAGTCACTGAAATGATACCTGAATTGTAACCAAAACCTAATAAATAGGTCGAGGTGAGATCCGCGGAAGTATTCGTAATAGGAGTAATTGCATTCAAGCTAGCTGCCGGTATAATAGAACCGCCACCGGAACCGGCTGGCCCCGTCGCTCCTGTTTCACCGGTGCCGCCCGTGGCACCCGTGGCCCCGTCCGCGCCGGTAGCACCCGTCGCTCCTGTTTCGCCGGTGGCGCCTGTAGCGCCCATGGCGCCCGTGGCCCCGTCCGCGCCGGTAGCACCCGTCGCTCCTGTTTCACCGGTGGCGCCTGTAGCGCCTGTGGCCCCGTCCGCGCCGGTAGCACCCGTCGCTCCTGTTTCGCCGGCGGCTCCTGTAGCGCCTGTGGTACCGGCGGCTCCAGTAGCGCCAGTTGGACCGGTAGGGCCTGTTACAGAAGGGTTTTCTATAGTGATAATAGCTGATCCCTGGGCCACCGTAATATCCAGCGTACTGGATTGGAAGATCAGATTATCCCCTACTCCCATTGTAGCAACACCGGAAGGCCCAAGCACAGTAAATAGCGGCGATTCGGTATCAAACGCCCCGGTAGCTCCGGTAGGTCCGATAGGTCCGATAGGTCCGATAGGTCCGGTGGGCCCGGTAGGTCCAGGTGGCCCCTGTGGCCCGCCCGCTGGGCCTGTAGGTCCTGGAGGGCCGGTGGGGCCAACCATTGTGCTCGAATTTAACGCGCTATCCAATTTCGCCTGCAGAAACATTTGGTTCCGTGCCGTACTGTCCAACGTATTCCGAATGCTCTGGTTAACAGACAATAGATCCTGCACAGTCGCTGGAGGCCCGCTTAAGCCAGGCAACGTTCCCAACACATATTGGAGTTTTTCACCCTCGGCATTTAAAATATGGCTCAACCCAATTTCTTCCATTGCGATTGAAGATAGTACCAAGTTGATGACGTCTTCTCGGGTAATTGTAATGCTGGGTGTAATATTAGGGATGTTCGGTTGCGACATGTTTCTTCCTCCCACTTAAAAGTAAGGTCTTCACCTGCTACCTCACTCATTCATTTCAGATGAGGCAAAGAATGTTTAGGAGCACAACGCTGTCTTTACACAGTCCTTCAGTCTCGAGCAAGCGTTGATCCGACAAACGGGTGACAAAGTTCCTCTTCGACGCCCCATCTCCTATGTGCTTAGATAGGACGGGTATAGTTTGGGTTTATTTTTTCAATCCTCCCCTAAAAGAGTAGCGATACACTTTACATCGTACCGCTGCTCTCCAGAATTATTTCTTGGCTATATTATGCAATTGAGGAGTACAGTGCCTGTACGGCAATCTATTTTTTTCAAGACTAATCTACTTGGCGGTAAGCGTCAAATTGAGCCCGTCTCCAACAGAGGATCGTAAGTCTGAAATCCAAGTTCTCCGCACGTAGTTTGGAAAATACCGAATAAGCTGTGCCAATAACTAATTTGTAGAAAAAATCGTTTTTAAATCAATTCAGATGGTCCGTTAATGCCTTGCCAGCTCGTCTTCTCGAAATCTCCCAAGGGAAGCAGCAGGTTTTAGCCGCCTACATCGGCCGGATTGGCTCCAATCGCGGTCAGCGCCAGAACTAGGCGAGAATACTCGGTAAACTTCTTGTCGTGCAGATCCCCCTTCAATACAACGACATATTTCTCAACGGTTTTGTAGTACGCATCGAAGTAACTTTGAGCCACGGCTTGATCCGACCGAGCCAGACCGATGACCGCCCACTCCCCGCCGACCGAGCCACCCTCCGGATGGCTGACCTGGTTGAGCAGATATTGAGCCGTGTCTTCCAGAGCCATATCCACTTCTGATTGGCTTGCCGCCATTCCCGATGTCTCGGCTAGTAAATTCAAAGCCATGACGATAATTAACATCATTAAGGAATTTATGCGTATTTTGCTCATGGATGTCCCTCCGATAAAAAAGGAATAAGGAACAATCAATAAAAACCGGCTACCCCTTAAGGGGTTACTTCCCTGCCTTATCTTCGATGATATCCGCTTCTTCTTGCTTCTGAATGCACTCTCGAATCACATCTTTGTTGATTCCGACGGTACTTACATAATACCCTCTAGCCCGCAGATGTCTGCTACTCCCTTGCTTCATTTGCGGGAAGCGATCAAAAACCATTAGAGCGCTTTTCCCTTTTAGGTATCCCATGAATTCGGATACGCTCAACTTCGGCGGTATCTTTACGTACATGTGCACATGATCCGCACTTAAGCTACCTTTCACCAATTCCACATTCTTGTATTCACATAGCGTCCTTAATATTTCCCCTACTTCTTTTCGGATCTCCTTGAAGAACACCTTTCTCCGATATTTCGGGATGAATATGATAGGATAACTGCAAGCCCACCGGGTGTGGGCTAGACTGCTACCACCCATGGGTACCGTCCCCCTTTGCTTGAGAATTGGGCTGGCGAAACCAATTCTCAGTATAGCAACGGGGGACTTTTTCCCATCACGCCTCACGGCACTTCCTGTTCAGTTCTCCCAGGCATAGCCTGGGGCTTAATATTTGAGTTAAGATCCTCGATATTGATCATTTCCACTTTCCCAATCCGGCAGCCGGTGCTGTAGAGAAACTTAGCAGTGCTTATTCCCTAAGTGACTGACATGAGATTTTCAAGTGGATGACGTCTTCCTTAATCAAAAACTTAGGAATGCGGACTGAAGCCTTGAATGCGCTTGTCAGCTTCATACAACCCCCACAACTCACTTAAGTTCATAATAAAACCTCCCAATAGAAACTTTTAAATCTAGTTGCATCTAAGGAGAGGTTTTAATCTGTTTACTGTTTTGAACTAGCGTTCTCCGTTACTTCAATAAGTTTTTTCAATGATTTTTCACCTAAATGAACGATGGGGATTAATTTTAACAATCTCATAGTATGTACTTTTGTTTATTTCGAATCCACAACATGTACAAACTTCATGCATGGATTCAATTTTCCTCATTTTGCTGCCACAATTCACATAAAAGAAACTTCCTAGTTCACTTTTTTCAACTTCAGATATCTGTACTTTAACCTCTTTAGAATTTTCTATTGTTTCATTAAAAACTTTCTCCATGTGCTTTGAAAAATAACTATCTCCAGCTTTACAATATAACTTTGCATTATTAAATTTCAGTTCTTCTCTGCAATAAGGGCAATACATTTTTTTTAATCCTCCCTCAAATTAAAGTAGCAATAGGTAAGCGTTTGATGCGATCTCCAGCTTTTCCCCTGCTCCACACGGAGCGTGCCAGTTTCCCAAGCACTCCGCGTACCGTCTAATGGAGGTTACTCGTTCATTGGCTCCTCGTTACTCATGGATATAAGGTCTGGTTAGATCGGTTCTAGGCCGCATTGTTTGCGGTATAGGTTGATCTTTATCACCATTGACTCGGTGGGACCGAGTCGGGAAATGAGTACACCGTTTTTACATTAACAAGCGGGCATTATGGATCCCGAGTACAAAATTGTTGAAGAGTATGGCATTTGGAGCGGTCGGCGATGATCGCAGTATTTGAATTCGTTTCTTGGCTTCGGCCACGATTTTTTGCCTTTTGCCGGTTTTAATGCCGGTGTGCGCCACTCTCTTCTTTCCCTTTTTGTTCGCGCGGATGGTGAATCCATGGAATTCAGATTCTCGTTTTCGTAGATTGACGATCTGCGATTTTTCCGGCGAAAATATCCAGTTTGAGGCGCTCTTTCAGAAACTTTCTTACGGCATGGTACTATCTCTGGGCGGTCTTCCAATCCCGACAAAGGATCTTGAAATCATCGGCGTAACGTACGATGTATCCTTTTTTGAGTGTGGTTCGTCTCTTTGCATATAGCTCGCCTGATCTTGTCTTTTTCGGGTGACAGCCCTTGTTGCAACGTCCCTTGCTTTCCAAGTCCCTTACCGCCTAGCTATTCATACTGAACTTAGGTGCTCCCTTTAGGCCTTGAGCTGGATGCCGCCATAGTTCGGCATAGCGTATTTCAGTGGGCAAATTTTTACTTTACGCCACTCACACCATCGTGGATGGCCTATATGTTTCCATATGTTTTAACTGTAGACCCTTACATTCGGTTGTTTGTCAGTCCCTTTTTCGAACATTCTCACCGTATTCAGTTTTTCAGCCGCGCGGCATATCCGTTGGCGTACCTGTTCCGTTAGGACTGGCTCTAGTCTTCGTTCTGCCGGCTCCACCTGAACTTCATACCTCATGGCCTGTCCGCCACGACGCACGCAGGAGTATTGGCGGGATGGTTTTCGAATACATGGTTCCGTCATTCCCATCCTCGGTTGTAAAGTTAAGATTTTTCTTTAAATCTCCTGCATTTCGCACTGTACTGCTTATAGCAGAACTTGTCGAACCTGCCCGTTACTTCAATGAATATGGGAGCATCCGCCACGGCGGTCTGCTCCAAGGTTCATTATTCTAATTTTTCAATAAAACTGTCAAAACTTGCAGCGATGAAATAGTCAACGAGATCTTCATCATAAAAATATACTACTGCTGGATTTGCTACTTGATTTCTATAGTCTAGACACACATATCCATGGTTCTCAACACTAATAGGCACTATGTGTTTATATGCTTGATACACTTCTTTATTATGATCACTAAATGCTAACTGCTCTTCGATTATTGAAACATGTTCCCGATAGTTTTTTATAAGGTCCTCTAAAGGATAAAACCTACCAGTGTCTATGTGTTTAATGCCAGTTCTCTTTGTTATTTGAATTGTACCCTTTTTAAGCTTGCCACCATTCTGATGCTCCATTAAATTCAAGTAACTCTTAGGTAATTTATATCCAATACTGTTTTCAATCTCAATTAATTTATTTAAGTCGAGAGGTCCTCTCCTATTTTCATTAGTCATAAGCCACACGTCATTGCCTCCTAAAGAAATATGGACAAACTACCGGCATTTTTCCTTTTCTTCAACAAACGTTCGCCGTTACTTCAACAATCTGGCGATAACTTCGGCAGCCTGGCCGTATCCCAATTACAATTGAATGTCACATCCATCAAAGGTCAGGTCTTTTTGAATGAGTTCAACAGCGTTGACGATTGCACTTTTCTGGAGTTCTGAAAGGTTTCCTTCATCTCCATTCCAGGCGCTCAGCCACCAGAAGAAGGAACAAATATTTCTGTAATCCATAAACAGTGGAATCTGTTGGATCCAGAACGTGTCAAAGTTATTTTGCTTAAAGTAGCCTGTCAGAAACTCATTCAAAAACTGCTTTGCAAATTCATGTTTTGATTTCCGATCATGCTTAGGTGAACCCCACCAGACTGCATGGGTGGCTGCGACTCCAATATCCAGCGCAAACCAACCGTATATAGAGTCGTCGAAATCAAAAACCGTAATCTCGCCTTGTTCGATAAGGAAATTATATGGATGGAAATCATAATGGATCAGTCCGTACGATTTCTCGTCTTTGGGGAAGGATGAAATCTTTCTTTCAAACGACCGTAATTTATCAAGGAGGATCCGATAATTCCCTTCCTGCAAGTGAGGGTTATCGTTTTTGGCTGGACCCCAATCCGCTCTCTTTAAACTTGGGTCACCAAGATTGTAAGATTTCGTAAGCTGATGAATCTTCCCCATTAATTCTCCCCATTGATTAAACAAAGAGGGGCCCCACATTTGCGGCTCTCTGTCAAAGAAGATCCCTGGTGCCATTTGAAAGGCCGCCGCAATAACCCATTTCTCATTCTCATTATAAACGGCGATTAATTGTCCATCTGTTGTTGTGATTGGCAACGAAACCTTTATTCCGTTCTCGGCCAAATAGCGCACCCAATGAACTTCCGCTTTTATGTTGTTTACATAATCAAATGGCTTTTCAGATAATCGTAAGATGTACGGCAAATCGTTTTTTGAAAATCGGTACACTTCATTTGTTGAATTACTGATAAACGCTAATGTTTCAACATCAAATCCAAAGGATAAAGCTGCTCTAGACAATATTTCAGGAGATGCCATGTAAATCCTCCACACTCAATGTTTCCAGGCTAGGTCATAAACTACTTTACATGGAATAACTCGTCCCTCAGCTTTAACGCCATACTTCACTATGACAGCAGCGGCAGGAGAATCACTATTGAAGTAAACTCTTCCTTTAGTTCAAAGAGCAATATCCGCTTCATCAATCCAATCAGTTGGTATCTGATAATACTGCACTTCTCCACTGCTTTTGCTTTCCCAATCGGCCTTCCCGTTCTTTCCTTCAAGTCTGAAGTAGAGATTGTCATTCTTGTACTTTTGTAATATTGCTTTTAGAACAACCCCAATAAAGCTATAACGGGGCACAATGCGAGCGCCATCGCTAAACGTCCTTACTATGATCAATTTGCCGCCCATGCTGGACTTCCGTTCAAGTGTAGCAATGTGATCTTGAACCTGCCCGTACTTAATTGCAACGTCCGTGCTGGGACCCTTATTCTTAAGATGGTTATGTCCGCGAGCTTCGGTTGCAAATGCGTCCCTACCAAAGTTCTCAGCTGCCCAACGTTCCGCTATCTTGTATTGAAAATGATTTTTTCTGGCTTGATACCCCGGCATTATTGCGTCCCCCCTAATTGTTATAATGGAAAGATACCAGAGAAATCAAAAAGCCTCAAACCGACAGTTTTTTGACAGAGAGCAACAGAAACCCAGTTTCCTCCATAATTTAAGATTCAGCAACGTTTATCACCAATTTTTCATTTTCCGAAAATATTGATTCCTGAATCGTTCATTAATTCTCCATCTCTTCTATCAGTGCAAGTTGTGAGCATCACATAAAAATCAAAACTGAAGAGCAGCTGCCGTGGTGGCAAACAGCTCGTGGATAGCTGAACTCCCTCGTCACTCGTTAACTCAAATATTAAGCCCCAGGCTATGCCTGGGAGAACTGAACAGGAAGAGCCGTGAGGCATGATGGGAAAAAGTCCCCCTTTGCTATACTGAGAAGTGGTTTCGCCAGCCAAATTCTCAAGCAAAGGGGGACGGTACCCATGGGTGGTAGCAGTCTAGCCCACACCCGGTGGGATTGTAGTTATCCTATCATATTCATCCCAAAATTTCGCTGAAAGGTATTCTTCAAGGAGATTCGAAAAGAAGTAGGAGAAATATTGAGGAAGCTGTGTGAGTACAAGAATGTGGAGTTAGTGAAAGGCAGCATCAGTGCGGATCATGTACACATGTATGTAAAAATTCCACCGAAGCTGAGTGTATCCGAATTTATGGGATACCTGAAAGGGAAGAGTGCCCTTATGGTATTTGATCGGTTCCCGCAAATGAAACAAGGGAGCGGAAGACATTTGTGGGTACGAGGTTATTACGTAAGTACGGTCGGGATCAACAAAGATGTGATCCGAGAGTACATCCAAAAGCAAGAAGAAGCAGATATCATCGAAGACAAGGCATCGAAATAAACCCCTTCAGGGGTAGCCAGTAAAAATGGCTGGCGAAACCGCGCCTTTAGGCGCTGCCAGTATTAGGCCCCTTATAGGGGCGATATCAAGCCACCCGTTGAACGGGTGGTACTGTGACTTAGCTTCAGTATGTGAGTCCAATTTAGAGGAAGCTTGTAGTCGCTCAAATGCTGTTCAATAAAATTAGTTTTCTTCAAGATTAACTATCAATTCAGACAGATGAGATGTATCATTAAATTTATGCAAGGCATGCTGACTAAAGATGTTTGTTTGTAAAATTGAAATACTTCCGACAGATGCTAAGTAGTATGCTCTAGACAACATTTCAGTTTGAAAGTTCATCCACCACGCAATAATATATCCCAATGTTCCACCGTGAGTAACAATAATTAAGTTCTTCTGCTCCGAATTATATATTTTATCCATACAGTTACATACTCGAGTGAAAAATTGCCTCCACGTTTCACCTTCGTGAAATTCTTGATAATCTATATCAAATCCAGTGCCAGTTCGAGGATTCCTGTTTGCTCTTGCCCATTCTTTTGTTTTTCCAGCTGCAATCCCAGTGTTAATCTCTCGAAGGTCCTGCTCTTCAATAACGTTTAATCCAAGATGATTACCAACAATTTCGGCAGTTTGGTTTGCTCGCATCAAATCAGAAGAGTAAAGAATGTACTCATCTGTAGCAATCTCTTTAGCTAATTTTAATCCTAAGAATCCCGACCTTATTTGGCACGACTGAGAATGCCGTCTATGGCCAACTCTTCTCCGCACTCATCGTCTTCGTGCTGCTAAAATGGTTGTTTGATGGCGCATGTCATACGTTGCCTCGCCATGCGGAACTTAGTTTTGTTCGATTTACTCGCTTGCTGTTGCAAGATGAATTACCGATAGAATGGATAATAGGCATAAATCGCATGATTCGTTTTAATTTCGCACCCATTCCAGTTACAATTTCTGGTTAATCAACAGGCCTGTTCGTAAGTATATGTTACAAATCCTTCAATAGTTCGGAAAGAAAAAGCTGCCGCTTGGACCACGGCAGCTTCTTGAATTAGGCCAATCTTTTTTCCCTATACAGGACTCATCACCAATTGGTTAGTGGATACGGGATCAACCCGATTCCTAGCCGGTTGTTCGTCGATTGAGTCAACTCTACGGATTTGTAAACCAGCTCCCCTTTGCTGCATCATTGACGATCACCGCATACCCGACGTAGTTGGTTCCGGTTGCCCCTTTGTCCGCATCCTTCTGGTCCCAATAGATTGTCGGCGTAAGCGACGTCACGATAATTGGGAATTGGAGAACGAATGTCCAACTGCCCAATAATCGGGGTCTAAATCCTCGGTCCCCCACAGCACACTATCGTCTCGCTCCATATCGTCCGTATAACTTATGATAAACTTCAGATTGTAACTATATTTTCAGTCCATCCTTGAATAAGGTTGACATATTTGGACACATGTGCTAGAACGAAATTATCCAATCTGAAAGGAGGGATATATATTGAGTAAATACACATTTAATCCAGCTGAAAAAAGCGGAGAGAGTCTTACTGTCAAATATGACATCGAACATGTGTATAACGCAACACTTAAAGCTTTATCGGATTCTAAGGGGTACAAGAAGGTCGAGGGAAATAAAGTTCTGCATAGAATTTCTACCGTCACGAAAGCTTCACTGTTCTCTTGGGGTGAAAGGATTACAGTACAACTCAATGAGATTGAACCTCAAAAAACTCAAATATCTGTATTATCTGAATTAAAGACATCTGTAGGCTCTCAAGGAGTAGGTACACAGGCGACCATAGGCAAAAAGAATAAGAAAAATATTGACGTACTCTTCGAACTTATTAGCAAGTATCTATAAAATCATTTCGTGCGTTCAATTTATCAATGAAGGCGGACAAGTTGCTTAAATTTACTGTCTCTTTGCGCCTTTCTTGTGCAAGGGTTACAGTCATGGTAGCGAGCCCGCCTTTCGCTTATGAAACAAACCAAGTGTTTATTTAGGGCCAAACTGCTCAAAAGGTCATACATGATTCGTAAGCGATTGCCCTGAGACTTTGTCGAAAACACTTGACTTTTTAAAAAACCCGCATAAACGCGAAGGATACCTGTTCAACGGTATATCTTACGAGATTATAGGTGATCGATTTTGAAACAAACCCTTGAGCCACCACGGTTCCGTAAGCTTTCGCAAGGAGAGTGCGCCGGCGCACCGATTCTGCGTACCCTGTGGGAGAAATTTGATTTTTCCTTGTTGCTGACGCAATCCGGTATTTTCAAACGCAGTGGCGCACCGGCATGGATGCTTTGTTTTTTATAGTTTCAAAAACAATGTTAAGATTTGGTTCAATACCGTTTGCTATCCTGCACTCGTTCATCAACATCACAACAAAGGCCTAGCCAACAACTATTTTGGCGAACTTTCTTTTGCCTGCTTGAATGATGTCCCCACTTTGAATCTCCGCTCGTTCATTAGGGTCAAGAAGCTTAATTTCGTTGAGTTTAACCGCCCCTTGAACGACACTACGCCTCGCTTCGCTATTTGAGGACGCAAATCCGAGAGTTACAAGGAGATTGCTAATGGAAATCCCCCCTTCTTCTAGAAGTTCTTTTTTAACATGAACTTCTTCGATATGCTCAGGAAGGGATCGCTTCTGGAATACGGTGATAAAATGTTGCTCCGCTTGTTCAGCCTCTTCCTCCCCGTGGTACATCCGAACCAATTGTTTGGCCAGTTGAATCTTAGCATCACGAGGATGAACATCCCCATTTTCCAGTCCTTCTTTCAACTCGAAAAGCTCTTCATTCGTTATGCTTGTACTAAGTTCAAAGTATTTCAGCATCAAGTCGTCAGGGATGGACATGGTCTTGCCGAAGATTTCATTTGGGGATTCATCAATGCCAATATAGTTACCAAGACTTTTGCTCATTTTCTGGACTCCATCAAGTCCCTCCAGTAATGGCATCAGGATGGCCGCTTGACTGTCTTTAAGACCGAATGCCCCTTGTAATGTTCTGCCCATCAAAATATTAAAAGTTTGATCTGTACCACCAATCTCAATATCGCTCTCAAGTGAAACTGAATCATACCCTTGCATCAGCGGATAAAAGAACTCATGGATGTGAATGGACTGGTTGTTAGAGAACCGCTTTGCAAAGTCATCTCGCTCCAACATTCGTGCAACCGTAACTTTAGCTGCCAGTTGCAGAACCTCTTGAAAGTTCAGTTTTTCGAGCCATGTTGAATTAAAATGAAATTTTGTTCTATTCGGGTCAAGAATTTTATACAATTGCTGTTCGTAGGTTGCTGCGTTTCGTTTTACATCATCCTCTGTCAGTTGTTTTCTTGTCTCGGATTTTCCAGTAGGGTCCCCGACTCTTCCAGTAAAGTCACCTATAATGAGCTGTACCTCATGCCCCAAATCTTGAAATTGTCTTAACTTTTGCAGTACGACTGTGTGGCCTATATGAATATCAGGCGCAGATGGATCAAGCCCAAGTTTTACCCTTAGAGGTTTGCCCGATGTCACTGAGGCTGCTATTTTTTGTTTGAGTGCGTCCTCGGGTATGATCTCAGCGGTCCCTCTTCGGATGATGTTTAGTTGTCATTCCACTTCTTGTTTTTGTTCTTCAGAAAGCTGCTTCATGGTATCCATCCACCGTCCTCTTAATATTCAAAAATAAAAAGACAACCTTCAATCCCATAAGGGACGAGAAGGTTGTCTCGCGGTACCACCCTAATTAAAGAAGTATCCATAACTTCTTTCACTTATATTGAGATAACAGCATCTTAAAGATGCCGAGAGGAGCTACTTAGGTTCAACTTTTCACTTCTCCAACTCCGGATTGTAATTCGGAAAGATGACAGCACCGGTTCGCACCACCCACCGGCTCACTGAATGCATTCAATCATCCTTCTTACTAAGGGGCTCAGCCCCGATCCATCATTGCTTTTTACTTTATTCAATTTTCACCATTTAATCATATGACGAAAAGCATGTCAACTGCTCAATTCCCATTTACCCTCTTGATTATTAGTTTTCTTCAATACTTTTGAATACTAAATCGATTTCCATCTGGATCGAAGAAATGGAACCGCGCAAATCCGTTTAGATTACCGGAAATATCGGAAACGGATACACCGCTTTCAAGTAAGAATTGATGATAGTTTTGGAATACCCATTTATCATGAAGGACGCAGCAAGGTGTAACCGGGCCGTTAATTGGACCTGTATACGCATTCGGGGGCAGCGTTTCTAGCCACCATAATGATGTTCCGGGATGATGCTCTACCCCAAGCCCCATAAGAACCCATCCCTTTTCAGAATGCTCCTCTAGTAGAGACATCCCTACATGCTTCCGGTACCATTCCTTGGCTGCTTTTACATCCCTTACTCCGATACGAACCCAACTTGGACAAAGCCTTGCTCCGTAATCTTGTTCAAGCTCCGGGTACCCGCAAACGGTCAGACGCGTACCTTCGAAAGTTGCCCAAAGATCGAAATAATACCTTTCCCCCGGACCCAAATAAATGTCGGAAATGCGGATTTCATTTTCCTTAAAGTAATTGTGAGCCCCCACAATATCTTTAGTATTCCAGCACCAACGTACATTGGGATCAACTCCGCGATCCACCAAATCTGGATGCGGCCCACTTTCGGAAAGTACGGATTTTATCCATGTCCCAAAAGCATGCCGAGTCAGTTTCTCTGAGCTAGAGGCATGGGTGTCACCGCTTTTCCAAAGGAAATGCTTGGAGTACCATTCCGTCGCCGCTTCATGATAATCCCATAAAACATGGATAAAACCTCCGTCATATTTTAAGGAAGGGACTATGTTATGTTCCGTAACCTTTTTTTCTTTTCTCAATACAACGGGAAACCATACATCTATAACTAACGATGAATCGTCAACCATGCTCCTTAGCAGTTGAAAGTAAAACGGCGAAGCTTCAACATAATCTGAATTCGGCAGCCATTGCTTCAGGAAAAAATCTACGGTGGGACCTGTAGTCCGCACGGACCCGTTGTGAGAAATGACCGCATACTGATGTGCCGCTACTTTTGTAGAAGACATTCCTTCGGGCAGCCTCACCTGTTCCTCTGACTCAACACCGACAAAGAGTGTAAACGTTCGCCCGGGCATATAGTCATCAGAAAACATGGAATAGACATACACTTTATCGTTTTTGCGGCCGGGGATCTCTCCGATACGCTTCATGAATGCTTTAACTAAGTTGGCGGAGTCCCTGCCACTTGAGTCAATCGCTTCGGTTGTAATACCAACCAGAATTAGAGCATCGAGAACTGTCAATTGAACATTCATCAGATTTCGCTCCTATCCTCTTTTAATAATCGGAATGCAGCAATCCACATAAACTGCATTCCTGACATCTGATACTGAGAATAGCTCAAGCAGCGTTCTGTTATCATCAAAGACAAAACCACTTTCAGGAAGCCATTCATAAAAAAAGATATCCATGATGAAATCAAACAGGTTGGGATGCTTCTCTAACTGAATGACACCATACGTTCCGCCAGCAAGCTGGCGACTACCCATTCCTAAGGTATCATCCAGATTAGCAGGTATCGTTCGACAAGCATCATACCTCCAATGAACCTGATCCCCGCGTAAAGGGAAATGATAAGGGATTCCGATGTTCATGGATTGGTAAATCGCATTCGGGTTTAACTTGGCCCAGATCGAAACCCTCTCGAATGCTTGTCGGATCCTTTCTTGATCAGAGAAAGAATCTGTTCTTCCGATACATCGATCGTAGATGACACTGTAAGAAGGCAGCTGTTTTACAAAAACCTTTAGAGATCTTTTTACTTCAATTCGCACTGTACCATCCGGATTACTATTATTGTAATAGTTTGTATCGAAATATCTTTCGGTGATCTTGCGATCTATTTCACAAATCTTGCGATTTTGAAGATTACCTTCCCTGAACTCTGAAGCATTTCTTCCAAAGTAACTTTTGAACGAACGAGAAAAATCGCCGATAGATGAAAAACCGCAATCTACAGCAATTTCAGATAGACTTTGGCCATGATGGAGTATTATTTTAGTTAGAGATCGTTCCAATCGAGTTCTTTTTACATAATCGTTGAGATTTTCACCGGTGACCGCTTTAAATAAGCGATGAAAGTGAAAAGGCGAGTAGGAAACTAACTCCGCTACCTTTTGGAGCGTAAGCTTTTCATTAAGGTGCTCTTCAATGTAATCCATTGCATAATAAACTAAAAGGCGATGCCTCTCTTGAACCACAATGTGTTGACTGCTCATCTGCGCTCTCCCAGTCCCATAAAGGAGTTCATTGGACAATTTAGATTCCCGAAACATTGATTGCAAAAATATGGATGATCCCTTCCTCAGAAAATATTCGAGAAACGATTAAACTATCCTGCCTGTTAGTTTAATGGCCTTGCAGTTGCTCATCACTTCACGGCCACACCGTAGAATGCAAGCATCGGCAAATACGTCGCATCATCGACTGCGAATACGCGTTCCTGCGGAGCGCCGATCGCTCTCATCAGTTCCCGGCGCCCAATTGGATCCTTCCTGCCGTCATTGCATCATCCCGTACTTCTCTTTGATCCGATCCAGCTTCTCCAGCATGGGGTTGGTCAACAAGAACAGAAACACAACGGTTGCAAAACCATGAATCAAATCAAAGGGTACCCCTCGCAGAGCCGCAACCATAAACATTTCAAATGTAGGTTTGTTTTGTGCCATTAAGACCGACGACACATTCATAAGAGTCCCGTAAAGCACGAATGCCGTTACCCCGCCAAATAGACTAAGCGCAACTCGATTTCGACGAAGCAGCCCTTTCTTAAACAAGACTCCGGCGAAGAAACCAATGATGCCAAATCCGAACATTTGCCACGGCGTCCACGGCCCTTGACCGAAGTAGTAGTTAGAGACGAACCCTGTAATAGCCCCCACCATAAACCCAGCCTCCGCTCCGAAGGCCACGCCGGATAAGATCACGATCGCTACAACCGGCTTGAATTGCGGCACCATGAAGAACGCCATTCGGCCGGCGACTCCCAGTGCGCATAACACAGCTAATGTGACCAGCTCTTTGACATGCGGCTTACGTCCCTCATAAATCATTGCGAAGGGTAGTAGGGTTTCTAGAATAACAAGCATGGATATAAAATAGTACTTTCGGTCGTCCAGGTAATAGATCCCGAACCAGATCGTAAGCGGAATGATCAGCAAGATCGTCAGCATGGCCGTCAAGGTTCGTTTGGAAAGCTTGCGTTGTTCAACGGGCATCAGGTCCGCCGGCACAAGTGGCGCAATAGACCTAACGATTGCTGGTCGGGAACCCGGGTACGGGGCTCTCTTCACAGGTAAGGCGTCCTTCGTCTCTATGCCCCCAAAAGCGCGGATGATATCGTTGGATGTAATCGCTTGAGGAACAAAGTCACGGGCCATCCGGTTAGCGGATGTGGTGTAGTATCTGTTCCCTGCGAAGAATTCGCGAGGTCTGCCTTCCGAGACAATCGTACCGTCGAAGAACATGAAGCATCGATCGGCCAACTCGGCACAAAAATCGATATCATGGCTGACCATTACGATTGTCGTGCCATTGGATCGGAGCTGCCTCAAGACTGAAGCCAGCTTCTGCTTGTATCCGGCGTCCAGCCCCTTGGTGGGCTCGTCCAACAACAGAATAGCCGGTTCGAGCAGCAGCACTTTAGCCAAGGCGGCCCGTTGCTGTTCGCCTCCGGACAAATCGTAAGGATGCCGGTCGACCAGCTCCTGCAGCTCCCACAATTCCATAATGTAATGCAGCCGCTCCTTTGTTTGTTCTTGACTCCATCCTTTCCCGTACAGCATCTCTCGCAGATCCGCATCGACCGTTTTCCCGACGAGAATCGCTTGCGGGTTCTGAGGCAAGACGCCCAGCAACCCGTTATATTTCTCCTGATCCGCGTAATCCCCAGCCAGCTTCCCGAAGAGCTTGATGTAGCCGCGATAAGGCTGGCGCAGCCCGGCAATTAGGGAGAGCATCGTCGATTTGCCCGTACCGTTCCCGCCAACGATTGCATGAATCTCCCCGGAAGCGACTTTCAAGCTCAATCCTTTTAGAATGTCGGGGCTGTTTTTCCCGTACTTGAACCAAACTTCGTCAAGTTCGATCGCGGTTGCTCCGCTGGTATATTCAACTTGCTCCGGCGGAAACTCTATAGTGTAAGGTCGGGTCTCTGCCAATTGGTGAAGGAACTCCCTGCCCTCGCGGACCGTAACCGGACATTCTAGTTCATTATTGATTCTTGAGAAGACAGCCATCGGAGTTGGCATGGCATTGAACATGTCGTGCTGCAAGTCACGCAATTTCTGACCGACTTCCCTAGGCGAACCCGACGCGACAATCACGCCGTTTTCAAACACGTAAGCCTCGTCAGTCAACGGAAGCACTTCTTCCAACCGGTGCTCGGAAATAAGGATCGTTACCCCAAGGTCGCGGTTGATCTTTCCCAGAGCACCAAGAAATTCCGACGCTGCAATCGGATCCAATTGACTGGTCGGCTCGTCCAGCAAGAGCACTTGGGGCTGCATAACCATAATCGATGCGAGATTGAGCAACTGCTTCTGTCCGCCGGACAACTCCGTCACTTTCTTATGAAACCATTCCTGAATGCCGAAGAAGCTGGCTGTTTCGGCTACTCGCCGGCGAATTTCCGACGAGCTGCAGCCTAAGCTTTCCAGTCCGAAGGACAGCTCATGCCAAACTTTATCGGTGACCAGTTGATTGTCGGGGGACTGTAGAACGAAGCCGATCTCCGCAACTTGCGTTCGAGAGTCGACAGCCTCAATCGGCGCTCCTCTATATCGAATAGCCCCCCTTCTCATCCCGTGGGGAGCAAGCTCCGATTTCAAAAGCCGCAATAACGTGGATTTGCCGCAACCGGATTTGCCGCAGATCGTCACGAATTTCCCTTGCCGAATTGTGAACGAAACCTCGTGAAGGGCGGGACGACTCGAACCGGGATAGGTAAATGTCAAACCTTCGATTGCAAATGCTTCCATCGGATATCCTCCCGCACATTGATGAATAAAGGAATCGCACACAGCAGCGCATAGGCGGCAAACACACTAACGCTATAAACGGATAGCTCTACGCTGCGCATCGTAGGAAAATAGCGAAAATACACGGCATCCGCATACGCTCCGATCAAGGTGTAGCCTCCGATGGCGACGATCGCGGCTAATGCCTTCCGATCACGCCGGTCGAATCGAAATAGGGTGAAAGCGGTCCTCCCCTTCAAACCATACCCCCTGCTTTTCATCGAAGCCGCCGTCTCTACTGCGTTCTCCAGCATCCATGTCATCAGGATCGATAGAATGCGAATGCCGTTTCGAGCCCTCGCCAAGAGGCTGCCGTTCGAAACATCTTTGCCGATGCACCGTTGAGCGGAAGACACAAGCGCAAGCTGGGCCTTGAACCTCGGAACGAGGCGTAGCACCATCGATAGAACAAGCGAAAACGAAGGAATAAGGCGTCCAAACAAATAGATGAATTTATCTGAGGTCATCACGGCGTTGTAACAGGAGAACCAGCATATGACTGAAATGAACATTGTTGCCGCTGCAATCCCATACGTGATCGATTCCAAGGTGAGCGGATTGCCGCTGCTCAAATAAACAAGAATGGTCGCACCCTCATGATTGAAAGCCGGGTTCAGCAGTGCTGTCACCACCAGCAGAGGCATCATGTAATACAAATGGAACTTCACCGCTCGTCTCCCGTTCAGATAGATGGAATACGCAATAGCAAGGGTTAGCGAAATCGCCAGGCATCCCGGATGCATGAAAACCATCGCACAACTGATCACAAGCGCAAAATAAGCAAAGCTGACAATGGGATGATAGCTGGAAAAAGCATCCTTCATCGGGCGGCACTTCCTGCCGCTTTGTAGGTATCCCCTACATCACGCCCCAAATCGCATGTGTATACCCACTCGATAACATCGCCTTGTTTCAGCTTATAGCGGCTGCTTCCATAGTTGGGAAACCAATCGTTCACTTTGTACATCCATCCGGACAACTCGCCGCAATCGAATTCATACAGATTATGAATGCCTTCGATGTAAGCTGAGTTATAGATGGGCGTGTTCTCGAACTCCATATGAATCTTGTTCTTCTTCATTTCCCTCTGCAGTACGTTGAATACGGACTCTCCTTCATAGAAGGTGACCTCTCGCTTAGCGAAAATAACGCCATCCTTCGGCACCAGCTCGAGTTTTTCGCGGTCCAGCTTATTGAGATTGTTCAAGATCGTCTCGCAGGTTACGGATAAATAAGCCGTAAAAGCTTTGTCGGTAATCTTGACATCCTGCGGTTCCACAGGCAACGGTTTGCCGGAAGGGACCGGCTCGGTTAAATATTTGTCTGTTTCCGCCTTGGGTTCACCGGCTAGAGTCGTGGGCGAGGTGGGAACAAGCTGTTCCGTTACCGCTGGAGGCGGAGTTGCAGGCGGTTGAACCGATGCGGACGGCGTCGGTTGAGGCGTAACCGGTGCGGTCGTCGGCTCCGGTTGACTGGCGCTCGACGGCTGAACCACTTGTGCCAGCTGAGTGGATTGCGGTCCGTTAGGCGACTTTTCAGGGGCTGACGTTGCCGACGGTGAAGCCGTCCGTGTAGGCGCATCCACCTTTTTATCCGGAGGTCCGCTGCTGAAATAAGCTGCGATTAGAACCAGCACCACCGCAACGGCGGCAATGAGTTTATTTTTCGACACTTTCATAGGAACCCGCCTTTAAAGCAGATTTGCCGTAGTGAGCAGACGATGCAGCATCTCCGCCATTTCACCGCGTTTGACGGCGACCTGTGGTTCAATGTCCATAGCATCCTGCGACAAAATATGCTCACGGTAGTTAAAAGCAAGCGCATCCCGTGCCCACTCAGCCGATTGCACATAGTCTCCGAACTGGGCCAGCATATCTCTCGTCTCGGACTTGCTCATGGCCGTATCGAACCCGCATAACTTGGCAGCATTGGCGATCATGACGGCGGCTTCTTGTTTGGTGATCGTCTTAGCCGGGGCAAAAGTCGTATCGGAAGTTCCGTTTACGATTCCATAATGATGAGCGGATCCAATATAACTCGAATACCAGCTGTCAGCCGGTACGTCCTTGAAGACACTTGCAGGCTTCAACGGCAGGCCGAGACCTCTGGTCACAATGGCGGCGAACTCCGCCCGCGTCATTGTTTGATTCGGGGCGAACTCCTCCGTTGTCAACCCGTTAATGATTCCGCGAGAAGCCAAATCTTCAATCGCTGTTTGGTTCGGATGACCGAAAATATCAATAAAGGTCTTCATTGCCTCAAGTACTGGCAGCTTACGGACGTCTGCATGTTTATTCGGCAGTCCCAAGGCTTCGTTCCGCGTTGAGGGTGTTTTCCACTTTACGTCCGTCATGCGGTACAGGCTTCTTTTTCCTTCCGCTATCCCGACAGCATTGACCAAACCGTAAAACGCTTGTTCGGTAGACATGCCGGTGACACCGCCGCCGTCCGCCGTATGTTGAAACCCGTGCCCTTTCTCATAGAACGCGAGCAGGTTATCGACGATCGTATGGCCATTTTTCACAAATCGACTATCGGTGACGGAGATGCCGAGCTCGCATAACGCCATTAACACTTGAACGGAGCTTTCGGAGGTTGGGACGCCCCATGTTGAATATCCACCATCGGTATTCTGAAGCTTGGACAATACTTCCAGCGCCCGATCCGATGCCGTCTTCACATGCTTCCGATTCTGATAGTTGGATAACGCCTGCAAGGCCATTCCCGTAATATCAGGATCCGCTTGATCTCCAGAGAGCGCGAAGCCTCCATCCTTCAATTGGCGCGAGAGAATTTCGTCGATGTACAGCTCCCTCGTAGCTTGTACCTTCGCAGCCGTATTGCGCGGGATCTCATAGCTCCCGCTATCCATGGCAATCAGGGCGAATATCGGTCCGTTAATGCCTTGCCAGATCGTTTTCTCGAAATCTCCCAAGGGAAGCAGCAGGTTGTAGCCGCCTACATCGGCCGGATTGGCTCCAATCGCGGTCAGCGCCAGGATCAAGCGCGAATACTCGGTATACTTCTTGTCGTGCAGCTCGCCATTCAAATCGACGACGTATTTCTTAACTGTCTCGTAATACTCATCGAAGTAGCTCTGCGGTACAGCTTGATTCGAACGCGCCAGCCCGAGGACCGCCCATTCCCCACCGACAGAGCCAACCTCCGGATGGCTGACCTGCTCGAGCAAGTAGTGCGCCGTTTCTTCTTGAACCGCATCCATCTCCGTCTTGGTTGCCGCTTCTATCGGTGCAATCAGTACTAGATTTATGATCAAGCCAATAATTAATGTCATTAAGTAAATGAACCGATTTGTCCTCACAAGGTGCCCCTCCGAACTAAAGCAAGATGGGAGCAGCCCTTTCATAGCTAAGGACTGCTCCGCTTCGGCACAAGCTTATTTCAAATATTTAATAATCATGCCAATCATCTTCGCAGCTTCCGCTCGGGAGGCATTGGCACTTGGATCGAATACCCCGTTTCCTTTGCCGGCAATTACTCCAGCCTGCTGCAACGTATAGACCGACTCTTGGGCATATACGGAAATCTGATCATGATCGACGAAGCCTTCCTTGGGTTGAGCAGCTGTCAACTGTATCCCACCATATTTCAAGAAACGCGCAAGCATCGTTGCCAAATCTTGACGGCTGATACTGTCATTTGGTGCAAAGAGTTGATCCTCTCTCCCATTCGCAACCCCCGACTTGCTAACCCATGTCACATATGGCGCATACCAGGAATTCAGAGCTACATCGGCGAAAGCAGAGTCAGCCATCGGCATAACATCGCCGCTCATCCGGAACAGCATGGCTGCGAATTCAGCGCGGGTCACTTCCTTCTCCGGTGCAAATTTGCGGTCTTCAGTCCCTTCCATTATTCCTTTGGACACAAGCTGATCGATATAGGGTTTCGCCCAATGGGAGTCAGAGACATCCGAGAAGGAGGAACGCTCATAGACGACTGCAAACTTTGAAAAATGCTCGGTGTTAAACTGAATGCCGCCATTTTTCTCGTCATATACCGCGTTTGTCATTTCAATTAGGTCCCCATTATCGGCTAAATAGAAGACTGTCAAAAGGGCGCTGTTTTCTCCGCTCTTGGTTACATAAGGCAAGAACACGCCAATTTGTCCCCCGCCAAATGTTGTGACCCTGTTCTCGCCTACCGTTATCGCAAGCTCGAAAATCGGATGATTCCCAACAAGCGCCTGTTGTTTGTCAGTCAAATCGCTAAACTTGAGTTGACTCATGGAAAGCTCGACGCCTTGACCTGCCCCTGCATTCACGATCGCTGATATCGCTTTGGCGTCAAGCCGGAATGAACCGGCGCCGGTGTTGACCGCAAGGGTCGTATGCTCTTTCCCTTCAAAGGCCGCTAATAGCTCCTGGGGCAACAACATGGAAAAGCCTGTGGATCCTTCAGGCACCTCGATCTGAATGACTGCACTTACAGCAGGATCGTCTTTAAGCTTCTTAAGCTCAGCCAGGAACTTTTCCAATTGGGTTCCGACGATCGTTGCTCCTGCCACACCGTTCTCCCTCTTGGAAGCTGTAACTTCCGCGATGGATTCCTTGGTTTCTGTTCCAGCAGGGCTTGATGGTTGAACAGGCCCGAAATTCTCGTTACTCCACGGCTCAGAGCCCTCCTCAAGGCGGAAATCGTCTGTATAATGCCAAACGATAACATCGCCGTCCTGCAGGCTATACTCACGGAGTCCGAGCGCGGGATGCTTGCCATTTACCGTGTACATCCAGCCTGAATACTTGCCGTTATCAAATTCTGCTAAACCATTTATGGAGCTAATATAATTTCCGCCTGATGTAATGGTATAAGGGATGTTATGCTCCTCAAGCATCTTTTCGAAAACGTCTTTTACTGTCGCGCCTGCGGCAACTGTAACAGGCTTACTATCTATCCATTTTTCAAAGGCAGTGTGCGCGCCTGTTCCATGCTTGGAGTCGCCAAGCAGACTGAAACTTACGGCAATTTTTTTCCCGACTACCGTTCCAGGATTAGCCTCCCTTACGATAAGCAGGGATAGCTCTTCGATCACGTTATCCTTCAGTACTTTGATAACTACCGTGTTCGCTCCAGGATTCAAGACTATAAGGTCGGAAGGGCTGTTAGCAGCAGTTTCTTGATCTCCTATAATTACAGTGGTGCCTTGTACGGCTCTGGCAATCAGGCTGATTGAGGATACATAATACGGAACGTCAAGCTTGAACTGGGTCTCGCTGACTCTTGCCGGGTAGTAGCTCTCCGCATAAGCAACGGCCATCAGTCCGGATAAATTGGTGCTCAGCTCTTCAGCAGTGCTTGCTATCCGCAGCGTATAAATAACAGGCTCTTTTACGCCGTCCTGAGCTATTATACGTACGATCCTGGGAGAGTTCTTATCGATCGTAAAAGTAGAGCCTAAGGAGTCCGAAACATATTTATTGTTATTGATATAAATCGTTTCAGCAGCACTCTTTGCCTTTATATCAAAGAAGTTGGTTGTGACGGATTCGCTGTACTCATATTTACCCGGCTCTAGTACAAGTCGTTTGCCTCCAATAGAAAGCTCGCTTAAATCAGGCGTTTTGCCTACCGCCTCTGTCTCGGGGCTGACTCTTGCAACGCCTAATATCTCAGGAGAAACTTCACCAAGAGCGCCAGCGTCCATTAAAGTGGCGGAGTATGCCCTGATGAAGCTTACTTCATCGAGATGTACAGGGTTGCCGTTTTCGTCAACTGCCCAGGAAATATCAAAGCCATCGCCTTGCTTCTTATACGGATTTCCTGGCTTATCATAACCATCGCTTGCGTAGCCGCTATGTGTATCCGCATATCCGAAGGACGGCACGCGAGAAGCGATCTTCGTGAAGCTGGCAGTCAAGCTTGAGCTATTTACTTGTGCCTTTCCGTCAATGATGTAGTTTGCCGGATCGGGATAATAAGGCTGGGTATGGTAGAAATTAGCTCTTACATGGCTGCTTCCGCCAATGTTGTCATTCCAAGGAACATTTTTGGCATAATACTCTGCGAAATCCGGATCGGGATTTGTATAGGTTACGGTATAATTCCAATCCGTGCTGTCTTCATAATGCTCGCTGCCTGCAAGCGTGTACCAGCGATCAGGCTTTCCGTCATGGTTTAGATCCTGTGCTACCTGCACGCCTGCGGGTTCTTCGTTCCCGCTGAAGCTGTTCCCGTAAATAATAAAATCAACGCCGTATTTATTATGGGGCGAATTTTTTACAGGAGTATCAAACCTGTAAGTGATATACCCCCCGAACGAGCCGAGCGAAATAACCGGGCTTGAATTGCCGCCCTTGCCGGCAAACAGCTCTGTAGCGCCTATTCTGGAGAGATCCCAACCGTCACCCCAGCCGCTTTCTCCTAGCTTGCCGGTAACAGCCTGACCATGCTCGTTTATAAACTGACCTGGTGCTGGTACGACTTCCGTTACTTTGTCGGGAGCATAAGCCGGTTTTTGATAAATCGTAAGGGTGCTTTCCTTCACGTTCAATAGCCTGCGGAGATATTCTTCCTCTTGTTCGGTATATTGCTTTCCATTCATCGGTTCGCCGTCGAAGCCATAATGAAACTCTGGTCTTGAGTTGTTGCTGATAGAAACCACATACTGGCCGCTTGCCAAAGCGGACAAGGTTGTAGAAATCGTAACACTGCCAATACCGTTGGCGCTGTTCCCGTCAGGAGTAGAGACGCTCACCTTGGCAGAGGAGTCCTCGGCCTCGATTTTCAAGTCAAATGCCCGCACTCCATTGTCGACAATTGCGCTGTATGCGGAATAGCTCGGGTTCAGCAAGCCGGCCTGCTGCCCGACAATGTCGCCGTCCTTCAGCATGGTGATTGACTTTATGTTCGTGTTCGGCTTGCGGTAAATAATAACGGTATAGTCTTCAAGATCGTCAGGGTCGGTCGCGTCTTCGGGCACGCTATGGAACACAATTTTGTTTTGCCCGACATTCAGGTCGACTGTCGTATTCTTGCTTTTCGTAGCGATTGGTACTGGAGTTCCGCCGTTAACGCTCATCGTAATCTGTGTGGTGTCGTCCATTGCAATCGGCGTCACAAACATCTTCGTAATGTTATAATTCACGAAGCCCATATACATATGGTGATCTGCATTGAACTTGACAGGTGCCCCGTTGAGATAGCCAAGATAGGGCATAGCGTAGTTCATTACGGTTGAGTTGCCTAGTACGCCGCCAAGCACATACCGGCCTTCCGTCCCTGTCAGCGTCGCGTTTGTCGCGGACGTAAACATAAGGTCGGACAGCGTAGCGTCGTCGGATTTCTCATTATGCTGCGTGATTGTGATGAAGTAGCTGTACTGATAAACTCCCTTGTAATACGTCGCTACTTCCACTCTCTGAGGCTCTCCGTATTTGAGATTGATTTCAGAGGAGTTGTAAACAGACCACGCGGATAAGGGATCCCTAATGGATGTTACTCCGTTAACCTTAATTGAAAAATCAGATTCCTTAAAAATGTACCTTGTCGAGATGTTGATTTTCTTGATTTTTGCGGTATAGACGTCCACGTAGTATTCATGCACATCCGGATTGTAGCCTGTTGCTGTCGAAATCACATTTCCCTGGTCGTCTGTTCGATCGTACTTTAATTCTCCGGCGTTGGTCTTCAGCCAGTACAAAGTACCGAGCTGATCCGCATGTCTTATGGTTCCGTCGTCTCGGACCAGGCCTTCCCGGACTAGAGTGATTCTATAAGTTTTTTGCGTGTATCCGTCGCCGGCCGTGCTAACAAGGTTTATCGTCGAAGTCTGGTCGTAAGCAGGCGTATAGAATTCGCCGAAAACAAGATAAGATCTCGTGTAATGCGTAACAGAAGCGGAGGGGTCTGCCGTTTTCCCTGTTATCTTTACGAACTTGGTGTCGTAAGGAATGTTCACAGTATATTCGGAAGCTTCAGATGAAAACTCAGGGCTAAGGGTAAATAAGCCGCTATCGGTTTCCACCAGGATTTCGCTCAAGTTTGCGTTCTGATTGGTTCCATCGGGATCTGCGCCGCGTGTAATGTAATAAGTGTAACGGTCGCTGGCTTGCGCGCTTCCGTTAACGCGGTGAGTCATGATCTCTACGGTTGTTCTCTCCCCGCCTGGAATCGGGATTGGAGCGGATTTGGCCGCTCTATAGATCATTCTTGGCATAGGGCCATATTTGTACTCACCGGTAATCGGGTCCGTATACCAGCCTATCGAGGTTTCCGGGTATATCCAATATCCGCCGACGTCCGTTGCCAGTGTAGGTATTACGCTTTCGTTTACTTGGACGCCGTCCACATAGATGTCATAACCGGATATTTTGCTTGAATCCTGACCGAAAACCGGTTCGAAGACTATGCTGTCGATTTCGTTCGACATGGTCACATCAAATGACGAATAAGTCTGGGAATATCCGCCGGAGGTGTAGTTCGTTACTAGTTTACTGGAATATTTGGTGTTATCCAGGCTGGCTTGCGCCGTACGATCATAGAAGTTAACTCTGTTGATTTGGTTGTAAACATTGATGATTTTTACGCGTGCGTCTTCATAGTTGCTGTTCTTATAGGCTCGAATCGTTACAAGACTGTCGCCGCCCAAGATCGGAACCTTGTCCGTTCCTTCCGTACCGAAGGAATAATAGAAAAGACCGGCTTCGTTCTTAATGGCGTTAAGCGTTCTGCCTTCGTAAAGGATTTCAACTCTGTCGGCTGCATGGTCCGTGTACACATATAAATTTTGATGGCCTTTTGCGTTAGCCGGTTGGATCTGAGCCTGCATATTCAGCCAGTATTCGCCGGTAAAGCCTGGCAAAAAGCCTCTCTGCATGAAATCCTCGGATTCCTTAGCGAGATAATACTCCCGCGGACGCTGCAGTGCGTTAAGCTGGTTCGTATTATAAAACACAACATTCTTAACAATTGTGCTACTAGCCCAGTTGAGATTAATGCGATATTGGCTTGTTAAAGCGTTGGCTTCATTGCTTTCCTTAACAACAACGTCGATATACGGTTCGGAGCCGTTCAGAGTGACCTCGAAAACGCCTTTCGAAAGCGTACTGGCTTCTGCTCCAACAATGGAGAATCTGGCTCTGCTGTTCGGGGAAGCGACGCGAAGCTCCATTTTATTATTGTACGGGATTTCTTTTATGCCCTGGTACTGCTGCATCAATGAATAGTATAACGGTTGTTTGAGGGAGTACTCGAACAGGTTGCCGTCAAAAGACTCCTGGATGCCCTGTCCGGCATTTGCGATTACCTGCAGGTCGCTAAGCAGCGTCCCGCTTCTGTCGGGATATTGAAGATTGATCGTATAGGTCGTAGTCTCGTTTTTAACCGTATCTTTAACAATAATCTCAAGTTTGGAAGGTTTTGAACTCAAATCATAAGTGATCGTATTCAAGTCTGAGCGGACGGAACCTTGCGGCGAATTGACTGTCAAGCCGGCGGCGCCTTTTACGAATCCAATAGCAAAATGGGTCAGATTTTGGCTGGAAACGGTCATCGTATAGGTTAAAGCTCTTTTATCGAAAGCAGGAGAAAGCACATGATTCTCAGGTAACGTGACGCTATTCAGGACGGTCGTAGTTTCTTCCTGTTGGGACCCGACCGAATATGTTTTTTTAGTTTCTCCATCCGCCGCTGTAACGGTCACAGAAATTGTGCCCCTGTATGGCAGTACTACAAAGCCGGCCGGCGGTTCATACCCTGTGTTATCATAAAGCTCCTCAAGCTCAGCTTCGGTCAGAGCGGACGGGCTGTAGGACACTGTAGCCTGATCGTTCGAAACCTTTGGTTTAATGGCCACAAAGCTGATGTTCGAAGCCACATTGTCTCTCAGGTTGTATGCTGACGTATTAGCTGAGAAACTCGGTGTAACGACTGCATTTGCTGTTGCCGCGCCTACCCTTATATCCAACTGAGATAAAGTGGCGTCTTCGGCTGCACTGTATTTGGTCAACGTGTAGGTTTTGCTCGACAGGCGGTCTTCCGCATTTACAACTATCGTGATTGTATTTGTTGAAGACAAATCAACTTGGAACGGCACGCCGCTTGTTGCGTCTTGGTTGTTTATCTTTAATGAAGCGCCGGCCGCAGTGCGGACCGTAAGCGCGACTTCACTGGTTTTAGCCGGAACAAGCAGTAAATTTCTAGCGGAATCCCACGTGCTGTCGCCAGGTGTCTTACTCGTTCCAGTTATGGAGTCAATTGTGTTTCCGGATTCAGACCATTTGATTTTGAGATCATAGGATTTGGTCGTGCCGTTCTCGGCTGTGACAACCAAGGGCACCGATGATGTTGATTCGCTTAACCCCTTTAGAATAAATTGATTTGGAGGCAGTAGCGTATTGGTATCTGCAGTTGTAGCGCCGATTGTTTTTTTGCTGTCCGAAATATCAAGCTTTGCCGCGGAATCGCCTGTATAGGCCCGAATTCGAATCGAAGCGTCGACTGCTGTCTTCGCTGCCAGAGACTTGGGCAAGTATAGTGTGTAGTCCCCATTCGCGTGATCCACATAATAATCGCTATTGGTTACGTTTGTAGTTATTTTGTTATCGGCATATACCCCTTTGAGAGACGTATCGTTTGAAGGGCTTGGAGTTGGTTGCTGGTCTTCACCTGTGTAATTGACAAGAAAAAAATAACCGGTGCGGCCGTTCACCATTCCGTACGATACGAACTCGATTACATTTAGCCCCTTTTTTAACTCCATAACCGGGCTCAATATGGGATCCTCGTTGCTTAACGAGCTGTTGGCCGCAAGGCTTTTCCAAGCACCTCCGTTGACTCTGTATGTATTATGGTCGTTGTAAGCGTTCTGGCTGGCAATGGTTGCAGCTCTTACTATTCCCATGCGTATAAGATTGGTTGAGCTGATCTCGGCCTTGTGGTTGGTAGCGCTATTTGAGATTGCCGGAGAGATTTGCTCTGATCCAGTTAATCTACTCCCGTTCGAAGCATAAAACTTCATATCTGTAATAACGGCTGCAGTGTTAACTGGCATCTGCATATAAAGCTGATAAGTGGCAGAAGGGCCGGCATTTTTACTGACTTCTATATCAAAATAATTGACGCCGCTAAAACCAAAGTTCAAATTCGGGAAATCAACAGAGCTAGTGTACTGCGTGCGCTGGAACTGTGCCGTTGTGTATGAGTATGTCGCGCTTGTTACAGTTCCGGGTATCTCCTGCCCATTTAACCGGTTGACCATTTTAACGGAGTAGCCTTCAAGCGGTGTTTCATCTTTGAACTCAATGGTTATGGCATATTTATCGCTCATCGAATTAACAACCGGAGAAATGAGATAAACCGATCCATCGCCGCTGTAATCAGTTGCTTCTCTCTTATTGTTTCCGCCTGTTGTTATAGAAATAGTTTTAATCTTAGGCGCCACTTGCTCCGCGCTCTGAACCTCTTCTGCCTGTATACGAATGCTGAAAACTGGAAGAATCATGGCTATCACTAACAGGATAGACAAAGCCCTCTTAACGTGCCGTATTAACATCTACTACACTCCTTATCAATTATCATTTGTACAATTACAATCTAACCGCCACGAGATGGATAAAATAAGATCGCAGCAACTTACGGATTGTCCCCCCCCCTTTCAAAAAAAAATGCCGAAACACACCGAATGTGTTCCGACATTTTGAAATCCACGAATTCCATGGGAAATAGCCCATGAACATCACGAAAAACAAACCTGCACAGCCCTAACCTCAGAGGGAGAATCCGGTGTATGACAAACGAGAATATCCCGACTTCGCCCTCTCCCCTAAGGGTTTCCTCAAAGATCGCCTTCCCGGATGTGTTCTTCCAGTGGCTTTAGATCTTTTTGTTGGCTTCACGGTTGCTGAGACAGTGCCGGCTTTTAACCGGAGGGCATAGCCCTTTGACTTCCTCTCAGTCTGTCTTTTATTCAATTTTTATTACTCGCTGACCAAAAAGAAGCTGGCACGTGCATTCGCATCGTCGCCAGATCCAAACAAAAAAGCTACCCTGTCAAGGGTAGCCTGAACACATCACAACTAGCATTTGTCCACCCAAAACGTACATGAGTGAACAAACGTTTGTTTCTCCTTCTCACCCCCAAAGAATTTGAAACGCAATAAATAAAGGCAGGTCTCCTGGCTTATGCATCATCGCTTCTCTTGGCCTTCCCAGCTTGTTGCCAAGTCAGTGGCTTTCAGTAAGAGTCGCTCTGCAAGTACAGTGGTTGGGACCGCGTCGGCATTAAACCGAACTTCCCTATTAAGCTAACATCCTTACGGATGGTAGCACCCTTATTTAGATCCTATGAAATTGTCCAAGCCAATCATAGCTTGTTTGCTCCGTTTTGTCTATTCAGTATCTCAATCAGAGCAAATGCTCAAAGCTTATGTCAGGTTCAAAAGAAATTGTCGTGTGCCTTGATAGGCGTCTCTCCACCCCATCTTCGCGTAGAATCGAAGTCCGTCGAGTCCCTTGAAATAATAGGCGCCGAGCAACCGTTCCTTGAAATTCGGCATCACTTGGCCGGTTTTCGCGAGCTGGTCTTGATAGAGCTGGATGATGCCGCTCCTCGGCATGTGTCGATCGAGAATGGCTAGGTCCACGAGGCTATCTCCATACATGCAATTGCCGTCAATGATGCCGGTGATCCGCTTGCCGTCGGACAAAATATTCCACTGGTGAAAATCACCGTGGATAAAGCCTCTGTGCGATTCGTTATACGGCACGTAGGCCAGCATCCGGTAATAGATTTCTTCGAATATGTCTCTCTCTAGGCAAGACGTGCGATAGAGGTCGTGCCAGTTCTCCCAGAACGTCCCCGTCTGATCTTCCGAATTGAGGGCAACGACAAAATCCTTCCAGGATTCATAGGCTCCCTTACCGTCCGGCCCGATCCAGCCGTACCCCGATGTCGAGCGGACCTCCACCTCAGACAAATTCCTCAAAATGCCGATAAGCTCCGGCAATTGCCTGATTTGTTCCTCTTCCGTGCAATCGGCTAGATTGCGCCCGGCGACCCGCTCCATGATCACGCAAGCCAATCGTCCGGTTTTCCTTAGCGCCAAACATCTCGGAAAAGGGATTCCTTGTCCCGATAGCAAGTCAGAGACATAACGTTCTGTCTCGTATGCGCCGGCCAGATCGCTGAATTTCACACAATAACTTTGACCTTCGTGGACGAAGGAAAATACGCTGCTCAAGTTGCCGCCGGCCAGCGGAGTAATTTCAGCCACACCGGGTCCGAAATGTGCCCGCAGCACTTCCTCAATTTCGCTAAGGGCCAAGCTCGGTTTCTCATAGGCGGTCATGGTTCCATCCCCTGTTCATTAAGTTATTTTCTGGTTCCTACATTTTGGATCAAATAAAATAGTTGGCGGACACAGAAAAGCCGCGGATGAACATTGTTCACCCACGGCAATTTGGACGTAGGAATGCAGAAACAAAATAGACCGTTTTGTTTCGCACATTCTTTACGAAGCAGTGATGATAATGGTGTTCAAGTGAGGGGTGCACAAACGTCTACAAAGCAAATCAATCCCTACTAGTAATAGTAGAGTGCTTTATTCACGCTCGTACGTTTTTAGTTAAAGGAATTAACCTTTTACCTCAGTCAAGAACACAGTCATCATCATCACTGCATGTATACCACCATTCACTATTTGTTACTATGATAAAATGTATAAGGTAAGCAGTCAATATTTTCTTTGGTCAAAAACAAATACGATAACCCAAGCAACACATTGCGACCGGACGAAGGCAGAACGAAGGATATTTACATCCACTCCATCTGATCCATGCCGGCGGCAGGAAACGGATCGTTGAATTGACTCCAGTCTCCTTCTATCTCTTCCTTGTACTACATCATGCCTCACCGCCCATCGCAATTATTATCAAAGCAGAACAACGATATTGTGCTATTCTAGCATCGAAAGGAGCCTACGTTAGGATGCGATTTGAACTCGAAAAGGCGATTCGATATATTGAAAATAATCTGGATCATGATCTTTCTCTAAATGATGTGGCGCGGCACTGCAACTACTCACCGTACTATTTCTCGGTATCGTTCCGTCAAAGGTTGGGCGAAACCATGAAAAGCTACATGAAAAAACGCCGTCTTACCCGTGCAGCAGATGATCTTAAAAAAACGGATATGAGCATTATCCAAGTTGCAATTAAATACGGGTACTCGTCGCAAGAGGCATTTTCCCGTGCTTTTGCCGACATGTTCGGTATAACGCCCAACAAACTCAGACGGACACAAGGCCCGATTCAAGAAACCTTTCAGAAAACTAGTTTATCCTTTGAAGACAAGGAGAGCGACATGATGAATGCTACGATTAAAAGCCTGCATGAGAAAATGGAAGCCCAATTTCACGTCAACATTCTACATATTCTTAATGGTGCTTGCATGCTTGAAAGATTCTCAAGTGAGAAGCTTATGAATAAAAACGCAACTTATGTGCCCTTTAATGAGGCGATGTGCTGGGGAGAAACGGATGTTGAAATATTTTCGCAGGCTTTTATTAACAACAGAGTTCAGTCCTTGCAAACGACAGAGGAAGAATATCGAAGAATTGTACTGGAAGCATTAAAACCTCTTTTTGAAGAGAAGTTTGAAGTTATCGTTCTGTGGTTTGGAGACGACATGTTTTGTCAGATGAACTTGATTACAATTCTTGCCTATTTGGATCAAACCGGTTATGACGGCGATGTTCTTTTTTGCATGGCGCTTGAGAGAACGGATGAGATGCTGGAGGAAGCGTTTGAAATGGATACTACCGGTTATTCGGAGCTTTACAAGGCTGTTTTATGTAACCGCCAGAAGCCGGTAATAGAAACATTGCCTGTAACTTATCAAGCGGTAAAAATGTATTTGTCTTACAGAAAAGATGAAAGCCCGATTGTTAAGTACATTAAGAATCGTCCGCGAAAAGAGAATCTCATCGCAGACTTGTTGACGCTTTTTCCCGAATATGGGCTTGGTGATGCGCAATATCAAAGGATGATCGAGGAGATCAACTCGTTTGGGATTTCTTAAACCCAAAAACCTCTGGAGAAGGCTCCAGAGGTTTTTGAAGGGTCTTCTACTCAACAGATTGACCAGTGTTTGGGGGCAGCGCCGCGTCGAACAGCTCCACTTCCCGGATTCGGCCGGAGAACCGGCACTGCGGCCCTTGGCCTATGAGGAGCGGAATTTGACTCTGCGGTTGAATCTGCGAATTCGCATCGATCTGCGCCGTGGATACGAGTTCTCCGTCCAAATACAGGGATAGCGATACCAGATCGTAAACCGCCGTAACCTTATGCCAACCGTCAGTCAATGATCGGTTGTCCATGGCCATAGGATCGTTCTTCAAGCTCCAAACCTTGCCCGATGGCAGCGTCCCCGCGAACAGTTCACCGTCATACACGGCCATCGACCACACACGGCAATAATCGGTTTCCGAAGGAGCTTCTTCCAGCTTGGCGGACAGTTCCCACGCTGTACCGCCTTTGTAACGGTACACATGTCCACCCGGCAGCGTACCGGCATACAGTTGTCCATTAAATACGGATACGCCCATCACTTCAAGCTCTTCACCCATCAGCCCGCAATCTGTCCATTCTATCCCGCCGTTATATTGGTACATCCGTCCTTCTCGCCAAATCCCCATCATCAGCTCGTTCTGATAAACGGCGAAGCTGTACACTTGATCGCAATAAGGCACTATGCCATTAAATTCCCATGGCGATTCCAGCGTCCGGCTGTAGACACCTGCCGTCTCGTTGCATCCGACATACAGCCGCCCGCGGAATGGCGCGAGCGTGAAGGTACGCGTCTTGCCCATCGGCCCCGGCGCGCCAAGATCCTTGACGTTGCCGTCCGCATCAAAAGCGAAGATGCCGTAAGGATAGAACGACATGGCAATCAGATGATTCTGATAGACCGTCATTGCGCCTACGCTGTCATTCTCGCTGCCGGTGAACACAGTCGGTTCGTTCGGATTATACGCGGGCATGCCTGACTCAATCTTCACAGGCAATTCGGCAAACAGGCTCCACGTCTGTCCGCCTTCGTAGCGGTAGATCCGCCCGCCCGGTTCATGATTGACAGAGCCCTTCATATGAGATCCGCCGGCACGGTAACGCATGGAGCCTGCATACAGGCGGCCCTCCCATTCTACCAACGAAGCGACGCAGTTGCTCTTGTCGGGATGGCCGCAGTTGTCCCATGAACCGTCTTCGGCCAGCCGGTATACCCGTCCGATGGAATCGGCGGCATCGTCGAATGTGCCGACGTACAAGCTGCCATCACACACGCACATGGAGCTGATGAAGCTGGAGTTGCCCGGCGTGCCCCGATCCTTCCAAGCATCCGTGGAATGGCCGCTGCTCCAGCCGAACTGCAGATTCCGCCAGTTCGCCTGCGACATCGTGACACCGGCCTGGGTCAATACAGACAGATGCCATCCTGCCCGGCTATCGTTATCATATCGGCTGAACAGACCCCCGGGCAGCTTGCCCGTCTCATCCTCCACCTTGAATTCCAGCGATAAGGTGAAGGGTTCGCTCCCATTTGTCTCCGGCACATCTGGCAATATAATGAACGATGTTTCCCCGTCGAATATTGCCGCATCCTGATAACGAATCTTCTCTTCACGGCCATGTCTGCCGAATTCGCTCCAATCCCGACTGTCGGTTCTCAGCGGCCAGTGGCCGATTCGGTTCGCTTTGCCGTCAGAGATCGTTTGTTTCCAATTTTCCACCTGCATCAATCCTTTCATTGGGGTACGCTCCCGATTCTATGCTAAATCATTTTCACCAACGAGACTTGCCAATAAATTGATGTCCAATGCCATATTTTCGTTAGATAGCGGAAAAGCCCCGTGTTGTCATTCCGAATATCCCATGATAGAGTGGAAGAAACAATCGAAAACTAGTAAGTTGACAAGAGCGGGGCGAGGAAGTGGAACAGCTATATTTGGAGTATCAAGGAGATATCGACGATATACCGAGAATGCCGGGAACACGCGAACGGTTCGGCATTCTTGAAACTTCAGTTTCACGTACCCCTCTGCATTATCATGATTATGCCGAAATCTCTTATTTCACTGGCGGAAGCGGTGTTGAGACCATTAACGGCATATGCCACTCTTTGCAGGCAGGTACTGTGTCCTTCCTCCTGCCCAATCATATGCACACCATACAAAGCGCGCCCGACCAATTCGTTCGCAAATATTGCTGCATGTTCGATGTGCAGCTCTTGTTCGGGTATCAGGAGGATGGCGAATTTTCCAGATTGCTTCATACTGTCGGGACGGAGCTTCCCTCTTTTGGGGACTTTACCGGATCGGAGCAGGAAACCATGCAATCTATCTTTCAATCCTTATTGGCATTGACCCATGAAACGCAAACCCCTGTTCTTCGCCATATGATTCGCACCAAATTGACGGAAGCCGTGTTGCTTTTCCTTCGTTCGGCCAGTCATAATCAGTCAGTCTTGAAATCGCCGAACGCCACACAGACTTTTAGACAAACCCAGTTATTTTGGCCCGTCTTGCGACATGTCCATGTGCACTACAGAGAACCGATCAGCCTGGAGGAGCTCGCCCAGCGTTTCCACCTCAGTGTATCTTATATCAGTCTCGCCTTCAAAAAATACACAGGAAGCACATTCGTAAAATACATTCATCAGCTTCGCGTCGAAAGTGCTGTCAACATGCTGCGGCATACCACGATTAGTGTGACTGACATTGCGCACGAAGTCGGTTTTGCATCCTTTCGCACATTCGCGCGCGTGTTTCGGGAAATCAAGGGCGTCACCGCCAAGGAATTCAGAGGCATGTTAGGCGCGATCCACGGCTAAGGAGGCTTATGCAAGCATAAAAAAAAGAAGATCCGTTAAAACCCGTAATCTTCCCGTTGCCGTTTATAGGTTTACAAACTCGAGACGTTTCGACACTTGCAAGCAGTAATCTTTCACAATCGTTCCCACCTCATGGAAGCTAACGCTAGGCAAGTCATTACGAACCGCCGTAACCCCCATCGCGGCTACCACCTTGCCCTCGTTGTTGAAGATTGGAGCTGCAATGCTTCTTACACCAACCTCACATTCTTCATCCTCGATCGCATATCCCACTTCCCGTACGTTTTTCAGAAATTTCTTGTACACCTCCAGAGAGGTGATTGAATTCTCTGTAGCTCGGATCATAGGGTTCTCTTTGAATATTTCATCCAACTTATGCTCCTCCAGATAGGCAGCAAATGCTTTTCCGATCGCAGAGAGATGAAGACGGAACGACTGGCCGACCCTGGTACCGAACTGAACAAAATTCGGTCCATTTACTTTTTCAATATAAATCGCTTTGCCCTCACTCATGCTGGCCAAATGAACCGTGAGCCGCAACTGCTCGGCCAATTGCTCCATATAGGGTTTTGCAATGCCTCGGATATCGTAGTGCGACAGGATATCGATTCCCATATTGTACAGCTTCATCGAGACCCGATACCGATTCTCGTCCACCTTCTCAACATAGCCCATTGTCTCCAGTGTGGACATGATCATAAAGACCGAAGTCTTCGCAATCCCCATCTGTTCATGAATATCCGTTAAGCGAAGAGGAGCGTCAGAAGCGGAAAGCTTCTCCATTATTAATAACCCTTTTTCCAGTGCCGGCACGATATATGTGTTTTTTTTCTTCATGACCGATTAGACCTCCAGCAGACAGAACAACTTTTCTACATTTCGAATCTATTATACCAGCGGATTATAGCATCTGGCTCCCCTCGATCAGAATCGGACGGCAGGGCGTGCTGCATACCCCTGGAATATGCAGCGGCAGCGCCACAAGCGTGAACGGCCCTTTGCCTTTCCCGCGCATATTGACGAGTGGCGCGAGCAGAAGCCGCTCTTCCGCGTACAACATCCGAAGCAACTCGCCATCGTCTGCTCGCGGATCCTGCGCATGCGGCATATCCACAGCCAAGATGCCGATTTTCTTCTCAATAATCCACTCCATTGCTTCTTTCAGTAAAAAAGGATTTTGGTCCACGTAACCGGGCTTGTTCCACATTCTCTCCCATCCGGTGGAAACCAGAAGCGCATCCCCGGGCTGCACAAGCTCCCCGACCGCTGCTTCCAATTCAGCCGCAGTTACAGGCTCGAGCGCCTCTTTCTCCGACAGCTCGGCGATCCATGCTCTCGCCACGTAACGATCAATGGGAAGAGAATCGATCGTTTCCCTCCCGGAATAGAAATGCTCCGCGGTCTCTATATAAGTACCCGCCAAAGAATGAATATTCAAATGGTGCGCACTAAAGCCTTCCTTCTCTACAGAAGCGATCCGATCGATCCTTACAGGGGGGAACGGGTCCCCGTAGCCCCATATTCCATTCATAATCGGGCTTGCCAAATCGTGAATGCGATTTAGAGAACGCTGCATCTCCTTAACTCCTCATCCAATTAAATTCTAAATCCAGAACAGAATATCTATATATAGATTATAATTTATTGGGTCGATCGTCAATACAGGAAATAATGATCCCGTCGGTTTTGCATCCTTTCGCACATTCGCACGCGTGTTTGGGGAAATCAAGGGCGTCACAGCCAAAGAATTCAGAGGCAAGTCTCCATAGTTGTGTTAGTACTTTCGACCAATTAATGGAAGGCTTAATAGATGGTTGTGATTCCATGTTGGGGAGGATTCCACACTTTGCTGTCCTGGAAATGAAAGACCCAGTAGATTTGCTGCTTCCCTTCGGCAATCCACAGGTTGTGGCATAAGGTAAGCGGCCCCCTGGTACCTTCATGCCGCTTCAGACAATCAGCAGTGAGTTCGACACCTTCGCCGCCAGAGATTACTTTTATCCATAACGCTAGTTCTCCATCGCTTAAGCGAGCCCAACCTTCATGGAAGGCCCAGGCCAAATAGGTGCCTCCCAGCCAATGATAGCCGATCTGCAGCGGTCCCTGCTTGGAATCGATCGAGTCGCAAACCACAATACTCGCCCCCTGACCGGGAATAAGCCGGACACTCCGCTTCACACTGGTATCCGCTGGAAGATGGTCGTAGCATAATGAAAGATCCATGTCGGCATACAGATTCCCTTGTGCATCCACTTCCGCTGCAAGCGGTTTTGCGGCACGTCGCGATTGCGAAACCCCTTCGATCACTGGTGCATTATGTGCCTCCACACCCAAAGAGTAATCCTGCTCGAAGCCCGGACGGTATTGCTGATAGCCCGGATCCGTTATCCAGAATCGTTTATTGGTGCCAATCACCAGATGACCTCCATCGCAATGCAGATGTCCAAATTCATTCCTGCTAATACTTATAGCGGCCAAAGTGTCCTCGTTGCTCCAGCCCGTTCGCAATGTAATGGCTGCTGGATGAATCATGCCACCCGACTCAGGAGTTCGATTCGGTTCCTCCGAGTTTTCCTCCTCAGCCAATTCGGCTAATGCAGCTGTAGTCAATCGAACCAAAGGGATTCTGCGCAGCAACCAATACACGTCGGGCAAATCGTATTTCTTCGCACAGCGCAGGATTACTGTCATCCAGAACGGCATTTCGGGTTCGATATCGCCCAGGGGCGCATGGAGATCCGGCCTCCCCGGCAAACTCAGCTGCTGACAGGCGGTTACAAACATGGTAAGCGGCTCTTTTGCAGCTTGCCATAATGCATCGGCATCGGGCAATGCCATCATCCAATCCGTGACGGTCTCCAGTAGAAAACCATCATAAGTCACGCCTTCGGTATGAGGGTTGCTGCTGTTGCCCAATTCCATCCATTTGGCAAAAACCATACGTGCCGTGTTGTCCAAATCCGATTCATGCGCATTGCGGAGGACTTTGGCTAAAGCCGCACTTCCGAACAAGATGATGCAATTGATATTGTGCATACGTTTAACGGTAATTTCTTGATTCATCCAGCTGGTCTCATACCAGGGCCATACGTCCTGATCAATCAGCTTCGTTGCGGCAGCTACCGCTTTTTGATAATAGCGGCTCTCCCATCCAGACTCTTCTGCCAAGTATTGGGCCAAGCAGTCTGCAAGATGTCCCGTACATAAGCTTACATCCCCGGAATAATCCTTATAATTGTCCCATTCCGAAAGCTCCGCCAACTCTTGCTGCAGCAACAATCCGGCTTGCTCATCCCCATAACGGCGCCAGCCGATGTGCAATAAATCCCAGCGGTCCTTCAGCTCCCATAACAACCAGGTAAACCAAGGGTACTTAAAACCAGGAATGGGTTCCGGCAACACTTTGGGCAATCGTGCCAACGGCAACGGAAACGACAAGGTATAGCCTACTCGGTAATAATAAACCTCCAGTTCACGTCGATCTTTTTCCCTGGCTATCCGTTTCTTGATTTCCTCCATCGCTTCCGAAGCCGTTGCGGCTTGAGCAGCCCCCATACTCTCGGCAAGCTCGTAAGCAGATGTAACATACGGCAAACGAAATAACATGCATGTCCCTCCCCTTGTGCCTTTCAAATTGAAGTAGAACGCCTGGCCTGTAACTCCTCTCTCAATCCATTTCTTCTTTATGTTAATATGAAGGTAATGGCTCTTAACCGACAAATCCAAATGAAAATCAGTCATTTTTTTACTGAGGAGGACGGCGTATGCATAAAATACCGGTGTACATGGATCTCCCTGAAAACTATAACCGAAAGAAAGGTCAACTGCCTTTTTTCATCGGAATAAGCCACATCGCCAAATCCACGCCATTGCACCATCATGATTTCGTTGAGTTATCGTATATTATCGAAGGCACCGGCTGCGAAACGATCAACGGCAAATCCCAGAGACTCCAGCCAGGCGTTATCTCCTTTTTACTGCCGCATCATATGCATGAAATTCGCAGCGACCCCGGACAAACCATCCACAAATATTGCTGTATGTTCGATATGAGTCTGCTATGCTCCTCAACCTTTGACAGAGATTGGCTAAAGGTGCTGTATAGCATCGGCAGCGTATACCCATCCTTCGCCCAATTGGAGTCGGCTGACGCTGAAGCTTTGCATGCGATATTCAGGATCCTTATGCAAGAAAGCGCTATGCCTCATTTGCCCGGTCGCAACAATATGATCCAAGTGAAATTAACCGAAGCGATGCTGCTTTTCGTACGTGCCGTCTGCGCCGAGAATCAGCCGGGGGTTTCGCAGCCTGCAGAAAAGGACACCAAGCAGGATTTTCTCCCTATTCTGCAGCACCTGCATGTTTATTTTGCCAACAAGCTATCCCTGGATGGAATCGCCAAGCAATTCGGCATCAGCGCGCCTTATGTAAGCCGCATGTTCAAGGAGCATACGGGAAAAAGCTTCCTCTCCTACTTGCACCAATTACGAATCGATTCCGCTGTTCACCTGCTGGTCACGACCGATATGTCCATCGCCGACATTTCCGCCGAAGTCGGTTTTGAATCTTTCCGCACCTTTTCCCGAGTCTTCCAAAGCTTGAAGCAAACCACGCCAAGGGAGTTCCAATTGTTGCAGCGGCGGTAGAATAGAAAAGGACGCCTCTCAGCGCCCCTTTCTTCCTATAATTGGTTAATACCGCTTGGCATTTTGCCCGTACGTTGAATGCTGCGAATTTGTGATGTGGTTAGCCGGAATCCGACCAGAATAAACGACGAGGTTACATTGTTAAAATTGAAAGCTCGTAAGTCGGAAATGTTTTGGCTGCCACGGAAAATACGAAAATTCCCCGTAAAGTTTCGCCCCGCAAACAGCACTAGCGTAACTTGACTTGGAAATATAACATTTCTAAGTCGGAAACTGGAGATGATGTTATTGAAACCAAAGATCCCCAGATTAGATACAGCCACGCCTCTTCTAAATGTTAGGCTTCTTCCGGTAAAGTTAAAACCCGAGAAAAAAGTAACTCTAACATTACGATTAAATATAAGTCCCATCCCTATCAACACCTCCTACTCGCGTGATAGTAACAATGTATGTAGGGAGTGATAGATAGGATTGGACTTATTTCCATTAATTAGCGTTACCACATTTCCTTATTTCTATCATTCGGGAATAAATATCAGTAAGCACGGGTACTACATTCCGGAATTTCAAGTTAGAATCGCCCGAAAACCTCTTGTATGAAGATATCCGTCTGACGAAGCTTCGACATTCTCATCGATAAAATCTATACGGTATGGCAGATCATCCGGAAGATGAACGAGAATATCGTGATCGCTGACGCATTCATAATGGATCCCTTCCGAGCTGCGGAACCATGAAATTTGAATCGTATGATCCGTTCCGATAATCGGCAACGTTCCTGATGCGTAGCTCAGCTCTCCGGTCTGCAGCCTGAATTCGAAAGCGAACGGATCGCCTTCCTCACTTGTATGGAAACCAAGAAAATAACGCGACAGCTGCCAGGACGGGCATGCCGACCAAGCATGGCAATGGCTCCAACGGTGATCGAACACTTCCAGCAAAGTCGTGGCTCCCTGTTCCAACATCCATCCCCAGCAGGTTCTGTACTGATTCAGCACAAAATCCGTCTCCCTATCTTCCAATAAGGCCGCCAACGCAAAGTGCCCGAAATACGGAGTGATGAGCTGCGGATGGTTGGCTGCGGGGTGAGCGAGACGCGGGGCATCCTGGCGATTGGGAAAACAGTTCGTCATATGCCGTTTCACCAGCTCGACCGCTTTTCTTCGCTCTTCGCCGCGGAACAAGCCGAATCGAAGGGCAAGCACATTCGCATGGAATCCTGGCTCACTAGGCTGTTCATCTTCTACAGACCCAATTGGAATGGAAGGACGGAGCAGCCCTGTAGAGGTCGTCATTTTAGTACGAATAATCGTTTCCAGACGATCCCTTTGTTCAATCCGCTGCTGGCGCAGCTCATCTTCCCCTAGCAAGCCCGCCCAATCCGCTACCTCGACAAGCGCGTTCCACGTCAACACATTCAGGGCAATATTCACTTGTTCCTTGGAGACGATATGCCCCCAATCGATGAAATCCCAATAAGCAAAACGAGCAATCCCGACATCCGTCAAATGCGATAAATAAAAATCGACGACATCGTTTGCGGCGGCAAACTGGGTCTGAAGAAATGCTTTATCCCCGGACAGCTTGTAATATCGCATGCACCCAGCCACCCAGAGCATCGCAAAGGAAGAAACCGGAATGATCTGACCGGGGTAGCAGCCTACAATCATCCCGTCGTCACGGCGACAAAGCGCGGCCTGCTCCAAGCTTCTGCGGATCAAGCTCAGATCGCCATATGCCACGCTTAACGTCTCCACTCCGACCGCTACCGCATCGCCAAGCCACTGCCCCCGCTCTCGAGTCGGCGTATCGGTGAGCGCATCCTCGCTGCAAGACTGCAACGTCTCCACGCCCAAGCTCCAAATTCGATCCAGCAGCGGATCGCTGCTGACAAAGCGGCCGCTCGGCGAGCCGAAATAAGATCTTTGACTAGCAGCGACTTCATGCACGGTAATCAAGCTCGGCGGTGCCGCGATATGCAGCTCAAGAAAACGAAACCCTCTGGGCGAATAGGTCGATAGCGTTTGCCGCCCGCCCCGTGCAATCCATCGATCCACGTGGCAAGAAGCGCTAGCGGATAATGAGATGACCGGGATGACTCTATCGTCTGTCAAATACTCGCTGTATCCGGTCTCCACCTTCGTCCCCTCGGGCAGCTCCAGGTCGAGAATCGGGCGATACAGCCCAACCTTGCCAAAGTCGAATCGATACCAAATTCCATCCGGCGATATAGTTGGCTGCAAATCACGCAGAAGAAATCGAACGGGAGGATCGTCCATTTCATAGCCGAAACGATTCACATAAGAGCCGGAATCGATCGCATCAGCGGCAACGGGGATATTCCGACAGGCCATACCTATTGCCGGTCGATATTGCGGCTGTTCTCTCCCGCTCCACGGATCCTTGCCGGCGACCGGTTGCCATTTATCTTCATCGGCCGAAGCATCCTCCTCCGCATTTACGCACCAGTCCGGAAGCAATCGCATATCGCAAAATTCGGCCCAACCGAGCTGACCATTCACCCTGCGACCCAACGGCAAATAGGCTTCCAGCTCCCGGCATCTCCAAGTCAAGGTGATTGGTCCGTGTGCATCCATAGCTTCTACTTGCAAAAATGCAGGCAGCTTGTTGGAGGTAATCCGTGTGACCACACCGTAATGATGGGCAACGATCGTTAGTGTATGCTCCCCTTCCGGAAGGTCCAACGTAAAAACATCGTATTCCGGCCATTTTTCGGTGAATCGGGCTGGCCCTTCCCCTATTTCGATCCCATCGCAATATACGCGGTACACGTCGCTGCCGAACAGATGAAGGGTCACTTGTGTCGCTTCAGTCACTACCAGCTTGCTCTGAAAAGCTACATACACATTTTGTTCTCGCGACGGATTGGGATGCCAGAACGCCGGTACATGAATCATCGTCCAAATCCTCTCTCTCAAGTACGAGTCGATTGCGAAACCCTGCGCCTGACAATGTGCTGAGGCGGCATAGGAATTCCGGCAGGCCATAGCTCATACGCATCACAATAACGATCGCCAGTAGTATGAAAATGTTCAGGCGAGTACGCATTGCTCTGAGCTGGCTTCATATGAAGCGGCCCGAATGTATTGCGTCGTGACAGGAAAAGCTGGAGCTCGAACTGGTCCTTAGAAAGCATAGGGAGCGTAATGTTGGCTTCATACGGCATCCACGGCATCGATTGAGCTTCTCCATTCCCATAGACGACCTTTGCGCAAGCGCCGTTAATCGCCTGAAGTCGCAACAGATGGACATCCGTATTCCCGTTCTCATCGCCCCATAAGCGCCGTTCATCCGCATCGAGTTGGAATGCAATCATCCCTCCATAAAAAGGGAGACCCTGCTCAGCCAAGTCACCGATTCCCATTCTCTCCGGGAGAGCAACGATCTGCTTTTCCGTGCTTTTCAGCTTAACGCCGAAATCTCCTAAAATATAGACGACTTCCAAGTCAACGCGTTCATGGAAAGCCGTTTCCAGCACAATTCGGTTCTCGCCTTCACGCAACATGGAAGCTGGCAAAGGGAGTAGTCGAAAACAAGGGTCCACCCACTCTCCTGGAACCGGGACATTCGGCAAAGGGACATCGTTCACGAAAAGTGTGAAACGCTCTGGATGCTCCATCGCCAGATGCCAGTGTCTATCCGTTGTGAACGAGTCGAGATGAAACCGAAAGGCGAGGGAAATGCGACCTAGCGGCTCGCTCGGCCATTCACCGTTTGCAAGGGCGTACCACGGCTGGATCATCTTGTTGTTGCGCCATTCCACCTTGAAATGATCTCGCACCGCTCGATCCACTTTAAGAATATCATCCTCATCCTGCCAATCACCGTCATCGATCCGGTATGCCGCTCGATCAAGCACACATACATTCGACTCGCTCAATCGATACGCAAACGGGCCGGTCCAGTCTCCTGCAACGGTCTCTTCAAAAGATTCCTGAAGCGGAACCGCGTCATCGGGAAGTGCTCGAACGAAATATAGCTGTTCTCCCGAAGGAGGGAACTCCGCAAGGAGCTCCAGACCTTCTACCGTCTCGACAGCCGGCACTCGAACTCGCTCCCCTGTCAACACGTTCCATTGTTCCGCAATGCCCCTTATGTTCTTCAACCGTAAACGTACGTTTCGCAGCCAATGGCTACGATCCGTATTTTGAAACATCACCAGATAACCACCATCAACCATACGAATTTGGCAGTAAATGTCCCGAACCGGTTCATCCGTCCCACTATCTGTAGCTTCCGCGAGCACTCGAAGCGAAGTTGAGCAGGCATCCACTACAGCCGCCTCACTCCATTCCACGGCAAGGGTGCGTCCCAATGTATGCCGAGCGGCTTGCGAAGGCAGTGCATCCACATAGGTCGGCGCGGTTCCGGCGACAACGACACGGCCTCCCGCTTGCAGGAAAGCATCCAATAGTTGCAGCGTAGAAGTGCGGATGGTGAGCATACCTGCAACGATAACGACACGGTATGTCGATTCCCCGATTCGAAGCTCAGGTTCGCCGGAATCGTTCACCTCTACGGACCCGTACCGTGACAGATGATGTTCGTCTCCGTAATCGAAATCGATCTGCGAGCTCGACAGCCATTGAAACAAGTCCTTGTACTGTCGTTCGACTTCAATGACCTCGGGTGATTTAGGCACAAGCATGGAGGACCACCCACTGTATACTTGGCACCAAACGCTCTCGACGGGATTCAGTACCAATACGTCGCAAACCGCATTCCCTTCCGACATGGCAACCGCCATACGCGAGAAGTACGTCTCCACCTTCTCATACTCCTGCCACCAAGAGCATTGCGGCCCGATCGTTCCCGGGAAATCGCGTTTCGCCTCGCCCTCCATCGAGTACCAAGCGAGATGGTGACTTCGAGCATTGATCCCGAATAACGCCTGCCAATCTCCGACTGCCTTGTGCCCCTGGAACGACATCTGCCAGCCGGTTGCCCCGTACAGCTCGGAGAACAGCCACTTCTTCCCGAATTGTCGAGCTACAGATGACAGCTGCTTGGCAATCCAATAGCAGCGATTCGCTTCCGTGAGCACGTCGATCCCCGGATCATCCATATATTCGTAATAGCGCATGACCGAACCGGACATCGCCGTCTGGGCCGTCAGCGAATCTTCATGCAGGACGTGGCCGGTCAAACGAAGACCGTGTTTCCTGCACCAATCCTGCATCGGCACGGCAAAATTGTCGAGAAACATCATCTGCAGCAGTTCAACGTAATGCCATTTCACCTGGGAAACAACGTTACCGTCCAACCGATAGAACAGCTCCGGCAAATGCGGAATCAAATCATAGCCGAATGCGCTGCGGAACCGGTCGAACAGATCATAAGTCCAAGGTACGTGTCGTTCCTTGTCAGGATTAAGAATCCCAAACCCGTCCAGCAACGAACCTCTGTGCGGCTCATCCGTAAAAATCCCTTGGATATGGCTGCCGAACAAATCTCCGCACGCCTCGTTATACTTGTCATGGGTCAATGCCAGAAAACGATCCGTCGCTTCCCGATTGAGGGTATCCAGATAGGTCGAGCCGTTATAGAAGGAGCTCGTTTGCATTTCCGTCACGGTAAAAACAAGCACCATACCATCCTGCGGCAGTTGTTCTGTAAAGCCTTTCTTCAATTGCACACAATGTCGGATATTAATGCCTTCCATCCGGCAATGAAACGCTGCAACGACAGCTTCCGTCCACTCAAAGGCGTCCGTTGCAATCGGGTCCGCCTTCATAAATTTCAACCGGTAACGCGGCTCCTCGGTCACTCTGCCCCCGGCCGTTCCGCTCGGCCAACGATCCTCGTCATAGAGCCAAGCTTCCATCCCGAGGCGTTTCGCTTCTTCCGCGCATTCACGGGTAAGCGCCATCCATTCTTCTCCCAAATATTCGGTCTTCAGACCGACTCGGGAATGCATATAAAATCCGCCGAACCCCATTTCTTTGAACGCATGGATTTGCTTCAGCAGCTGATCCCGGTCCAGCTCACCGTTCCATGACCAAAGCGGCTTGCCGCGGAATGTATTCGGGGGAGTTCGGAATCGTTCATACAGATCATGCTGCATCCTTGTTTTCCCCCTTCTTAGAGCTTCATCCCTTTCTGCAGCTGACGTTTCATCCAGGGATTCGCTACCATCGTATCGCCTTCATGCATCAGAATCTCGTAGAGTCGGTTTCGAAGCCGATCCACAACATCCTTCATCTCTTCATGGCCGATCACATTGTTCAACTCCGAAGGATCGTCTTGCAGATCGTATAGCTCATCCACATCCGTAGGGTTCCAAACTAATTTCCAACGTCCGTCCGTTATCATTCGTTGAATAAACAAACCGAACTGCTGCCCGTTGTAGGTAGAGACGATTTCCTTGCGCCATTCGGGCGGAGCGCCTTCTCGAAACAGCTGCATCAAAGATTGCCCTTGGAACTCACCCGGTGCAAACCCGGTCCATTCCGAAAGCGTCGGCGGGAGATCCAGCAAGTTATAAACCATCTCTTCCCTCACCTGTCCGGAAGCGATGCCCTTTCCACGGATGATCAGAGGAACGTGAACCACATCCTGATACATGACGCAATGCTTATCCATCATCTTATGGGCGCCGCACATGTCGCCATGATCGGCGGTGAAAATAATAAGCGTGTTGTTTCCCATTTCCGAATGATCCAAATAATCGACGATTTTCCCGATCGCCTCATCCATTTGGCTAATAAACGCATAATACAAGGCAACCGTCGGAGACCAATCCGGCCATTCGTAATTCTCCACACCCCAAGTGAGCAATTGCTGCTTCTGGATATATGGTTTGTTCGTAAAGGTATCGTCGAAATTGTCCCACTTCGGCACCGTGTTCGGATCGTACATCGAAGCGAAAGGCTCGCTTGGTCTGCACGGAAGATGCGGCTCGTCGAAATCCAATCGAATATGCCAAGGCACGGAGGGATTCCGTTCGTACTGCGCCATGAACGCTATCGTTCGATCCGCCATCCAATGCGTCCGGGCATCCTCTACCGGAACCGGATCCGTCTCGCCGAAAAATCCGTTCTTGTATTTAGCCGCTCCATAACGCTCATCCCGGAACCGCTTATAGTCCTGCAAGGAGACATAGTCTTCATAGCCGTAATGCGTCGGATCGAATGTGGGATGCACATGCCATTTGCCGAGATAGGCTGTCGCATAGCCGGTTTTCTGCAGCTCTCTGGGCCAAGAATACGAATCCGGTTGCAAAGCAGGAATGGGGGGACCCAGATCATAATTCCAGAGCGACCCGAAGGTTTCGGGTCGCCTGCCATTCAACAAGCTTTGCCTGGCCGGACAACATAAGGGAATATGCGTGTAAGCGTTAGAGAACCATGCGCCTTCGCCGGCCAGACGATCAATGTTCGGCGTGCGGACAGGATATTTCCGACTGAATCCGATGCAATCATAGCGCAGCTGATCCGACACGATGAGCAGCACATTAGGTTTCTCCATCCTGATCCTCCGTCAAATAAGGTAGCTTCTTACTGAAACGTGAATTGCAATTCGCCTAATCCGATTTCAGATTTATAGATCTCAGGCGCCACCGGTTTCTCGGAAGTTGCAGCGACATATAGCGCGCGGAATGTGTCATTCCCCAAATACTCCAGTTGTCCCGTACCGTCTATCGTGGACAGGCCGAGGAAATACACGTTGCTGTTTGAAGCAGGCCCATTACTGGTAGCTAACAGTGGGTATTGCCGCGTGGTATCGCGTACCCACACCAGTCCATCTCTCGACAGCTCAATGGTAGGATGCGTTTGATTCGTAATCGCGTTCTTGACGAATGAGATCCGGACGAATACTCGTCCTCCCGGAGCTTCATTCGCATAGCCGATCTGATTGCCCAGCTGCCCCATGCCTGTAGTCGCTTCGCGATCCAGCCAATCGAATGTGGTCGGATCGTCCGAACGAATTCTCACATGCGATTGAGCGACACTGTTCTCATAGTAGTACACGTACATCCACCAATTTTTGCCGTCGGGATCGTCCGGAACATAGACCATTTCCTGATGCGTCAGCTTGGTCGATGCCGGTAAAGTCAAATTGATGACAACGCCGCGATCGGTTTTTCTCGTCCAGCTTATTCCGTCGGTTGAAGTAGAGAGTCCGATTCGATCGGCCAATACTGTAGCCGTCTGACCCGTATCCACCGGCTGACCCGGGAAAATCTGAGATTGCCAGAACATATAATAAGTGCCATTCACTTTAAGAACTTCCGGCTCCAGCGTATTGTCCGTCCACCAGTCATAGAAGCCTTCTTCTTCGCCCTTATAGAAGACCGGCCGCTCGAATTGGCGGAACCATTGATAGCCGTCAGGGGAGTAGGAATAGAGAACATGATCCCCGTCGTACACATTCACATTGTTCACGAGTATCGGATCTCCATTCTGATCCACCGTCTTCCAACGTCCGCCGGTCCACATCCTATAGCCGGTCCCGTCCTTGATCAGATGAGCGGAATAATCGTATGCGCCGAATCCATCGGCGAATCTTGTTCGGAAATATAGATTCCCAGGAATAAATTCCACCAGATCCGCTGCTCCATCGCCATTGATTTGACCGATACGCGGGATCGCCGAAGCATTGTTCCATGTGTGATACGATTTTAAGTGATACTCGCTTTTGGTACCAATCTCGGCTAATTTCGGTCCGAAGGTGCCGTCTCCTCTACCCATGCGGAACGCAAATCCGGTCGAATGCGTGCTGCTGCGGTACAACCCGATATCGGCCAACCCGTCCTGATTCACATCGCCGATCACGATCTCCCCACCGACAATCGTACCGTTCCAGCTTGTGCTCACCCCTGAGAGTGTTGGAAATTGCCCGCTGCCATCGCCGAACCATATATCAATGGAGCCCGTTGAACCCGTGTAGACCACAATGTCGGCATTCTTATCCCCATCTACGTCGCCGGCTACAATCTGACCGCCTGAAATCGGTACACCAGAGGCGACCGTCGTTCCACTGAATCCACCGGCTCCATTGCCGTAGCTGATTGTGATATCGGCGCTGGAGCCAATAACCTTCACGCCAGCCAAATCAGCGTTCCCATCCCCATTGAAGTCTGCTGCGACAAAGGCGCTATTTTTCCCGTCATTCCACAAAAAGGTGTTGGCGCTTCCGAAGGTGCCGTTCCCTAAACCGCGGAACCACTGGAGCTGACCGCTGACAACATTGTAATACAGCGCATCATCCAGTTGGTCGCCATCCACATCGGCAAGGCGAAAACGCATATTGCTGCTCCAGACGATACTCATTACATGGGCGGATTCACTGCCGAAATCGAAGCCGTAGTTCGTAAAATCCCTATTCATCGCCTTCTGGTACCCGAGAAATTCACTTGTGTAATCCACCGACGTGAACCCCGTAAATCCGCCGTAGCTCACCGTTTCCGTAATCGGCGCAGCGGTGCTTGCCGTAGCGCCCCAAACCATGGACAATCCCAACACACCGATCAGCAGCTTCTTATTCACAGCAGCCAGCTCCTCTCGTAATCTTTCGAAATGCGTTCGAAATTATTTACTTGCCGACTTCCAACGATCGTAAGCTTTTTGATAGAGCTCCACATACTGTTTCACTTTCATCTTCTCGAGCATCGCGACATATTCACTCCATTTACTATCCAGCGACGCATCACCGACAATGAATTTACCCGACATCTCGTTGACATACGTTGTCAGATCGGTCTCCAGCACCTTCAATTGCTGCTGCTCCTCGAGCGTGAAGTAAGTTAATGGGAAGCTGTCTCTGGCGACCGGCTCGAGCTTCTTCTTGGTTTCCGTATCGATATGGTAGTTCAGCGGGTTTGTTTCTTGCAGCTTATACTGGTTCAATTTGAAAATAGGCTCATTGACGCGAGGTATGAATGTTCCTGCATTTGGAGAAATCGTCCCCCGGAATTCGGCAGGATTCGCTCCGTCCGGAACCAACGCCTTCAATCCTTGCCCGTTGTCGATATACTCGAAATGTTTGCCTTCCATCCCTTGCGAGACGAGCATCGACCCCTCTTTGCTATACAGATAGTCCACCCAACGAATAGTCGCTTCCGGGTTCGGATTGCTGGAAGTAATGGCAAACGTGCCCTTCGTCAAATAGTTGTTTCGAACCGAAAACGCCTTCTGATTGACTGCGGACGTAAGAGGCGGCAGGATGTTGAAGTCTTTGTCCAGATTATTGCCGACGACCTGGAATGGACCGCCTGCGGCAACAACACCGATTCGATTGGCATTGCCTTTCGCATTTTTTTGCTGGACCGTCTGAGAATACCCTTCCTTATCCAACAAGCCTTCTGCATAGAGCCGATTCATGAAAGTTAAGTACGCTTTGTATTGGGATTCGTACGGCGCGAAGCGCACTTTATCTTGATCTACTGTCAAATTGCCTGTAAACCCGAAAGCATTTTGCAGTACCGATTGAATATCGGGTACGCCATTGGCCGCGACCAGATGGAACGACATAGGAATTTCGTCCGGTTTGCCGTTTTTGTTCGGATCCCCATCCTTGAACGCCTTCAAGACGGCAATCAATTCGTCCGTAGTTTTGGGCATGGTCAAATTCAGGTTCTTCAACCAAGTTTCATTGATCCACAACTTGGGATAAACACCGAAAGCGCCAGGGGCGTCGATAAACGGCAACGAATAAATATGCCCGTCCGGTGTCGTAATATTGCGGCGTATATCGGGACTATCTGCCAGCAGCTTCTGCAGGTTCGGCGCATACTCCGCAATCAGCTTCTCGAGCGGGATCAATTGACCTTGACCACCGAATAAGATTTCATCCTCCGGTAGCAGATTCGCTCCGAACAGCACATCCGGCAAGCTTCCGCTGGCAAACTTCAATCGCAGCTTTTCCTTGTAGCTCTCGGCTGCAGGGGTATCAAATTCGAAATTGATGTTCGTTTGTTTCGCTATTTCTTTAAAAAACGCCATTTCTCCCCACACCAGCTGGTTGGCTGTTTTGGCCCCCATCATTTTGAGGGTGATCGGCTTGGTTACAATCGGAAATCCCGTTTTGTTCAAATTTTCCGGAAGCGTTTCCTTTGTTTGTTCCGGTTCGGTTGCCTTCTTCGTCGTATCGCTGCATGCGGCTAGGACGGATGCTGCCAGCATCGTCGCCAAGATGGTCGGAAGCCAAGTTTTCTTTTTCATAGGTAGACTCCTCTTTTTTCAATAGAATCGCTGTATGTTCTCTGTTTTGCCTTACCCTTTCAACGAGCCGATGAGCACCCCTTTTACGAAGAAGCGCTGGAGAAACGGATATACGATTAATAACGGCAAAGCGGACACAATCATCACCGCGTATTTCAGAATGTCCGATATTCTGGCTTGCTCCGCCAAGGTGTCCAACTGATCCCCGCTCATGAGCATAGCGGTATTCATCTCCTGTAGAATCAAGATTTCTCTTAGAATGAGTTGAAGCGGGAATAGCTCTCGATCGGATAAATACATCATCGCCGCAAAATATTGATTCCACAACCCCACCGCATGAAACAAGGACATGACGGCAATAATCGGACCGGCCAGCGGCAAGGCGATGCGAAAGAACACGCCGAACAGATGACAACCGTCTATTTCTGCAGCCTCTTGCAGCTCATGCGGGATGTTCATGGTGAAGAAGGTTCGGGTTACGATAATGGACCAAATCCCGATCGCATTAGGTAGAACAATCGACAACCAACTGTCCATCATCCCCAGATTTTTGATTAATAAATAGTTTGGGATGAGACCGCCGTTAAAAAACATGGTCACCAGCAGAAAGACCAGGATGACGCTTCGGCCTCTCATATCCTTGCGCGACAGGGCAAACGCACATGGAAGCAAAATCGCAAGATGGATAGCTGTGCCCAAGAGCGTATACAGGATCGTATTTCGGAATCCCATCCAAATTTCCGTGTTTTGGAGCACCCTAGCATAACCTTCGAACGTGATGCCTTTTGGCCAAAGCCACATTTGTCCCGAATTGACAGCCATTGGATCGCTGATCGATGCGCTTACAATATAGACCAACGGATACAAGACCACTCCCAGCATAAGCAACGTGAAGGCAAAATTGAAGGTTACAAACATTTTGTCTGACAAGCTCCGGTTCATTCGCTCACCTCTATAACAGGCTTGTGCTGCTGAATTTACGTGCGATCTGGTTGACAGTCAGCAGCAGGATCAGATTGATGACCGAATTAAACAGACCTACCGCACTCGAAAAGCTGTATTGCCCTTCCATGAGTCCGCTTCGATACACATACGTTTGAATGACGTCGGAGGCTTCCAGATTCAAGGAATTTTGCAGCAAGTAGACGCGTTCGAAGCCAATCGACATGAAGCTGCCGGTGTTGAGAATCAACAGGATAATAATGGTCGGCATAATGCCGGGGATATTGATGTGCCAGATGCGTTGAAGCCGGCTCGCCCCATCGACGGTCGCCGCCTCGTGTAGCTCGGGATTAATCCCGGTCAAGGCCGCCAAATAAATAATGGCCCCCCACCCTAGGTTCTGCCATTCGCCCGACAGCACGAAAATACTCTTAAACCATTCGGACTCGGTCATGAATGAAATCGCATCTCCGCCGAGCCAGCCCACGAATTTGTTCACAATGCCTGTAGACGGGCTTAAGAAAGCAATGATCATCCCGCTCATCACAACAACCGAGATAAAATGAGGCGCATACGTAACGGTTTGTACGGTTTTCTTATACCAGCCATTCGATAGTTCGTTCAAGGACAACGCCACTATGATCGATACCGGGAATAAAGCCAACTGATATAAACTGATGAGCAACGTATTGCGGATCAATCGACCGAAATAGATGGACTGAAAAAACCGCTCGAAATGGGCAAATCCTACCCAATCGCTCCCCCAGATCCCTTTAGTAACTACATAATTTTTGAATGCGATCTGAACGCCGTACATGGGAACATACTGAAACACAATAAAATAAACAATCGCCGGCATTACCAAAATGTACAATGGCCAAGTCCGACTCCATCGTGATGCATGTATCTTCTTCACCCCCTTCTTGTTGTGGCGCCCGTTCTTCACCCGAAGTATATACAGCCCGAGCCATACGCGTAAATATACCGTTCTTTTGCGAATGTTCCGTTGGTTACATGCCGGTTTCGGGGATGTTCCGGAGATCAAGTACACTGTCGAAAGAGTCCTGTTGGTGCGTAGAGAGGGCAGGCAGAGGGGCTCCGGTCGCTGTTGTAATCCTGGCCCTTGATGGAATAGGAGTAGTGGTTAGGCCACGATTACAAAGGCGAACGCTTCGCTCCTCCACTCCCTCTGCCCGCCCTCTTCTGTTCTGCTTTTGTTCTTGGCGTTACTTTTGAGGAGTCTCTCAACTCCTGCTCGGACACAGTTGACCTTACCTTGATTTGCCACATGTTCGCACATTCTCCCGCACAATAACAAACTCAACCCCCGCTAATGCCTGCAACAAGTTTGCTATTAACTAACTTTCGTTTGTTATGCGGCCGTCCGCCGATTTTCCCCGAAATATAGCAAACTTTTGTTTGGTATTAGCCAACTTTCGATCTACTCCCCCTTTAGCACCAACCTTCCATAGCAATAAAAAAAGCCGAGCATGCTATGCAGCCCGACTCCTTTCCGAATTGCCGTATGCGGTTGGTCACCCTTCCTGACTCTTGCGATACAGCTTGCGATACTCGCCGGGCGTAATGCCTTCTTGCTTGCGGAATTTCTCGATGTATTTCGATACGCCGATGTACCCGACAAGTCCCACAATTTCCTTGACCGGCAAATCCGTCTCGACCAGCAATCTTTTCGCCTCCTCATGCCTCAGCTGTTGCACGTAATCGGTGAACGTCATCCCGGTTTGTTCTTTAATAAATCGGCTGAGATACGAGGAAGATAATCGGAAGTGTACCGCAAGCTGCTCCAGCGAAAAGTCAAGGGATTGATAGCGCGACTGAATCAGCGCAATGACTTCATTCTGCAATCGCGTATTATTGCTCTCGCGCTTCTGGACAACGTGGTCGCAAATATCCTCTACAAGCTGGCCAAGCAGTACTTCAAGCTCCGATAGGGATGTGAACTCCGCGATGTCGCGAATTTTATCCGTGCTGTCTACGATCCGCATCTCTCGCATTAACTTAAATACCGAATTGATGAGATCGGAGCAGATCAGCCGCAGCATCAACAACGATTGTCCCCGATGTGCAATGCTCTCCATAATCATACGCAACGTTTCCGCCGCTACCCCGGCATCTCCTTGCTTTAAGCTTTGGATAAATCGAATTTGATCCTCAATCGGATACCAGATATCATCGTAATTCCCGTCTTGGATATCTTCGAAGAAAATCACGCCTCCGCTTCCTTCGCGAATACGGTATTCCATCGCCCCGGATGCCTCGATAAACGACCGATTGATCAGCTTGGGCTGAGCGTATACTTGTCCTACGGAAACCGTTAGCCGCGCCTCGATGCGACTGGCCACTCGCTGCTGCAATTCCATGGCAATCTTATTCCGCATTCGCTTCGTATCTTCATACTCTTGTTCCAGAGCAACAAGGAGCACCATCTCGGTCTCCCAGTCCTGCTTCGCCCCATAGGCTTCGCCGCCATCGAATACGAAGTGATTCAATGTACGCGAAACTTCTTCCTTGTGCTCGGCGGACAGCAAGCCGCTAGGCCCATTTTCCAAATCGACGATCAAGACAAAGTAGCAGTTCCCCTGTAAATGCAAGTGATGTGTGGAGATGCCTTCTTCCACCTGCTCATCGCTGAGCTTGCCTTGCAGCCATTGATGCAGAAACTTTTCTTTCATGATCTCCTTCTGCAAGTCTACCCGTTCGATCAGCTCCAAATTGCTGCGATATGTAGTGTGCAGCGTATTCCCGATATAGTCCAGCTCGTTTCCAGTCTGTTGCTCTGAGGGCCTCGGCAGGATGTTAAGCGCATTCTGAAACAGTCGGCCGATCGGCTGATATTGTCGTCTTGAAATGACCAGAGTCCCTAGTACACCAACACAAATGAGGATCGCTAATACAAAAAAAACAATAATTTTCATGCTAATCACGCGCGAGAGGAATTGCTCCGTCGGCATCAGCGTAACGAACGACCATCCGGTACGTTCCGAGTCGACAAAGGCGAGCGAATAGCTCTTGCTGTTCCAATCTATTTGTCGGATCCCCGGCGTCCAGTTCTCTTGCCATACTTTCGACAACATTGATTCCGTAATAGGTAAGCCGCTGTTCTCATACGCCATTACCCGTTTGCTCTCATCCAGTACGAAGATGCTTCCGCGAAGATCGCCAAGCAAATTCCGGATCTGATTCGTCAAGCTTTCCCCATTCAGCAGCAGGACGACTTTGCCATAATGAATAAAGCTATTCTGCGGAATGGGGGATACATAGGCGATTAGATCCGAATTCCGGCCTTTGACCTTCAAATTGACCGCCTGGATGAACTCGGAGTCTAGCAAAATATCCGACTGTTCCAGCCACATGGCTATATCCCGATCGGGGAAACGATAGAACTCATTCGCCAGCGTATCAATGGACATCGTCCCAAGTGTGGAGTACAGCTCCTCATTCCCGTAATAATACAAGAGGATATCTTCAAGATGGGGATTGTAGGATCGATACCGTGCCAATTCACGAACCGATTCAAGCTGGGCATACCCGTTTCTGCCAACCATAAAGGGCGTTAATTCGGGATCCATGGACAAATGTGTAGTTAAGGTATTCATCTCTTGCATGAGCTTGTCGATTTCATCGCGTACAAGCTCAAGCTGGCGAATATTGGTTCGTTCGATTTCATGTTGAAGACTAATAACGGCGTTATAATAAACCATACCGCCTAGAATCAGAAAGGGAATCGTAAAAATGAAAAAATAAGACAGCCAAATTTTTTGTTTTAGACTTAGGGATCTTCTCATCCACCTCTGACCGCCTTCCTTGTAGCTCTTCACAATCCCGCTCGATGATTCTCACACATTATATACTGGCTCCGATCAATCGCACAATTCCAAGTCATGTATCGAAACTAACAAAAAAATAACCCGACCTATTCAGTCGGGTGGTATTGCGAATCCGATCAAGGCACAAGCTTGAGCGAGTTGCCGGAGTAGATTTTGTTCAGCACGTCAGATGGCAGCTCGAGCGAGTTCAGAAACTGCTGGAGGTGGTTGTCGTACTGGTCGCGGCCGTACAGGATGCGATCCTGGAACTCCAGCAGAAATTCCTTCGTGAAGCCGACATCCCGCTTGAGCGCGTTCAGCCCGGAGTACGCCGACAGATCGCAGTATAGATTCGGATACTGGCGCATCATCTCCACCACTTTACCGCCGGGGAGCACTTCGCCTCTCGGATAGTCCGAGGACTTGTAGCCTTCATCCTTGGAGATATGCGACCAGAAGCCGGGGCCATGGCCGAGGAAGCTCGTATCCGCACATTGCGCAATGGCGCGTTCGAACGCATCAATGCCGCCTCCGTACCAATACCCAGGCCGGTTCGGGAATCTTCCGTCGCTGCCGGCACCGTAATTGACTTCCACAATGACGGGCAGCCCTCTCTTGCCGCATACTTGGAACAGCGCAATGGCGTCCCAATTATCGTACATCATCCGCAGCATGATTTCTCCGCATACCCGGACATTGTAAAGCTCGATGGCGGCTTCCAGCTTATCGATGGCGTGAGGGTGCCGCGGGTCAGGGGCGTAAGCGAGCACGAATTTGTCCGGTGCTTGCTTGAAGCTCTCCAGGCAGCTGGCGAACGGAATCGGGCCGTCCTTATTGCCTCTCGTGATCCTGTGATAGGCCGGCGAATACTCGTGCTCCGGCGTTTCCAGCGTCAGAAGCCATGTACGGTCGATGTTGTTCTCGGCCATGTCCGCCAAAATTTTTTCCGTGGAATACCCTAAATAATTGGGGTGGTTGTGACTGTCGATAATCATTCAGGGACCGCCTCCAATCTTCACTTAGTGGCCGGCAGGCATTTTGTCGGGCCAATTCGCTACGCATATATACTCGAGATCTTCGTCGTTTTGACTTGAAGGATTTTCGCTATTTTCTTGGAATGTATTTATAAAACAAATTCGGTTGTAAGGAGGAGCTAGCCATGCCCACTAACGTCTCGATGCCTCTTCAGACGAATAAGGATCGGCTTCGAATCGAGGTTCAAATAGGTACGATTCGCTTCGACCTTATGATTCATGCCGATACCGTACTCTCCGCTCCTTCCGAGAAACATAACCACTCCGCCTATGAGGTTCATTATTTCGTCTCCGGCAGCGGGACCTTGTACGTCGATTCGGAAGAACTGACCGTCTCAGCAGGCTCCATCCTTCTGATCGGACCGGGGGTCTATCATTCCTTCCGCGTCCAGGCGGACGATCCGGTCAGTCGATTTTTCATTCGGTTCACATTTACCCAGACGGACGAATCGAAATCGAGGGAGCAGCAGCAGGAAGACCGCCAAATCGTCGGCATTCTCTCCCAAGTGACGCATATGCTTTACACCGATCCTGCCTTCGACGAGACGGTTCGCCTTATCAAGAGCATCTATCGCGAGTTGGACACACAGCTGACGGGCTACTATGCACAAATTCAGACCTTATTCGTTCAACTGCTCATCCGCCTCATTCGCTCTCTGTCCCTCCGTCGCTCGGATTTCACAATACCTGTGCGCATAAGCGACGAGATGAGGACGCTCATGATCGATCATTTTTTCGACCGGTATCGGGAGCACTTGACGATCGACGATTTAGCCCGGCAGCTTCATCTCAGCCGAAGGCAAACGAATCGCATCCTCCTTCAGTATTACCAAATGTCATTTAAGCAAAAGCAGCGCAACACTCGGATTCAAGTCGCGATGGAGCTGCTGCTGACGAACGAGCTCACCCTCGAACAGATCGCGGAGCGGGTCGGGTATCCGTCGGTGTTTCCGTTTTGCAAGGCTTTCAAGCAAACGACTTCGGAGACGCCGACGAAATATCGGAGCCGGATGGAGCAAGGTTAGCGGTAGTTTGTCGTGAGATTTGTATGAATAAAATGGCTGGAGTCCAGGACTGGGTTGTGGTTGGATTGGGGTTGGCGTTGGGTGGAGTTGTAGCGAAGCAATAACAAAAAAGCCTGCTTATGCTGTATTGGGCCGCAGGCTTTTCACAATTCACAGCTTTAGTTTTGCTTTAATTTGTTTGATCGTGAGTCCTTCTTCCTCTTTCATTACCCGAATTTCCTCAAGTCGCTTTAAGGCTAGTTCCCGCGGGTATCTTCTTGTCAGTCTTGTATCCTCTTGCTCGAAGGAGATCATGTCCTCTTCCGTGTAATACTTGATGGTGCTGTATCGAACTCCAGAAAGCTCAACCAACTCACTGATACTCACATAATCAGACGCTAATACTTTGTCTAAGCTTCGTTTTCTCCCCATATTGTTCTCCTCTATATCGCTGTATCACATGAGACTATATTCCCGAATCAAGATTTTGGAGTGCTAAGTCAACCGTTCTAATTTTTTTATAAATATCCTCTTTACGCAAAATCTCTAGTTTTTGCTTCAACGTTTTTTGTTCGTAATCGGAAAAATAATCATTTAGCATATTTTTAACGTTTAACAATACCACTAGGGCTACTGTATGCGCTTCTACATTCCCCTGCTCTAATAGCTCCGCTCGAATTTTCTCTACGATATGATTCCGAGTATTAGCTACATCCGTATATTTTTTAACGGGTACTACAAATAGAACTTCCGTATTTTCGATCTCAAGAACCCCTTTATCGACAAGGCTTTCTACAACCATTTTGTAAATGTCTCTTTGATTATAGTAAAAGTAAGATACCCATTGCTTAAGCTTCTTTGGATTCTCGGCTGCGATAATATCGAGCAGTCTGTCCAAGTACATTACACCGGTGGGTGCAGAGTTCGAAATTCTGACCGTTTCATCGTCTTCTATTGTAACGTTGCCATTCATGGATAGCTCCACTATACAAGCCATAACCGTATACACGGCCACATGCATTCGGAAAATGGATTTCAGTTTGTTGGTTTCGCGATCTAAAGCAAGCAAAACAAATTCTTGGGGAATGGATAAGTTTTTCAACATAATGTGATCACCCTCTCGAATATTAACTTACTACTTATTACTTACTACTTACTACTTACTACTTACTACTTACTACTTACAATATAGTACAAACTACAAAAAGTCAAAAGGGATTTATAATCGGATAGGAGGCTACCCATTAGTTGGATAGCCGACCTTCCACACCACCGTACGTACCGTTCGGTATACGGCGGTTCCTAAGTTTACACTCGAACAGATTTGAAATACGTTGAGAAGGTTGTATACCCCGCCTGCTCTAGTCGAGCATCGGTTACAGACGTGCTCAAGATTGGGCTTTTGGCTGTTCGCCAATAGCCTTTTCTTGTACACGCGAACTTGAAGGCCGTGTTGTGGTCTTTTCCGAGTTTACGCAGCATGGTATATCGGGTACGTACTCGTTTCCAGCGTTTCCAGATGTACATGCGTATTCTTCGTCTTAGCCATTGATCGGTTGCCTTAAGCAAGTTCTTCATATCCGCGAGTTTGAAGTAATTCAACCATCCCGTTATGTATTGTTTCAGCTTTAATTTCAGATCCTCATATCCAAGCCCATTGCTTCTTGCCGTGAGCTCTTTTATTCTGGCTTTCATTTTGCTGATGCTCTTGGCGTGGACACGTAATTTCATTCCGTCTTTTGACGGATAGAATCCGTATCCCAGAAATTTGATCTTTCCGATGTAGGCCACCACCGTCTTCTCTCGGTTCACCCGAAGTCGCAGTTTTCCTTCGATAAATGGCAGAATGTGTTCCAGCATCCGCTCCGCTGACCGTTTCGTTCGCGCAAACAGAAGCATATCGTCCGCATATCTGACGAACTTGATTCCTCTGCGCTCCAGTTCGCGGTCCAACTCGTTCAGCATGATGTTACTACATAGGGGACTAATATTGCCGCCCTGTACAAGTCCCCGCTCTGTCTCCTCCAATTTCCCCTTGTTGATCGCGCCTGCCGCCAGGTATTTGTGGATCAGCGATACGACTCTGCCATCTTGTATCGTTCTGGACAGCAATTCGATCATCTTCGACTGATTGACGGTGTCGAAGAATTTCTCCAAATCCATGTCTACCACATAGGTGTATCCTTCGTTTGCGTAGGTCTTACATTTCCTTAAGGCATCGTGCGCGCTTCTCTTGGGTCTGAATCCATAGCTGGTTTCCGCAAATTGGGGGTCAAAGATGGGTTGTAACACCTGTGCCACGGCTTGTTGTAGCATTCTGTCCACTG
>NZ_BIMA01000037.1 GCF_004000845.1 Paenibacillus koleovorans NBRC 103111
GATCTTCCCTGATGGTTTTTCTTAAGACTGAGAATGATGCGTTTCGTGTCGGTTAATAGGGGAATTTCGTTGCAGGAAAAGGGCGCAGAGGTATGGTATAATATAGCACTGGAGGTGAAAAAGACTTGGCAAAGCGCAGAAAGAAAAACGGTTCCTTGTCCGTTCAATTGAAATATGAGCTGTACGGCATTCTGATTCTCATTTTTTCCATCATCGCCCTCTCCAAGCAAGGATCGGTGGCCAGGTCGCTTACATATTTGTTCCGATTTTTCATCGGGGTGTTCGATTGGGTGATCCCGGTTATATTCATTTATATCGGCTTGTACGCCATGATCCGCAGAGGCTGGCCGCAGCGCTGGTCGGCGCGGAAAACCGGAATTGTCCTGGTGTTGTGCGGTTTTCTGATCATGAACCACATTACGATGTTCCAGCAGCTAGACCCCTATGAACAATTTCTCTCTACAAAATGGATCTTGAGTCAAACCTGGACAAGCCTGATTGACGGATTAAACCCGACAGCGCAAGGGGCGGAAATATTGTCCACCCAAGTAGGCGGAGGCATGATTGGAGCCATTCTGTACGCAATTCTATATATGCTCTTCGATAATACAGGTGCCAAGCTGATCGAGTACACCATGTTCGCTATCGGCTTCGTACTGATCACCGGCTTCTCCTATGTCGATATGGGCGGCAAGCTGAGCACGCTGTTCCGGGGGACAGGCCTCCATGTTCGCGAGCAGCTTAAGGACCTGGTTCTTCTCTTGCGAGGCAGACCTAAGCCGAAGATAAAAGTGAAACAGACTAAAGCAGTACCGATATACGTGCCGCTTCATGACGACGACCTGGACGATGAGGAGGAGCTGCCGGTCATTACGCGGGAGAAGAAGAAACCGATCTTTTTCCAAATGTTTGGCGGTAAACGGGCCGGCTCCGGTACGGCGGCAACCGCCAACCGTCCCTCGACCGTTCCGGGTGATGGGGAAGACGAGGATGATTTTGGCGGCGAAGTGGTGGTAGGGCTCGGCACTGTCGTAAGGCCCGTAGTGCAGGAGCATGAGCCCGATCAGCCAGAAATGCCGGTCATCCGGAACTTCCAAGAGCAGGTGGAGCCGGCGGCGGACGGACCGATCCACGCCTCCTGGGTGACGCCGCCCAAAAAGCAGGAGCCCGCTGCTGCAGCGGCTAAGAGCCGTGCAAAGACGAAGGAGGAGCCGCCGGACGAGTCCGAGATGGCGTTCCAGGGGGAAGGCGATGAGGGCGGGGGAACGGCCTCGGCTCCGGCAACGCCTTACGAGCTGCCTTCGCTACATTTGTTATCCCGGCCGGCTGGCGCTGGTAAAGGCAGTGAACAAACCGACTACATGGTGGTCGCGAAAAAGCTGGAGTCGACCTTGGAAAGCTTCGGCGTACGTACGAAAGTGCTTGAGGTCGTTCGCGGGCCTGCCGTTACTCGATATGAAATTCAGCCGGATGTCGGAGTGAAGGTCAGCCGGATCGTCAGCTTGACCGATGATATCGCACTGGCACTCGCGGCGAAGGACATTCGGATGGAAGCGCCAATCCCGGGCAAATCGGCCATCGGCATCGAGGTGCCGAATACGGAAGTGTCGGTCGTGACGATGAGGGAAGTAATGGAGAGCTTGGTGTTCCGGGATTCCAGCTCCAAGCTCAGCATCGCGTTTGGCCGCGATATCGCCGGGCAGGCCATCGTAGGCAACTTGGCCCGCATGCCGCACTTGCTCGTTGCCGGCGCTACCGGCTCCGGTAAATCGGTCTGTATTAACGGGATCATCACCAGCATTCTGTACAAAGCGAAGCCGGATGAAGTCAAGTTCCTGATGATCGACCCGAAAATGGTCGAGCTGAACGTCTACAACGGCATCCCGCATTTGCTCGCACCGGTCGTGACCGATCCGCGTCGGGCATCGCTCGCACTGAAGAAAGTCGTCGTCGAGATGGAGAAACGGTATGAGCTGTTCTCCAAGAGCGGCACCCGGAACATCGAAGGCTACAATGCGATGTTGATCGAGAAGAAGGAAGGCGCTCCGCTTCCCTATATCGTCGTCATCGTCGATGAGCTCGCCGACTTGATGATGGTCGCGGCCGGCGACGTAGAAGATGCGATTTGCCGCCTGGCCCAGATGGCGCGTGCCGCCGGCATCCACTTGATCATCGCGACGCAGCGCCCTTCGGTCGACGTTATCACCGGCGTGATCAAGGCGAATATCCCTTCGCGGATCGCGTTCGGCGTCTCGTCCCAGGTGGATTCGCGGACGATTCTGGATATGGTCGGCGCGGAGAAGCTGCTTGGCCGAGGCGATATGCTTTTCTTACCGATGGGCGCTTCCAAGCCGATCCGGGTGCAAGGCGCCTTCCTCTCCGATGCCGAGGTGGAGTCGGTCGTCTCGTACGTCAGCCACCAGGAGCAAGCTCGTTACCAGGAAGAGCTCGTGCCGGAAATCGATGATTCCGCCGACGCGGCGGATGAGTACGAGGACGAGCTGTTCGACCAAGCGGTGCAAATCGTGCTTGAGGCGAAACAAGCGTCCGTCTCTTTGCTGCAGCGCCGCATGCGCATCGGCTACACCCGAGCCGCCCGCCTCATCGACGCGATGGAGGCCAAGGGCGTCGTCGGTCCCTACGAGGGCAGCAAACCACGAGAAGTGCTTGTGTCCATGGAGCAGTACTTCCACAACCGCGTACCTTCGTAAGTAACTGAGTATTATGGTTTTTGCTTTGCACTTTGCTTTTCCTATCCACCCCCACTGCGCATGCAGAGGGGGTTTCGTTTTGTCCGGCCCTTCGCGGAGAATGTGGCTAGGAGTGGAGAAACGAAGTGTCCGCCTTTGAAATCATATCGCAACCCAAACTATATCCATTCTAATCAAGCGATATGATTTCAACAGCGGTCGTAGCCCTAGCCATATTCGTAGCTGTTTTTGTATCGGACTTAGAAACACCTGCTGCATAATCGCATCACCCCCTCCTAATACTATCCTTAAAGACATCCAGATAAGGAAGGTTGAGCGAGACGAATGAACAAGCGCATACTGATCATCACATTGAGCATCTTGCTGGTGCTGTTCATCTCCATGGAGGTCAAGTCGGCGCTGCGAACCGAGCAGACGTTCAGCAACGCCATCTTGAAATACGGCGCCAAGGGAGAAGACATTTTCGAATTGCAGGGCCGGTTGAAATACTTAGGGTTCTACTTCGGCAAAATCGACGGGCAATTCGGATCCAAAACTCAGCAATCGGTGAAAAACTTCCAATACAAGTTCGGCATGAAAGTCGACGGGGTCGCCGGCTCCAAGACGAAGCTGAAGCTCTGGGAAGCGACGAAAGCATGGACACCGGACAAGACGCCTCGCGAAGGAGCCCAAGCAGGGACAGGCGGCGCCGGAGGGGGAGCGGCCCCAGCGCCGGCGACCGGCGGCTCCAGTATGCCGGCCTCGAACCATCTCGGCTTGTCCGAGCAAGACTTGAACCTGATGGCGAATGCCGTGTACGGGGAATCCCGAGGCGAGCCTTACATCGGGCAAGTGGCGGTAGCGGGCGTTATCTTGAATCGGCTCAAATCGGCCAGCTTCCCGAATACGATATCCGGCGTTATTTTCCAACCGGGAGCGTTCACGGCGGTGGCGGACGGCCAAATCTGGCTGACGCCGAACGAAACGGCGAAGAAAGCGGTCCAGGACGCGATCAACGGAGTCGACCCGTCCGGGGGATGTCTGTACTATTTCAACCCGGAAACGGCGACCTCGAAATGGATCTGGACACGCGTGCAAGTGAAGAAGATCGGCAAACACATTTTCTGCAACTAAGCGAGATCGGTGAAGTAACCTCCCCAGGTTGCTTCTTCTGTTTCTGGAAGAATATAATGGTACTAAGTCCGATACATTGGTAGAAGATGCCAACCAAATCGGCTTTGTGGCGAAGGGAGAGCAACCTTTTGACAAACGCAAGCTTATTCGAACGTGACGAAGTGAACCGGATCCGGCTCCATGTGAAGCCGACCAAGCAGTTCAAGACGTTTGCCATCTCGGTCTATATCGGACAACCGCTGTCGGAACAGACGGTAACCTCTACCGCGCTCATACCGTTCGTCATGCGCAGAGGAACGTCCGCCTTGCCCGAGACGAAGCAGTTCCGCGAGAAGCTCGACGACTTATACGGAGCCGGCTTCGGCTTTGACGTGTACAAGCGAGGCGATTATCAGATCGTACAGTTCCGTATGGACGTCATCCACGACCAGTTCGTGGCCGGTGCGGAAGGGTTGCTCCGACAGGGCTTCGAGTTCGTAGGCTCTACGATTGCGGACCCGCTGGTGGAGAACGGCGCTTTCCGTGAGAAATACGTAACTTCGGAGAAAGACACGCTCAAGAAAAAGCTCGAATCGATCATTAACGATAAAATTCGGTATGCCGCCGAACGCTGTACGGAGGAAATGTGCAGCGGGGAGCCGTACCGGTTGTATCCGCTGGGCCGATTGGAAGATTTGCCGAGCATCGATCCGGCTTCCCTATACAGCTCCTACAATAATTGGCTGGCCGAAGCGCCGATCGATATTTATGTAGTAGGCGATACGACAATGGATGAAGTGAAAAGGCTGGTAACCGCCGCTTTCAAAATCGACCGCCAAGGCGCTGCCCGCTACGACAAGAAAGTGGTGCATCCTCAGGCAAGAGCAACCAAAGAAATTGTAGAACGGCTGGACGTAAGCCAAGGAAAGCTGAATATGGGGCTGCGCCTCCCAATTACATACGTGGATGAGCAATACCCGGCAGCACTTGTGTACAACGGAATTTTGGGCGGTTACCCGCATTCCAAGCTGTTTATCAACGTGCGTGAAAAAGCTAGCCTGGCCTATTACGCTTCCTCGCGCCTCGACGGACATAAAGGCATATTGACGCTGCAGTCGGGGATCGAGATCGCCAATTTCGAGAAAGCGAAGGACATCATGCAGCAGCAGCTGGAGGCGATGGTCCAGGGCGACATCAGCGATCTCGAGCTTTCCCAGACGAAGGCGATGATCGCGAATCAGCTGAGGGAGAGCAAAGATTCCGCTTTTGAGACGATCGGGCTCGATTTCAACGCGCAGCTATCCGGCAGAGATCGCTCCGTAGAGCAGCTGATTGCGGCTACGGAAGCAGTGGATGTAGCAGCGATCAAGCAAGTAGCGGAGCAGGTTCGACTGGATACGATTTATTTCTTGCGCGACCGGAAGGGAGGACAATAAGATGAAGGCCATCTCATTCGATCAGTTGCAGGAGACGGTTTACCACGAAAAGCTGCCGAACGGCTTGAACGTATATTTGCTGCCGAAGCCGGGCTTTCAGAAGACGTACGCCACCTTCTCCACGCATTATGGATCGATCGACAATCATTTCCAAGTGGAAGGGCAGAATGCGGCGCAAGTACCGGACGGCATCGCCCATTTTCTGGAGCACAAAATGTTCGAGGAGCCGGAAGGCGACATTTTCGCCAAATTCGCCTCTCTCGGCGCATCCGCCAATGCGTTCACGAGCTTCGACCGTACCGTTTATTTGTTCTCCGCCACCAATCAAATCGAGCAAAGCTTGACGACCTTGATCGACTTCGTGCAAAATCCTTATTTCACCGATCAAAACGTGGAAAAGGAAAAAGGGATCATCGGCCAGGAAATCAACATGTACGGCGACAATCCCGACTGGCGTGTCTATTTCGGCCTGATTGAAGCGCTCTATGCCAAACACCCGGTTCGAATCGATATCGCCGGAACGGTCGCCTCGATTTCAGAGATTACAAAGGAAACGCTCTATTTGTGCTATCACGCATTTTACCATCCGACGAACATGAGCTTGTTTATTGTCGGCGGTTTCGAGCCGGAGCTGATTATGGAGCTCGTTCGCGCGAACCAAGCGGCCAAGACGTTCCCGCCTCAAGGGGAGATCCAGCGGTTCTTCGAGGAGGAGCCTCAGCCGGTCAAACAAAAGGAAAAACGAATCGAGCTGCCGGTTTCTTTGCCTAAGTGTTTGTTCGGGTTTAAGGACCTTGTCGGACAGGAGAGCGGCGAGCAACTGCTGCGCAAGGAGCTGACGACCAAGCTCGCGCTGGATGCGCTGTTAAGCGGAAGCTCAAATCTGTATCAGTCGATGTACGACGATGGGATTATTTCGGATTCGTTCGGCCATGAGTTCAACTGTGGAGTGAACTATTCGTTCTCGATCATCGGCGGCGACACGAAGGACCCGGAAGCGCTCATGGCGAGGGTGTCGGAGGAGCTGAAGCGGGCGACCGAGCACGGCATCGACGCTGCGGCGTTTGAACGCAGCAAGCGCAAGAAGATCGGCGCCTTTCTGCGCATGATGAATTCACCGGAATCACTGGCTCATGAATTCACGAAATATGAGTTTAAGGGAACGCATCTATTCGATGTTCTCCAAGTATACGAGTCGATCACCCACGAAGAAGCCAATCGGCGGATCGCGGAGCATGTCGATTTCGACCGGATGGCGGTCTGCATCGTACATAGCCCGGAGGGAGAGCCGGCCGCACTATGAACAAACCGCTTTCCGAGACGACCGTCCTGATCACGGGAGCGAGCCGGGGCATCGGCGCGGCGGTGGCGGAGCGTTTCGCCTCCGTCGGGATGCGGGTCGTCATCCATTACTTGAATGCGCATGAGGCGGCGAACGAGGTAGCACGAGCTTGTATGGCGCACGGGGGCCAAGTGCTGACTGTCACAGCCGACTTGAGGTCCAGGGAACAGCTGCAACGCATGCACGAGAAGATGCAGCAGCATGGCATGATGCCGGATATTCTCGTGAACAATGCCGGCGTGTCCCATTTCGGCTTGCTGTCGGACATCACCGAAGAAGATTGGGATCGTGTGATGGACATCAACCTGAAGGGAATGTTCCTCTGCACCCAGCTATTCATGCCCCATATGATCCGTCAGAAATACGGCCGCATCATCAACGTTTCGTCCGTATGGGGCATCTCCGGCGCTTCCTGCGAGGTGGTGTATTCGACCGCCAAGGGAGGGGTGAACGCCTTCACGAAGTCGCTCGCCAAGGAGCTGGCTCCTTCCGGCGTGACGGTCAATGCGGTCGCACCCGGCGTCGTGGAGACGACGATGAACGATCGGCTGGACGCGGACGAGCAGCAGGCGCTGAAGAGCGAGATTCCGCTCGGGCGGTTCGCGCAGCCGGATGAGATCGCCTCGCTCGTTTACTTTATCGCGTTGCCCGAGTCCGGATACATCACCGGCCAGATCATCAGCCCGAACGGCGGCTGGCTTACTTAACCTTCTTCCTGTTATTGGCGGTGCGTCGGAGCATAAGGGACGGTCATTTTGCCCATGCTACAATTGCAACGGCTGCATCACAACTATCCCGAAGGAGTGTGTCATCATGTCGACGGTACTGAAAAGCTTTGAACGGTGGAAATCGTTCCTGGGCGAGCGGATGGATCAAGCTCAACATGCCGGAATGAGCGATGAAACGATTGCGAAGCTCGCCGTGCAGATCGGGGAATTTCTCTCCGACAAGATTGATCCGGAGAATCACGAAGAGCGCGTGCTCAAGGATCTCTGGGACGTCGCGGATCATGAGGAGAAGATTACGCTCGCCAAGCTGATGATGAAGCTGGTAAAATAGGGAGCCCTCTGCAAAGCCTCCTCAAGCAGGGGGCTTTGCCCTTTCGCGTCGAAAAACTTATGCAGGTTAGAAGGAAAGCCGCGAAAATTGTAGAATACTATGTAGAATGGACTTCATTTCGTTTTCGCTTGAGAGGGGTACGCATGGAAATCAAACAATGGTACATGGAATATAAAATTCATAAGAACCGTCCGGGTTTGCTGGGCGATATCGCTTCTTTGATGGGGATGCTGGAAATCAACATTTTGACGATCAACGGGGTGGAAGACAAAACCCGGGGTATGCTCCTGCAGACAAATGACGACGAAAAAATCGAGCTTATGGGTAAGATGTTAAAAAAAGTGGATAATATAACCGTAACGGCATTACGCGCCCCGAAACTTGTCGATATATTGGCGGTACGCCACGGCCGCTATATCGAGAGAGACTCGGACGACCGCAAGACATTTCGTTTTACACGGGATGAGCTCGGTCTGCTGGTTGATTTTCTTGGCGAGATTTGCAAGCGGGAAGGCAATCAAGTGATCGGCTTGCGCGGAATGCCGCGGGTAGGCAAGACGGAGTCGATCATCGCGGGCAGCGTATGCGCCAAGAAGCGGTGGACATTCGTTTCTTCAACTTTGCTGCGTCAGACCGTGAGAAGCCAGTTGTCGGAGGATGAGATGAGCCCGAGCAACGTCTTCATTATCGACGGCATTGTATCCACTATGCGATCTAATGAAAAGCACCACACTCTTTTGCGCGAAATTATGAAAATGTCTTCCACCAAAGTCATCGAACACCCGGACATCTTTATCCGCGAATCGGAGTATACATACGATAACTTTAATTACATCATCGAGCTGCGGAACAATCCGGAGGAAGAAATTTCATACGAAAGCTTCATTAATATCGACCAAGATACGGGCTTTTGACGTTTTTGACACGTTTGCAGGCATCCCAATGATTGGACAGCCTTACTATCAGGAGGTGAACACCCCGTGTCGGAATTGGGCCAGCTGCTGAAGAAAGCAAGACTGGAGAACGGACTTTCCCTGGATCAATTGGAAGAGATGACGAAGATCCGGAAACGGTATCTGGAAGCCATTGAGACAGGCGAATACAAAATATTGCCGGGAAGCTTCTATGTGCGCGCCTTCATCAAGAGCTATGCCGAATCCGTCGGTCTCGATCCAACCGAGGTGCTCGCCTTGTACCGGAACGTCATTCCGACCCCGACTCCGGAGACAATAGTCGAACCGATTCGGAGGAAGAAGACGCATACCCGCAATACGGACAAAATAAGCAAATGGGCTTCGACCATCCTTATGATCGCATTTGTCATGCTGATCCTAGGGGTCATTTATTATTTTATCGATCAAAGCTATGACGGCTCTCGGCAGCAAGTAGACGAGAACGAGAAGATTACGGACAAGAGCTCGCCTGAATCGAAGTCGCAATCCGGTGACGGCGGTTCGCTGGCGTCCGGCAACGGCTCGGTCATCAAAACATCCACGGCTACTCCGACGCCCACCCCTACACCAACACCTGCGGCTGTTTTGACCAAGCTGCGAAGTGAAGGCAGTACGGATTATTATTCGCTCGAAATTGCGGACAAGATGAACGTAAAATTGAACGTGATCGGCGAAGAATGCTGGTTGCGTATCGACAAAATGGTGTTGAACGGCGAAGGCCGCACGGAACGGCAAGTGCTGGAGCAGAAGCTGTACAAAAAAGGCGATTTGCGCGAGTGGATTTCCGACGTAAATGTATATATGACGGTTGGGTTGCCGGCTGCCGCGGAAATTACGGTGAACGGTACCCCGCTATTATTCGGCGATTTGAAAAATGCGCGCAACGTGCAGATCGAGCTGAAAAAGCCTGCCCACTAGCGCATATGGCGGCGTCCAGTTGGTTACCTTACTAGCAAGAGGTTCATTTTGCGGTACAAAGCGAGGTAATTCGACATGGCAACTAGCTGGGTAGTCGTCATCCTGGGCATCATCGTCAGCCTGCTGGGCTGGTATTTGACGCCGAACGCCTGGGGCTACGGAATATTGGGCTTCGGTCTGGCCCACATCGTTCTTGGGATTCTGAATATGTTCCGAGCGCCGCTCCGCAGTCGATAACGGCTGAGGTCGAGGGCAGCTTGCAGGGAGAAGAGAGCATCCTAGCGACAGGGTGCTTTTTTTGTGCGTCTGATATGTGATTTTGACACCCTATGGACGTTATATTATACTTGATAGGATAGAAATCGTTCAGGAACCGTTCAGGAACAGGCAAAACGTTGGGGGATTTGAAATGTCGGAAAAAATTAAAGTGGTTACGCTTGGTTGCGAGAAAAACCTGGTGGACTCGGAAATCATGTCGGGGCTTGTGCATCAGCGCGGGTACACGCTTGTAGAGGATCAAGAGGAAGCGACCGTAATTATCGTCAATACATGCGGTTTTATCGATGCGGCGAAGGAAGAGTCCGTCAACACGATTCTTGACATGGCGGAGCTGAAGCAGACGGCGAATTTGAAAGCGCTAATCGTATCCGGCTGCTTGACGCAGCGATACAAGGAACAGCTGATGGATGAGATGCCGGAGATCGACGGAATCGTAGGCACCGGTGATTTTCATAAAATCAACGAGATTATCGACGAGGCGCTTGAAGGCGCCAAGCCGATTCGGGTCGGTAACCCGGTCTTCAACTATGAAGCCGCGCTGCCTCGCAAAGTGACCACACCGCGCTACACCGCGTATGTCAAAATTGCCGAAGGCTGCGACAACGCTTGCACATTCTGCAGCATTCCGATCATGCGCGGGAAATTCCGCAGCCGGAGCATGGAATCGATCCTGGCGGAGGTAGAGCAGCTCGCCTCTCAAGGCGTCCGCGAGATCAGCTTGATTGCGCAGGATTCTACCAACTATGGGACCGATCTCTATGAAGGGTTCATGTTGCCTACCCTGCTGAACAAAGTCAGCGATGTGCCTGGCATTCTCTGGGTGCGTCTCCATTACGCGTATCCGGGCTTCTTCAGCGATGAGCTGATCGCTGTGATGGCGGCGAATCCGAAGATTTGCAAATATATCGATATGCCGCTTCAACACAGCGAGGATCGGATCCTGAAGCGGATGCGTCGTCCAGGCCGGCAGCGCGATACGAGGGAGCTCGTAGCGAAAATTCGCGATCAAATTCCCGGCGTAGCGCTTCGCACCTCTTTGATTGTCGGATTCCCCGGCGAGACGGAGGAAGACTTCGAGAATTTGTGCGAGTTCGTCCGCGACATGAAGTTCGACCGGTTGGGCGTCTTCTCCTATTCGCAGGAAGAGGACACGCCGGCTTCCCGTCTGCCGGATCAAGTGCCGGACGAGGTGAAGGAATGGCGCGCGAATACGCTGATGGAGATTCAGCGTCAAATCGCGAGCGAGCAGAACGGCAAGCGGATCGGCGAAGAGCTCGACGTGTTGATCGAGCGTTATGACGGACGCAACGATGTGTTCATCGGTCGCACGCAATACGACGCTCCCGATGTGGACGGCGAAGTGTTCGTGACCAAATGTTTGAGCAGTATCGGCGAGCTGCAGCGGGTGCGAATCACTCACTCTTTTGAGTACGATTTGTCCGGGGAGGGAATTGCATGAATTTAGCGAACCGTATTACGGTAGCTAGAATTTTCCTCGTGCCGGTCATTTTGTTTTTTTTGCTCGTGAACTTGAACTTGCCTCCGATTCGGATCGAATCGTTCAGCATTACCTATAACCAGATCATCGCCGTGCTTATTTTTATTGTAGCGGCCAGCACCGACAGCCTGGATGGCTATATCGCACGCAAGCGCAAGATGGTGACAAGCCTCGGCATGCTGCTTGATCCGCTAGCCGACAAGCTGCTCATCTCCGCCGTGCTGATCTCGCTCGTGGAGATGCAGAAGCTGGACGCCTGGATCGCCATCGTCATTATTAGCCGCGAGTTTGCCGTGACCGGCCTGCGGATGGTAGGGCTGCAACAGAACTATCCGATCATTTCGGCAAGCGCGTGGGGCAAATGGAAGACAGGCGTACAGATCACGGCAATTATCGCCCTGTTGATCAACAACTTCCCGTTTACATTCGTACATGTTCCGTTCGACCTGATTGCGAGCTGGGTGGCTGCGATTATCACCGTGTACTCGGGAATTGATTATTTCTTGAAAAACAAGACGTTGCTGGAACTGAAGTGACGGCGCGATAGAGACGGAACGCCGGTGGCGTTCCGTTTTGCCGTTAGGCTGCAGTGCCTTTGTTCGAGATTGGAGAAGGAGTGAGGAAGGTTGAAAGCGGAAATTATTGCGGTTGGGACGGAATTGCTGCTCGGCCAGATCGTGAACACGAACGCGCAATACATAGCGCAAGGTTGCGCCGACATGGGGATCAACGTGTTTTTTCAGACGGTTGTAGGCGACAATGCGCAGCGGATCAAAGATTCGTTCGATATCGCCCGGCAGCGGGCTGATTTGATTATTTGTACGGGAGGACTCGGACCGACGCAGGACGACTTGACCAAAGATGCGCTGGCCGATTATCTCGGGCGCTCTCTGTACCTGCACGAGCCTTCGATGGAGAAGATCGTGAAGATGTTCGAGTCGCGCGGCATCGAGATGGTGAAGAGCAACGAGCGGCAGGCGCTGCTCTTGGACGGCAGCGAGCCGCTCACGAACGATGCCGGGCTCGCCGTCGGCGCCGCCATTACCCAGGACGGCACGCATTATGTGCTGCTGCCCGGGCCGCCGAAGGAAATGAAGCCGATGTTCGACAACTACGTCAAAGCATGGCTGCGCACAATGATGGGCGATGTGCTGCCGCTGTTCTCGAAGACGTTGAAGTTCGCCGGCATCGGGGAGTCCACCTTGGAGCATCGATTGATTGATTTGATCGACGCGCAGCAGGACCCTTCCATCGCCCCTTACGCCAAGGAAGGCGAGGTCAGCATCCGGCTTACGACACGCGCCGCTTCGGCGGAGGAGGGAATGGCCAAAATCGCTGGCGTGGAGCAGCAGATCCGCAGCCGCGTCGGCGAGTACATCTTTGCCGCCGAGGACATCGGGCTTGAGGTCGCCCTTATTCGGCTGCTCAGCGAACGGGGGTTGACGCTCAGTGCGGCGGAGAGCTGCACAGGCGGTTTGCTGAGCGAGATGCTGACGGCCGTCCCCGGCAGCTCGAAGGCGTTTCATGGCGGCGTTGTGTGCTACAGCAACGCGCTCAAGCACGGGCTCCTCGGCATCCCGATGGAGCTGCTGGAAGGCGCCGGCGCGCCGGGCGCGATCAGCGCCGAGACGGCCGAGCGGCTTGCCGAAGGCGCCCGCGAGCGGGCCGACGCCGACTTCGCGCTCGCGATCACCGGCGTCGCCGGGCCGGATCCGAGCGAGGGCAAGCCGGTCGGGCTCGTCTTCGTCGGCGTCGCGGAGCGCGGCAAGGCGCCGGAGGTGCATCGGCTGCAGCTGTCCGGCAGCCGCGAGATGATCCGGCTGCGAGCGGCCAAGGCCGCTCTGCACCGGCTTTGGTTACGTCTAGGGCGATGAAACTATTGCCAAACCGGGCTAGATATGGATATAATAGAGGCAGTTGACGGAAGAACCGCGACGAAGTACTTGTTACTTTGTTGCGGTTCTTCGCGTTCGTCGACGCCCGAATTGATGCTGTTCGAAAAAATACGAATGTATGTTCGAAAAAACACTTGGCAACGGTTCGGAAAACAGGTATCATAGGCATATAGAAACTTTAGAAGGAAGTGAGTCGGTTGTCAGATCGTCGTGCCGCATTAGAAAACGCTCTTCGCCAAATTGAGAAACAATTCGGCAAAGGCTCCATCATGAAATTGGGAGAATCCACTCATATGCAAGTCGAGACGATCCCGAGCGGATCGATCGCTCTCGACATCGCCCTCGGAATCGGCGGATTCCCGCGTGGCAGAATTATCGAAGTATACGGTCCGGAATCGTCCGGTAAGACGACGGTCGCCCTCCATGCGATCGCCGAGGTACAGCGTGTCGGCGGACAAGCCGCCTTCATCGATGCCGAGCATGCGCTCGATCCGCTCTATGCGAGCAAGCTCGGCATCAACATCGACGAGCTACTGCTGTCCCAGCCTGACACAGGCGAGCAGGCGCTCGAGATTGCGGAAGCGCTCGTGCGCAGCGGGGCTGTCGACATTGTCGTCATCGACTCCGTCGCCGCTCTCGTACCGAAGGCCGAGATCGAAGGGGACATGGGCGACTCCCATGTAGGCTTGCAGGCTCGCTTGATGTCGCAGGCGCTGCGCAAGCTCTCCGGCGCGATCAACAAGTCGAAGGTTATCGCCATCTTCATCAACCAGCTTCGCGAGAAAGTCGGCGTTATGTTCGGCAACCCCGAGACGACGCCAGGCGGCCGCGCACTGAAGTTCTACTCCTCCGTACGTCTGGACGTACGTCGTGTGGAGTCGATCAAACAAGGCAACGATATCGTAGGCAACCGGACGCGGATCAAGGTCGTGAAGAACAAGGTGGCCCCTCCGTTCAAACAAGCCGACGTCGATATCATGTACGGCGAAGGCATTTCCAGGGAAGGCAGTCTCGTCGATATCGGCACCGAGATGGACATCGTCCAGAAGAGCGGTGCGTGGTACTCTCTCGATGGCGAGCGTCTTGGTCAAGGCCGGGAGAATGCGAAGCAGTTCCTGAAGGAGAATTCCCAAATCGCCGACCAGATCGAGAAGAAGATCCGTTCGATGAGCAATTTGACCGCTATGATCTCGACATCCGACACGGATGAAGAAGAGGACGAGGGAGATTTGGCTGCATTCGAATAAGATGCAACATCAACCGAGCGCACCTGCTGCTGACCCTCAGCGCGGGTGCGTTGTTGTTTTAGCTATTCTGGAAGCGGCAGGCTGCGGGTAGCGGGGCGAAAGCTGCACGGGGCTGGATGCGGCTGTAGCTGCTGGGAGGAGGAGACGGGAATGAGATCGAAGTCGGGCGGAGGCGGAGGCTACGGGAAAACGAGGAAACGCCGGACGAACGCGGGGATTGAGCAGGAACTGGTGCTGGAATTGGAACTGGAATTGGAGCAGGGGGACGAGGTTGCGGCAGAGAGGGAGCCGACGCCGGAAGAACGATTGACGGGCACGGTTACATCGGTGGAGCGCCATCCGCGCAGGGCCGGGCGATACAAGCTGCATGTGAACGATAAATGGGCGATCGACGTGCAGGAGGATGTTCTACTCAAGCACGGGCTGTGGAAAGGGCTCGAGATCGATGCGACAACGGCGGCCGTTGTTGTCGAGGATGTGGGGCGGCATGCCGCTTGGTCGGATGCAGTTATTTATATTGGCCGCAAGCCCTGTGCGATTCGCGAGGTGAAGCTTTATTTGAAGCGGAAGGGCTACGAACAGCCGCTTATCCAGTATGCCGTCGATCGGCTGATTGAGAGCGGCTACGCGGATGATGCAGCGTTCGCTTCCCAGTTCGCCGAGCACCGCATCCGTTCGGATCGCAAGGGACGACGTTGGGTGCAGCAGGAGCTGCAGCAGAAAGGTGTGAAGCGAGAGACGGTGCAGGAGGCGCTGGCCGGCATTGACCCGGAGGAGGAGCTGAACGCCGCACGGGAACTGGCGGCGAAGCGCTGGGTATTGATGAAGGGGGCAACATTGGACAAACGGCGCAAGCTGATGGCGTTCCTACTCCGGCGCGGCTATCCGGGTGGAATGGTGAACGGTATCGTGCGCGAGCTCGCGGCAAGCGATCAGCAGCCGGACGATTTTGATGAGGAGGTCTGGGTGGAGGAAGGGGATCTGGATCATTGATTTCGAGACAGCATACAAGGTGTTGGTTGTATAGTCAGTAAGCGGGCCCAACCCCTATTTCCATTCCATCAAGGACCCATGATTGCAACAGCGGCTGGAACCCCTCTGCCTGCCCTCCCGCGCGCTGAAAACTATTCGCCAGAGGACCATCAGGTGATCATTCCTGCTTCTTTTTGTTATTTCGGCAGTATCATCATCGGAATGATGGTTAATAATTAATTCAATTACACGAAATTTCATTTATGAGCCTCGAATCCGCTAATCTTTATACCGAAATGAATTAAAGTGAGGTATAATGGAGTTGGAAGTGGAGAGAGGGTGGAGTGAAATGTACGGCCTACGGTTGCAATGGCGCGAGTTGGTTAGCTTGTTCTGGGCGTTTCTTCGCATCGGGCCGCTTTCGTTCGGCGGCGGATTTGCGATGCTGCCGGTCATGGAGCGGGAGATCGTCCAGAAGCGGAGCTGGATCAGCCAAGAGGAGCTGGGAGACATCATGGCGGCATCGCAAACGATTCCAGGGGCGATAGCTGTCAACGCATCGGCGATGATCGGCTACAGGCGGCAAGGCACGGCAGGTGCGATCGCAGCGGCAGCGGGGATGATGCTGCCGCCGTTCCTGCTGGTGCTCGGCATTGGCGTCGGCTTCGCGGCGATTCGCTCGGATGCGAAGATCCAGGCCGCCTTGGAAGGCATACGGCCTGCTGTAGTCGCGTTGATCGCCTACGCAGGGTATCGTATGAGAAAAGCGGCGCGACTCGATTGGGCCTCGTTTTTCCTGATGCTAGCCACGGGAGTCGTGCTGCTCATGCAGTGGCTCTCGCCTGCATTAGTCATTTTGCTGGGAGCGGCAGTCGGAACGGGTGTCGTAGCCGTACGGATGAAGCTAGGGTACACGACGATGCCGCTCCCTTCGACAGGAAGGAATGGACAAGACGATACCTTCTTCGGTGACGGTATATGATGGACTTCGGCTTGCTGCTGCAATTATTTTTCCTCTTTATTAAAATAGGATTCCTTTCGTTCGGCGGCGGCTATTCCATGATGCCGGTTATCGAGCACGAGGTGCTCGCCAGAAACTGGATGAACCCGCAATCGTTTTCTGATATGATTGCCCTATCGGGCATGTCGCCCGGACCGATCGCAGCCAATACGGCGGTAATGGTCGGATATCAAGTTGCAGGCCTCCCAGGCGCTATCATATCAGTGTTGGGCATCGTGCTGCCATCGCTGCTGCTCGTTGTGCTCGTGGGCATGCTGCTGACGAAATACCGGCATCACCCTTGGCTGGAAGCGGCGTTTACGGGATTGCGTCCGGTTGTGATCGCCTTCGTCTTTTATGCCGCGTATCGGTTTGCACAATCGAGCCATGTGTTTCAGGCGGCTCCGTTTCATCTTGTCAGTTTTATCGCGATCTTCTTAGGCGCCTTCATCGCGCTTCGCAAATTCAAGACACATCCTTTACTGATCATCATTTTCTCGGGACTGGTCGGGGTGGCGCTTTACACGTAACGTTCGGGAAAGGGGCGCAGCCGTGCGCAAAATCGGAGAACGGATCACGAACAAAAAAGCGAAAGAGCTGTTTGCCGCCATACGCAAAAAGGGGATCGTCTCCAAGATCGATCTGTTGGAGCAGAGCGACTTGACCTCCAGCACGCTGACGCGGATGCTCGACGATCTGTGCGCAAACGGCTGGATTGAGGAGTGCGGACACGGCGAATCGTCCGGGGGCAGGCGACCGGTGCTCTACCGTGTTCGGCGGAATGCCGCGTATGCGTTCGGCTTGGATATTTCCCGCGCGTCCAGCCGTCTGATTGTTTGCGACATGCAGCTGGACAAGCTCGACTCCATCTACTGGGATATGACCGCTTCGATGACGCCGACGGCCTTCGTCGGCCAAGTCGTCCAGGCGGTGGAAAGCTTATGCAGGAAACACGGCATCGCCAAATCGGATGTGCTCGGATTAGGCATCGGCGCCGTCGGACCGCTGGACCGGAACCGGGGGCTGATCCTGAATCCGCTGCATTTCCCGGCGCCGGGCTGGAACCAGGTGCCGATTGTAGCGATGCTGGAGCAAGCGCTCTCCGTCCAGGTGACGCTCGACAACGGCGCGAATACGGCGCTTTTGGCCGAGTACTGGGCCGGCGCCCCCAACGAATACCGCCATCTACTATATGTCCGCGCAGGGGTCGGCCTTCGGTCGGCGATGATTTCCGACGGCAATCTTGTCTACGGAGCGGTGGACATGGAAGGTTCGATCGGGCATATGATCATCCAGACCGACGGCCGCCCGCATCCGGAGCGCTCTCACGTGTATGGATGCCTGGAGTCGTATGTGTCGATCCCGGTGCTTGAGGAGGAAGCTCGCGCCAAGCTGAAGCAAGGCCGTCGGAGCCTTCTGGCGGACCTCGCAGACGAACCGGATCAAGTGGATTTCAACACGATGCTGCAGGCGCTGCGGAAGGATGACCCGATGGTCACCGAGCTGTTCTTGCAGGCGGCGACATACTTTGGAATCGGGTTATCCAATTTGCTGAATACGCTTCATCCGGAGCGGGTCATTCTCGGAGGACCGCTTATTACGAGCACCGAGCTGTTTTACCAAACCTGCACGCAGGTGGCCTTGAAGAATACGCTGTACTATCCGGCTTATCCCGTCTCGTTCAGCCGCGGCCGTCTGTCCGATGAAGCGCTTGCACTTGGAGCCGCGGCCATGATCGTTAGCCTAATGTCGGAATAGCGCGCCTTGCGCGGCTCCGCTGTCGACAGCCAATTGTATGAACTTGACAATGTTCTTTAGCAGAAGCTAAAATAGGCATGAGCATCATCTAGCTATCCCTGCTTTTTTTAAATGATTCACAAATGTTTCACAAAACGATTGCCACGTAATAACAACGGATTAAAAACCGAATATCCCAAGCTAACCCTTGGAGGACCAACGAGGGAGGTGAATGAGTTGGATGCAATCTACTGGATCATCATCGTTCTCGTTGTTGGTGTACTAGGCTACTTCATTGGGTATTTTATCCGTAAATCCTTTGCTGAGGCGAAAATTTCCAGTGCGGAGCAGGCTGCCCTGCAAATTGTCGAGGCGGCCAAGAAAGACGCAGACGCACTGAAGAAAGAATCGGTGCTCGAAGCAAAAGACGAAATCCACAAGCTTCGCGCCGAAGCTGAAAAAGACATTCGTGAGCGTCGGAATGAAACCCAACGTCAAGAAAGACGACTGTTGCAAAAAGAGGAAACACTGGATAAAAAGTTAGAGCAACTGGAGCGCAAAGAAGATCAAGTAGCCAACAAAGAGAAACGAATCGAAGAGACGCAAGCTCAGATTGACCAGCTGTACCGCAGCCAGGTAACCGAGCTGGAGCGCATATCCGGACTTACGATGGATGAAGCGAAAAACATCATTCTGTCCAACGTGGAGCAGGAAGTGCGTCATGAAACGGCCCAGCTGATCAAGGAAATCGAGACGCAGGCGAAGGAAGAAGCGGACAAGCGTGCTCGCGAAGTGATTACGCTTGCGATACAGCGTTGTGCGGCCGACCATGTCGCCGAGACGACGGTTTCTGTAGTAACCCTTCCGAACGAAGAGATGAAGGGCCGCATCATCGGCCGCGAAGGACGGAATATTCGCGCGCTCGAGACGCTGACCGGCATCGATCTCATCATCGACGATACGCCGGAAGCGGTCATTCTGTCGGGCTTCGACCCGATCCGCAGAGAGATCGCCCGCACCTCGCTCGAGAAGCTCGTCGCGGACGGCCGGATTCACCCGGCTCGCATCGAGGAGATGGTAGAGAAGTCGCGCAAGGAAGTGGACGAGCGTATCCGCGAATACGGCGAGCAGGCGACGTTCGAGACGGGAGTGCACGGGTTGCACCCGGACTTGATCAAGATTCTCGGCCGACTCAAATTCCGGACAAGCTATGGTCAGAACGTGCTCAAGCACTCCATGGAAGTCGCATACCTCACCGGCTTGATGGCCGGCGAGCTCGGAGAAGACGTCACGCTGGCGAAGCGGGCCGGCTTGCTTCACGACATCGGGAAGGCGCTTGATCATGAGGTCGAAGGCTCACATGTCGAGATCGGCGTCGAGATCGGCCGCAAATACAAGGAGCATCCGGTGGTCATCAACAGCATTGCTTCCCACCACGGCGATACTGAAGCGACTTCGGTCATCGCGATGCTGGTCGGCGCGGCGGACGCTTTGTCTGCAGCCAGACCGGGCGCCCGACGGGAGACGCTCGAGACGTACATCAAGCGCCTCGAGAAGCTGGAAGAGATTACCGAATCGTTCGACGGCGTCGAGAAGTCGTATGCGATCCAGGCTGGGCGCGAAGTTCGCGTCATGGTGCAGCCGGAGAAGATCGACGATACCGAGGCGTTCCGACTCGCCCGCGACATTACGAAGAAGATCGAGAGCGAGTTGGATTATCCGGGACACATCAAGGTTACCGTCATCCGGGAAACCCGCGCGGTGGAATACGCGAAATAATCGATCGACCGATAGTCAAATGCAGGAGAGAAGTGGCGCACAGCCACTTCTCGTTTTGCTTTTGGACCACATTGAAGGAGATGGACAAGATTCGAGTTTTATTCGTAGGAGACATCGTCGGAGCGGCGGGACGCAAGGCGTTGAAAGAAATGCTGCCGATCCTGAAACGCACCAAAAATCCGGAACTGATCATCGTGAACGGGGAGAACGCCGCCGGTGGGCGAGGCATTACAGCCGCAATAGCCAAAGAATTTTACGATCAAGGCGTCCACGGCATCACGTTGGGCAATCATACATGGGACAACAAGGATATCTTCGACTTTATCGATAAGGAAGACCGCCTCATCCGGCCGGCAAATTATCCTCCGGGTACACCGGGACGCGGCTTCACGACGGTGAAGGGGGCAAACGGCAAGGAACTGACGATCGTCAACATCCAGGGCCGCACCTACTTGCCGCCGCTCGACTGCCCGTTTCAAACGATTGACGCCATTCTAGAGAAGCAGAAGAAGAAGTCCAAATGCATCCTCGTGGATTTCCACGCCGAAGTGACCTCGGAGAAAATCGCCATGGGCTGGCACTTGGACGGGAAAGTATCGGCCGTGCTCGGGACGCACACGCATGTGCAGACGCGTGATGAGCGCATTCTCCCTCAAGGGACGGCGTATGTCACCGATGTCGGCATGGTTGGCGCAAGGGACGGCGTGCTCGGGATGGAGCGCCAGGCGGTGCTGCAGAAGTTCAAGACCGGACTCCCGGTTCGCTTCACAGCCGACGAAGGCAAGTGGCAATTCCATGCCGCCTACATGGAGCTGGACGAAAATACGGGTCTGGCGACAAAGGTAGAGCTGATCCGCCAGTTCGAGACCGAGATGGTTTGGGCATAGCGAAAACGTAGTTAGTAGCTCGGGTCAACGTGATCGGAGTTCCAAGCCGTCTTCATCGCTTGCCTGACCGCTCCTTGGGACAAAAGGAATGAATTCCACCTGATGCGAATACAGTTAGTAGTGGAATCAATCCGACAATCCCGAGGAGGTACTTTATTCATGGATGTATTAAAAGTTTCAGCAAAGTCGAATCCCAACTCCGTCGCCGGGGCGCTAGCGGGCGTGCTTCGCGAGCGTGGCGGGGCCGAGCTGCAGGCGATCGGTGCCGGAGCCCTCAATCAAGCGATCAAAGCCGTTGCTATCGCACGAGGCTTCGTAGCTCCCAGCGGGGTGGACTTGATTTGCATCCCCGCCTTTACCGATATTGTCATCGACGGAGAAGACCGCACCGCGATCAAGCTGATCGTAGAGCCGCGATAATCGTTACTTACGGGCGAATATATACATAACCGGGGACGGAAGATTGATTTCCACACTGCTTTTTGGCATGTTTTTCTCATACAAGCAATCCGGGAAACGTCGCGAAGGCGTTTTTCTTTTGGCCAAAAACCGTTCTGCCATTCGAGCCAACGGAGGTTGAGAAAATGTACGTAATCGATGCGCATTGCGATGTTTTGAGCAAAATGCTGCTGAATCCGAAGCTGGATTTTACCCAACCGCAACCATCAAACGAGCTGGAAGTCACGCTGCCGAATATTCGCAGGTCCAACATGCTGATGCAGTGGTTCGCCCTATGGCTGCCACCGAAGCTCGAACAGGCGGACATCCGCCATGTGCTGCAAGCCGTTGATATGTTCCATACTAAAATAGCCGAACATCCGGATATGCAGCTGGTGCAGAAGCGACATGACTTGGCGGAACTGCAAGGATCGGGAAAAATCGGAGCGTTGCTCAGTCTCGAAGGGGCGGATGCGCTGGCCGGCAACCTGGGTTACTTGCGGCTATTGTACAAGCTCGGCTTGCGAGCCCTTGGTCTGACATGGAATTACGCGAATTGGGCGGCAGACGGGGTCCTGGAGCCTCGACAAGGAGGATTTACAAGAAAAGGCCGGGAGCTTGTTAAAGAATGCGATAGGCTGGGTATACTGATAGATGTTTCCCATTTGACCGAAAAAGGGTTTTGGGAGCTGGCAGAGATGACCGAAAGCGCTTTTCTGGCTTCCCACTCGAATGCTTATGCCGTATGTGGCGATCCGAGGAACTTGAAGGACGAGCAGATCGAGGAGATCGTTCGCCGGAAAGGCATGATCGGACTCAATTTTTATCCTCCGTTCATAGCGCAAGATTCGAATCCGGCTACGATGGACGACCTGTTACGGCATGTTGAGCGAATACTCGAGTTAGGCGGCGCGGACTGTCTAGGATTAGGCTCCGATTTCGACGGAATCGACTTGAAAGTGCCGGGGCTGGAGGATGCAAGCTGCTTCGGGAATTGGGAAGAGCAGCTGCTTAAGCGCTATAGCCAAGCCCAAACGGAGAAGATCATGTTCCGAAATTGGCTGTCATACCTGGAAAGAGTGCTGCCTACATCCTAAACTAGTTTCTGTAGCAGTTTGAGAATACTATAAAAAGAATCAATCTCATTTTGAGAACGATTCAATCGAAAAAAGCTATGTTTCCAACGGTCCATAGAGCCTTGCTTTTTACCGGTAGAGGGCATAAAATTTGTTTGATGAATTGTTAATTTTTTGTGACACCCCTGCATAGGCGCTTAGGACTCAGTTCAAAGGAGTGGAAGTTGTGATTAGTCAATTGTCATGGAAGATCGGCGGACAACAAGGGGAAGGTGTAGAAAGTACGGATCGGATTTTCTCGACCGCCTTGAACCGACTCGGGTATTATTTGTACGGGTACCGTCATTTCTCCTCCCGGATTAAGGGCGGCCACACGAACAATAAGATCCGGATTTCGACGTCTCCGATGCGCGCGATTTCCGACGACTTGGACATCCTGGTCGCATTCGACCAAGAGACCATTGATTTGAACGTACACGAGCTTCGTCCCGGCGGCGTAGTCGTAGCGGACGCGAAGTTCAACCCGACATTGCCGGAAGGCGTCAACGCTCGTCTGTTCCCGGTGCCGATTACGGCGATCGCGGAAGAGCTGGGTACTTCCCTGATGAAGAACATGGTTGCTTCCGGTGCTTCCTGGGCTTTGCTCGGTTTGCCGATGGAAGTTTTCAATAAAGCAGTAGAAGAAGAATTCGGACGTAAAGGCCCTGCGGTCGTGGAGAAAAATATCGACGCCGTTGCTAGAGGCGCCAACTTCGTATTGGAGCTGGCCGGCGGTCCGTTGAAAGAATTCCAATTGGCACCTGCAGACGGCAAGCAAAAGCTGTTCATGATCGGCAACGATGCGATCGGTCTCGGCGCGTTGGCGGCGGGCTGCCGTTTCATGCCTGCTTACCCGATTACGCCGGCATCCGAGATTATGGAATACTTGATCAAGCGCCTGCCTAAGTTCGGCGGTACGGTTATCCAGACAGAGGACGAGATCGCAGCGGTCACGATGGCGATCGGCGCCAACTACGGCGGCGTTCGCTCCTTGACGGCATCCGCCGGTCCGGGTCTTTCCCTGATGATGGAAGCGATCGGCCTTGCGGGCATGACCGAAACTCCGGTCGTGATCGTCGATACACAGCGCGGCGGCCCTAGTACCGGGTTGCCGACCAAGCAAGAGCAGTCCGACTTGAACGCAATGGTATACGGCACGCATGGCGAGATTCCGAAGGTGGTCATCGCGCCTAGCACGATCGAAGAATGCTTCTATGATATGATCGAAGCTTTCAATATCGCCGACCAATACCAAGTGCCGGTTATCGTCATGACCGACTTGCAGCTGTCGCTAGGCAAACAATCGTCCGAGACACTGGATTACAACAAAATCGTCATCGATCGCGGCAACATCGCCACCGATTTGCCGGCACTCGAAGACGGCAAGCTGTTCAAGCGCTACGAGCTCACGGAGAACGGCATATCCCCTCGCGTCATCCCTGGCGAGAAGGGCGGCCTGCATCACGTAACGGGCGTAGAGCATGATGAGACCGGTCGTCCGTCCGAGAGCCCGATCAACCGCAAGAATATGATGGATAAACGACTGAACAAGTTGAACGACGTTCACACGAAGCTGACGAACGCAGTCAAGGTGGATGCTCCTCATTCCGAACCGGATCTGCTCATCATCGGCATGGGTTCGACCGGAGGTACGATCGACGAAGCCCGCCTGCGCCTCTCGCAAGACGGCATCACGACGAACCATGCGACCGTTCGTTTGATCCATCCGTTCCCGGCGAATCTGCTCGCCCCTTATGTGGAGAAGGCGAAGAAAGTGATCGTAATCGAGAACAACGCAACCGGCCAGCTTACCGATCAGATCAAGCTCCATGTCGGCCACGCCGCGAAGATCAGCAGCATGCTGAAGTACGACGGTACGCCGTTCTTGCCTTCTGAAGTCCACAATCAGTGTAAGGAGCTGAAATAGAGATGGCTACATTAAAAGATTTCAGAAATAATGTGAAACCGAACTGGTGTCCGGGCTGCGGCGACTTCGCCGTACAAGCGGCTATCCAGAGAGCGGCAGCCAACATCGGCCTGGAGCCTGAGACGCTAGCCGTCGTCTCCGGGATCGGCTGCTCCGGCCGGATCTCCGGCTACATCAATTGCTACGGCTTCCACGGCATTCACGGCCGTTCCCTTCCGATCGCCCAGGGCGTGAAGATGGCGAACCGCGAGCTGACCGTTATCGCTTCCGGCGGCGACGGTGATGGCTTCGCGATCGGCATGGGCCACACGGTGCATGCGATCCGCCGCAACATCGACATGACTTACATCGTCATGGACAATCAAATTTACGGATTGACGAAGGGCCAGAACTCGCCGCGCAGCGCGAAGGGCTTCATCAACTCCAAATATACGCCGCAAGGCTCGATCGAGACCGAATTGGCTCCGCTGGAGATGGCGCTTGCCGCCGGCGCGACCTTCGTCGCTCAGTCGTTCTCGAGCAACCTGAAGCAAATGACCGCGATCTTCGAAGCAGGCATGAAGCACAAAGGCTTCTCGATGATCAACATCTTCAGCCCGTGCGTGACCTTCAACAAGTTCAACACGTACGAGTGGTTCAAGGAGAACATCGTCGATCTGGACGAAATCGAGGGGTACGACCCATCGAACCGCATCCAGGCGATGACGAAGCTGATGGAGACGAACGGTATGCTGACCGGGATCATCTATCAGAACAAAGAAAAGCAAAGCTACGAAGAGCAAGTCGTCGGCTTCAGGCCGGAGTCGCTCTCCAAGCAAAACCTGCAGCTTAGCGAAGCGGACTTCAGCAAGCTGGTAGCGGAATTCAAGTAATCGCATTACAATGAAGGCATGTGAGCCCGACTCGCATGCCTTTTTCTCGCGGACAGAGCGTTTCCGCCGGAACGATGCGGGCATACTGGTAACAGAATGGATGTAGAAAGAAAAGAGGCGGAAACCAATGAGCGATTCGAAACAGCTTACTCAGGAGCGTTGGATCCCCGTAGGAGTATCGGGGCGTCATCTCCACCTGAATGCAGCGGACTTGGCAGCCTTGTTCGGAGAAGGCTATGAGCTTAAGCCGCTCAAGCCGCTGTCGCAGCCCGGGCAATACGCCGCGGAGGAAACGGTATCGATCCAAGGTCCGAAAGGCCGGATCGACCATGTCAGGGTGCTGGGACCGGTGCGTAAGGCGTCGCAGATCGAAGTCTCGCGAACGGATACATATACGTTGGGGGTCCAGCCGCCTGTTCGAGAATCCGGGAGCATCGAAGGCACACCGGGTATGACGGTGATCGGCCCGCGAGGCAAAGTCGAGCTGAAGCAAGGCGTGATCGTGGCGGCGCGACATATTCATTTTCATACGAAGGAAGCGGAGGCTTGGGGCATTCAGGATAAAGCGCGGCTGAGAGTTCGGCTGAACGGCGAGCGGCCGCTCGTGTTCGAGGACGTGATCGCCCGGGTCTCCGATCAGTTCGCCCTGGACCTGCATATCGATACCGATGAGGCGAATGCGGCTGGAGTCCGAACCGGGGACCGCGCCGAGCTGCTGTAAAAAGAAGGCTAAGTTGTGAATTCGAACGAACTGGGATGGCTTTGGAGCAAGCAGCATCGCTCGAGGCCGTTTAATTTTCTATCGAAAAATGATATACTTTCGCTAGAAAGCGGGTGTAACTATGTCTAAATCTACGCCGGGGAACAAAGACTACTCCAAGTACTTTGATTTCTCGAATGCGAAAGTGTTGCATGAAGACGAGCACGGCAAGCATATTCGGGTTAACGGCCGAGAAATTCATATCGTTTCCCAGCCTTCCTATAGAGAAGAGAAACGCAGAGGCAAGGAAGACGTACAGGTCCTCTACGATAACGGCATCCCGGAAGAGATGAAGCATCTGGGGCAAGGCAAGCACTATCATATCACCACGTACGGCTGCCAGATGAACGAGCACGATACCGAAGTGATGCGCGGCATGTTCGAAGCGATGGGCTACACCTCCACCGAGGATCGCGACGAGGCGGACGTCATCCTGCTCAACACTTGCGCGATCCGGGAAAACGCGGAGGACAAAGTGTTCGGCGAGCTCGGCCACCTGAAGCATCTGAAGCTGGAGAAGCCGTCGCTTATTCTTGGCGTCTGCGGCTGCATGTCGCAGGAAGAGTCCGTTGTGAGCCGAATCATGCAGAAGCATTCGTTTGTCGACTTGATCTTCGGCACGCACAACATTCACCGTCTTCCTCAGTTATTAAAGGATGCCTACTTCGGCAAAGAGATGGTCGTCGAGGTGTGGTCCAAGGAAGGCGACATTATCGAGAATTTGCCTAAGAAACGCGAAGGCTTGCGCGCCTGGGTCAACATTATGTACGGCTGCGACAAGTTTTGCACATACTGCATCGTTCCTTACACGCGGGGCAAGGAGCGAAGCCGCCGTCCGCAGGACGTGCTGGCCGAGATTCGCGATTTGGCGCGCCAAGGGTTCAAGGAGATTACGCTGCTCGGGCAAAATGTGAATGCGTACGGCAAGGATTTCACCGACTTGACCTACTCGTTCGGCGATTTAATGGACGATATTCGCAAAATCGATGTGCCTCGGATCCGATTTACGACTTCCCACCCTAGAGATTTTGACGATCAACTCGTTGAAGTGCTGGCGAAGCGCGGCAATTTGGTCGAGCATATTCACTTGCCGGTTCAATCGGGCAGCAGCGAAGTGCTGAAGAAGATGAGCCGCAAGTATTCGCGGGAGCATTACCTGGAGCTTGTCGGCAAAATCAAGCAGGCGATTCCTGATGTCGTATTGACCAGCGATATAATCGTTGGGTTCCCGGGTGAGACGGACGAGCAGTTCGAGGACACGCTGTCTCTTGTGAGAGAAGTTCGCTACGATTCGGCTTATACGTTCATTTACTCTCCGCGCGCGGGTACGCCTGCCGCCGAGATGGAGGACAATGTGTCGATGGAAGTGAAGAAGGTCCGATTGGCGCGGCTGAACGAGCTGCTGAATGAAATCGGGCGGGAGCGCAACGAGGAGCTTCGCGGGCAGGTCGTCGAGGTGCTCGTGGAGGGCGTCAGCAAGAACAACGCGGAAATGCTGTCTGGCCGTACCCGGACCAACAAGCTGATTCATTTCAAAGGGCATGCTTCCCTGAGCGGCGATTTCGTACACGTACGCGTGACGGAGCCGCAAACATGGGTGTTGAAGGGCGAGCTCGTCCAAGAGCCGGAGCGGGCGAATCCCGCCGTATAATGCAACGATAAACTTGAAGGAGTGACATATATGTCAGCACAGGAAGCGCACGACCATACGCACAATCACGATCATGGCCACCACGGTCACGCACATGATGAGGACGGTCATTGCACAATCGAGAAGTTCAACGTCCGCGACCTGATCGTCCGCGAGGATATTATGGATCGGACCAAACAACTGGCAAACCTGATCTCCACATCCGAAGAAGTCATTTTCTACCGCAAGGCCGAGCAGATGATCAAGGACAATAAGGAAGTACAGGATCTGATCAAGCTGATCAAGAAACGTCAGAAGGAAGCGGTCGCCTTCGAATCGTTCCAAAATCAGAAGATGGTCGACAAGATCAACGGCGAAATCGAAGCCCTCCAGGATCAATTGGATGGTTTCCCGGTTGTAGAGCAGTTCAAACAAGCGCAAGAAGACATCAATTATTTACTGCAAATGGTCGTTTCGGTCGTTCGCGATACGGTGTCCGACAACATCAAGCTGGACGAAGAATCGGTAGCGTCCTCGCTCAAAACTTGCAGCGACTGATTCCTGCTTGAAACCTGCGATGGTTCTGTTATGCTGAGAAGCATAGACGGAAGCATCGTATTTTTTTGGGGCAAGCGGGGGGCTATTCGAGAGATGATAGGGTTTGTGGTAAACCGGACATCGGGAAACGGAAAAGGTGCGGTGAAATGGCGTGAGCTGGAGAAGCTGCTGCAGGCGAGAGAGGTTGCCTATGAGGTGCGTTTCACTATGCATGGCGGCCACGCAAAGCAGCTTGCCGAGGAGCTGGCTGCCCAGCCTGGGATGGAGGCGGTTGTAGCGCTAGGCGGCGACGGCACGCTCAACGAGGTCGCCAGCGGGCTTATAGGCGGCTCGGTGCCGCTCGGATGCGTGCCTTCCGGCTCGGGCAACGATTTCGCGCGCAGCGTCGGCATTCCGGCGGATGCAGCTGGGGCTTTGAGCCGCATCTTGGAACATCGCATCCAGCGAATCGACGCCGGGTTCGTGAACGGCAAATGCTTCGTCATCTCTGCAGGCGTCGGCTTCGACGGGGAAGTGGCCCGCATGACCAACGCTGCCGCGTACAAGCGCTGGCTGAATAAGATAAAGCTAGGCAGCTTGTCCTATGTGATCTCCGTCCTCCGCCTGCTCACAAGCTACAAGCCGGGGCCGGTGACGCTGGAGCTCGACGGCGAGCCGCATCAGCTGCAAGGCGCATGGCTGATCGCTATTGCGAATATGCCCTACTATGGGGGCGGCATGAAAATATGCCCGGATGCCAGGTTTGACGACGGCCAATTTCAATTATGCGTCGTGGACGGGATATCCCGACTGGAGTTTCTGAAGTTTTTCCCGCAAGTGTTCGCGGGTACGCATACACGCCATCCGGCGATCCGGATCTGGAACGCTTCCCATGTCCGCATCCGTTCGGAGCGGCCGCTTGCCATTCACGGCGATGGCGAATGGGCGGGCACGACGCCGGCGGACATCGAGCTGCAGGCGGGCAGCTTGCTGATTTTGTAAGCGCAAGGGAGGATTCACTTATGATTCGAGTGTTATTCGTCTGTCTGGGCAACATCTGCCGCTCGCCTATGGCGGAAGCCGTCTTCCGGCGGATGGTGCAGGAAGCCGGGCATATCGATCGGATCGAGGTCGATTCGGCCGGCACCGGCGATTGGCATGTCGGGGAGCCGCCGCATCGAGGCACGCGCGAGCTGCTGCGCAAGCGGGGCATCGACCACGAGGGAATGCTGGCGCGGCAAGTGAAACGCAGCGATTTCGCGGACTTTCATTATATAGTCGCGATGGATTCGACGAATCGGGACGATCTTCAGAAGCTGGCGCGTGAAAACGAAGCGGAGAAAGAGAAAGTCGTGCTTATACTGGACTTCCTCCCTAATGAGAAGCGGAAGGATGTGCCGGATCCGTACTTCACCGGCAACTTCGAGGAAGTATACCGGCTGCTGGACGGCAGCTGCAGACGGTTGCTTGAGCACATCATAGAGCGCCACGAACGGCTATAAGAAGAGGACCCCGACCGGCCGTCGAGCCGATGGGGGTCCCTTTGCATTCACATCCGCGATCAGATCAAGAACATCGCGACGATCGTCGTTACTACAAGGCCGATGACGACCGGCTTCAAGTTGCGGCGGGCGAGCTCGAACGGATCGACGCCGCAGATGGCGGCCGCCGGGATGAGCGCCCATGGGATGAGCGTCCCGCCGCCGACCCAGATCGCTGCGATCTGGCCGAGGGCGGTCAGCGTGGCGATGCCGGAGCCGATGGCGGAAGCGAACAAATTCGCGATCGAGCCGGCGAGCGAGATGCCCGAGAAGCCCGAGCCGTCGAGTCCGGTGATGGCGCCGACGGTCGTGAGCGTAACGGCGCTGACCGATTGGTTGACCGGCACGTTGTTCGCAAGCGCCAGGCCGAGATCGTTCACGATGCCGTGCGAGCCTTCCGGCAGCAGCTTGCCGAAGATGTCGAGGAAGGCGGAGTCCCCCAAGTAAAAAAAAGCGGCGATCGGGATGACCGGCCCGAAGACGCGAAAGCCGAATTGGAACCCTTCGATGAGGTACGTCGTCGTGCGTTCCAGTCCGGCTCCCTTATGCGTCAGTATCGAGAGCAGCAGCATGATGAATAGCGCAGTGCCGCCGATCAGCGCGGTTGCGTCGCCGCCGGTCAAGTCCAGCCGGAACATCGCGACGATGTCGGCGGCGAATAGCAGCGGGATGACGACGGCCATCAGCGTCTTCATCCCGGCGGACAAGGCGTTGCGCTCCGCTTCGCTGCCGGCGCTGTCCTCAAGCCCGGAAGCTACCGTCGTACGGCCGGTGTGCGGGGTCAGCTTGCCGAGCCGAATGTCGCGGCGCATGATCCAGAAGGCGACAACGGTTGTAACCAACCCCATCACGATGACAAGCGGGATGCTTGCCGTCAACACGTCGTCGACCGGGATGCCTGCGGCATCCGCAGTCAGCTTCGGCGCGCCTTGGATGACGAAGTCGCCGGAGAGCGCGATGCCGTGGCCGAACAAGTTCATCGCCATCGCGACGGCCAGCTCAGGAAGTCCTACCCTCACCGCGACGGGAAGCAGCACGGCTCCAATCAGGGCGACGGCCGGCGACGGCCAGAAAAACCACGAAATGACCATCATGACGAGGCCGATAATCCAGAATGCCATATTCGGCGTCCGAATGAGGCGGGTGACGGGGGAAATCATAACTTCATTAATGCCGGTCCGAATCATCACTTTGCTCAGCGATACGATGATCGAGATGACGAGAATCGTCCCGATCAACTCCTTGATCGCGTAGATGAAGCTCGAGAACACGCCGCTGATCGATGCGCTGAGCGAGTGGGTGGCGACGAGCCCCAGCAGCAATATGCCGGCGACGCATACGAGCGTCGTGTCCCTGCGGCGTACCATAAAGCCGATAATAAGGACGACGAACGCCAAGTAAATCCAATGCAGCGAAACCAATGTGGTTTCCATAACCGTCTCATCTCCCGGAAAGGGTTTACATAAGGTACGATATCCTATGCGGGAGCCCAAAGAGAGGTGAATGGACCAAGCGTTTGCACTTGTGGAAATGAACAAGAGGAGGACGAACGATGGACGCGATACCGGATCATCTGGAGAAAGGATTGAACATCTTATTCATCGGCTATAATCCGAGCATCCGCTCGGGGGAGACGGGCCATCATTATGCGAACCCGACGAATCGATTCTGGCGGGTGCTGCAGCTCTCGGGATTGACGCCGAGGTTGTACAAGCCGACGGAGGACGGCGAGCTGTTGAAGCTCGGTTACGGGTTCACGAACATCGTCTCGCGACCGACGAGAACGGCGGCGGAGATTACGGCTGAAGAGTATGCGCAAGGGAGAATAGAGCTGAGAAGCAAGCTGGAGCGGATCCGGCCGCTTGCAGCGTGTTATGTGGGGAAGGGCGTATATGAGCAGTTCGGAGGGGATCGATCTGCCGGTTGGGGTCTCCAGCCGGCATCGGTCGTTCCCGGAGTCGAGGATTTCGTGACCCCTTCCACGAGCGGGCTTGTCCGCATGTCGCTGGAGGAGTTGGCCGCTATTTTCCGACAGCTCCACGATCATCTCGCCAATTGATAGAGCGTCACCAAGCTTGGAATGAGCGCATTCACTCCCGTTACCAGGAGTAGCAGAAGGGTAACGCCGCGGAACAAGACCGGAGTAATTTGCTTTTGAATGGCCGATCCGATCCATTGCCCCAGCAGAATAGCCGGGATATACCAGTAGAAATGAGCCAGGCTGTGGATGATGACCCGGTCGGACATCCATTGGAGCAGAAGACTGATCGGGTACAGCATCGCATTGTAGAGAACGGAAGTGCCGCGGAACGTATCTTTATTCACCCCCTTCGAGGTCAATAACATCACGAGCGGAGGGCCGGGCATGCCGACTGAGGTGGACAACGTGCCGGAGATCACTCCGACTCTGCGCCCTTCGCCCAGCCGGAACACCGTCTTGCGAGCCAGCAGCGCCGTAGCGACAAGAATGCTGATGCTGACGAGCAGCTTCAACCAGAGGACAGGGATCGCGAAGTACAGCAGCGCTCCAAGCGGCAAGCCGATCAGGCTGCCTCCGAACACCCGCAGCATCAGGCGGCGCTCTGCATGCCGCCAGACGGAAGGCAAAGCAATCAAGCAAGAAGCCAGCGACAGGGCGCCTGACAAGAAGATGGCGGTATGCGCATCGAAAGTAAGCATGAGCAGGGGAATGGCGATAATGCCGAAGCCGAAGCCGGTACAAGCTTGGATGAGCACCGAGCCGAAGACGATGAGAAGCGGGAACAGCATTTCCATGGGGGACGATCTCCTATTCACAGCAAACGAATCAATCTTTAAACTTATATGAAACATTATAATACAATATAATACAACAAGGCAATCCCTAAATGTTGCGAGGTGATTGCCTTGTTTGGTTATATCCTTATTCCTGCACTAGAAGCTGTCGCCGGTCCGTTTGATGACGATATCGTCGACATGCGCTTTGCCGTTCGTAAACGTATAGTCGTTATTGCCGATGTAGATGCGGATTTCGTTTGTCCCGGTCGCCGGTGTCGTAAACGTGAAGCTGTAGGGCTGCCATGTTGAATTTGTGAAGGTAAGCCCCTGGATCGATGCGCCGGTTGTCTGGTTGTAAACCGCTACGCGACCGTTGGCGCCGGAACCGTCGGTTTTGCCCATAAACGAAATGGTGTAAGAGGTGGACGGCTGCCATTCTTCCCACACTTGGTACAGCTTCGTCCATGTGGAACCGTCCGCTTTGATCGTAATCGCGTTGTCGCCCGAGTATTTATTCGTGCTGTCCAGGTAGACGTTCGCGGAAGTCGCCTGGAAACGCGTCCAGCGTGCCGGCAGCGTCGCATCGCTCACATTTTTGAACTCCATTCCCTGATTGACAATTTTCTCGGGATCCCAGGCAATGATCTGCGACAGCGTCAGCAGTCGGGCGGCTATGTCCGGCGTCCAGCTGCGGTATTGCTCGGCGGCGATTTTCCATACGGTGGAGTTGAACTGCGACAGCTCCACCCAGTTGCTTAGCGATCTGGATGAGTTTGTGTTGCCGGTGCCGTTCACGTAATACGTGACCGTCGGTGTCGCTAGCGAGCCGTTCCACATTTTGTTCACGAGGGTGGACGTAAAACGATTCATATCGGTGCCATTGTAGATTTGCCCGTTGCGGTACATATTGATGACGGCGCCTAGATCGACCAGGGCATGGCTGATATCTTCCCGTGCGGTGTAGAACTCTCCGTAGGTCCAATCGTAGGCCGTTCCGCTGACGCTCAAGTCATACTTGAAATATTGGTTGATCTTCTTGGCTTTGTCGAGATAGGTGGAATTGCCGTTCACGGTATACATCGTATAGAGCATATCGGCGAAGCCGAGGGACATGTTGTAGGCCAAATTGCGGCCAGGAAAGTTGTTGTCCAGCGTAGCCTTGTTCGGGGGCTGCGTGTACGAGCCTTCCGTCGCCGAGATATTGTTCCAGCTGTTGCCGAGGAAGGCGCTGTTGGTCCATTTTGGCACCATTTCGTTCTCGATGAACGACTGATAAGTATTGGATTTGGTTAAGTAGGCGGTCTGCAAGGAAGGCGTCTGATTAATAAGCTGGATAAAATCGGCCATCGCCACGCCGACCATGGCGTCCTGGATAATATAAGGATATCGCCCGCTGACCTTCACATCATCAAAGTAGGCGATGCCTCCGGATACGGCGTAATCCTGATGGGCCAGCCAGACGCGAATATCGTGATTGCTTGCGGACGGCATCATGAAGTTGACTTCGTAGTATTGAAATGTAGTATTGTTGAAGGTCACATCGGCCAGATTGACCCCTGCTGTCTCGTCGCGCACATAGACTCGTCCGACGACGGCCGAGGCGTTGATTCGTCCTTGGAACCGAAGCGTGTACCTGGCGCTTGTCTCATAGTTAGTCAGCTTCTGATACATTTTTTGCCACGTGGTGCCGTTTGTCTTCAGCATTAACCCCCAGTTACCCGTTACTTTGCTATTCGTGCCGTTGTCTCGGTAGGCGGTGCTGCTGTTGGACTGCCAACGCACCCATTTGTTAGGAAGCGTGCTGTCCGAAGCGTTCGGCGTCTCGAAGCTTTCGTTCTCGACATCGATGGGGGAGTAGCCTGGGGAATCCCACGTGTCGTAACCGTCTCCGTCATCGTCGTTTACGTGAGTGAGCATAGTGTCCATGTGCGTCGTGAATTTATCCAACCAGCCCGTGTCTTTCGTAGTTTTGTACATGTTGACGTAGCTTTGAAGTATATAGCTCTCTCCCCAGCCGAGCACGCCGGAATCGTAACTGTTGTACAAGTTGTTGCCAATGGTGCTTTCGAGCGCGACATACTTGTCGTACCAGATGTTGCCGGATGCGGAAGCCGTGCCTGCGAGCAGCGAGCCGCTCAATACACCGATGCCGAGTGCGATACTAAGCACCTTCTTGGAAAAACGACCGAAGCTTGAACTCATGAACGCATCACTCCTATTCAGTTGTCAGGCGCCTGCACCTGCAATGTATCACCGCTATGAGAACGCTGTCAAAGGGGAAAAAGCGATTGTGAGCGTTTTGAGCAAAACATTGCGCGGTTCAAGTGGAAATGATGTATGATAATAGGATAGTCAGTCAACATGTATGTTCCGGGGGGACTTTAGCGTCATGTGGAAATACATCGATCATGTCCAAGTGAGCACCGCCATTCGGGGCCATCAAGGTCAATGGGACATGCCGTATCACTCGCACGTGAGCATCGAAATTTCCACCGTCCTGGACGGTGGGGGCGGGTTTGCCTGGGGGGCGGACGAAGAGGCGCATGTGCTTGAACCAGGGGACGTCGTGTTGATTCCATCGAGCATCCTGCATCGGTTTTGGACAAAAGGGGCGATTCGTTTCGCCGTGCTGCACGCGGGCCATTTCAACAAAGAGATGACCGAGCTGTTCCATACGATAGTACCGGAAGACAAACCCCGCATCTTGCATCTGTCGGCGATGGATCTGGATATGTACGAATCGATGTTCCGCAACTGGCTTCGGGCGGTTTCTCAGCCGCTGCGCGAACGGGAGAAAGTCGTGAACACGTGGATCCGCTTGTTCCTGCTCACGCTGCTGCAGCAATCCGACGCAAAGACGAAGCCGCTCTCCGTCATGAATGCCGCCGAATACATCCGCACGAATATGAAGCAAGCATTGCCTATTCAGGAGCTTGCCCGGTTGTCCGGGCTCTCGGAATCTTCGTTCCGCCGTTTGTTTCACGAAACCTACGGGGTGTCGCCGAAACAATATTTGCAGCAAGCCCGCCTCACCGAAGCCAAGTTTCTGTTGCGCTCCTCGACCAAGTCGATCCAGTTGATTTCCGAGCAAATCGGCTTTCTCAGCATCCATGCCTTCAGCTCTTGGTTTCAGAAAATGGAGGGCACGTCGCCGAACGAATGGAGAAAACAGCAGCAAGGCGATCAACTGCCGCTCTGACCGCGAGGTCAGGGCTTATTTTTTTCTTCGAAAGTCGATGACGTTTTCATTAAATGTTTCGGCGCTTAGGATAAATACAAGACTCGATGCGGTGTTTATAATGGGGAACATTACCGGAACATCATAGGTAGAAGGATGGGGTGGAACGAATGAACGTCAAAATTTGCGATGTGGAATTCGAAATGGGAGGCCCGTATTTGACAGAGCTGCGCGACTCGGGCGACATTCGACACGATATGGACGCGCTTAGAGCCCGGATGCAAGAAGACGGCTACGTTCTCATTCGAGGCTTTCACGATCGAGACAAGGTGCTGAAGGCGAGAGAGCAAATTCTCCAGAAGCTGGAGCGCATGGGAAAATTGCAGCCGAACACGGATTTGACAGAAGCGCTCATTGGCGAAGGACAGCGAGGCGTCATGTTCGGAGGGACGAACACCGATTTGCCGGCTTATCTCGATGTCGTCAATTCGCCGGACGTGATGAAGTTTTTCGAGCAATTCCTGGACGGCGAGCCGCGGACGCTTGATTATAAATGGCTGAGAGCGGTTTCGACCGGCGGGTTTACCGGAGCTCATTACGACATCGTTTATATGGGTCGCGGGACGCCAAACTTGTACACCTTATGGACACCATTCGGCGATACCCCGATCGAGATGGGAACGCTTGCGATTTTACTTGGTTCCCAGCATTTTGAGAAAATCCGCCAGACGTACGGCCAAATGGATGTGGATCGCGATTCCATCGAAGGCTGGTTTTCGAGAGATCCGCTCGAGCTGGTGCAAAAGTTCGGCGGTAAATGGGCGACCACCCATTTCGAGGCGGGAGACGCGATATTTTTCGGGATGTTCCTGATGCACTCCTCCACCGAAAATACGACGAACCGGTTCCGCATTAGCTGCGACACCCGGTATCAGCTCGATTCCGAGCCGGTAGACGATCGCTGGATCGGCGACAAGCCGAAGGGGCATACGGCGAAAGCCGATCATCAACGCATCAATATGGAAGACGCTCGCAAAAAATGGGGACTTGCCTAGAGGGGAACGAAACAAGAGATGATCCGATTGACATGTATGACCCTTCCTTACTTGAAAATGCCGTTCGAACGGGCGCTTGCGGGTATTGCCGATGCCGGATACCGCTACGTCTCCTTCGGCTTGCCGCATGACGGTAAGGATGTACCGGAAGAGCAAAACGCTCGTGCGGCCGATGAGATTGGGGCGCTGCTGGCCCGCTACCGGCTCGAGCCGGTCATGCTCGTCAGCACGAACCAGATCGGCCCGGGGCAGCCGATCGAACGAGCGCGGCAGCGGTTCGAATTCGCCAAGACGCTCGGCATCACCGAGCTGCTGTCGCTCGGGACGCTCAGCTACCGCAACTTCCCGCACGATCCGCTGCCCGAGGACGAGCTCAAGCGCAAAAACGACGCATTCGTCGGCAAGTTCCGCGAGCTGGCAGGTTTGGCGGAGGAATTCGGCATTTATGTGACGATTAAGCCGCATACGGGCAACACGGCAACGGCGAAGGAGCTGCTGGAAACGCTGGGAGAGATCGGATCGTCATATGTGCGGGCCAGCTATGATCCCGGCAACGTCCATTTCTATGAAGGGATTGATCCGGCGGCGGACTTCCCGCTCATTGTCCGGCACACGCACTCGCTCGTAGCCAAAGATCATCGAGGGGCTCGTGCGGAGCGCGACTTCCCGATTCCGGGCGAAGGGGACGTCGATTTCGGTTCGATCTTCCGCACGTTGAAGGCGGAGTCGTTCGACGGCTCGGTAGTGGTGGAGCGGATCGACGGAACGGATGTTACGATATCGCCGGAAGAGACGGACCGACGGATTGCGCAAGCGCGGAACAACATGGTCCGGCTGCTGGAGCAGGCCGGCTGCAACTACGAATAGAGAGTGGAGTGTCTCATGCAACCTTCGGAATTTGAATTTGGCGGCTGTTATGCCCGTTTCGAACGGCTGCAGCTCGTGATCGGCAACACCCGCATCGAGCGCGGCTGGGACTTGTCCTACGGCGTCCCTATCACCCTCTCGCTTCTGAACAAGACGGACGGAACCGAATGGATAGACGCCGATCCTGGGCGGCGGGCTCGCGCTTGCGGCTTGCCGTTGTGGAACTCCCTGGAGGAGGTCGACTCCATCCGCGTCTCGTTCGATACGGACGACGATTTGGGCATCGGCGCTGAACATTTGCGTACGACCGTCTTGCTTAATTGGGGCGACCGCGAGATGAAGCTGGAGTTTGCTGTGTACCCGGACAAACCGTGGATTCGTCAGCGGATCTGGGTGCGGGAAGCGACTGGAGATGGGGATTTTTCCTCTTCCCTCGAGGCGTCCGGAGAGATTGCGATCGTGAACGCCGTGCCGCTGACGGCAACGTCGGCCGTAGTTGGGCCGGGCATGCAGCTGGACGACAATGCGAAAACGGCAGTCGGCGCGGCGGCTGCCGGAGACGCCGACAATTGCCTCGATGCGCTGCCGATCGGCGAGCTTCACGCGCGTTGGGAGGCGGTCGAGCTTCGCGACGTGACCGATACGAACAACAACCTGGTCAGCTTCGAGCAGGGGATGCTGTACACGAACGAGAAGCGTAAAATCCGCGGCAATCTCATGAAGCTGGAGCGGACGCTCGAGCGGACGGGACTGTGGGTCGTGAAGGAAGGGCCGACGCCGTACGGCCACTTGCATTATCCGGGAGGCGACTTCGAGTTCACCGGCCGGGTGCTGAGGGTGATCGGCTGCGGCATCGCGGCGAGCGATCTGCGGAACGGCGAGTGGATCCCGGCCTACGGCTCTTCTGTCGGTGTCTGGACTGGCGGCGAGCTGGAGAGCTGGCTGGCGCTTGACGATCTGCACCGGGCGATCCGGTGCTTTCAGCCGGCGCGGGATTATTTCCTCATGTGCAACAACTGGGGCGACAGGTCCAAGGACGGGCGAGTGAGCGAGAAGTTCATTCAGACCGAGCTTGAGCGGGCGGCTGAGCTAGGCATTACCAATTATCAGATCGATGACGGCTGGCAGCATGGCAATACGACGAATTCGGTCAACCCGGCCGGCGGGCGATGGAGCGATTATTATGCCGATGGGGACGGCTTCTGGAACGTCCATCCCGAACGGTTTCCTAACGGCTTTGAGCCTCTGAAGCATACGGTGGAGCGAAACGGACTGCGGCTGGCGCTCTGGTTCTCTCCGGATTCGGCTAACGATTTCGCCAATTGGGACAAGGATGTGGAGAGGCTGCTGGAGCTGCATCGGGACTACGGCGTTTGCTATTTCAAGCTGGACGGCATTAAGATTAAGTCCAAATACGGCGAGACGAATCTAGTGCGTATGATGCAGCGGGTTGTTCGTGAGTCCGGCGGCCGTGTTTATTTTAACGTCGATGCGACCAACCAAGTGAGGCTTGGCTATTACGGACGCAACCAATACGGAGGGCTGTTCGTCGAAAACCGCTATACGGATTTCCGAAGTTATTACCCGCATTGGACATTAAGGAATTTATGGTTGTTATCCAAATATGTGCCGGCTCAGAAGCTGCAGATGGAGTTTCTGAACGTAGACCGCAACCGGCATGTATATGGTGAAAATGATCCGTTGTCTCCCTATAAGAGCGGAATCGCCTATGCGTTCGCGGTCACGATGTTCACGAATCCGCTTGTCTGGATGGAGCTGACCGGGCTTAGCGCCGACAATCGCGTGATCTTGAAGCGGATGCTGGATGTGTACAACCTGCACCTGGCTTCCGTACTGGACGGAAGGGTGCTGCCGATCGGGGATACGCCGGACGGAGCGCAATGGACCGGCTTGCAATCGGTGAAGCGAGGCGGGGAAGGATATTTGCTCGTCATTCGCGAGCGACATTCGTTGCCTTCGAAGCGGATGCCGATATGGGGACTGGAGGCGGACGGCTCGGTAGGAGAACGCTCCATTCAACTGACGCCATTGCTGACTATGGAGAGCAGGAATGAAGTAATCGCGAACGGCGGAGGGTTTGAGCTTGCTATAGATGAGGATGGACGGGTTCGGTTTGAACTGGCCGCTCCTTTCTCCTTCGGGTTTTATCACTATCGGGTTCGATCGTCGAAAGGATGAAGACTAACATGAGTGCGAGCAGAATGGCGGAAGTAGCAGTATTACTGGACCGGGAGGCGGCTATAGCGCGTTGGGCCCGTGGCGAGAACGTATTTGAACGTTTCGTCGTAGAAGTGCTGGAGCATGCCGGCATTCCGTTCCGTGTCGTAGAATGTATGCAGCAGCTGATCGGCTTGGATGATAATGCTGTGAGGCCGGACGTCTTGATTGCGGCGCTGGAGCCTGAGGCAGGCAGCGAAAATCACGAAGCGATGTGGAAGTTCGCGGAAGAAGGCGGGATGCTGATTTCATTCGCCGGATTGGACGCCTTCGCTCCAAGGCTCGGCTGTGTGGTAGCCGGCGGATTCGGACCGGGGTATGCACGGTTAACGGAGTCGCTTGGCGATCCGCGTCCGTTACGCTTCCTGCTCGCCGATGTTTGGCGTGCTAGCGGTACGGTGCCGGTCGAAGAGCAGGGGGCGCTGCTGGCAGGCTCTCCGAACGGCGAGCCGATCGGAGCGGCGCTGCAACGCTTCGCCGTCGGGCGTGGCTCGATTCATCGCTGGGCGGTGGATCTCCCCGGCACATGGGTTGGCCTGCAGCAAGGCACGCAGCCGGTTACCAAGGATGGCGTTCCGGCACCGGACGGCACGGCGGCGATCGACGACAAGATGCTGAAGGCGGATGACGGCTTTGAGCTCGATTGGGTGCACGACCGTGTGCAGACCGACACTGGGTTCAACTATTTCCCGCATCCGTATTCCGATCTATGGAAGGAAGCGTTTATCGGGCAATTGCTGTCCGTTACGCTCGAAGCGGGAGTGCCGTTGCCGTTCGTCGGGTATTGGCCTGATGGGGTCGAGCAGGTGGCGCTCATCTCCCACGACAGCGACCGCAATGAAGACGAGACGGCGATTACGACTCTTCGGGTGCTGAAGGAATGTGATATCCGCAGTACATGGTGCATGCTCGAGCCGGGTTTCCACCCGTCTATCTATGAGCAAGTCGTGGCAGACGGCCATGAGCTGGCTTTCCATTATAACGGGATGGCCGAGCAGAAGGGCGGCTGGAGCGAAGCCGAGTTCGACCGCCAATTCGCCTGGCTGCAAGAAGCGACAGGCATTCGGAAATTCGCCTCCAACAAAAACCATTACACCCGAGTGGAGGGCTGGGGCGAATATTTCCGCTGGTGCGAGAAACACGGCATCGAGACGGATCAGACCCGTGGCGCCAGCAAACGCGGCAACATCGGGTATTTGTTCGGCACCTGCCATCCTTATTTCCCGATCGCTTGGGCGGATGAGCAGAACCGCTCCTACGACGTGCTGGAGAACGGGTTTCTGACGCAAGACCTGGATCACGAGCGGCTGGCGGACAGCAGCGTGCTGATGCCCTTCCTCGAACATGCAAAGCGGGTGCAAGGCGTCGCTCACTTCCTGTTCCATCAGTTCCATATCCACAATCAGCCTCGAGTGACGGATGCACTGCGCAAAGTCGTTCGGGTGGCGCATGAGGAAGGCTTCACGTTCATGACGGGTCAGGAAATCAATGATTGGGAGCGGGCTCGCAGGCATCTTCGGGTTGAGCGGCTTGATGAACAGGGTGGGGCAATCGTGTCATCGTCGCTGGCGGATGCTGCTTCACGGGCCGGTCAAGCGGTCGTATGGATCCCGCGAACACTGGGTGGAGAAGCGGGTGTCGATGAAGGGGTCGCGATGAAGTTCGGGGTCCGTTGCGTAAAGCAAGTGGCGGCGTTTTAGTTTGATTCGGCAGGTTACATGAGAAGTCAGGCGCGATGCATTTCGCGCTTGGCTTTTTTTAAGTTTGGGGTATGATGGAAGGGGAGTTGATGGTACTATGGATAGACGGATTTCTGTAGTGATTAAGCGCATTCTGCCTGTAGATCGACCGGACTGGAGCCGACTTGTGGAGGAGAGTTTGCATGAGCATTACCGTCATATCGAGCGGATGGCTGAGGAGTTTACGACCGGCGCCAATCGGTTCGATCGGTTGGGAGAAGCTTTGTTCGGTGCCTATCGGGATGGGCAACTTGTCGGGATCGGCGGCTTGAACCGCGATCCCTATGGGGAAGCGCAAAATTCCGTCGGCCGGGTGCGTCGAGTGTATGTTTCGCCTAGCTGTCGGGGGACGGGCATCGCGCTGTTGCTGATGGAGACTATCATCCGTGAGGCGCGGCTGCATTTTCAGGTACTGACTTTGCGGACGGACAATCCGATCGCCGAGCGGCTTTACCGGAAGCTAGGGTTTGTGGTGACGGATGCATATCTATCGTCGACGCATGTTTTGACGTTGGACGACGTTGCGGTCGAAGAATAGCGATATGGCATCAACTTAGTTGGCGAATAGTGGTCATTTCACATAGAGAGAGGACGAAACAGGCTATGAAATTCAGACCTTGCATCGACTTGCATCAGGGCAAAGTGAAACAGATTGTCGGCGAGACGCTGCAAGCGGATCCTCGTGCGGTTGTGGAGAACTTCGTCTCCGAGTATGACTCCGCGTATTATGCGGGTTTGTTCCGCGAAGACAAGCTGACCGGCGGGCATGTGATCATGCTGGGCGGCGGCAATGAGGAAGCGGCGGTGCGCGCGCTCCAGGCCTATAGGAGCGGCTTGCAGATCGGCGGCGGCATAACGGCGGATAATGCGGCGTATTACTTGGAGCAAGGCGCGTCGCATGTAATCGTGACCTCATACATTTTCCGTGACGGACGATTGGACTGGGAACGGCTGGAGTCTGTGGCAGGCGTCACGGGCAAGGACAAGCTCGTCATCGACCTAAGCTGTAAAATGAAGGACGGTCGCTGGTACGTCGTCACGAACCAATGGACCCAGTTCAGCGACTTCGAGCTGACGCCGGCCAATCTGCGTGAGCTGGAAGGCTACTGCGACGAATACCTCATCCACGCGGTCGACGTCGAAGGCAAACGAACCGGAATCCTCGAGCCGCTCGTCGAGCTGCTGGCGGAGAGCGTGACGATCCCAACGACTTACGCAGGCGGTGCCCGCTCGCTCGAGGATCTCGACCGCTTCGAGGCGCTCTGCGGCGGGAAGCTGGACATTACGATCGGCAGCGCGCTCGACATCTTCGGCGGCAAGCTGCCTTACAAGCATGTGGTGGAGCGCTGCGGACAATGAGCGGCAACTCTGGCGCAGGACAAGGAGAAGCCGATCATGCGCTATACTCATTTTCATCTTAAAAGCCCGCTGAAGGCGGAAACCGAGGATGCCTTCGCCATCCAACCCGCCACAGGAATATACGCCGTGTTGGACGGCGTCACTCCGCTGCATGACTATCGTGATGCTGAGGGGCATAACGGGGCTCATATAGCGGCACAATTGTTCAAAAGCAAACTTGAACGGCCGGATGTCGACCCCGCAATGCCGCTGACCGATCTAGTGAACGCAGCCAATCGCGACTTGCGGCAGCTTATGCTGAAAGCGGGTGTCGATCTAACGGTTTTGCACGAGCTTTGGTCGACTTGCGTGGCGGCCGTTCGCGTCCGGGAAACGGAGGCGATGGTAGATTTTGCGCAATTGGGTGATTCTATGATCGTGGCCGTATACCGGGATGGCACCTTCAAGTCGCTCACCGAGAATCGGGTGCAAGGCGTCACTTCTCGATCGGCTGCTTACAGAGAAGCGGCGAGACGCGATGGAGCCGACTTGCCGGATGAAGCTTATTTCGACATCCCGAAGCATCGGTATGCCTACAACCGGACATTGGCGAACCGGCCGGAAGGCTACGGCGTCGCCAACGGCATGCCGGACATCGGTGTTCATCTGCAACACGGCACGATTCCGTTGGATGGACTATCCAGCCTCCTCCTGTTCACCGACGGTTTTTTCCATCCGGATTATGAGCTTGAGAAGGCTGCGCCTCGTATGATCGAGCTTGGTTTCGAAGCTTACGTGGATGAAGTGGTAGCGGCGGAGAAAAGCAAACAAGCGCAGCCGGACGATCGGACGGCGATACGACTTACGTTTTGAGGAGCCCTTATGAAGCATTCTTCGGATTTTATCCGGATCCATTCCTTAGCAGGCGTGCTCATGATGTACCACAAGAAGCAGGATCTCGGCCTGACAATTTCTACTGAGGAGCTTGTCATCCAGCGCCCGCATTTGAATTACTATATCAAGCTGAAGGATATTGTCAGCATTGCCCCCTACAAGCCTCATCAAGGGAAGTCCGTTCGAATGGTGAGCAACGACGACGCTTCCCGCGAGATCGCAAGACTGAGCAGTGACTCCGGCTCGTACCGGTTTTACGTCATCCAGGCGATCATGCATAATCGGAGCGGGTTGACGGAAGTGGGTAAAATGGAGTTCGTGCTGCCTGTAGCGAAAGAAATGCTTGAAAAAATCGGTCAATTCGGCGCCTTCTGGCCGGTCGACCGACCACCGGGTCTGAGCGATTGAAGAACGGAGTGAACGATCCATTGGAAGTAGCTCTTGATAAGAAAATAGAGGAACCACATTCGCCCGAACCCCGCGTAAAGGGTAAATGGCCGGTTATGATAAGCATCGTGATCGCGATGCTCGTCGCCTCGCTCGATTCAACGATAACGAATACGACGATCCCCCATATCGTCAGCGATTTGGGAGGATTTTCATTATACGCCTGGAGCTTCGTCTCCTATATGATCGCTTCAACGGTTATGACGCCGATCGCCGGGAGATTGTCCGATATATTCGGCCGCAAGCGCGTGTTTGCTACCGGCATTCTCGTTTTTATGCTCGGCTCGCTGTTATGCGGCACTTCGCAAACGATGCTGCAGCTAGTGCTTTATCGCGGCGTGCAAGGCATCGGGGCGGGCATTCTCATTCCCTTTCCGGTCATTATCGCAGGCGATCTGTTCTCCGTAGCCAAACGAGCGGTCATCCAAGCGTTTTTCTCCGGCATGTGGGGATTATCGGCCGTTCTGGCACCTCTGTTGGGATCGTTTTTCGTGGAAGTCGCGAGCTGGAGATGGATTTTTTACATCAACATTCCGCTTTGCATTCTGTCGATTTTATTGCTGCTGCCGTATAGGGAAGTGTATGTGCCTAGGAAAGGGCCGATTGATTACGGCGGAGGCGCGCTTTTCGCAGGCGGCGTCATCTCGTTGCTTCTACTTACTGTTGTTGAAGGCAATTATTTCATCTATGCTCTTTTCAGTGCCTTATTTTTCGCAGCTTTTTACCTGGTTGAACGGAGCCACAAATCGCCTTTGATTCCCTTTTCCATTTTCCGCAACAGCCGGCTTAGCTGGATGATCGTCAACTCCTTTCTGGCGACGGCTGCATTGTTCGGTTCCGCCAACTACATCCCCTTTTTCTTGCAGGAGCAAGGGTATTCGATCTTCGTGAGCGGGCTGGCGCTGCTCGGTGAAGCGATCGGGTGGCTGCTTGTGGCGGTGCCGGCCGGTCGTTGGGTGCTGCGGTTCGGGTATCGGCCTCTGATCATTGCGGGCAATAGTCTGCTCGTTCTGTTCGGACTGCTGTGTTTGACGTTGTCGGAAAAGAGCGGTTTCTGGGACGTGTTCGGCATTATGTTTCTGGAAGGCATGGCGTTCGGCTTGATCGTGACGGTCACTACGATTGCCGCCCAGCAATTGGTGGATGCGCAATCCAAGGGCATTTCGACTTCGCTGCAATTTTTTGCACGGAATATCGGCACGGCGGTTGGGACTACGATTATGGGTGCTTTCCTGACCAAGGCGACCGTCTTCATGGAAGGCATCCATCAGCTGTTCCTCTATGGGTTCGTCGTATCTATTCTCGCATGGGGCTCCTCGCTGCTCATTCGTTCCTCTCGGAAGGAATCTATTGATGTAGAGGGTTGAATCGGGTATGATGATGGTAATATATAGGCTAATGGCGGACTAAGTGGACAGGAGGCAGTATAGATGAGCTTCAATATCGCAGGAACCCAGGTGCCGGGGTGTGTCGTGAAAGCGATCGAGACGGGCAAGAGCAAAGCACAGGAAGTTGTGCAGGGCATGATCAACGAAGCGATCAACGATCCGACCAAAAATCTCAAACAAATGCAGCAACCTTCCGGTTTGTCGTCCTTTATCGATATAAAGATTTAATTCCCATAGGACTCAAGTGTTGAAACCATGGAGGCCGGTTCCGGTTCCGTGGTTTATTTCTTTCATGTGATAAAAAGGAGTGTTGTCCCGAATGAAATCGATCGTATTGGCGGAAAAGCCAAGCGTTGCGAAAGAGCTGGCACGTGTGCTGGGCTGTACGGAACGCCATAAATCGCATTTTGAAGGATCGCGTTATGTAGTTACATGGGCGCTTGGGCATTTAGTGACCTTAGCGGAGCCGGAAGATTACGATACGAAATATAAAACTTGGAATTTGGAAGATTTGCCGATGCTGCCGCAGACGATGCGGCTCAAAGTGATGCGCGAGACGTCGCAGCAGTACCGAGCGATCGAACAGCTGTGCAAACGCGGCGATCTGAGCGAGCTGATCATCGCCACGGATGCGGGGCGCGAAGGCGAGCTGGTCGCTCGCTGGATTATGGAGCTAGTGCGCTGGCGCAAGCCGTTCAAGCGGCTTTGGATCTCTTCGCAGACGGATCAGGCGATCCGCGAAGGGTTCTCGCGCTTGAAGCCGGGCGCCGATTACAACGGCTTGTACGCCTCGGCAGTATGCCGGGCTGAAGCCGATTGGCTGATCGGCCTCAATGTGACGCGCGCGCTCACGAGCAAGTACAACGCGCAGCTGGCGGCGGGACGCGTCCAGACGCCGACGCTCGCCATGATGATGGAGCGGGAGCGGGAAATCGCCGATTTCCGCTCTGTGCCGTATTGGACCGTAACGGCGGACTTCGGCACGCTGAAGGCCAAATGGCGTCGCGGCGAGCAGCACGACGGACGGCTCTACGACGAGGCGGAGGCGAAGGAGCTGGCGGCGAAGCTGAGCCGGGCGAAGGCGGCCGTCGAGACGGTGCGCATGATCGAGAAGCAGGAGCCGCAGCCGCTTGCCTATGACTTGACCGAGCTGCAGCGAGATGCGAACCGCAAGCTTGGCTTTTCGGCCAAGATGACTTCCACGGTGCTTCAGCGGCTCTATGAACAGCATAAGCTGGTGACGTACCCGCGAACGGATTCGCGGTATTTGTCAGCGGATATCGTGCCGACGTTCAAAAACCGGCTCCATACGATCGCTGTCGGACCTTACGCACCTTTGGTCGCACCTCTTACGCGGAAGCCTCTGCAGGTGACCAAGCGGTTTGTCGACGACAGCAAAGTAACTGACCACCACGCTATTATTCCGACTGAACAAGTAGTGATCTTGAATGCATTAAGCGTTGAGGAGCGTAAGCTGTACGATTTGATCGTGCGCCGATTCACCTCGCTTTTTTACCCGGCGTACCGGTATGCGGAGACTAGCGTAGTGATCAATGCGGGTGGAGAGAAGCTGTTTGCAAAGGGAGTAGTGCCTAAAGAGAATGGCTGGCGGGACGTATATGGGACCGGCGGAGTAGTCGATGCTGGAGAGGAAGACGAAGAAGCTGGAGGGACGGCCACGGATTCGGCTGAAGATCGGGCCGCTTCGAGCCAGAAGCTTCCCGAGCTGTCGAAAGGTCAGTCGCTGCAAGTACGTTCCGCGGTGCCGACTAGCCAGCGCACGCTTCCGCCGGGCCGTTATACTGAGGCGGGACTGCTCAGCCGGATGGAGAAGCATCACCTGGGCACCCCGGCGACACGTGCGGATATTATCGAGAAACTGCTGCAGACCGAGACGGTGGAGCGGAAGATGAACCGCATAGTCCCTACGGCGAAAGGCAAGCAGCTGATCGAGCTCGTCTCGAACGAGCTGCGATCGCCGGACCTGACCGCCAAGTGGGAGCAGGAGCTGGAGCGGATTGCGCGTGGTCAAGGCAATGCCGCGGCGTTTATGGACGACATCCGCCGACAGACGACACGGCTCGTGCAGCAAGTGAAAATGAGCAGTCAAGAGTACAAGCCTCATAACTTGACGAGCTCCAAATGCCCGGAGTGCGGAGCGAACCTGTTGGAGCGCAAAGGCAAACGAGGCAAATCGCTAGTCTGCTCGAACCGCGAATGCGAGTACCACCGGATGGCGGAACCGGCGTTGACATTCAAGCGATGCCCGCAATGCCACAAGCGGATGGAGTTGCATGAAGGAAAAGCGGGTAAATATGTTCAGTGCAAATCGTGCAATGTAATAGAAAAGCTGGATGAGTCGAGTCCTGGAGGACGCGTAGGCCGCAAGCAGCAAGAGAAGCTGATTGAGTCCTACAGCGACAACGAATCGTTATCGTCCGGGTTAGGCGATGCATTGCGCGCTGCTTTGGAGAAGCGGAATCAGGATTAGAGTAGTGGAGAGGGGGGATGACGAATGGACAGACGCACGTTTTTACGCCGATCGGCCGTACTGCTCTTGCTGGGCGGTGCCGCCGCATTCGGCTGGAGAACCGGCAAGCTGCCCTTCGGAATCTCGGATCGCGAGGAGGACAGGGTGTTAGACCGTCCGCTGCAAGCTGAGCTAGCACAAGTGCGCCCGGTTGCCGGCCGTCGGGACGATGGCGCGCTCCTCTCTTTCTTTATTCTAAGTGATTTGCATATCAGTCATGCTGTTGATTACCCTTCTGAGAAGCTGCAACGTGCCTTGCAAGACATCGTTGAATTTGAGACAAAGGTGGATGCGCTGATTTTGACCGGCGACCTAACCGAATCGGGCACGAACGACGACTATGCGGCTTTCCGGAATGTCATGAAGGCATATGCGTTGCCGCCGATCCACGCCAATATGGGCAATCACGAGTACTATGGCATTTGGATCGATTCGCATGGAAACTGGAACAAAGATGCCATGCCGAATGGCAAGACGGATGCGGAAGCGAGAGCTTCGTTCATGCGGACGTTTGGATTGGACAAACCTTATCATAGCGCTACCCTGAACGGATGTCTGTTTTTGTTTTTGTCACAGGAGACGTATGTGCAAGAAACACCGGACGTGTCGGAGGGAGCCTGGTATTCGGACGAGCAGCTAAGATGGTTCCAGCAATCGCTGCAGTCGAACAAGTCCATGAAGCCGGTGTTTGTCATGATTCATCAGCCGCTGCCACCAGCCGGGCAAGACGGAGGCGCTCACCAGCTCATGCGGGCGAAGCAATTCCGCGACATTTTGAAGCCTTATACGAATGTGTTCGTTTTTTACGGTCACAACCATCAAGATTTTCGCAATGGACGGGCACACTATTTCAAAGAGTCGTTCCATCTGTTCAACAATTCGTCGGTCGGCCGCGTCTTGAATCGGAACATGGAGTACAAGGATGAATCCGCTTCCCAGGGCTTATACGTACAAGTGTACCGATCAAAGGTTGTCGTGCGGGGCCGTGACTTTACGAACCGCGCTTGGCTCGAGGATGCGAACTGGTCGGTCCGGCTCACCACGACGCAGTAAAATAGAAAAACGCCGCCCGACTGCCACGCCTATCAGGGCGCCACGCAGTCAAGCCGCGTTTGATATTGTTGTTTTTGATCCCATTTGCACATGCACTAACACAACGGAAGCCCTACCTCTCATCCGTTCTTGCGGCTCCTAGGCCGCGCCAGTCTTGAATTAGTTGTTGTTTCTTAACGGTTCGAACTGTCTGCAGCTACAGGTTGGAACGATTGGCAATGGTAAAACGAATGGAATATTGGGTCTTCGGGGTCCAAATCTGGAGGAATCCTTGCTAAGAGGAATTGCGGAATTGGAACTTCATTCGTTTGTTTTCAAAAACTAACTATTAATTTTACAGGTAAAATTAATAAATGTCAAATGAGCTTATTATTCAGCTTGTTGTTTGAAGTAGTCGGCCAGCGCAATTGGCTCCAGCTTGGTCATTTCGGAGATCTCATCGATTGTAAATCCTTTCGAATGCAGAGTCGCCGCGATTTCCAACTTTTCTTGTTTTCTGCCTTGTTCAATTCCTTGCTCAATTCCTTCCTCCATTCCCTTCGCTACGCCTTCCTCAAAACCCCATCGCTTCCAGGCGGGCATCAGTTCCGAGAATTGTTCGGATTCGATTGGATATTCCTTGCGCAATTGATCCATGATCGACTTGTCCTCCTCTTCCACAGGCTCAAAATATAAATCGGCAAAAGACATGATCAGAGCTAGCCTCGCTTGATCTAACTTGGCGGTCAAACGAAGGATCATTCGTAAAAAAGAGGTTCGCACCTGACGTCTCTCAGATTTAGTATACCCCATTTTACTTAGCAGTGCAGCAGCGATTGGGTTTGAAGAGTCGATAAATTCTCTCCAATTGCATCGGAAGAGTTCAACATGAAAATAGTTGAAATGAACGATATTGTGCTCGGAAAAACGCATAGTGAACTCGGGTTTCACCGCCGATGAATCGCCATACGCAAAAAGAGCAATCGGAATAATAAGCCGATGGTCGTGACGATGCCGTTCGAACAACCGGCTGAAATAAATAAACATTCGTTCGGAAAAGAAGGGATCTTTATACGATTGCGTCTCCAGGTGGATTAGAATATAGGCATCGCTCTCAAGCAAGCGAGTCTGTACAAGCAGATCCAACTCGCGAGTTTGTTCACCAATGACATCGACTAGTAGCTCTTGCATCAGAAGCCTAGTTTGAGCGGGATCAATTTGACGATGCAGTTCGGGAAAAAACAGCTCCACAAATTCAAGAAAAAACGTCTGGAGCAGTTTCTTGAAAGCTTCATCATGCGGCTTGTTAGGCAGGCGACCTGCAACTTGATAGGAGGATGGAGGCTCGCAAATAATCACATTTGACATAGGTAATCCTCCTGACGGATAAGGGGAATGTTGAATATACCTATTATACAGAACATATGTTCTGAAATCAAGGAAAAAAAGAGAAGCGAAGCCGCTTCTCTTACGTATTGCCCGTAGCCAATTGGATCAGCAAGCTGACCGAGGCGACCGTGAACCAGACGATGAGCCCTAGCAGGATCGGGCGGAAGCCGGTCTTCACCATCGAGCGGAAGTCCGCATTCATCCCTATGGCGGTGAGCGCCATGATGATCATGAACTTGCCCAGCTTCGCGATAGAAGGGAGGCTCTCCGGAGGGATGACGCCTGTCGTGTTCAACAGCGCCGCAACAAGGAACCAAACGATGAACCAAGGAAAAATTTTGCTGAACGAAAAGTTGACGGCCGATGGATCGTCTGCATTCGCAGCGGAGCGCTTCTTCTGGTACGCCAAGATTCCGGCGAAGATCAAGGAGATCGGAATGATCATCGTCGTCCGCGCCAGCTTCACGATCGTGCCGTAAGCGCCGGCTTCATCACCGTAGCTATAGGCGGCCGCCACGACGGAGGATGTGTCGTTGATCGCCGTGCCGGCCCACAAGCCGAAGCCGGTCTGCGTCATGTCGAACAGATGGCCGAGCGCCGGGAAGAGCAGAACAGCCACGATGTTAAACAGAAAGATTGTTGAAATCGAGTACGCGATCTCCCGTTCCTTGGCCTCGATGATTGGTGAGACGGCCGCGATCGCCGAGCCGCCGCATATAGCGGTGCCGACACCGATCAAGGTCTGCAAATTGAACGGGACACGCATGAGCCTACCGAAGCCGTAGGCGGCGAGGAAGGCGGCAGCCAGCGAAATGAGCATAACCGACAACGATTCCAATCCGGTTTTCCACACCTGCGACAAGCTAAGTCCGGCGCCGAGTACGATGATAGCCCACTGCAGCACTTTTTTCGAGGAGAAGAGGATGCCTTTCAGTGCGGAAGCCGGTTTGCCATACGTATGGTTGATGATCATACCGAGGACGATGCCGAAAATCGGACCGCCGATGATCGGCAGCAGCGAGCCAAGCCAAGCCGCCACCGCCGAGGGGACAAGAACGAAAAGTAGACCAGGGCCGAACGTACGAAACCAATTCATAACGCGTGTCCCCTTACATGGATGATGGGTATGGAGGCAACTTGCATGGCTCCATCATAATAGGGGGGATTTCATTAAGTCAAATTAGAATAACTTATAACAAGTATAATAATTCAGTATGCGCCAAAATCAAAAAACCGGGCATAAGCCCGGCACATTGAAACAACATTATTTATTCGACGGCTTTGTAATCCTTCAAGTACAGGAAAGCGGCGCCGATAAGTCCGGCTAGCAGCGGAGCGTAATGGCTGAATACAATAGAGAAGGTCACCCCGATCAAGATCGCCGCCGTATATTTCAGTTGAGGCCGTTTGTTTTCCCAATAAGTCAAAGCTTCCAGCTGAGTGCCGGCTTGCTGCAGCTCATGACCGCAACTGGCGCAGGTGAAACGCCCCGGAACCGTCTTCGTATCGCATTTAGGACAATGCTGCAACATGATCATCACCTGAACCTCTCATCATCCCGCTCACATTTTAATCATAGTAAACAGGTAGGATTTATTGATTTAATCTTAACCGAATGATTTCCATTTTACAAGTACCCAGCGACAAAAAAAATCACCGGCCTTGTACTCCCGTTGGCGGAAGTGACAGACTCGATGATTTTAGTGTATCCACCCGCATCGGAATGGTTACAGCTGATCGTAGCTGAACTTAAAAAAGTTAACCAGAAGTATTCCGAATGCCGTTCAACATGGAAACCCCGGTCGGAATGCTGATCGTGAACTCGCTAGTGTCGGAGCGTAAAAAGATCTTCGTATGCTCGACCGTGATGTTGCTAGACCCAAGCGAGGTTCGCGACAAACAAAGCAGCGGCTCGCCTTGCTCAATCTCCAGCGTCTCCGCTTGCTCGCGGTTGGCGGCGATCGCTCGAATGGCCAGTTGGGCCAGCTTGATCTCGAAGCCTCCCATTTGCGTCAGCATGGTGTAGCCGGAATTTTGCTCGGCAATCTCCCAAGTGATCGTCTTCGCCATCTCGATCGGCAAATATACATGGCTGTAAGCGTGAATGGCGTTCTGGCGAAGGTAGCTGCGCTTGAAGAACAACGCTCGTTTGAACGATTCGCCAAGCTTCTCGGCCAGCTCTTCCGGCGTATCCACAACCCGCATCTCGAGCAGCTTCGGTTCGAAGTCTTTGGCGATCATCGAATCATAGAACCCTTCGAGCGTTGCTAAATCTTGATTGACATAAGAGTGAGCGACGAACGTCCCTTTGCCTTGCTTACGAACGACTAAGCCTTTCTCATCCAGGGAGCTGATCGCTAGTCTGGCAGTCACCCGGCTTACTTGATACGTTTCCATAATTTCGGATTCGGTTGGAATTTTGTCATCCGGCTTCCATTCGCCCGACTTGATCTTCGCTTCCAACAGGTTGGCGATTTGGGTATACATGCTGATGTGGCTTTCCCGATCGATCATACCTTAAACGAGCACCCCCACAGGTCTTTCGGCGTTCTATACATTGATTATACTGGAAATGCGGATAAAAAAACAGGATTGACGTTTTTAGTTATATAACAATATAATACGTATTAAGAACTACAACTTGGCGATGCATCATCCCAATTCTTAATACTGGAGGAATTCCAATGAGCCGCATTCGTTTTTCCTGGTTTACCCCTACCAACGGTGACGGAGCGCATATCGGTCTGAAAAAGCCGGAGCGTGAGCCGAGCCTGGAGTACGTTGTCAAAGTAGCGCAAATGGTCGAGAAGTCCGGATTTGACGGTATTCTTGTGCCGGTGGGCACGCCATATTTCGATTCCTGGATGGTCGGTTCGGCAATCGTCCACAACACGAATACGCTGCGTCCGCTAATTGCGATTCGTCCCGGATTCATCACTCCTTCCTTGTCCGCCAAAATGGCATCTACACTGGACTTGTTCAGCGGCGGCCGTCTCGACATTAACATCGTGGCCGGCGGTTCGGCTCATGAGCTTGGGCAGGACGGCGACTTCGTCGATCACGACACTCGGTATACCCGGGCGAACGATTTTATGGAAGTGATGAACCGTCTGTGGGAAGAAGAGCATTTTGACCATGACGGTCCGCATTACCAAATCAAGGACGGCTTGCTCGTGCCGAAAAACATTCAGCGCCGCATTCCGGCTTTCTTCGGTGCTTCCTCAGATGCGGGGAAGGATGCGACGGCGCGTTACGGAGACGTTTACTTGCAATGGGGCGAGCCGGTGGAAGAAGTGCGTGCGCAAATCGAGGATGTCAACCGCCGTGCAGCAGCTTACGGCCGTACGATGGAGCACGGCATTCGGATTCACGTCATCGTACGCGAGACGGAGGAAGAAGCTTGGAAGGAAGCCGACCGTCTCGTGTCGATCGTCGATCCGGCCGTAGAAGCGCGGATGCGCGAGTACTACAAAGAGTCCGATTCCGTGGCGCAGAGCCGGATGAGCGTGCTGTTGAAAGGCGACTTCCGCTTCGGCAAGTTCAAGTGGGCGGGCATCGGCCGCGTGCGCAAAGGCGCCGGTACTGCTGTCGTTGGAACGCCTGAGCAAGTGCGTGAGGGTCTGCAGGAATATATCGATGCAGGCGTCACTCATTTCATTCTGTCGGGCTTCCCGCATTTGGAAGAAGCGGAGCGCGTAGGGAAGACCGTACTTCCTTTGTTCAATCAGAATCAGAAAGAGTCGTCGCTGCAAACCAATTAAACGAACGGAGGCACGCCCGGTGTCGCAAACGCAAACGTTACAACAACTGCAAAATTTCGTCGGGGGGCAATGGGTGTCTTCGACGGCCGAACGATACGAAATCGTCCCGAACCCGGCTACCGGCGAACCGATCGCCCAAGTGCCGCTATCCACGAAGGCGGATCTGGATCACGCGGTGAGCGTGGCCAAGGCGGCTTTCACGGAATGGAGCAAGGTGCCGGTGCCGAAACGGGCACGGATTTTATTCAAGTACCAGCAGCTTTTGGTCGAGCATTGGGATGAGTTGGCGAAGCTGATCACGATGGAGAACGGCAAGAGTTATGCGGAAGCATACGGCGAAGTTCAGCGCGGCATCGAGTGCGTCGAGTTCGCAGCCGGCGCCCCGACGCTGATGATGGGGTCGCAGCTTCCGGATATCGCAACCGGGCTGGAGTCGGGCATGTACCGATACCCGATCGGAGTGGTGGGCGGCATTACGCCGTTCAACTTCCCTACGATGGTGCCGTGCTGGATGTTCCCGCTTGCCATCGCCTGCGGCAATACGTTCGTGCTGAAGCCGTCCGAACGGACACCGCTGTCGGCCAACCGGCTAGCGGAGCTGTTCTCGGAAGCCGGGTTGCCGGACGGCGTGATGAACGTCGTGCATGGTGCGCACGATATCGTGAACGGCCTGCTCGAGCATAAGGATGTGCCGGCGATTTCATTCGTGGGCTCGCAGCCGGTGGCCGAGTACGTGTACCAGAAAGCGGCGGCACAAGGCAAACGCGTCCAGGCGCTGGGCGGCGCGAAGAACCATTCGATCGTTATGCCGGACGCCGACTTGAACCTCGCGGTGAAGGAAATCGTCAACGCGGCTTACGGCTCGGCCGGCGAGCGCTGCATGGCGGCCTCGGTCGTAGTTGCGGTCGGCGATATCGCCGATGAGCTCGTGTCGCGTCTGGCTAAGGCCGGCGACGACATTCGCATCGGCAACGGCGCCGAGCCGGACGTGTTCCTCGGCCCGGTCATCCGCGACTCGCACAAGCAACGCACGCTAGGCTACATAGCGAGCGGTGTGGAGGAAGGCGCGAAGCTAGTCCGCGACGGCCGCGAGGATGCGGCGGCGAAGGCGAGCGGCTATTTCGTCGGGCCGACGCTGTTCGACAACGCGAAGCCGGGTATGAAAATTTGGACGGACGAAATTTTCGCTCCCGTGCTACAGGTTGTCCGCGTAGAGTCGTTAGAGGAAGCGATCGCCATCGCGAACGAATCCGACTTCGCCAACGGCGGCTGTATTTATACGGACAGCGCCAAGGCGATCCGCCAATTCCGCGACACGATGGATGCGGGCATGCTCGGTGTCAATGTAGGCGTTCCGGCGCCAATGGCGTTTTTCCCTTTCTCTGGCTACAAGAAATCATTCTACGGCGACTTGCATGCCAACGGTCGCGACGGCGTAGAGTTCTATACACGCAAGAAGATGGTAGTGGCACGGTACTAGAGTCAGTTTTAATGAAGGAAGTCCTTTCCGATGTCTCTATCGGAGGGGCTTTTATTTATTGAATGGTAAACAATTATTTGCCGGAGCCAGGACAGTTTTATTAGGCCGTGGGCCAAAAGTCGCCATTTTACGACACAAAAGGGTTGTCGCTTACGTATAGCTATGAGGGACAGGCTGGAGTATACTGGGGATACATTTTTCCTTATCAAGGAGCTGGAACTCATATTATGTCGAAGTTTCGAAAAAAAGCGATTCTCGCTTGCAGCGCGTTGCTGCTGGGAGCGGCACTAGTATTACCTCCGGGAAAACCGGCGCAGGCGGAGGACAGCTGGACTCTGCATCTTCGTGCGGAGCAGCACGTGAAGAGCGGTCGCACCGATCTGGCGGTCCCGATCTGGGACGGGCTCATGCGTTCGGCTGCGGCTAACAGCGATTGGCTGACGGCGGCGCTATATGCCGGGTATATAGACGAATATTATGATGCGGTACACGAGTACGAGAAAGCGGTTATCTATTACGAGCTGGAGAACGAGTATTGGCTGCGGGACGGCAAGGATTGGGGCGCGAACGACTTGCAGCGGGCTTATCAGCTGAGAACGACGATCGAAGCTTATGCTTCGACGGAGCAGACGGAGGAGCTGCAGCGGCCCTATTTGCCGGCATCAGGTCAGCTTGCGAAGTTCGAGCCGGCATACGGCGTCTATATAGGGATATATTCGGAGCTGGATCCGGCGATGGGCAACCATTTTGACCGCTCCAAGTCGATCTTCGGCAAAGACCACGCGATGTACTTGGCGTATGCTACATATGGCGAGGAGTTCCCGAAACGGTACGCGGACAATGCGAAAGCTGCGGGCAGCGCGCTCCAGATCGCTTGGCAGCCGCTGCAAGGGTTGCAGGCCGTGAAGGACGACGCGTATTTGCGGCAATGGGCGCTCGCTGCGAAGGAAGCGGGTATTCCGATATTTCTCCGATACGCTTGTGAGATGAACGGCGATTGGACCCCGTGGGTATCCGATACGCAAACCTATATCGAGAAGTTCCGCATTGTCGCGAACGTCATGCACGAGCTGGCGCCTAACGTGGCGGTGGTCTGGAGCCCGGGCGATGTCCCGAAATATACGATGGCGAACTACTATCCCGGCGACGCTTATGTCGATTGGGTTGGCGTAAGCTTGTACACGGAGCCTTATTCGCACGGCGATCCGAACGTCAGCATGCAGGCTTCGACGCCGATCGAGAAGCTGGACGAGCTTTATAAGCTGTACGCCGACCGCAAACCGATCATGCTGAGTGAAACGGCGGTTTCCAACCACACCAATGTGGACGGGAAGTCGCATACGGAATACGCTTTGCTCAATCTGGAGCGATTGTACAAGATAATGCCGCTCAAATACCCTCGACTTAAGGCTATCACCTACTTCAATGTGGACCTCCGGGGCCGCGAATCGCAGAACAGCTACAGCGTCAGCTCGAACGAACAGACGATGAAGCTGTACAAGGAGCTCATCCAGGATCCGTTTTTCTTGACACACGTACAGACCGGGGTTACGCCGAGCAACGGTATATTGTATCAAGACGTTTGGAAGCCGATCCGTCAGCAGACGACTTGGGTGCCCTTCGTGCGTATTCCGCAAGTATTTTTCGGTAAAGTGGAGTATGTGCTGAACGGCCGTGTAATGGAGACGAAGATGGCCCCCCCATATGAGCTCGATGTAATGGCGGGCGATGTACCGGGAGGGTCCAATTTGGAAATTCGCGTTTATGACAAAAAGGGGACTATGACAGCGAGCCGTACATTTCCGGTGACATCCCAAGTTTCCGTTACGATCGATCAAGCCGACCAAAGCTTCGAACAGCCGCCGGTCATCATAAACGAGAATACCCTAACACCGCTGCGGGCCATTTTTGAGAAAATGGGGGCGACGGTCAGCTGGAATCCGGACACTCGGACGGCAACCGGGACGAAAAACGGCAAGACGGTTTCGCTCTCCATTGGCTCTAAGACGGCCTTTGTGAACGGGAAGCCTCAGCAGCTCGAGGAATCGGCGCAGCTGGTGAACGGCTATACGATGGCGCCTGCGCGATTTATCGGAGAAGTGTTCGGAGGCGAGGTTGTCTGGGACGGAAGGACTAGAACTGTAATAATCACTACTAAATAATGGCGGAATATAATTATTTTGTTCGAAACTGCAACTAAATCGCCGGGTCGATTGTCCTATATACGGGCGGATCGGCCCATTCTATTTTCCAGATTGTAATTATTTTTGTCAGTCCGAGGTAGGTATATAGTCATGCGAGCCTTTTTGGTGGTATAATTTATTGTAAGGATGCGAGGAAATATTGCAGAAAGAGGTAGGGTGGATGGCCACTATGACCGCAAATCAAATCATTGCAAGTTTAAATAAGATTCGGGATCAACATAGCGAAATTGAAAAGTGCGTGGATTTGATATATGAAGTGCAGCGCACGGGCGGACCTTTGGCGGAAGTCATCACCATTCTCAAGTACGAGAAGCCGCTCGTTCATTCCTTGCTCAAGGCAAGACTGCGCCACAATCCAGGCATCAATCTGATTCTCGGGATCTCGATGGACTACGACCAGGCGAAGCTGAAGCTCGCTACCTATTCGTAACCTTGCGTCGGACTTGTCAGCTCCGCCATTGACTCATTCTTCCGCCGGATGGTAAAGTGGAGTCAAACGGGACGTTCGGAGCGAAGTCACATGATGCCTAATTCATTTCCTATCGATACGATAATCGACCAACTCAAGGGGGCGCTCGAGAGCCGCAGCAATGCGGTTCTCGTAGCGCCCCCTGGCGCTGGGAAGACGACCCGCGTGCCGCTGGCGCTGCTGGGCGAGTCTTGGGCGAAAGGCAAGAAGATCGTCATGCTGGAGCCGCGACGGGTTGCGGCTCGTTCTGCTGCGCGCTTCATGGCGGCTTCGCTAGGCGAGCAAGTCGGCCAGACGGTCGGGTACCGGATGCGGCATGACTCGCGTGTGGGATCGCTGACGCGCATTGAAGTGATCACCGAGGGCGTATTGACGCGGCTGCTGCAAGAGGATCCGGCTCTGGAGACGGTGGGAGCCGTGCTGTTCGACGAGTTTCACGAGCGTAGCCTGCAGGCGGATCTGGGGTTGGCTTTATGCTTGCAGGCACAGAGCTTGTTTCGGCCTGACTTGCGGCTGTTGGTTATGTCGGCGACACTGGATGCTTCTGCGGTCGCGGCGTTGTTGGACGATGCGCCGATTGTTATGAGCGAGGGGCGTTCGTTCCCGATCGAGACCCGGTATGCGGCGGCGCCTCGGCGAGACGGCGTCAGGCTGGAGACGGCGGTTGCGGCGGCCGTGGCGGAAGCTGTGGCACGGGAGCAGGGCGACGTGCTGGTGTTCTTGCCTGGCGCGGGCGAGATACGACGCGTGCAAGGCAAGCTGGCGGAGCTGGCGATTGGCAGAGGCGTGGAGGTTGTGCCGCTGCACGGCAACCTGTCGCAGGAGGCGCAGGATCGGGCTATCGCGCCGCCTAAGCCCGGCGTGCGCAAGGTGGTATTGGCGACGTCGATCGCGGAGACGAGCTTGACGGTTGAAGGGGTCCGCACCGTGATCGACGGCGGGTTGATGCGGGTGCCGCGGTTCTCGCCGCGGACCGGGCTTACCCGGCTGGACACGATCCCGGTGACGCTGGATTCGGCGGAGCAGCGGCGAGGGCGGGCGGGCCGCGTGGCGGCAGGCGTCTGCTACCGCCTGTGGACGGAGGCGGAGGAGCGCCAGCTAGCCACGCGGCGCACGCCTGAGATCGGCGAGGCCGATCTGGCGCCGCTCGCGCTCGAGCTGGCCGCGTGGGGAGCGGCGGATCCCGCCGAGCTGCGCTGGCTCGATCCGCCGCCGGCCGCCGCTTACCGGCAGGCGCGCGAGCTGCTCGCCGGCCTCGGCGCGCTGGACGCGGCCGGGGCGCTCACGCCGCATGGCCGCCGCATGGCTGCGCTAGGGCTGCACCCGCGGCTCGCACACATGCTGCTCCAGGCAGCCCCGCTTGGCCTGGGGCGGCTTGCGTGCGAGCTCGCGGCACTGCTCGGCGAGCGCGACCCGCTGCGCGGCACGGTCGCGAGCGCCGACGTGCGGCTGCGAGTGGAGGCGCTGCGGCGGGCGACGCAGGGCGGCGCACGTGGCGGCAGCGGTCCAGGTGCGAGTACCGGCGAGGGGAATAACGGCGGAGCAAGCACAAGCAACGGCGCAGGTGCGAGAGTTGACGCGGGGAGCAACGGCGGAACAAGCACGAGCAACGGTGCAGGTGCGAGAGTTGACGCGGGGAGTAACGGCGGAGCAAGCATAAGCAACGGTGCAGGTGCGAGTGCTGGAGCAGGGAGCAACGGCGGTGCAAGCACGAGCAACGGTGCAGGAGCGAGAGTTGACGCGTGGAGTAACGGCGGA
>NZ_BIMA01000038.1 GCF_004000845.1 Paenibacillus koleovorans NBRC 103111
TTTAACTTGGCTCTCAATGGCTGTCCTGGAAGGACAAGCTTGTTTTGCGGCGAACACTAATTTAACACATCGACTCCAAGGAGTCAAGCGCTTATTTGGCCCGATCGGTGCGGCCTCTCGCGTACTTGGACAACTCCTTGGGCGACGCCAATCTCGCATACATGCGGAAGATCACTTTGTACCGGGATTCGATCGCCGTCTTCACGTCCTGATCGATCCGTGTATCCTTGAGGTCGAACAGCATCTCGTCCAACTCTTTGCGAAGCACGTAGTCGAGCTCCTTGCACTCTCTTTGATTGAACAGAAAACCGAGCATCCGGCGTTCAAGCCCCCCTTGGCCGGCAGAAATTCTATGGTTCCGACTGCCGCCTTACTGTTATGCACAGAATTTGGCATTTTTATGAATCGGGGGCTTATCTTTTTTATTGCTGCATCAGCCACGGGGTAAACGTACTTTCAATGATAGCCGCCACCAGCAAACTGCCGACAAGCAGGACGCAGAGCGCCGGAGCGATTTTCCAGAACATGCGCATCTCTTCCCGGAACAAAGTCCGTCCTCGGCTGCTGAAAGCACTCAACAACCCTTTGAACATAATCGCTCCTAGACGGATGCCGAATGCGGAAGCGACGATAATGGCCGGAATTTCGATGACACCGTGCGGCAAAATGCCTTTCAATAATAGCCCCAGCTGATCGGCCTCCGCTTGATGGAACGCCAAATACCCGATAATCATCCCATTGATCACCAGGAAGAAAATCGGCACAAACGCGAGCAGCACGCCGGAGAACACAATCAGCAAGCTTTTGAACGCATTATTAAGGAAAATGAACCCGAACAAATACAGCTGCGAATGTGGCTTATTGCTGATCGACTGAGCCAACTCGCGCAGGCCCTCAATCTGCTCCCGCAAGAAGGCGTCGAACTGCTCCGAATACGCATAGCCTAGCACTACCCCTGCGAGGAACACAAGAGCAGCGGCAATCATGTATTTCGGCGTAGCGGCCATATATCGAAACAACAAGCGAAATTGAAACATGCCTGGCCCCCCTGTCCAAATAATGAAGCATGAAGCGAATAGTACGAGCATATACATGCACTAAATCCAGTAAAACAAGCTGTAGCGCAGCACCCCAAATCTGTGCCGCAAGCGGTGAAGGAGGAAATCAGCTACGTGAACTTCTTTTATGTTATGAACGGGCGCAAAATCAAACAGGTGTTTATCATGTGCATCGCCGTCCTATTCGCAGCCGGTATTCTGTATTCGGAGAAAGGCAACATTACCGTTTTCTCGCAGGGCGAGCCCTCCGCCGTCTATAGCGTGGAAACCGAGCAGAAGGTGCTGGCGCTTACGTTCGACATCAGCTGGGGCGACAAGCGCACCGAGCCGATCCTGCAAATTCTGCAACAAAAAGGCGTCAAGAACGCAACGTTCTTCCTCTCTTCGCCTTGGAGTCAGACTCATCCGGAAATCGTGAAAAAAATCGTCGACAGCGGCTATGAAATCGGCAGCCACGGCCACAAGCACGTCAACTACAGCGGCCTGAGCGAAGAGGAAATCCGCAAGCAAATCGAGACGGCCCACACAATCCTGACCGATCTGACGGGCAAATCGCCGACTCTGATCCGGATGCCGAACGGTGACTTCGACAAACGCGTGCTGCGGGTTGCGAACGACCTGAACTACAAGGTCATTCAATGGGACACCGATTCGCTCGACTGGATGAACAAAGGGGTGGACAACATCATCAACCGCGTCGTAACCAAAGCGCACCCCGGCGACATTGTCCTGCTGCATGCCAGCGATTCCGTGAAACAGACGCACGAAGCGTTGCCGACGATTATCGATCAGTTGCGCTCCAAGGGGTATGAGTTCGTCACCGTAGGCCAGTTGCTCCAGCAGACGAACGTAACGCAGAAGGAAGCCGAGAAATCGACGATCGCTCCTCCCACTACTACGACCAAGTAGAAGGGAAACCCGTTGAAAAAAGAGCTAATTCGTTAGCTCTTTTTGCGTTGCGGCCGGTTGAGTAATTTTATGCAGCTGCATAATTTGCCATGCATTGCAAACAATCAGCGGGACCACCATAAAGATGACGTATGAGCGACCGCCTGTATCATCAAGATTAAACGCCGGTACCGCTTCGATAATCGTCACCACGGTCATGAAAAATAAGGTCGGAATGAAGGCGGAGCTATTGGTTTGCTTCATTTTCCAATAAGAAATGGCCAGCCCCACGAGAAGAAGCATAATGGGCAAAATAAGAAAGCCGAGCACCGACTTGTCTTCCCCTTCATACCCCGTATACCGCAAGTAGGCCACATCGAAGAAAGCGATGGCCACGATAAGCGCCTGCAGGATGGTCCAATAAACCATTTTGCGGCGGAAAAAGCTGATGGCGATAAAGCGCAGCGTCAAATAAGCGAAAAAGCCCATCTGGCTGAGCACGCTGATCATGCTGGCGCCGAATACCATGAACACCCACTCGTAAGCGCCCACTTCCACGCCTAGAAATACAAATGAATCGTCAAACGCCTTGATGATCGCGCCGGCAATCATGCCCGCCACCGTACCGATCAACAGCGTGGTCCAAAATAAATAACCCCATTTTCTTAACGTCAAGCCAATCCCCTCCGAACGCTCTTCCCATTGCTGGAACTTCTCCAACTCCTTCTCGATTGTACCAAGCTGTTCAGCAAAAAGCCAATCTTCTCCGAACATAATCCCCCCCTTAAGACGAATACTAAGAAAAATCGATTTTCCGAAGGGAGCCACTGGATTCATGAATGCAAAAAGCATGCGTTGGATAGCTGTTCTCCTCCTTCCTATACTCGCATCGTGCGGCGGCGGATCGTCCCAAGGCGGTTCGCAGAGCGGCGGCGGCAGCTACAAAGAAACGAAGTCGATGGTGCTCGATATCCTGAAGACGGAGGAAGGCAAAAAGGCGATTGCCGAAGCGAACCTCAGCGAACAAAACTCTTCCATGAAGCTGCTCTCGACCGATACCGGTCAACAGGTGCAGCTCGCGGTAAAGGAAATCTTGACGGCCGAGGATACGGATAAGATTGTCCGTCAGCTGATGGTTGAACCGAAGTTCGCGGGCGACTTTGCCAAAGCGATTCAGAAGCAGAATAAACAGCTCCAGAAAGATCTGATGAAGGACCCCGAGTATCAGAAGCAGATGGTGCAAATCATGAATAATCCGGAGTATGAGAAAATCGTGTTGGACGTGTTGAAAACAACGCCATATCGGCAGCAAACGGCTGCGATCATGCAGGAAACGATGCAGAGCCCGCTGTTCAAAGCGCAGATCATGGAGATGCTGCAGAAGGTCGTTAAGGAGCAGACGAATCCTCCGGAGCAGAAAAACGCCAAAGGCGGCGGTGGCAGTGGCGGTAGCGGCGAGCAAGGCGGGAAGGAAGATCAAGGCAAGGAGCAGGACAAGGGGTCGAATAAATAAAGTCGGACAAAATAAAGGACCGTCGCTTGCCTCGCCTCGAGGGTGGCAGCACGGTCCTTGTTCTTCTTCTGAGCGTGGCTTAGCTTAGCCGGTGGATCAGGTGGTCGGCCATCTCCAGATACAGCTTGCCGGTTGCGGAATCGGCTTTGTACACCGATGGCGAGAAGTCCGGCTCGGATGGATGGTTGTCCGGCGCTCCGAGCGGGATTTGACCCAGCAGTACGGTGTGCAGCTCCTCCGCCAGCTTGCCCCCGCCGCCGCGGCCGAACACATATTCCTTGTTTCCGCACTTGCCGCATTCATAGTACGCCATATTCTCGACTACGCCGAGAATTTCGTGATTCGTGTGCACGGCCATGGCCCCGGCTCTCGCCGCCACGAATGCCGCTGTCGCGTGCGGTGTAGTGACGATGATTTCCTTGCTCTGCGGGATCATCTGGTGCACGTCCAGCGCGACATCTCCAGTGCCTGGAGGGAGATCCAACAGCAAGTAATCAAGCCGGCCCCAGTTCACTTCGTTGAAAAAGTTGCGCAGCATCTTGCCTAGCATCGGTCCTCGCCAGATGATCGGGGCATTGTCCTCCACGAAGAAGCCCATGGAGATGACCTTCACGCCGAAGCGCTCGATCGGTACGATCTTCTCGTTCACGACCTCCGGCCGTTCCTCGATCCCCATCATGTCGGGGATGCTGAAGCCGTAGATGTCGGCGTCTACGATGCCGACCTTCTTGCCTTGCCGCGCCAAGGCGACGGCCAGGTTGGCGGTGACGGTGGACTTGCCCACGCCGCCCTTGCCGCTGGCAACGGCGATGAAGACGGTGCCGGATTCCGGGCTCAGGATGCCGACGGAAGGCGCAGCTTGCGGTTGCGCATGATGGGAATGCCCTGCATGCGAATGCGTGTGGCCGTGTCCTTCTCCGGCGGCGCCTTCGGTTCTTTTGGCGATTTCGCCGCGTTCGAAGTCCGAGATCGGACGCACGCGGATATGTACGTCCGCCGCTCCCGCGTTGCGAAGCGCCGCGTTCACTTGCTCTTTCAGCGCCTCGACGGCTGCTTCTTCCTGCTGGGTAGCAATCAGGCTAAGCGATACGCTGTTTTCCTTCACCATCACGTCGCGAATCAGTTGCAGCTGCACGAGCGATTGTTTATATTCCGGATCCTGCACGGCGCTAAGGATGTCTAATACTTGTTCTCTTGCTAACATGGCGACCCCCGTAGGAAAGTATAGAAATTTGGTTTCAATGTCCGTATTATACCATACGTTGGCCCCTCGCCAAATGGTGAGCCTTCACTCCCCGGTCGATGCAGCGAATTTCAGCACCCCGCGGTAGATCGACTCCGCTACTTTGCGCTGATACACATCGTCGGCCATCTGTCTCGCTTCTGCCGGGTTGGATAGAAATCCAACCTCCACCAGCGCCGTAGGGATGGTCAGTTCCTTCAGCAGATATACCGTATTCTCCGATTTCGGCTCGCGGTTCGTGTTGTTCAAGTTCCGCTTCAGCTCCTCCTGAATCGAGGTCGCCAGCTTTTTCCCCGCATCGTTACTCGGCGAATAGAATGTCTGGGCGCCCGACCACTTGGCGGACGGAATGCTGTTGAGATGGATGCTGATGAGCAGATCGGCTTTCTGGTTCTGGATCATTTCGACACGGTTCATCAAATCCTGCGTCTTCCGCTTGCTGTACCCGCGTGTGGACGAATCGGCCAAGTCCCGGTCCTCTTCCCGAGTCATGACGACGACGGCTCCGGACTGCTGCAAATAGTCCCTCAAGTATAGCGCGATCGACAAATTGACTTCTTTCTCAATGACGCCTTCCTTGCTCACCGCACCTCCATCGGGTCCGCCGTGTCCAGCATCAATCGCGATCACCTTGCCTGACAGCGGCATCGTCCAATACGTCCATGTCCGGGTGGCCGGAAGCTCGTATGTGAACAGGAACAGCATCAGCACCACCAGGGCGGCCGACATGACCAGCTTGAGCAGCCCTTGCCGGTTGATCCATACGACGATTCTTGTCCTTGGCCTTTTCATAACAAAAATCCACCCCAGTCCGCTAGATCGTTACTCCAATCTATATGGGACAGGGTGGACAAATATGCGTCCTATATGGGACATGACCGGCAAGCCGGTTCAGCTTGCTTGTGGCTTAGCCTTGCACGCCGCCTGCAACGCCTTCGGACATGCCTTCGATGAGGATTTTGGCTACTTCCGGACGAGTAAACTCAGCCGGCGGGCAGATGCCCTCGCGCAGCATGCCGCGTACTTTCGTGCCGGACAAATGCATGTGATGGTTTTTGTCATGCGGGCATGTTTTGGACGTCGCCATGTTGCCGCATTTCGTGCAGAAGAAGCTATGTTCGAAAAATAAAGGCGTGATCCCAAGCTCTTCCGGCTTGAAATTCTTGAAAATTTCTTGGGCTTCGTACGTGCCATAGTAGTCGCCTACGCCTGCATGGTCGCGGCCGACGATAAAGTGCGTGCAACCGTAGTTTTTGCGCACCATGGCGTGGAAAATCGCTTCGCGTGGTCCAGCATAGCGCATTGCCGCCGGGAACACGCCCAGGAATGTTCTCTGCTTCGGGTAATAGTTCTCGAGCAGCACCAGGTAGCTCTTCATGCGCACATCGGCGGAAATGTCATCCGACTTCGTCTCGCCCACCAGCGGGTTCAGGAACAAGGCGTCGACGATTTCCAGCGCGGTTTTCTGAATATACTCATGCGCCCGGTGCACCGGATTCCGCGTTTGGAAGCCAACTACCGTCTTCCAGCCATTCTGGACAAACCGTTTGCGTGTCTCAGCCGGATCGAAGTAGTACGCTTCGAATTTGGCCGGCTTAGGCCGGTTCAGCACTTGCACCGGTCCGCCCAAATAAAACGGGGACCGCGAGAACAGCTTTTGTACGCCCGGATGCTCTTGATCGTCGGTCTTGAACACTTGCACCGCTTCGCGGCGTTGATCGACCTTGTAGACGCTGCGGACGTCAAGGATGGCGTATACGACGCCGTCTTCGCCGGTTAGCGCTACTTGCTCACCGATCTTGAGCTGCTCGAATACAGCCTCTTCGATCGGGAGGGTAATCGGGATGCTCCAGACGGTGCCGTCGGCGAGACGCATCCGCTCCACGACCGAGTTATAGTCAGGCTCCTCCAGGAATCCTGTCAAAGGGGAGAACGCCCCGATGGCGATCAGGTCCAGGTCGGAGATGGTCCATGTATTGATTGTGATCTTACGCAGTGTCGGTGCGGCATCCAGAAGCTGCTGACGCTTCTCCCCTGCGACCAACCGATTGATCAATGCACCGCCATGCGGTTTAATCGTCTCACTCATCTTCTCTGCTGGCCTCCTTATTTGTGCAATCCGCATTCGGTCTTCTCATTGCCCGACCAACGACCGGCTCGTGGATCTTCGCCCGGCAGCACTTGGCGCGTACACTTCTCGCAGCCTATGCTCGGGTAATAGTTGTCGTGCAGCGCGTTGTACGGTACGTCGTGCTGGCGGATGTAGTTCCATACATCGTCGGTTGTCCAACTGGCCAGCGGATTGAACTTCACGAGGCCGAACTTCGTATCGTATTCGACTTTCTTAGCGTTGGCGCGTGTAGGTGCCTGATCGCGGCGAATGCCGGTAATCCATGCTTCGTATTGACCGAGAATCTCGGTGAGCGGCTCCACCTTGCGGATGTTGCAGCATCCGTTCGCATCGGACTTCCACATCTCTTCCCCATGCTTAGCCGCTTGCTCCTCCAGCGTTAGCTTGGGCAGCACTTGCGTGAAGGGTACGTTATATCGCTCCACCAGCTTGTCGCGGGTTTCATATGTCTCTTGGAAATGCAGGTTGGTGTCGAGATAGAACACAGCCGTTCCCGGGCGCGTCTTGTGCAGCATGTCGATCAGGACGACATCCTCCGCTCCGAAGCTGCAAGCGAATGTTATGTTAGGGAACGTATCGACCGCCCACGCTAGCAGCGCCTCTGGGGAATCGTGCTCGAAACGTTCTGCCGCTTCGCGGATAAGTGCTTCTTTCTCAAATAAATTCATTTGAAATAGTCCTCCTCACGTTTAATTCCGAGTATACAGGTATGCTTTATATGCTTAAGTATAAGTCATTTTGATAGAAAGTCAATCCTATCCTTATATTTATTTCGAACCCTTCCCTAGTGTATGGGCATTTGCGCGGTGCGGTGAATATGCCTTGGTGTGTATTTCATCTATGCCAAAATCCCCTTTTCATCTGTTCGATAAAAAGGGGATAAGAAAAGCCACCGATTGAAAACCGGTGGCTTCGAGCTTGCATATAACAATCCAATCTTAACGCTTGGAGAACTGAGGCGCACGACGGGCAGCCTTCAGGCCGTATTTCTTCCGTTCCTTCATCCGCGGGTCGCGTGTCAGGAAGCCGGCTCTCTTGAGCGGCGGACGGAATTCCGGGTCAACCTTCAGCAGCGCACGGGAGATCCCGTGGCGGATGGCGCCGGCTTGTCCAGTAGTGCCTCCACCGTTAGCAATGACGAGAACGTCGTACTTGCCCAGTGTTTCCGTCAGGTTCAACGGTTGTTTCACGATCAGCTTCAAGGTTTCCAGTCCGAAGTATTCGTCCAGGTTGCGGTCATTAATCACGATCCGGCCTTCGCCTGGTACAAGGCGAACACGTGCAACGGAGTGCTTACGACGGCCGGTTCCGTAGTATTGAACTTGTGCCATGAATCGGTCCTCCCTCTATTATCCGCGAAGTTCCCAAACCTGCGGTTGTTGTGCTGCATGTGGATGCTCAGAACCGGCATACACGTTCAGTTTCGTTCTCAATTGATCGCCGAGTCGATTCTTCGGCAGCATGCCGTAGATCGCCAGCTCAAGCATCCGATCCGGACGCTTGTCGAGCATTTCTTGAGCGGAAGTCACTTTCAGACCGCCTGGGTGCTGGGAGTGACGGTAGTACATTTTCTTCTGCAGCTTCTTGCCGGTCAGAACGATCTTCTCGGCGTTGATTACGACTACGAAATCTCCAGCATCAACATGCGGAGTGAATTCCGGCTTGTGCTTGCCGCGCAAAATCGATGCCACTTCGCTAGCCAGACGTCCGAGCGTTTGGCCGGCTGCATCGACAACATACCATTTGCGTTCTACTTGCTGTGGCTTCGCCATATATGTGGTACGCATTCGCATGATCCTCCTAAATTTAATCCTACCAAGCTATTCATAAAAAACGTCGTCATGTTCATCGTGTTGGTTGGCTTTTTGGAATCAAAACTCGGGGCAGTGGGTGTGCCAGTTTTGAAAAGCCAACTTATATATTACATGAAATCCAGATCGGAAGCAAGGATTATTTCTGCGCTTGGGCGTAGAACACTTCCCATAGCATCAGTCCGTGCGACATGGCCGTCGGGCCGGCTTGGCTCCGATCTCGAGCCTCCAAGATCCGACGCATGTCCTCGCTGCTGCGCTTCCCTTCGCCGATCTGAATCAACGTTCCAACCAGGATCCGTACCATGTGCTGCAGGAAGCCGTTGCCCGTAAAATACAGTTGCAGCCGAGCCTCCTGCTCGTTGTATTCTAAGTACGCCTCATAGAGGATGCGTACGTGAGAAGGCTTCGTCGATTTGGTCGAACAGAACGAGGTGAAGTCATGCTCCCCGATCAAACACTCCATCGCCTTCGCCATAGCCTCCCTATTCAGGGGAGTCGGATGATGGAACTGCAGGTGTCGGTTGAACACATCGTGGTATCGACCGCAGTCTATGGTGTATCGATAGGTTTTGCGTTTCGCGGAACGGCGTGCATGAAAGCTGAGCGGCACTTCTTCCGCTTCCTGAACGACGATGTCGTCCGGCAGCCTGGAGTTCAGAGCCAACGCCCAACGGTGAATCGGGATTTGCGATTCTGTCCGGAAATTGATGGCGTGACAGCGGGCATGAACGCCCGCATCGGTTCGGCCGGTCGATATGATCGACACTGCCTCCCCGGTCAACAACTTCACGGCCTTCTCCAGCTCATCCTGGATCGTGTTGCCCCCCGGCTGAGACTGGAAACCAAAGTAACGCGTACCTTCATAGCTGATCACCATGCGTATGTTTCTCATAGAACTATCGACTCCCACCAAACACTCGCCGGAAGCAGCTCTCCCGGTTTTGCCCTAACAAAAAAAGGGCTTCATCAGAATCAGCAGATTCTGTCCACCCTTTCCCATCCGATCGAATTAAGCGCGGTCCACCAGTTCCAGGTACACCATTGGAGCCGAATCTCCACGGCGAGGTCCCAGCTTCAGGATCCGCGTGTAACCGCCCGAACGCTCGGAGTACCGAGTCGCCAATTCCGAGAACAGCTTCTGGATAGCATCTTGCTCGGAGCCTTCCAGTTGCTCGCGACGAACGAAAGCAGCGGCTTGACGACGAGCATGCAGATCTCCACGCTTAGCGAGCGTAATCAGCTTCTCGGCGATGCCGCGGATTTCCTTTGCCTTCGCTTCTGTAGTCTGAATACGTTCATATAAGAAAAGATCAGTTACCAGGTCACGGAACAATGCTTTACGCGCGCTGGAGTCACGACCTAACTTTTGATAAATGGCCATGTCTTTCCCCTCCTTCTTGTGTTAATTATTCTTCTGTCCGCAGGCCCAGACCCAGTTCTTCGAGCTTTTCTTGCACTTCCTCCAAGGATTTGCGGCCCAAGTTCCGAACCTTCATCATATCCTCTTCGGTCTTCGTAATCAGCTCTTGAACGGTGTTAATGCCTGCACGCTTCAAGCAGTTGTAGGAACGTACGGAAAGATCCAGCTCCTCGATCGTCATCTCGAGTACTTTCTCTTTTTTGTCTTCCTCTTTCTCCACCATGATTTCGGCGTCCTTGGCTTCATCCGTCAATCCCACGAACAGCATCAGATGCTCCGTCAGGATTTTGGCGCCTAGGCTGACCGCCTCTTCAGGTCGGATACTTCCATCGGTCCACACTTCGAGGGTTAGTTTGTCGTAGTTCGTGACTTGACCGACACGGGTGTTCTCAACGCTGTAGTTCACGCGAGTGATTGGAGTGTAGATGGAATCTACCGGAATCACACCGATCGGCTGATCTTCCCTCTTATTCTTATCGGCCTGCACATAGCCTCTGCCGCGGTTTGCATGAATGCGCATATGCAATCTAGCATCCGCAGCCAAGGTGGCGATATGCAAATCCGGATTCAGAATCTCAACATCACTATCGGCGCGAATATCTCCCGCTACGACGTTGCCTCCGCCTTCGGCATCGATTTCAAGCACCTTTTCCTCGTCGGAATGAATCTTTAATGAGAGTCCCTTGAGATTGATGATGACTTCCGTCACATCCTCCATCACTCCGGGGATCGTCGAGAACTCATGAAGCACTCCGTCGATTTGAACGGAATTAACCGCTGCACCCGGCAAGGACGAGAGCAGGATGCGGCGCAAGGAGTTGCCCAACGTTGTACCGTAGCCACGCTCCAACGGCTCTATAATAAACTTCCCATAGGTTCCGTCTTCGTTCAGCTGTACGGTTTCAATTTTTGGCTTTTCGATTTCGATCATGAACTTAACCCTCCTTGAAAAACGTCGTTTCCCTCTGGATATCTGAACACGCAAAAAGTTATAGTATGCCTATCGTTCACATTCATTATTCACATGTTTGGGATATTTATACTATACTTGCTTTTCAATCCGATTAGACACGACGACGTTTCGGTGGACGGCATCCGTTGTGTGGAATTGGCGTTACGTCTTTGATCAGGTTGACTTCGAGACCTGCAGCCTGCAGCGAGCGGATAGCCGCCTCGCGGCCTGCGCCAGGACCTTTAACCATGACTTCAACGCTTTTCATGCCATGTTCCATTGCAGCTTTAGCAGCCGATTCAGCAGCCATTTGCGCAGCAAACGGAGTGCTTTTACGGGAGCCTTTAAAGCCCAAGTTACCGGAGCTAGCCCAAGAAATCGCGTTACCGTGAGGATCGGTGATCGTCACGATGGTGTTGTTGAACGTGGAACGGATATGAGCCACGCCGGAATCAATGTTTTTACGGTCACGACGTTTCGTGCGAACAGCCGCTTTTTTCGGTTTAGCCATGAGAGTTATCCCCCCTTATTATTTTTTCTTATTAGCCACGGTACGACGAGGACCTTTACGCGTACGCGCATTTGTTTTGGTACGTTGACCACGAACCGGCAATCCGCGACGATGGCGGATACCGCGGTAGCAGCCGATTTCTACAAGGCGTTTGATGTTCAGAGCGATTTCACGACGAAGATCGCCTTCCACCTTCACGTTCTTGTCGATCGCTTCACGCAGCTTGCTTACTTCATCTTCCGTCAGATCGCGAACGCGAGTCGCAGCAGAGATGTCAGTAGCCGCCAGAATGTTCTGCGAAGTGGTTTTGCCAATGCCGAAAATATACGTCAGAGCGATTTCTACGCGCTTATCGCGTGGCAAGTCTACACCAGCTATACGAGCCATTGAATGGATGCACCTCCTTATCCTTGTTTTTGCTTATGCTTCGGATTTTCGCAAATAACCATTACCGCGCCTTTGCGACGAATGACTTTGCATTTTTCACAGATCGGTTTGACCGATGGTCTTACCTTCATGGTTTATTACCTCCTAATTCACCCCAAAAAGTGATGTTGCATCTCGGAGCTATCCGACTTATCTTTTCGGGGGCCCCGTTTTACCGACTACTGCTTATTTGAAACGGTAAGTAATCCGCCCTCTGGTCAAATCGTAAGGAGACAACTCCACCGTAACTTTATCACCTGGCAGGATCCGGATGAAGTGCATCCGAATTTTACCCGATACATGCGCCAATACTTTGTGCCCGTTCTCGAGCTCCACCTTGAACATTGCGTTCGGAAGCGGTTCGATTACGGTGCCCTCCACTTCAATTACATCTTCTTTAGCCACCGTCATTCTCCTTTCTGCTGTGCGTCCGATTGCCCAGCTTCAACATACTTGCTCAATGCATAACGAAGCTTTCCGTTTGTTACACGACCGGTTTCGTTCAAGCTGTCAGCAACCTCGCCGCTGATCGTATCCAGCAGTTGGAGGTGAAGGATATTTTTTTTCTTCGGTTGGTCGAATTTGCGTTTGTCTCCGTCTGCAATCCATACGAACCGGCTATCATCCAAGCGAACCACTACGGCATATTGGTCCTGCTCCCGGCCTCGCAACACTTTCACGAGTTGACCGAGCGCGGGATGCTGGGCGGCTCCAGACTTGGTCATAGTCCGTTCCCCTCACATCGGGTTAGTATCTCATACCCTTCGGCAGTGATGGCGATCGTGTGCTCGAAGTGCGCGCACAAGGATCCGTCCAGTGTGACCACGGTCCAGTCATCCTGCAGCGTCTTCACATATCGCTCGCCTACATTCACCATCGGCTCGATCGCAAGCACCATGCCCGGCTTCAGCCGCGGTCCGCGATCCGGCAGCCCGTAATTCGGAATTTGCGGTTCTTCATGCAAGTTTTGACCGATTCCATGCCCGACATACTCGCGAACGATGGAAAAGCCCTCATCTTCGACAACCTTTTGAATCGCATGCGAAATGGTGAACAACCGGGCGTCGGTTTTGGCTTTCGCCAACCCTTCGTAGAGCGACCGTTCCGTCACTTCCAGCAGCCTGCGGGCTGAGTCCGAAACTTGGCCGACCGGATACGTCCAGGCGGAATCGCCGTGGTATCCCCGGAACTTAGCACCGATATCGATGCTGATAATATCTCCTTCGAGCAGCTTCCTGTCCCCGGGGATGCCGTGAACGAGCTCTTCGTTAACAGAAGCGCAGATGCTACCAGGAAAACCGTTATAGCCTTTGAAAGACGGAATGGCGTGTTGACTGCGAATATAGTCTTCGGCGATTTGATCGAGTTCCTTGGTTGTTACGCCTGGTTTGACGGCTTGAGCCATCAGTCGGTGCGTCTCCGCCACGATTCTGCCGGCTTCCCGCATCAGGCTCAGTTCGGCCTCGGACTTGCAAATGATCATTCCGCTTGACCTCGCAGCAGAGAAGAGATGTCGGATGTGACCAGGTCAATATCCTGTTCCCCGTTCACTTCACGCAGCAGCCCTTTGCTCGAGTAGTACTCCAACAGAGGGGCCGTCTTCTTGCTGTACTCGTCGAGACGAGTGCCCACCTTCTCCTCGGTATCGTCCGAACGCTGGTACAAGTCGCCGGAGCACTTGTCGCATACGTTCTCGACCTTCGGAGGGTTGAACATGACATGATACGTAGCTCCGCAAGATTTGCAGATGCGGCGGCCGGTCAATCGGCCGAGCAGCAAATCCCGATCGACCGTCAAGTTGATCACGTGGTTAATTTGCTTCCCCATCGAGGATAGCATGTCATCCAACGCTTCCGCTTGCGAGATCGTTCTCGGGAAGCCATCGAGCAAGAAGCCTTTTTGGCAATCCGGGTGTTGCAGTCTTTCTTTGACGATGCCGTTCGTAATCTCATCCGGTACGAGCAGCCCTTGGTCGACGAAGCTCTTCGCTTGTACGCCCATTTCCGTACCTTGACTCATCGCCAGACGAAACGCGTCGCCTGTCGAGATGTGAGGAATGCCGAACTGCTCGACAATCCGTTCCGCTTGTGTACCTTTACCAGCCCCGGGAGGACCCATAAAAAGAATGTTCACAGTACGCCTCTTCCCCGAGAAGCATGCCTCATCCATACTTCTCTGCATGCTGTATGCATAGAACGATGGTAGACCAACAGGCGATAGGAACCGACGGCTTAAGTGAGGCGACCATCAGCACCTAGCTCCGACTGCTGTGTTATTTATTAATGAACCCTTTGTAATGACGCTTGATCAGTTGGCTCTCGATTTGCTTCATGGTCTCCAGCGCAACCCCGATCACGATCAGCAAGGACGTGCCCCCGATCGTAACGGTTTGCGGCAACCCTGCCGCCTTACTGAAGAATACGGGCAAGATCGAGATGGCAGCCAGGAAGATCGCGCCCGACAGCGTGATGCGCGTCATGACTCTAGTCAAGTACGAAGACGTCATCTTACCCGGACGAATGCCTGGAATATAGCCGCCGTTCTTCTTCATCTGATCGGCCATCTGCACCGGATTGATCTGAACGAACGTGTAGAAATAAGTGAAACCGATGATCATCAGCACGTACAAGACCATCCCGAAAGCAGCGGTATAGGTCAAGTTGTTAATGATCCAGTCCGCTACGACATTCCCGCGCCAGAACTGAGCGATCGTCGGTGGGAACACCAAGAGCGAAAGCGCGAAAATAACCGGAATAACGCCCGCAGCGTTCACTTTAAGCGGGATGTGCGTCGACTGACCGCCGTACATTTTGCGACCGACTACACGCTTCGCATACTGAACTGGAATCTTCCGAACCCCTTGTTGCACGAAGATGACTCCGGCAATAATGGCCAGAACGACGATGAGAATGATCACAACCTTCAAGATGTTCAAGAACAGCGCACCTTCCGCTTCCGCAAACAACCGCAAGTAAATCTGGTTGATGCCGTTCGGGATGGCCGCGACGATACCGGCAAAGATAATCACCGATATTCCGTTGCCAATGCCGTGCTCTGTAATTTGCTCGCCTAACCACATCAAGAAAGCCGTTCCCGCCGTCAATACGATCGCAATCAGTACGTAAGTCGTCACGCCGGGATCGATAACGAGTTGTAAACTGTAAAGTCGGTTAAAGCCGAAAGCCAACCCGAACCCTTGGATCACGCCAAGAACGATCGTGCCGTAACGAGTAATCTGGGCCAGCTTCTTACGTCCAACTTCGCCTTCCTTCGCCCACTGCGTAAACCGAGGAATCACGTCCATCGACAACAATTGTACGATGATCGATGCAGTGATGTACGGCATAATCCCCATAGCGAAAATCGAGAAATTGAACAACGCGCCACCGGAGAAGGTGTTAAGCAAGTTGAACACGCCGCCGCTATTGCTTTGATCGATGCTGGTTAAAACGTCATTATCGATATTGGGCACGGGGATAAAAGCGCCGATCCGGTAAACGATCAAGACCAGAAGCGTAAATATAATTCTTCGTCTCAGATCGTTTACTTTCATGATGTTGGACAATGTCTTAAACATTAAATCACCTCGGTTTTACCGCCGGCAGCTTGAATCTTGTCTACCGCAGATTGAGAGAACTTGTTCGCCTTCACTGTCAGTTGTACAGTAAGCTCGCCATTTCCTAAAACTTTGATGCCGTCTTTAGGATTTTTCACAAGTCCGGACTCAACGAGGAATTCCGGAGTGACTTCAGTTCCCGCTGCGAATTGATTCAGTTCTGTAACATTAACCAAAGCGTACTCGACGCGATTCCGATTAGTAAAGCCACGCTTCGGCAAGCGACGATACAAAGGGTTTTGACCACCCTCGAAGCCTGGACGCACACCGCCGCCGGAGCGAGCGTTTTGCCCTTTATGACCGCGACCGGAAGTTTTCCCGTTACCGCTCCCGATTCCACGACCCACACGATTGCGGGTCTTCTTGGAACCTGGTGCAGGAGTCAGCTCATGTAACTTCATCGATTGCACCTCCTTAATTGATATTCATTGCCGTATTGCTATGTCGATTCGCTCGTTCGAGGCTGATCGATTATACTTCCTTCACTTCAACGAGATGGCTCACTTGGTTGACCATACCGCGGATCGCGGGACTGTCATTGTGAACTACGGTTTGATGCAGCTTGCGCAAACCAAGCGTTCTTACCGTTACCCGTTGCGTTTCCGGACGACCGATCAGACTGCGCTTGAGGGTGATTTGCAATTGAGACATAGTCTTTGCCCTCCTAACCTAAAAGCTCTTGAACGGTTTTGCCGCGAAGTTTCGCAACCTCTTCCGCTTTTTTCAAACGTTGCAATCCTTCCAAAGTCGCGTTCACCATGTTCATGGAGTTGGAGGATCCGAGCGATTTCGTCAAGATATCGCCTACTCCCGCCAGTTCCAGAACCGCACGAACAGGACCGCCGGCGATTACGCCGGTACCCTTGGAAGCCGGTTTCAACAGAACGCGTCCAGCGCCGAATTGGCCCGTTACCAGATGGGGAATCGTTGTTCCTACGATCGGTACATGCACCAGATTCTTCTTCGCATCTTCGACGCCTTTGCGGATGGCGTCCGGTACTTCAGCCGCTTTGCCGATACCAGCGCCAACCCAGCCGTTGCCGTCGCCGACAACAACCAATGCGCTGAAGCTAAAACGACGACCACCTTTAACTACTTTCGCAACGCGGTTGATGTTGACAACTTTCTCTGTCAGCTCTAACGTATTGGGATCTACACGCAAGTCGTTTACCTCCTTATTGAGAAATTTCCTTAGAATTCAAGTCCGCCTTCACGAGCCGCATCGGCCAAAGCCTGAATACGCCCATGATACAGATATCCGCCACGATCGAAAACCACTCTGTCGATGCCGGCCGCTTTCGCACGTTTCGCCACGAGGGCGCCTACTTGCACAGCTGCGTCGACATTGCCGCCGTTCGCCACTTCGCCCAGTTCCTTGTCCACTGTGGACGCGGATACCAGTGTTACACCTTGAATATCGTCAATGATTTGAGCGTAGATGTGCTTGGAGGAACGGAAAACATTCAACCGCGGACGTTGCGTTGTCCCTTTGATTGTTTTACGAACACGCAAGTGTCTCTTCTGACGGGCTTTATTCTTATCACCTTTAGTAATCATCGGTTGTTCACTCCTTCCTTAGGCCAAGAAACGCTGTCGGTTTCTTAGGGGATGTTCCTTACTTCTTCTTACCGGCTTTACCTTCTTTGCGAAGGATGCGCTCGCCTTCGTACTTGATCCCTTTGCCTTTGTAAGGCTCAGGCTCACGAACCGCGCGGATTTTGGCAGCCGTTGCGCCAACGAGCTCTTTGTCGATCCCCTTCACGATAATCTTCGTGTTGGTTGGCACTTCGAACTCGATGCCATTCTCAGGCAAGATCTCAACCGGGTGGGAGTAACCAACGTTCAGAACCAGCTTATCGCCGGTTTTGTTCGCGCGGTAACCGACGCCAACCAGGTCCAGGTTCTTCACGAAACCAGCCGTTACGCCGCTCACCATGTTGTTGATGATGCTTCGGGTCGTACCGTGCAGGGAGCGGTGAAGCTTATTGTCGGATGGACGCTCAACATTCAGGTCCGTTCCTTCAATAACAATTTTCATGTCTTTATGCAATTCGCGGCTAAGCGTACCTTTCGGTCCTTTAACCGTAATGTGTGTATTTTCGAGCTTTACGTCGACGCCGCTCGGAATTGTAATGGTTTTACGACCAATACGGGACATTGTTGCACCTCCATTCTTACAGGCTGTAGATTACCAAACGTAGCAGACAACTTCGCCGCCAGACTTAGTTTGACGGGCATCCTTGTCTGTCATAACACCTTTCGAAGTCGAAATAATCGCGATTCCCAGTCCACCGAGGACTTTAGGAATTTCCAAGCTCTTCGTGTAAACGCGAAGACCTGGTTTGCTGATGCGTTTCAACCCCGTGATGACGCGCTCGTTGTTCGGGCCGTATTTCAAGAAAATACGGATAATCCCTTGCTTGCTGTCATCTACATATTCAGCGTCACGGATGAAGCCCTCTTTCTTCAAGATTTCCGCAATTTCCTTCTTGATCTTGGAAGCGGGAACTTCAACAGTTTCGTGACGAACGATATTAGCGTTGCGAATGCGAGTAAGCATATCTGCAATCGGATCTGACATTACCATTTAAGCGAACCTCCTTCCCGAAGTAGGGTTATTACCAACTTGCCTTCTTCACGCCGGGAATCTGACCTTTGTAAGCCAGTTCACGGAAACAAATTCTGCAAATCTTGAATTTGCGCAACACGGAATGCGGACGACCGCAACGCTCGCAACGAGTATAGGCTTGGACCTTGAACTTCGGCGCGCGCTGTTGCTTGACGATCATCGATGTTTTTGCCACTGAACGTTACACCTCCGGTTTCCTTCTTATTTCACGAACGGCATGCCGAGCTGTGTCAGAAGCTCACGGGATTCTTCATCCGAGCGGGCTGTCGTAACAATGACGATGTCCATACCGCGTACTTTGTCGACCTTGTCGTACTCGATTTCAGGGAAGATCAACTGTTCTTTCAGACCGAGCGTGTAGTTGCCGCGACCGTCGAACGCTTTGTTCGAGATCCCGCGGAAGTCACGCACGCGAGGCAATGCCACGTTGAACAGCTTATCCAGGAAGTAGTACATGCGCTCGCCGCGAAGCGTTACCTTCACGCCGATCGGCATGTTCTCGCGAAGCTTGAAGCCTGCGATGGACTTCTTGGCGCGCGTTACAACCGGCTTTTGACCTGCGATGATCTGCATGTCTTGTACCGCCGTGTCGATGACCTTGGAGTTCCCTACCGCGTCACCTACACCCATGTTGATGACCACTTTCTCAATCTTCGGCACTTGCATAACCGATGTATAGTTAAACTTCTGCATCAGCGCAGGAGTCACTTCGTTCAAGAAACGATCCTTCATTCTTGCTGCCATCTTACTTGGACCTCCTTTCCATACGATTCAATTAATCGATCACTTCACCGGATTTTTTGGCTACGCGAACTTTTTTACCGTTCTCCAGCACTTTGTAACCAATACGAGTCGGCAGGCCGCTCTTCGGATCCAGCAGCATCACGTTGGACACGTGAATCGGAGCCTCTTGAGACAGGATGCCGCCTTGCGGATTTTGCTGAGTAGGCTTCTGGTGCTTCTTCACCAGGTTGACGCCTTCAACCAACACGCGGTTTTGACGAGGGTAAGCAGCGATGATGCGGCCTTTTTTCCCTTTGTCCTTGCCTGTGATGACCATGACGGTATCTTCTTTCTTCACATGCAGCTTGTTGTTGTGCGATTCCAGTCTTTTCTTCAATCTTGGCATTTTCCGTTACACCTCACTTTGCGGGACCGCTACGGGCAAGTCCTAGGGTTAGATAACTTCCGGTGCGAGCGATACAATCTTCATGAAGTCTTTATCGCGAAGCTCACGAGCGACTGGGCCGAAAATCCGGGTGCCGCGCGGGCTCTTGTCGTCTTTCACGATTACCGCTGCATTCTCGTCGAAACGGATGTAGGAACCGTCTTTGCGGCGCGTAGAGCGCTTAGTCCGGACGATAACGGCTTTAACTACATCGCCTTTCTTGACAACGCCACCAGGTGTTGCTTCTTTCACGGAGCAGATAATCAAGTCGCCGATTGCGCCGACGCGACGTCCGGTACCACCGAGAACGCGAATGCACATCAATTGCTTAGCGCCGGAATTGTCGGCCGAAGTCAATCGTGTAAATGGTTGAATCATGGGGATGCCCTCCTTTCGAGATATGTGCCGTTAAGCAGTTAGATAATGACAGCCTTCTCGACGATTTCAACCAATCTCCAATTTTTGTCTTTGGAAAGTGGGCGGGTTTCCATGATCTTCACGACATCGCCGATTTGTGCTTCATTGTTCTCGTCATGTGCTTTGAATTTCTTAGTGTATTTAATGCGCTTATGGTACAGGTCATGCTTCTTGTAAGTCTCAACCGCTACAACGATGGTTTTGTCCATCTTGTCGCTGACGACTTTGCCGACCTGAACTTTACGTTCATTGCGCTGTTCCATAGCGTGCCCTCCTCTCTAGGTTCTTTAGCTGATCCCGAGTTCTCTTTCACGAATAATCGTCTTCGCGCGCGCGATTTCCTTACGCAGCTCGCGAAGCCGGACCGGATTGTCCAGTTGACCGGTAGCCAGTTGAAAACGGAGGTTGAAGAGTTCTTCCTTAAATCCGGAAATTTTGTGCTCTAGCTCAGCAGTGGTTAAGTTGCGAAATTCAGTTGCTTTCATTTGCTTCACCACCCACTTCTTCTCGTTTCACGAACTTCGTCTTGATTGGGAGCTTGTGAGAAGCGAGACGCATAGCTTCACGTGCGATTTCTTCGGTCACCCCGGCCAATTCGAACATGATCTTGCCCGGCTTCACAACCGCTACCCACTTCTCAACGTTACCTTTACCGCTACCCATCCGTACCTCAAGCGGCTTTTGCGTAATCGGCTTGGAAGGGAAAATTTTAATCCATACTTTACCGCCCCGCTTGATGTAACGGGTCATCGCAATACGAGCCGCTTCGATCTGACGGTTCGTCACCCATGCCGGCTCCAAAGCTTGCAGACCGTATTCGCCGAAGGCGATTTCCGCTCCACCCTTTGTATTACCAGTCATGGTGCCGCGATGTTCTTTGCGGTGTTTCACGCGTTTAGGCATCAACATGATTAGTTTCCTCCTTCCTGAACAGCCTTTTTCTTCGCTGTCGGAAGAACTTCGCCACGGTAGATCCAGACTTTAACGCCGATGCGGCCATAAGTCGTATGTGCTTCAGCCGTACCGTAGTCGATATCCGCACGCAGCGTATGAAGAGGCACTGTACCTTCGCTGTAGCCTTCGCTACGAGCGATTTCCGCGCCGCCCAGACGACCGCTTACGCCGGTTTTGATTCCTTTGGCGCCTGCACGCATCGAGCGTTGGATCGATTGCTTCATGGCACGACGGAACGATACGCGGCGCTCCAGCTGTTGAGCGATGCTCTCGGCCACGAGGGTAGCGTTCAATTCCGGGTTTTTGATTTCGGCGATATTGATGTGAACTCTCTTACCGGACAACTTGGCGATGTGGTTGCGGATGACTTCCACTTCTGCGCCGCCCTTGCCGATAACCATACCTGGTTTAGCGGTATGAATCGTTACGTTCACGCGGTTAGCCGCACGCTCGATATCGAAATGAGACACAGCCGAATCTTTCAGCTTGCTCTTCAAGTATTCGCGAATCTTTACGTCTTCCATCAGAAGGGTACCGAATTCCTTGTCGGCATACCACTTGGACTCCCAATCTCTGATGATTCCAATTCTTAAACCAACGGGATTTACTTTTTGACCCACACGTTATCCCTCCTTATTTTTCGGATACCACAAGAGTAATGTGGCTGGTACGTTTGAATATGCTGAACGCACGTCCTTGCGAACGAGGTTGGAATCTCTTCATGGTTGGACCTTGGTTCACGTAAACTTCCGAAATAACCAATTTGTTCGGGTCCAGGGAGAAGTTGTGCTCGGCATTCGCAATCGCGGAGTTGAGCAGCTTCTCGACAACCGGCGACGCCGAACGTGGCGTGTGGCGAAGAATCGCGACCGCATCGCCAACCTTCTTGCCGCGAATCAAGTCGATCACCAGCTGAACCTTACGCGAAGAAATGCGCACATGGCTCACATGAGCTTTAGCTTGTTGCATGGTAGTACCCTCCTCTCAAACATAAGATGTCTCTCGACAAAATGCTTATCTTATCGCTTACCGGTTTTCTTGTCGTCGTCGGTATGTCCTTTGTACGTACGGGTTGGCGCGAATTCGCCCAACTTATGTCCGACCATGTCTTCCGTTACGTATACAGGCACGTGCTTCTTGCCATCATAAACAGCAAATGTGTGACCAACGAATTGAGGGAAAATCGTCGAGCGGCGGGACCAGGTTTTGATAACAACTTTCTTACCGGTTCCGAGGCCCTCTACTTTTTTCATCAAGTGATCGTCAACAAAAGGTCCTTTTTTCAAACTGCGGCCCATCGTTCGTCCTCCTTTCATGCAACCTTACTGAATTCGTACTTACTTCGTGCGGCGACGAATAATATACTTGTCAGAAGCTTTGCTCTTCTTACGGGTTTTGTAACCAAGCGTTGGTTTACCCCATGGGGACATAGGCGATTTGCGTCCGATTGGAGCGCGGCCTTCACCACCGCCGTGAGGGTGATCAACCGGGTTCATGACGACACCGCGAACTACTGGGCGTTTGCCCATCCAGCGCTTGCGGCCCGCTTTACCGATGTTGATGAGCTCGTGGTCTTCGTTGCCTACGGAACCGATCGTCGCGCGGCATACTTTCAGTACGCGGCGAACTTCGCCGGAGGATAGACGGATCGAGACATACTCGGCTTCTTTACCCAGCAATTGAGCTTCCGTACCGGCAGCGCGAACCAATTGTCCGCCTTTGCCTGGCTTCAGCTCGATGTTGTGAATTACAGTACCTACAGGGATGTTCTCAAGTGGCAATGCGTTGCCGATTTTGATGTCGGAACCAACGCCGGACTCGATTACGTCGTTTACCTTCAGCCCTTTTGGAGCAAGAATGTAACGCTTTTCCCCATCAGCATATACGATCAAAGCGATGTTAGCTGTACGGTTCGGGTCATACTCGATTGTAGCAACGCGGCCCGGTATGCCATCTTTCGTCCGTTTGAAGTCGATGATCCGGTATTTGCGCTTATGTCCGCCGCCTTGGTGACGAACGGTGATTTTACCTTGGTTGTTGCGGCCGGCCTTGTTCATGAGCGGTGCCAACAACGATTTCTCCGGAGTGGATGTTGTGATCTCCTCGAAAGTAGAAACCGTCATTTGACGTCTCGATGCGGAAGTCGGCTTGAATGATTTGATAGGCACTTCGATTCCCTCCTTACTTTACGAAATTAAACCGATTCGAAAAACTCTAACGGCTTGCTGTCTGCACTCAAACGTACGATAGCTTTTTTCCATGCTGTGGTGTATCCATTGTAACGGCCATAACGCTTCGGTTTTGCCGGAACGTTCATGGTGTTTACGTTGGATACCTTCACCTTGAAAATATCTTGAATCGCGAGCTTGATTTCGGTCTTGTTCGCGCGACGGTCTACTTCAAACACGTACGTGTTGTTCGACATCAGATCGCTCGTGCGTTCCGTGATAACGGGGCGCTTGATAATATCGCGTGGGTTCTTCATTACGCAAGCACCTCCTCTACCTTCTGAACTGCTTCCTTCGTGATGATGAGTTTGTCATACACGAGCACGTCCAGAACGTTAATACCCTCCGAAGTGATGAACTTCACGCTAGGGATGTTGCGCGCAGACAGAGCTACGTTATCATCATAGTTCGCAGTTACAACCAGAGCTTTCGTGCCCACTTTAAGGTTGTTCAGGATCGCTGCGAATTCTTTGGTTTTCGGTTGGTTCAACGCGAGTTGATCCAGTACGATAATGCTGTTGTCGATCACTTTGGATGACAAAGCGGATTTGATGGCCAAACGGCGAACTTTACGAGGCAGCTTGTACCCGTAATCGCGAGGAGTCGGTCCGAAGACGATCCCGCCGCCTTTCCATTGTGGAGAGCGGATGCTACCTTGACGCGCGCGTCCTGTGCCTTTTTGTTTCCAAGGCTTGCGACCGCCGCCACGGACTTCCGAACGTCCTTTTACTTTATGCGTACCTTGACGCTGAGTCGCTTGTTGGTTGACAACCGCTTCATGCAACACGTGCTTGTTCGGTTCGATGCCGAATACGGAATCGTTCAACTCCACTTCGCCTACTTGAGCGCCACTTACGTTAAACAGGGCTACTTTTGGCATGTTAGTTCCTCCTTTCTTACTTCTTAACTGTCGATTTCACGCTGACATAGCTGTTATTGGCGCCTGGAACGGATCCTTTTACCAAGATCACGTTGCGCTCAGCATCCACTTTAACAACTTGCAGCTTTTGAATGGTGATCGTTTCGCTACCCATATGACCCGGCATGTTCTTGCCTTTCGGCACGCGGTTACCCGTACGGATAACGGCCATGGAACCTACGCCGCGATGATATTTGGAACCGTGAGTAAGCGGACCGCGGGATTGGCCCCAGCGCTTGATCGCGCCTTGGAATCCTTTACCCTTCGAAGTACCTGTCACGTCAACATATTCGCCCTCCGCGAAAATGTCGGCTTTCAGCTCTTGGCCTACTTCGTACTCGCCAACATTAACACCGCGAATTTCTTTAATGTAGCGCTTAGGTGCTGCGTTAGCCTTCTTGGCATGGCCCAGCTCAGGTTTGTTCGCTCTTTGTTCTTTCTTATCTTCATAACCGATCTGGATCGATTCGTAACCGTCGTTGTCCTGGTCCTTCTTCTGCAGTACGACGCAAGGTCCTGCTTGAATTACAGTTACCGGCACGGCTGTTCCGTCAGCGGCGAAGACTTGGGTCATCCCCAGTTTTTTCCCTAAGATACCTTTCATGTTGACACCTCTTTTCCTTTACGCTTCGTTTGATTGTGGCTCTTACAGCTTGATTTCGATATCTACACCAGATGGCAGATCCAGACGCATCAGTGCATCGACCGTTTGCGGTGTAGGATTCACGATGTCGATCAGACGCTTGTGTGTACGCATCTCGAACTGCTCTCTGGAATCCTTGTACTTGTGTACCGCACGCAGAATCGTGATGACTTGCTTCTCAGTCGGAAGCGGGATCGGACCGGATACACCTGCACCGGAACGTTTAGCCGTCTCCACAATTTTCTCTGCGGATTGATCAAGAACTCTGTGATCGTATGCTTTCAAGCGAATACGAATCTTTTGCTTAGCCATATAAGTCCCTCCTTCTATCGCCCAATTTAGTATCGGACATACTCCGTGAAAATTCTCCAAGCACTACCTGGTCCCTCATGGCAAAGGGGCCGGGTGTGTCGGCAACCTCTCACATCATCGCACAGTCACAGACCAACGTTCACTATTATATAAAAAATGAAAATGAAAAGCAAGAAAATATTTAGGTAATTTGCGGAAAAATAACGAGAGCCCTCAACTCTTGAAAAGTCGAGGGCTCTTCGTGTTTCTTCTATTATATATAGAAGCGATTATTTTTGGATCGATGCTACCGCGCCAGCGCCTACAGTACGGCCGCCTTCGCGAATCGCGAAGCGAGTACCTTCTTCGATCGCGATTGGGTTGATCAGCTCAACCGTAACCGTGATGTTGTCGCCAGGCATAACCATCTCAGTACCTTCTGGCAGCGTGATGACGCCAGTTACGTCCGTTGTCCGGAAGTAGAACTGCGGACGGTAACCGCCGAAGAAAGGCTTGTGACGGCCACCTTCTTCTTTAGTCAGGACGTAGATTTGAGCGGTGAAGTTCGTGTGAGGCTTAACCGAACCCGGCTTAGCCAATACTTGTCCACGCTCGATGTCTTTACGGTCAACACCGCGCAGCAGGGCGCCGATGTTGTCGCCGGCTTGAGCGGAGTCAAGCAATTTGCGGAACATTTCTACGCCGGTAACTACGCATTTGCGAGTTGCTTCAGCGATACCCACGATCTCGATTTCGTCGCCGACTTTAACCGTACCACGCTCTACACGACCAGTTGCAACTGTACCGCGGCCTGTGATTGTGAATACGTCCTCGACTGGCATCAAGAAAGGCTTAGCTACGTCGCGCTCAGGAGTCGGGATGAACGTGTCCACTTGCTCGAACAGTTCAACGATCTTTTGAGCCCACTCGCCGTCCGGGTTTTGCAGAGCTTCACGAGCGGAACCGCGGATGATTGGAGTGTCATCGCCTGGGAACTCGTACTCGTTCAGCAGGTCGCGAACTTCCATTTCTACCAGCTCAAGCAACTCTTCGTCTTCCACCATGTCGCATTTGTTCAAGAATACGACGATGTATGGAACGCCTACTTGACGGGACAGCAGGATGTGCTCGCGAGTTTGCGGCATTGGGCCGTCCGCTGCGGATACAACCAGGATCGCGCCGTCCATTTGAGCAGCACCGGTAATCATGTTTTTAACATAGTCGGCGTGCCCTGGGCAGTCAACGTGTGCGTAGTGACGGTTGTTGGTTTCGTACTCAACGTGAGCTGTGGAGATCGTGATCCCGCGCTCGCGCTCTTCCGGAGCCTTGTCGATTTGGTCGAACGCCACTGCAGCGCCACCGTATTTTTTGGAAAGAACGGTTGTGATCGCAGCTGTCAAAGTCGTTTTACCATGGTCGACGTGACCGATCGTACCGATGTTTACGTGCGGTTTGTTACGTTCGAATTTAGCTTTTGCCATGACTTGCTATTCCTCCTTATTATAAGAAAGTTATAATTATGCGCCCTTGTGCTTAGCTGCAATTTCTTCAGCGATGCTTCTAGGCACTTCTTCATAGTGTGACAGCTCCATGGAGTAAACGCCGCGGCCTTGAGTACGGGAACGCAGTGTTGTGGAGTAGCCGAACATCTCAGAGAGAGGCACCTTGGAGCGGATGATTTGTGCGCCTGCACGAGCATCCATACCTTCGATACGACCGCGTCTGGAGTTCAGGTCGCCCATAACGTCGCCCATGTACTCTTCCGGTACGGTAACTTCCACTTTCATGATTGGCTCAAGCAAGCATGGGTTACATTTGTCTTTCGCGGCCTTAAGGGCCATCGAACCGGCAATTTTGAACGCCATTTCACTGGAGTCGACATCATGGTAAGAACCGTCGAAGATGGTCGCTTTGATATCTACGAGCGGGAAGCCGGCCAATACGCCGTTCTTCATGGACTCTTCGATACCCGCTTGTACCGGAGCGATAAACTCTCTCGGTACTACGCCACCGACAACCTTATTCTCAAATACAAATCCAGTCCCTGGCTCGAGCGGTGTAAACTCAACCCAGCAATGACCGTATTGACCGCGGCCGCCGGACTGACGAACGAACTTGCCTTCGACTTTCGCAGCAGATTTGAATGTTTCGCGGTAAGCAACCTGAGGCTTACCTACATTCGTCTCTACCTTGAACTCGCGCAGCATCCGGTCAACGATAATCTCAAGATGAAGCTCGCCCATCCCTTGAATGATCGTTTGACTGGTTTCTTCGTCTGTGTAGTAACGGAAAGTCGGATCTTCTTCAGCCAGCTTCGACAGGGCTACGCCCATCTTGTCTTGGTCGGCTTTGGTCTTAGGCTCAACGGCAATGGAGATAACCGGATCCGGGAAGTTCATCGACTCGAGAACAACCGGGTGCTTCTCATCGCACAGCGTATCGCCTGTGATGGTGTCCTTCAGACCTACGGCAGCAGCAATGTCGCCAGCGTATACTTCGCTGATTTCTTGACGGCTGTTCGCATGCATCTGCAGAATACGGCCGATCCGCTCGCGCTTGCCCTTAGTTGCGTTCAGCACGTACGAACCGGAGCTCAATACACCGGAATACACGCGGAAGAACGTCAGCTTCCCGACATAAGGGTCGGTAGCAATTTTGAAGGCCAGAGCCGCGAAAGGCTCGTTGTCTGCGGATTTCCGTGTGACTTCGGAACCATCTTCGAGCGTACCCTTGATGTCCGGAACGTCGACCGGAGCAGGAAGATAGTCCACTACGGCATCCAGCATCAGCTGAACCCCTTTGTTACGATAGGACGAACCTACGATAACCGGGAAAATCTTTACTTCGGTAACGCCTTTGCGAAGAGCTGCTTTCAATTCCGGAATCAAAATCTCTTCGCCTTCCAGGTATTTCATAGTCAGCTCTTCGTCCAGTTCAGCAACCTTTTCGACCAGCTCATTGCGGAGCTCTTCTACTTGTGCTGTGAACTCGGAAGGAATCTCAACTTGCTCGATGTCTTTGCCGAGGTCGTCCTTGTACATATACGCCACTCGCTCAACGAGGTCGATAATTCCTTTGAAGTCGGACTCAGCGCCGATCGGCAGTTGAATCGCTACCGCGTTGGCACCCAAACGGCTACGCATCTGGCCAATAACGCCCAGGAAGTCTGCACCGATGATGTCCATTTTGTTAACATAGGCGATCCGCGGAACGTGGTAACGGTCCGCTTGTCTCCAGACGGTTTCGGATTGAGGTTCAACGCCTTCCTTCGCGCTGAATACGCCAACCGCTCCGTCGAGTACGCGCAGGGAACGTTCTACTTCGACTGTGAAGTCAACGTGCCCCGGGGTGTCGATAATATTGATGCGGTGACCTTTCCACTGACAGGTGGTAGCAGCGGACGTAATCGTAATTCCGCGCTCTTGCTCTTGCTCCATCCAGTCCATCGTAGCGGCGCCTTCATGCACCTCTCCGATTTTGTGGGTACGACCGGTATAGAACAAGATCCGCTCCGTAGTGGTGGTCTTACCAGCGTCAATATGCGCCATAATCCCGATGTTGCGCGTGTCTTTTAAGGAGAACTCTCTTGGCATAAGGAACGTCTCCTTCCATTAAGAACAAAATTCTACCAACGATAGTGGGCAAACGCTTTGTTCGCTTCCGCCATCTTGTGTGTATCTTCACGCTTCTTCACGGACGCGCCTGTGTTGTTGCTCGCGTCGACGATCTCGGCGGCCAAACGCTCTTCCATGGTCTTCTCACCGCGGAGGCGGGAGTAGTTCACCAACCAACGAAGTCCGAGCGACGTACGGCGTTCTGGCTTCACTTCGATTGGAACTTGGTAGTTCGCACCACCCACACGACGAGCTTTAACTTCAAGCACCGGCATAATGTTCTTGATCGCTGTCTCGAACACTTCCATCGGCTCTTTCCCTGTACGGCTTTGAATCAAGTTGAACGCATCATACAGAATCGTTTGAGCGACACCGCGTTTTCCGTCGATCATGATTCGGTTGATGAGACGGGTAACCAATTTGCTGTTGTAAATCGGATCCGGCAATACATCTCTTTTGGCAACTGCACCTTTACGTGGCATAGTTATCCCCCTTTCTTGTAGAAATCATTCGATATCGGGTACTCATGATTACTTTTTCGCCTTAGGACGCTTCGTACCATACTTGGAACGAGCTTGCTTGCGGTTGTTCACGCCGGAAGTATCCAGCGCGCCACGTACGATATGATAACGTACCCCTGGCAAGTCTTTAACCCGTCCGCCGCGGATCAACACGACGCTGTGCTCTTGAAGATTGTGTCCGATTCCCGGAATGTAAGCCGTAACCTCGACACGGTTCGTCAAACGTACGCGCGCGTATTTGCGAAGCGCGGAGTTCGGTTTCTTCGGAGTCATAGTCCCTACACGAGTGCAGACACCACGCTTCTGAGGAGCGCTCAAGTCGGTCGACTCGCGCTTCAGAGCATTGAACCCTCTTTGAAGTGCTGGGGACTTGGACTTTGTTACTTTCGCTTGACGGCCTTTACGTACCAATTGATTAATCGTTGGCATGTCGCCACCTCCTTCCCATATTCCTTGAACTTGCGTGCGCGGACTTGAATTTCAAGTCCACAGATCCAGGTGGTTCACAAATGAGCAAACGAAATGGCCTTGCCTCGAGCCGTCCGGCAATAAACCGGACCGACCCGAAACAACAACCAGTTTCCATCATTCGTTCACGGCGGCAGCCACCGCCGCGCCGACTTCAATCCCGCATGCTTTTCCAAGCAGCTTCATGGAGTCTACGTAGGTGACCGTGACGCCCATCTTTTTACAAAGATTCACGATTTTCATCGTTATTCTGGGATCTGCATCTTTTGCCACAAACACTTCCGAGGCTTTTCCAAGCTCTACCATCTTCATTGTTTGCTTCGTGCCGATCGAAATTTTCGCAGCCTGCTTCACTTTATCATAAGACATGAAACATATCCTCCAAAGTGTAGGAGTGAAAACTAGGTTTAGGCACACTTTGATATATTAGCACTTCGAAAAATCGGTGTCAAGGAAGGATCGCTAGGCAGATTTTGTTTTTGTGTAAATCCGATCCTACTCCACTGCTACCGTTTCCTTAAGCTCCGACTCTTCTACCGCAGGCTCTTCGTTAGGATCCACTAGGCGAATGTTGCGATACCTCGCCATCCCCGTCCCCGCCGGAATGAGCTTCCCGATGATGACGTTCTCCTTCAGACCGAGCAACTGGTCGACCTTGCCCTTGATTGCAGCATCGGTCAGGACACGAGTGGTCTCCTGGAAGGATGCCGCCGACAAGAACGAATCGGTCTCGAGCGACGCCTTCGTAATCCCGAGCAGCACCGGCTTAGCCACCGCTGGCTCTTTGCCGGAGAACAAAGCCACCTTGTTCGCCTCTTCGTACTCGTGGATATCCACGAATGCGCCTGGTAGAAGCGTGGTGTTGCCGCTGTCGACGATCCGGATTTTGCGAAGCATCTGACGGATCATGACCTCGACGTGCTTGTCGTTGATTTCTACGCCCTGGTTCCGGTAAACGCGCTGAACTTCCTGAAGAATATAGTTCTGCACGCCGCGGATACCCTTGATGCGCAGCATTTCTTTCGGGTCGATCGAACCTTCGGTCAGCTCGTCGCCGGCTTCCACTTGCTGGTTCACCGTCACGCGGATCCGCGATCCGTAAGGAACGGCATACACCTTGGACTCCGCTTCGCCTATCACTTCGATTTCCCGACGGTCTTTCGCCTCGCGAATTTCCTTGATCTTGCCGTCCAACTCGGAGATGATCGCTTGCCCTTTCGGATTCCGCGCTTCGAAGAGCTCCTGAATCCGCGGCAAACCTTGGGTAATGTCGTCTCCGGCTACGCCCCCGGTATGGAACGTACGCATCGTAAGCTGGGTTCCCGGCTCGCCGATCGACTGAGCGGCAATGATGCCGACCGCTTCGCCAATCTCCACATGCGTGCCCGTCGCCAGGTTGCGGCCGTAGCACTTCTTGCACACGCCATGACGCGTGCGGCAGCTCAGAACGGAGCGAATCTGCAGGCGCTCGATGCCGGCCGCGATAATCGCGTCCGCTTTATTCGATTCAATCAGCTCATTCCGTGAGACGATCACTTCGCCGGTCTTAGGATGACGCAAAGTCTCATGCGCATAGCGCCCTTCGATCCGGTCGTACAGATCCTCGATGACTTCCTTGCCGTCTTGGATCTTGGTGACAATGAAGCCCTTGTCGGTACCGCAATCTTCGTCGCGCACGATAACATCCTGCGCCACGTCGACGAGACGGCGAGTCAAGTAACCCGAGTCGGCTGTCCGAAGAGCCGTATCGGCGAGACCTTTCCGCGCGCCGTGCGTGGAGATGAAGTACTCCAAGACCGTCAGCCCTTCGCGGAAGTTCGACTTGATCGGGAGCTCGATAATTCGGCCGGATGGGTTGGCCATCAGACCCCGCATGCCGCCGAGCTGCGTAATTTGCGATTTGTTACCCCGCGCCTTCGACTCCACCATCATGTTGATCGAGTTGAACTTGTCGAGGGACTTCATCAAGATATCCGTAATCTCGTCCTTGGCCTTGCCCCAGATGCTGATAACGCGGTCATAGCGCTCCTCATCCGTAATAAGACCCCGACGGTATTGATTAGTAACGGTTCTGACCTTGTCCTCGGACTCCTTCAGAATGACGTCCTTCTCCCTAGGAACGATAACGTCCGCCACGGCAACGGTAATCCCGGCGCGAGTGGAGTAAGTGAAGCCGTTCTGCTTGATATTGTCGAGGATCACCGAGGTGCGCGTCGTATGGTAGCGACGGAAGCATTCGCCTATGATCGTACCGAGGTATTCCTTGCCTACCGCGCCGCGCGAAGGCGCATTGCGGATGAATTGCTGTATGTCGCCGCCCTTCTCCAGCATGAAGTATTCGTCGGAGATCCCTTGGAACAGATTCGCCTTCGTCGCTTCATTGATGAATGGGAAGTCGGCCGGGAAAATATCGTTGAAGATGATTTTCCCTACGGTTGTAACGAGCAGAGAATTTTGCTGCTCCGGTGTAAAGCTGGTTTTGTTCAAGGCGCGCGCCGGGATCGCTACCTTCGCATGCAGCGACGCGATTCCGCGATGGTAGGCGGAAACGGCCTCATGTACGTTGCGGAACAGCGATCCTGTCCCAACAGCCTCGAGGTTCTCCATAGTCAAATAGAAGCTGCCCAGTACCATGTCCTGAGACGGCGTTACGACAGGCTTGCCGTCCTTCGGGTTCAAGATGTTGCCGGACGCCAGCATCAGGATGCGGGCTTCCGCTTGCGCTTCCGCAGACAACGGCACGTGCACGGCCATCTGGTCGCCGTCGAAGTCGGCGTTGTACGCCGTACAGACAAGCGGATGCAGCTTGATCGCGCGGCCTTCGACCAGAATCGGCTCAAACGCCTGGATGCCGAGACGGTGAAGCGTAGGGGCACGGTTCAATAGAACCGGATGCTCCTTGATCACTTCTTCCAGGACGTCCCACACTTCCGGGCTAACGCGTTCTACCTTGCGCTTCGCGCTCTTAATGTTGTGGGCCAAGCCTTTATTCACAAGCTCTTTCATCACGAAAGGCTTGAACAATTCCAACGCCATTTCCTTCGGCAGACCGCATTGGTACATCTTCAGGCTAGGCCCTACGACAATTACCGAACGGCCGGAATAGTCGACGCGCTTCCCGAGCAAGTTCTGACGGAAGCGGCCTTGTTTCCCCTTGAGCATATGACTGAGAGACTTGAGCGGGCGATTGCCCGGACCGGTTACCGGACGGCCGCGACGGCCGTTGTCGATCAAAGCGTCGACGGCTTCCTGCAGCATCCGTTTCTCGTTCTGTACGATGATGTCCGGTGCGCCCAGGTCAAGCAGACGCTTCAGACGGTTGTTCCGGTTGATTACGCGGCGGTACAGGTCATTCAGGTCGGAGGTCGCGAAGCGGCCGCCGTCCAACTGAACCATCGGACGAAGCTCCGGCGGAATAACCGGCAATACGTCGAGCACCATCCACTCCGGCTCGTTGCCGGAATGACGGAACGCCTCCATCACTTCTAGACGTTTGATCGCGCGGTTGCGGCGTTGGCCTTGAGCCGTACGAAGCTCTTCCTTCAGCGTGTCGACTTCCCGGTCAATATCGATGTCTTGCAGCAGCTTCTTGACGGCCTCGGCACCCATGCCGGCTTGGAACGCATAGCCGTACTTCTCGCGATAGCTGCGGTATTCTTTCTCCGACAGCAATTGCTTTTTCTCCAGCGGCGTGTCGCCTGGATCGGTTACAACGTACGAAGCGAAATAGATGATCTCCTCAAGCGAACGCGGAGACATATCGAGCGCCAAGCCCATCCGGCTCGGAATGCCCTTGAAATACCAAATATGCGAAACCGGAGCCGCCAGCTCAATATGGCCCATCCGTTCACGACGTACTTTGGCGCGGGTTACTTCCACTCCGCATCGGTCGCAGACTACGCCTTTGTAACGAACCCGTTTGTACTTGCCGCAATGGCACTCCCAGTCCTTCGTAGGGCCGAAAATTTTCTCGCAGAACAGACCTTCCTTTTCCGGCTTCAATGTCCGGTAGTTGATCGTTTCCGGTTTCTTAACTTCCCCGCGGGACCACGAACGGATTTTGTCAGGCGAAGCGAGGCCGATCTTCATGTACTCGAAATTGTTTACGTCCAACAAGGAGCAACCCTCCTCCAGATTACTGTAGCAAATCTATCGTGCGACGGAGGCGACGAGACGGACGACGATTACTCGGCGCCAGCCTCGGAGCCTTCCAGATTGAGATTCAACTTGTCCCCAGAGACATCGTCCTCGTCGTCCAGTTCCTTCATTTCGATTTCCCGCTGGTCTCCGGACAAAATCTTCACGTCCATGCCCAAGCTTTGGAGTTCCTTGATCAAAACCTTAAACGACTCCGGAACGCCCGGCTCCGGTACGTTCTCGCCCTTCACGATCGACTCGTAGGTTTTCACCCGACCGACGACGTCATCGGACTTGACCGTGAGTATCTCTTGGAGCGTATAAGCTGCGCCATACGCTTCAAGCGCCCAAACCTCCATCTCTCCGAAGCGCTGACCGCCGAACTGAGCTTTACCACCCAGCGGTTGCTGCGTAACGAGCGAGTAAGGACCTGTGGAACGAGCGTGGATTTTGTCGTCAACCATGTGCGCCAGCTTGATCATGTACATGACGCCGACCGTCACTTCACGTTCAAACGGCTCACCGGAACGTCCATCGTACAGAATCGTCTTGCCGTTACGTTGCATCCCGGCTTCTTCCATCGTGTCGAATACGTCGTTCTCCCGCGCACCGTCGAATACCGGGCTAGCGGTATGAATGCCGAGCAGCTTGGCAGCCATGCCCAAGTGAACCTCGAGCACCTGACCGATGTTCATCCGGGACGGTACCCCTAGCGGGTTCAAAACGACTTCGACCGGTGTGCCGTCCGGCAAGAACGGCATATCTTCTTCTGGCAGGATGCGGGCGATAACCCCTTTGTTCCCGTGTCGGCCGGCCATCTTGTCGCCTTCAGAAATCTTACGCTTCTGCGCAATGTACACGCGAACGAGCTGGTTCACGCCCGGCGGCAGCTCGTCGCCGTTCTCGCGAGTGAACACCTTCACATCGACGACAATCCCGTCGGTACCATGCGGTACACGTAGCGAGGTATCGCGCACTTCGCGAGCCTTCTCTCCGAAGATCGCATGCAAGAGACGCTCTTCCGCGGTCAACTCCGTTACGCCCTTCGGCGTAACCTTGCCGACAAGAATGTCGCCGGCTCCGATCTCCGCACCGACGCGAATGATACCGCGCTCATCAAGATTGCGCAGCGCATCCTCGCCGACGTTCGGGATATCGCGAGTGATCTCTTCAGGTCCCAGCTTCGTATCGCGGGCCTCGGATTCGTACTCTTCAATATGAATAGACGTATATACGTCTTCTTTTACCAATCTCTCGCTTAGGAGAATCGCATCCTCGTAGTTGTATCCTTCCCATGTCATGAAAGCGACGACAACGTTGCGGCCGAGCGCCAACTCGCCTTGCTCGGTGGACGGGCCGTCGGCGAGAATATCGCCAGGCTTCACCGCTTCGCCGTACTTGACGAGAGGACGCTGGTTGATGCAAGTGCCTTGGTTAGAACGGATGAACTTGTGCAGCTTGTGCTTGATCAGGTCGCCCTTGACCATCTTGCCGTCGACCAGCTCTTGGCGGCGCAACCATATTTCATTAGCGGACACGCGCTCAATTACGCCGTGATGTTTGCTTACGACACAGACACCCGAGTCCTTGGCACTCTTATGCTCCATTCCCGTACCTACGAGCGGAGACTTCGGAATGAGCAACGGTACCGCTTGGCGCTGCATGTTCGAACCCATGAGCGCGCGGTTGGAGTCATCGTTCTCGAGGAACGGAATCAACGCGGTCGCGACGGAAACAACTTGCTTCGGAGAGACGTCCATATAGTCGACGCGTTCACGAGGCATAATCAGGTTGTCGTCCTTGAAGCGAACAATAGCGGCCTCGTCGGCGAGTGTACCGATATCGGAGAGCCTGGCGTTCGCTTGCGCGATAACATAATTGTCCTCTTCATCGGCAGTCAGATAAGCGATCTGCTCGGTTACGATGCCGGTCTTCGGATCAACCCATCGATAAGGCGCTTCGATAAAACCATATTCATTGATCCGGGCAAAGCTCGACAACGAGTTAATCAACCCGATGTTCGGACCCTCCGGGGTCTCAATCGGACACATCCGACCATAGTGGGAGTGATGCACGTCGCGGACTTCGAAGCCTGCGCGCTCGCGCGTCAAACCGCCCGGACCGAGAGCGGACAGACGGCGCTTGTGCGTCAATTCGGCAAGCGGGTTCGTCTGGTCCATGAACTGCGACAGCTGGGAGCTGCCGAAAAACTCTTTGATCGATGCGATAACCGGACGAATGTTAATCAGCGCTTGCGGCGTAATCACATTGGCATCTTGAATCGACATTCGTTCGCGTACGACGCGCTCCATCCGGGACAGGCCGATTCGGAACTGGTTCTGCAGCAATTCCCCGACAGAACGCAATCTCCGGTTACCCAGGTGATCGATGTCGTCGGTACTGCCGATCCCGTGCAGCAGATTGATGAAATAGTTGATAGACGAGATAATATCAGCCGATGTAATATTCTTCACGGACTTATCGATCGATCCGTTCGAAATCACCTTCACGACTTTTCCTTCTTCAATCGGCGAGTAAACGCGAATCGCTTGAAGCGGTATGCGGTCCGCATCCAGCACTCCGTTGCTCACGCCATATTCGGCGAGGCCTACGTTCTCTTCAAGATGCGGCAGCAGTTCGTCAAGAATACGACGGTCGATCATTTGGCCAACCTCGGCCAATATTTCTCCAGTCGCCGCGTTCGCAAGCGTCTCGGCCAGGCGCTGGTTGAACAGACGATTCTTGATATGAAGCTTCTTATTAATCTTGTAACGGCCGACATTCGCCAAGTCATAGCGCTTCGGATCGAAGAACCGGGCGATCAGCAAGCTTTTGGCGTTGTCCAGCGTAGGCGGCTCGCCCGGACGCAGACGCTCGTAGATCTCAATCAGCGCCTTCTCGGTTGAGTCGGTGTTGTCCTTATCTAGCGTATTGCGGATATATTCATCATCGCCAAGCAAGTCTATAATCTCGGCATCCGTTCCGAATCCAAGCGCACGCAGCAAAACAGTGACCGGGATCTTCCGGGTGCGGTCGATCCGGACATAAATAATGTCCTTCGCATCGGTCTCCAGCTCCAGCCACGCCCCACGGTTCGGGATCACAGTGGCCGTATAACTTTTCTTGCCGTTCTTGTCGACTTTTGTGCTAAAATAAACGCTAGGGGAACGAACCAGCTGACTGACGATAACACGTTCCGCACCGTTGATAATAAAGGTACCAGTATCCGTCATAAGCGGGAAATCACCCATAAACACTTCCTGCTCTTTCACTTCGCCCGTCTCTTTATTGATCAAACGAACTTTGACTCTTAATGGGGCCGCATAAGTCACGTCGCGTTCCTTGGACTCATCGACCGAATACTTGGGCTCGCCCAGGCTGTAGTCGATGAACTCCAGCACCAAATTACCTGTGAAATCCTGGATCGGAGAGATATCCTGGAACATCTCGCGCAACCCTTCGTCCAAGAACCATTGGTAGGACTTCTGTTGGATCTCAATCAGGTTCGGTACTTCCAGCACCTCATTAATACGCGCATAAGTTCGGCGATTGCGCCGACCGTATTGAACAGTATGACCCGCCAACTTTCATTCACCCCTCACATTGACTCGAAAATCCTTGAAACAAAAAGAAGAAAAGCCTCGGTTGATCGCCGTACGGCGTTGCAGTGAGACCTTTTTCAATCGAGAAGTATTCTCTCAACATGGCAGAGCTTGCCAGTGTTCATACCATGTAGATTTTCCCAAAATGTAAACATTATACGTCATCGTGCAAAATTTTATGCACAAACGGCCGTAAAAAAATGTCTTGACATTTTAGTGAATTAAAGACAAATAGCCTATCTTAATACTGACATTTTATAATGATACCACAACCAGAAAGTGTAGTCAAATGATTTTCAAAACCATTTTCATAGGAATCCACTCCCTACCGAATAGCTTTGAATATTTTATAGCCCTTGTCCTTATCCACTTCCTCCACTCGATCGAACAACGTCTCGAGCTTGTCCCAAGCCGATGGAGCCCCCTGTTTTTTCTGGATGACGATCCACAACTCGCCGCCCGGCACCAGATGCGCTCGCGCTTGCTCGAAGATGCCGTGCACCACTTGCTTGCCCGCCCGAATCGGAGGGTTCGATAAAATTTTCGTAAACGTCCGTCCCGCCAACGCCGAAAACGTGTCGCTCTGCAGAACCTCCGCATTCTCGATCCGATTCGCCTTCCGGTTCAGCTCCGCCAGCTGCACAGCCCGCTCGTTGATGTCCACCAGCACCGCGGACCCATGCTTCGCCAGCCAGGCTGCCGTCAACCCGATCGGCCCATAGCCGCAACCTACGTCCAGCACCCGGTCAGCCGCTTCGATCTGCATCGTCTCGATTAATAATCGGCTGCCGAAATCGAGCCCTCGCTTTGAGAACACACCTGCATCCGTCTCAAATGCAAACCGCTTGCCCCTCAGCTCTTCCTCCATCCTCCCCCGGTCACTTGCCACTGCAGGCTTCGCCGAGTAGTAATGGTCGGCCATCGCGCATCGCTCCTTCTTCACTACTCCTAACAGCTGGATATGAACAAACCCCCTTCTGAAACCAGTTCGGTCTCAAAAGGGGATTCGTCAGTTACGTTGCACTCGATTCGCAAGAAACGAGATTACTTCACTTCTACTCCTGCGCCTGCATCTTCCAGCTTCGCTTTCAGAGCAGCTGCGTCTTCTTTGGATATGCGCTCTTTGATTGGCTTAGGTGCACCGTCAACCAGATCCTTAGCTTCTTTCAGACCCAGACCCGTAACTTCGCGGACAACCTTGATCACGTTGATCTTGGAAGCGCCTGCGCTAGTCAAGATTACGTCGAATTCGGTTTGCTCTTCTACTTCTGCTACTGCGCCGCCAGCTACTACAGCTACAGGAGCTGCTGCCGTTACGCCGAACTCTTCCTCGATTGCTTTTACGAGGTCGTTCAGTTCCAAGATTGTCATACCTTTGATCGCTTCAAGAATTTGCGCTGTGCTCATTTGATAACCCTCCATTTAGGAATAGTATTGTGGTTCGGTCTATGCCGAGTAAAAGTCTTGCTTCTGTAAAACGAAATTACGCTTGCGCGCCGCCTTCTTGCTTCTCTGCCACAGCCTTAACTGCAAGAGCGAAGTTGCGGATAGGCGCTTGGAGCACGCTGAGCAACATCGACAGCATGCCATCGCGGGACGGCAGTTCAGCCAATGCTTTAATTTGGGAAGCGTCGACGACTTTACCTTCGACAACGCCAGCCTTCACTTGCAGCTTGTCGTTCTTCTTGGCGAATTCGGCGATGATCTTCGCGCCGGCCACGATGTCCTTGCTGAATGCAATTGCAGTCGGTCCGGTCAAAGCGGTATCCAGCTCCGTCAATTCAGCAACAGCGGTCGCCCGACGAGCGATCGTGTTCTTGATGACATGGAGCTCAACGCCCGCATCACGGAGCCTCTTCCGCAAGTCGGTCACTTGAGCCACGTTCAGGCCGCGGTAATCCGCAACGATCGTGCAGCTGTGCTCGCGAAGCTTCGCTGTTACTACTTCGACGGCTTCTTGTTTCTCTTGCAGTACTTTCGCGTTTGCCATGTTCACACCTCCTAAGATCCACTTCAAAAGCATTGTGGTTGCACCCGTCGATCGGATGTTGATCCGCACTTGATGAAAAAAACCTCCGTCATAGACAGACGGAGGCATGATCACGTTACATGTATCACAACACCTCGGTAGGAAATTAAGCCGGTCGGCACCTACTGTCTACGGTTCGCATATTCGTTTGTTAACCTTCCCTAGCTTAGCACGGGCGTACCCGAAAAGCAAAGCCAATTACCGGAAGGATTGCAGATTGACCTTCACGCTCGGACCCATGGTCGAGGAGACGGCGATGTTGCGCAGATATACGCCCTTCGCTGCAGCAGGCTTGGCTCGGTTCAGAGCATCGACCAGCGCTTTGAAGTTCTCGCCCAGCTTCTCGGCGTCGAAGGAAACTTTACCGATCGGAGCATGAATTTGTCCGGCTTTGTCCAGACGGAATTCGATCTTACCGGCTTTGATTTCATTCACGGCCTTCGTCACGTCGAAAGTCACAGTGCCTGCTTTCGGGTTCGGCATCAAACCTTTACCCCCGAGCAGACGACCCAATTTACCTACTTCGCTCATCATGTCCGGAGTAGCTACGCAGACGTCAAAATCAAACCAACCTTGTTGGATTTTGTTGATCATGTCTGTATCGCCAACATAGTCCGCGCCGGCAGCTTCGGCTTCTTTTGCCTTGTCGCCTTTTGCGAATACGAGGACGCGCTTGCTCTTCCCTGTTCCGTTTGGAAGCACGACCACACCGCGAACGGCTTGGTCTTGTTTTCTTGGGTCAACACCCAAGCGAACAGCGACTTCCACGGTTTCGTCAAACTTAGCAGGAGCTGTCTTCTTCACGAGCTCCATAGCATCGGCCGGCTCGTAGAATGTTTCTGCGCTAACCAGCTTGGCTACTTCTTGCCATTTCTTTCCGTGCTTTGCCATGTTCCATCCTCCTTTGTGGTATTAGCGGAATATCCTCCCACTGTGCGGCGCTCGAGGCCGCGGCCTTGCCTGTGTCGAATCCGATTAGTCTTCGATCACGATGCCCATGCTGCGGGCCGTACCTTCCACCATACGCATTGCAGCTTCGACAGATGCAGCATTAAGGTCAGGCATTTTTTGCTCGGCGATCTCGCGTACCTTGGCACGCTTAAGCGTAGCGACTTTCTTCTTGTTCGGTTCGCCGGAGCCTTTAGGTACGCTAGCAGCGACACGCAGCAATACAGCGGCTGGAGGCGTCTTCGTCTCGAAAGTGAACGAACGGTCCTCGAACACGGTGATCACGACCGGGATGATGAGACCGGCTTGATCGGCTGTACGCGCATTGAACTCCTTACAGAAAGCCATAATGTTAACCCCTGCTTGACCCAGAGCCGGACCAATCGGAGGAGCCGGATTCGCTTTGCCTGCGGCAACTTGCAGCTTCACCATTTTAATAACCTTTTTTGCCATGTGACACACCTCCTTGCACATAATGTGGTAAGACGGGATGTTTCCCTCCCACTTGCGCGAGCCCTATTCTGCACTGAATAAGGCCGCTTAGAAACCTAGGGTAAGTTGCCGATCCGCGAACGAAAAAGCAATTATATTTTCTCCACTTGAGTGTATTCCAACTCCAGCGGGGTTTCTCGGCCGAACATGTTCACATGAACCTTCAGCTTCGCCTTGTCCATCAAGATATCTTCCACCGTACCGACGAAGTTGGCAAACGGACCTACCTTCACGCGCACCGTTTCTTTCAGGTTAAAGTCGATCTTCGGCTTCGGTTCTTCCATTCCCATATGCTTGAGAATGTTGTCGACTTCCTCCGGAAGCAGCGCGGTAGGTTTCGAGCCTGAGCCCGTCGAGCCTACAAAGCCGGTCACGCCCGGCGTATTGCGCACGACATACCAAGAGTCGTCGGTTTGAATCATCTCAACGAGCACATAGCCCGGATACACCTTGCGCATCACGGTCTTGCGCTTGCCGTCCTTGTTCACAATCTCTTCTTCCATCGGCACGAGGACGCGGAAGATCTTGTCGGTCATGTTCATCGACTCGACGCGTTTCTCGAGATTGGCTTTTACTTTGTTCTCATACCCGGAATAGGTATGTACGACGTACCAACGTTTTTCCATCACTGTCACCTAAGTTCCCTATTCATTGAAAAAGCGTAACAAAATGGTCAGTAAGTAGTCGATTCCCCAAAAGTAAAGGGTAACGAACGTGACGGTCACGATCACGACGATCGTGTAAGTAATCAGTTCTTTGCGAGTCGGCCATTTGACCTTCTTCAACTCCGACCAGCTGTCGGTAAAGAAAGAGAACATGGAACCGAATCCTTGTTTGACTCTTGCTAAATAGGCCACGTCTACACCTCCAAAAACTGGAGCCCGAGTCCCAAATTCGGGAACACCAAAAACCCCCGAAAGCGTAGGGCTACCTGAACTACTTTATCACAGTCTATCTGGCGTGTCAATCAACGAGAGAGTTCCCCGTCGCCCGCTCTATCCGTTCCGACTGTTTCGCTTGCTGACCTGCATCTAGTGTAGCCAGCATTGAAAGCGGATAAACGTGCCGTACGTTACCAGCAATCTCCCAAAATGAAAGGAGCCCTCATTCTTCCGATCCAACTAGAAGAAGGAGCGCTCCTATACGTCTCGAATTTCCAAATACCTCTCCAGCTTGCGCTTCACGCGCTGCAGCGCATTATCGATCGATTTCACGTGGCGGTCCAAATCTACTGCGATCTCCTGATAGGATCGTCCGTCCAGATAGAGCATTAGCACCTTGCGCTCCAAGTCGCTGAGAATCTCGCCCATCTTGTCCTCGAGGCCGCTGAACTCTTCTTGGTTGATGATCAATTCCTCGGGGTCTGTCATGCGGGAGCCGCAAATCACGTCGAGCAGCGTTCGATCCGAATCTTCATCGTAAATGGGCTTGTCCAGGGAAACGTAAGAATTGAGCGGGATGTGCTTCTGTCGGGTAGCGGTCTTGATCGCGGTAATAATCTGGCGGGTAATGCACAGTTCGGCGAACGCCTTGAAGGTGGACAGCTTGTCCTCCTTGAAGTCGCGAATGGATTTATAAAGCCCGATCATGCCTTCCTGCACAATGTCTTCGCGGTCGGCACCGATGAGGAAGTACGAACGCGCCTTGGCCCGCACGAAATTTTTGTACTTGTTGATCAGGTATTCCAACGCCTCGCTGCTGCCGTCGCGGACCGATTCGACGATTTCTTCATCCATCTTGTTGTCGAAGTCGCGCATTCTCAACTCTTTGAGGTCTATACTCACCGCAATCCCTCCGGCCTGCTTGCCGCTAAAGCGCATCCATTTAGCTTGACAAAGAATAGCCTAAGTATACATGAAGGAATCGAAAACCGTCAACGGGGACCGTCGCCGCGGCGCCATCTTTCGAGCAGATTTCTCTGCTCGCCGCTTAGCTTGCTGTCGAAGCTGTTGCGGATGCGACCGGAAGCCTGCTCCTCCATCCGGAGCCGCATCTCCTTCTCCGACTGCCGCACGCCGTGCAGCAGCTCGCGAGCCGGAAGCCGCAGCGCGCCTTGGCCGAACGTAACGCTCTGCTCCACGAAATCCGAGGTGGCGACATATACTTGCGTCCGGCGGCTGCTCAGCTCGCCCACGAATCGCTCGATGACCGTGTCGGCCGTTTCTTTTTCCTTCGTGAAGTGAATTTCAAGCTGGTGCTGCATGTATTTCCCTCCGATGCCGGGCACCTGATACGCATCGAAGACGACGATAACGCGCCGGCCCGAGTAGGATTGGTAATTCGCGAGCATGCCGATCAGTTTGTCCCGCGCCTCCTCGAGTCCGATGTCCTTCAGCTTCTGCAGCTCGGGCCAGGCGCCGATGATGTTGTACCCGTCCACGATCAGAATCTGCTTCATCCCAAGGCGCCCCGCCTTCTCAGGAAACCGGATGCGAGCGCTGGCGCACGACTTCGTACATGAGGACGGAGGCGGCGACAGAGGCGTTCAGCGAGTTGATCTGGCCGTACATCGGCAAGGTGACGAGGAAATCGCATTTCTCCTTGATCAGCCGCCCGATGCCTTTGCCTTCATTGCCGATCACGATCGCGAGCGGCATGCGGAAGTCGGCCTGATATACACTCTGCTGGCCGTCAACATCGGTGCCGGCCACCCAAATGCCGGCTTCCTTCAACTGCTCGATCGTCTGGGCGATGTTCGTGACGCGCGCCACCGGCACGTACTCGATTGCGCCGGCGGAAGTCTTGGATACCGTCGCCGTCAGGCCAACCGAGCGGCGCTTCGGAATGATCACCCCGTGGACACCCGCGCAATCCGCGGTGCGGAGAATGGACCCCAGGTTATGCGGGTCCTCGATCTCGTCCAGGATGAGCAGGAACGGCGGGGTGCCGCTCTCTTGCGCGCGGGCGATCAAGACCTCCAGCTCCATGTATTCGTAAGCGGTCACTTGCGCGACGACGCCTTGGTGCGGGATATTCTGCGCCAGCTGGTCCAGCTTGCGCTTGTCGGCAACCTGCACCACGACGCCTTGTTTCTTGGCTTCCGCAAGAATCGGCGAGAGCTGCTGCTTCTGCGCTTGCTCGGCCACGTACAGCTTGTGAATCGTCCGTCCCGAACGCAACGCCTCCTGCACGGAGTGCCGGCCGGCAATATATTCTTCTTCCATCGTTTATACGCTCCTTCTATTTCGATTCCGAGATGGTGTCGAGCGCCAGATCCATCAGTTGCCGCAGCCTTGCATGCTCCTCTTTGTAATAGAGGAAGCCTATGAGGCATTCGAACGCCGTGCTGTGGCGGTACTCGAGCACATCCGCGTTTCTCGGCACGGAGCCGGACTTGGCGTTGCGCCCCCGCTTGACGACATCCGTCTCTTCCTCGGTCAGCAGCGGCATCCAAGCTTCGAGCGCCCTGGCCTGCGCCTTGTTCGACACGTATTTGACCGACTCCCGGTGCAGGTGATGCGGCCGGTGATTCGGCTGGGAGATAACATACTGTCTCACATAAGATTCATAGACAGCGTCCCCCATATAAGCCAGCACAAGCGGGCTGAGCTGCTGCACCGGCTTGGACGGGGGAAAAGCAAATAAGGTATTCTTCACTAGCGATCGATCCCCGTTCATTTGCGCCGCCAGCGGATCCCCTGCGGCGTATCCTCCAGGAAGATACCCTGGGCGGTCAGCAGGTCCCGGATCTCGTCGGCCCGCGCCCAGTTTTTACTCTTGCGCGCTTCAGTCCGTTCCACGATCAGGCGCTCAATGTCGGCATCCAGCAGCCCGTCTTCCGATTCCGCCGTTAGTACGCCCAGGATTCCATCCAGCTCGGAGAACGCGGCCAGCAGCAGTTGCACGGTCGCAGCCGTGGACTCTTGGCGGGCCAAGTATTGGTTGGCGGTACTGGTCAGCTCGAACATGGCGGTGATCGCATCCGGCGTATTGAAGTCGTCGTTCATTTTATCCTGGAAAAATTGACGAATCGACGCCACCGTACCCGCTACGGCGTTGTCCGGATCTTCGCCAACGGCTCCCTCTCCCACTTCAAGGCCGCCCAATCGATGCTTCAAGTTCGCCACGCAGTTATTAAGGCGATCCAGGCTGTTCGCCGCCTGCTCGATCCCTTCATCCGTGAAGTTGAGCGGATTGCGATAGTGCGTCGACAGCATGAAGAAACGAACCGTTTGCGGCTTGATCTGCTTGACCAGCTCCTTCACATTGATGCCGTTGCCAAGCGACTTCGACATCTTCTGATCGTTGATGTGAATGTAGCCGTTGTGCATCCAATACTTGGCCAGCGGCTTGCCGGTCGCGCATTCGGACTGCGCCACCTCGCATTCGTGATGCGGGAACTGAAGGTCCTGGCCGCCGCCGTGAATGTCCAGCGTCTCGCCCAGATACTTGCGCGCCATCGCCGAGCATTCGATATGCCAGCCCGGACGGCCTTCGCCCCAAGGGCTCGACCAGTGAATCTCGCCCGGCTTCGCCGCCTTCCAGAGCACGAAGTCTTGCGGATTCTCCTTGCGCTCGTCGACCTCGACGCGGATGCCGAATTGCAGCTCCTCCAGATTCTGATGCGACAGCTTGCCGTATTCCGCAAACTTGGACGTCCGGAAGTAAACGTCGCCGCCGCTCTCGTACGCATAGCCGCCGCCGACCAGCTCCTCGATAAGCGCGATAATCTCAGGGATGTTCTCCGTTACCCGCGGATGGGTCGTAGCACGTTTGATACCAAGCGACTCGATATCCTCGTAGTAGGCGGCGATGAACTTCTCCGCAATCTCCGGCACCGTCAGCCCCGTCTGCTCCGACTTGCGGATCAGCTTGTCGTCGACGTCCGTGAAATTGACGACATAGTTCACTTCGTACCCGGACCAGCCCAGGTAGCGGCGAACGACGTCGAAGAAAATGACCGGGCGGGCGTTGCCGATATGAATATAGTCGTATACCGTCGGCCCGCACACATACATGTTCACCTTGCCGGGCTGAATCGGCTCGAACGTCTCCTTGGTTCTCGTAAGCGTATTGTACAGCTTCAAACTACTCATTCCTTCTGCCCCCATCCACCAACTGGCGCTCCCCGCGCCGTTCTTGCAGTTGCGCCTGTTGTTGTTGCTCGCGCAGCTGATCTTGCAGCCCTTCCACCTGTGCGGTCAGCTCGGCGATCTGCTTCTCCATCTGCTGGAAGACGTCGATCAGCGGATCCGGCAGCTTGTCGTGGTCGAGCCGATTCACGCTGATGCCGTCCCGTTTCACGACACGCGCCTTGAAGCCGACCACCGTGCTGTTGGGCGGGACTTCCTGCAGCACGATCGCGTTGGCCCCTATTTTCGAATTATCGCCCACCGTGAACGAACCTAATACTTTGGCCCCCGAAGAAATGACCACATTGCTGCCGATCGTCGGATGGCGTTTGCCTTTCTCCTTGCCGGTGCCGCCAAGCGTAACGCCCTGATACAGCACGACATCGTCGCCGATCTCGCAGGTCTCCCCGATAACGACGCCCATCCCGTGGTCGATAAACAGACGGTTGCCGATCCTCGCTCCGGGATGGATCTCAATGCCGGTGAAGAACCGGCTGATCTGCGAGATCATGCGGGCCACCGTGAACCAGCGCCGCCGGTAGAAACGGTGCGAGATTCGGTGCGCCCATATGGCGTGCAGCCCGGAATACGTAAAGATAACCTCGAATAAGCTTCTGGCGGCGGGGTCGTTGTCAAAGACGGCCCCGATATCCGATTTCATCCGTTGCAGCATGCTGCTCCCCCTCTTGAACCCCTGTTTCTATACAACAAAAACGCCCCTGCAGCCTAAGCTGCAGAGACGTCTGATCGCGGTCCCACTCTGCTTGAAAGTCCGATCGGCTCCCGCCGGCACAGTCTCCACGGACTGTCCTGCAACTGCTGTGAGCGAATCGGGGTCTTTCCCCTCTCGGCTGGTAACGGGGACAACCCGGCAGCGCCTAAGTCCTTCCAGATGAAAGGGGGTCAGCGTTGCAGCTCCCAGGCGCATTTCCGAGGCAGCGGGAATGGACAACTCACAGCCACCCTCCTGTAAGGAATGAGCGGTTATCCTCTCTGCGAATCCCGACGGCTACGTACTCTCCTGATCCGTGCTATTGGCGCTCGTACGCCGTCCGACGACGACATACTTAAATTACTGTATAGTATACCGCATCGCCATCGACTATGACAACAAGCGGTTGAGACGGTCGACTATTTTTGTTTTGCCGAGCAGATGGATCGTCTGATTCAAGTCCCGCCCGTGCGTCTGACCGGTCAGCGCGACGCGGATCGGCATGAACAGCGCCTTGCCTTTGGCTCCCGTGTCCTTCTGCACCTGCTTCAGCGACTGCTGAATCGTCTCGACGCTTAGCTCCGCATCGCTCAGAGGCCCTACCAGCTTCAAGAAAGCGCTAAGCACCGTCGGTACGGTCTCTTCGCGCAGCACCGCTTCGGCTTCTTCGTCAAAGACGACCGTCTCGGTGAAGAACATCTCGGACAGCTCGACGATCTCGGATGCGCAGTTCATCTGCTCCTGGTACAGTCCGACGAGCGAAGTCACCCACCCCTGAGCGGCTGCATCGAGCTCCGCAGGCACTCTCCCTGCCCGCTGCAGATGAGGAACCGCCAAAGCCGTTATCCGACCTAGATCGGCTTTCTTTACGTAGTGGTTGTTCATCCACTTGAGCTTGTCGGTGTCGAAGACCGCCGGGCTCTTGGAGACGCGGGACAGATCGAATTGCTCGATGATCGCTTCCTTCGTGAAAATCTCCTCTTCGCCGCCCGGCGACCAACCCAGCAGCGCGATGAAGTTCAGCACCGCCTCCGGCAAATATCCGAGCTCCTCGTACTGCTGGATGAACTGAATGATCGACTCGTCGCGTTTGCTCATCTTCTTCCGATCCTGATTGAGGATGATCGACAGATGCGCGAACTCCGGCGGCGTCAGCCCCAGCGCTTGATAAAGCAATATTTGGCGCGGTGTGTTGGACAGGTGCTCTTCGCCTCGAATAACCAACGAGATATCCATTAAATGATCGTCCAAGATGACCGCAAAGTTATAAGTCGGCACTCCGTCCGGTCTCGCGATAATAAAATCGCCGATTCCATCCGATTCGAACTCGACTTCCTCGCGAACGCGATCCGTGAACCGGATCATCGCACCGGCCGGCACCTTGAATCGAGTGGACGGTTTGCGGCCTTCCGCCTCGAACTTCGCCCGCTCCTCCGCCGTCAGATGGCGGCATCGCCCCGAATAGCGCGGCATCTCGCCGGCCGCTTCCTGCTTGGCCCGCTCCTGCTCCAGATCGTCCTCCGAGCAGTAGCACGGATAAGCATTGCCGTCGGCCAGCAATCGATCTACGAATGGCTGGTACAACCCAAGCCGCTCCATCTGGCGATAAGGCGCATAAGGACCGCCGATGTCGACGCTTTCGTCCCAATCCACACCCAGCCACTTCAATCCGTCCAGTTGATTGTCGATCGCTTTCTCCACATGGCGGGATTGGTCCGTGTCCTCGAAGCGGATAATAAACTGGCCCCCGCTCTTGCGGGCCATAAGATAATTGAAAAGTGCGGTTCTGGCTCCGCCTATGTGCAGATGTCCCGTCGGACTGGGCGCATAGCGGACGCGTACGGCTCTGGTCATGCTCTTACCCCTCTCACGCTTCCAAGAAAATATTAGTTGCTATCATAGCACATCGCGAACCAAACAGACAACCGACTGCGCGGCAATTCCTTCTCCGCGTCCGGTGAACCCGAGCTGCTCCGTCGTCGTCGCCTTCACGTTCACCTGCTCCACCTCGGCGCCTAGCGCCTTGGCGATAATCGCCGCCATCTGCGGAATGTACGGCGCCATCTTCGGTCGCTGCGCGATAATCGTCGAATCGATGTTGCCAAGCTTGTAGCCCCGCTCCCGCACCAGCTCCCACACCCGCTCCAGCAGCTTCAGGCTGTCGGCATCCTTGAACGCCGCATCCGTATCGGGAAAATGTTTGCCGATATCGCCTAACCCCAGCGCACCCAGAATGGCGTCGCTGATCGCATGCAGCAGCACGTCCGCGTCGGAATGCCCGAGCAGCCCTTTTTCATATGGAATGTCCACTCCGCCGATGATGCACTTGCGGCCCTCGACGAGCTGATGCACGTCAAACCCTTGTCCCACTCGAATCATGCCAATCCCTCTCCCCCATAACGAGCTGCTATCGTCTCCGCCCAGAGCAAATCCTCCGGCGTCGTGATTTTGATATTCGTATAAGCGCCCTCGGCAATCCGCACCTCGACTCCGAGACGCTCCACGAGCATGGCGTCGTCCGTCCCGACGAAGCCGTCCCGCACCGCCTGCTCATGCGCCTCCCGCAGCAAATCAAGACGAAAAGCTTGCGGGGTCTGAATCGCCCACAAGCTTCGACGGTCCGGCGTCGATCGGATCACTCCGTTCGCGTCCGCTACCTTGATCGTATCTTTCACCGGTACAGCCAGGACGGCCGCCCCGCTAAGTTTCGCTTCTTCCAGACAAGCCCTCACACGGGCTTCGCCGATGAAAGGCCTCACGCCGTCGTGCACCGCCACCCACTCAACCAAAGCCGGCAGCGCCTGCAGCCCCCGGTAAACGGAAGCTTGACGCTCCGAGCCGCCGCTCGTCACCGCATGCACCTTGGTCAAGCCGTACTGCTCCGCATAAGCTTCGCACCGCGCCACATCGTCCGCTCCAACGACCAGAACCACTGAGCCCACAACGTCCATCGCCTGAAACCGCTCGAGCGTGTGGATCAGAATCGGCTTGCCTGCCAGCTGCAAATATTGTTTGCTTTCCGATGTACCCATGCGGGTCCCCGTACCGGCCGCGACGACGATTGCGCCGACATTGCTCATTGGAAGTCCACTCCTGCCGATAAAACGTTTCCGCCCCCTCCGACCAACACAGCCCGTACGGAAGCTTATCTTATCATAAACGTTTTACTGCGCTTTTTCCAATAGTTTCGGCTTTGCAAAAATCATCCGGCCCGCCGACGTCTGCAGCACGCTGGTCACGAGCACCTCGAGCGTAGCGCCAATATATTCGCGACCGCCTTCCACGACGATCATCGTTCCGTCATCCAGATAGGCTACCCCTTGGCCATGCTCCTTGCCGTCCTTGATCACTTGCACGAGAATTTCTTCGCCCGGCAGAACGACCGGCTTGACCGCATTCGCGAGATCATTGATGTTCAACACCGACACGCCTTGCAGCTCGCACACTTTATTCAAGTTGAAATCGTTCGTGATCACTTTGCCCTGCAGCACTTTCGCCAGTCGCACCAGCTTGCTGTCCACCTCGGAAATTTCCTCGAAATCGCCTTCATAGATCAGCACCTTCACGTCGAGCTCCTTCTGAATCTTGTTCAGGATGTCGAGCCCCCGGCGCCCCCGGTTCCGCTTGAGCAAGTCCGACGAATCGGCGATATGCTGCAGCTCCTCGAGCACGAATTCCGGAATGACGAGAATGCCTTCGATGAAACCGGTCTTGCAAATGTCTGCGATCCGGCCGTCGATGATGACGCTCGTGTCGAGAATTTTGTGGATATCCGCGGAAGCGCCCGACCGTTTGCCTTTCTCCGACTTTCCGGCACTGGCGAATAGATCGAGCAAATCATCCTTGCGTGCAAACCCGAGCCGATATCCGGCAAAGCCGAGTGCAATCGTCAAGCCGAACGCCAACAAGCTGCCTAGCGCCCCCGCCTTCGTCAACACCGGGAACAGCAGCGCCGAGATGACCAGACCCGTGATCAGTCCAATCGTGCCCATGAACAGTTGATCGGAAGGAACGCTTGAGACTCGCTCCCCCCAGCCTTGCATCCGAGTCGAGCTCAGGCGAATAAACCGACCGGTCGCCCAATAGAACAAAACCGCCGTCAGCACCGTGCACCAAATCGCTTGTCCCGCAATGCCATCGACCTCGCCGAATCGGTTTGCCATGAATAAGAACAATTGCCCAATCCCTTCATTCCATTGGTACCCCATCCATCCGCCGAAAATCGCCATAAACCCTTTTGCGTAACGTGCTATCATACCTGCCATCACCTCCATAACGGACAGTCCCCTTCCCCCATCTTGTTGAAAATGGCTCTGCATCAGCGGTCGGGCTTGTCTCTTCTTGTTACAATTATGGTCCAAATTTCTGGCTACTAATCTTCCCCTACTAACTTTTTTGGAAATTGAATAATGATCCCAATTCTCTTATAATAAAACAAATGAGTTCAAACACGAGGTGAATGGAATGAGCGACTTAACCTTGAAAGCGTTTCAAGAGCAAGTGTCCGACCTGCTGCTCCGTCACCGAAGCCTGCTGGATGTGCTGTCCAAGACGCAGCAATCGAGCGCTTCTATCAATCGCAGTGTCATCAAGGCCATCACCGAATGCGGTTGCATCAACCTGCAAGCGCAGAAGCAGCCTTACCCCTCCGAATGGACGCTGGAAGAAGCCAAGTCGATGGCCCAGTCGCATGTGAACGGCCAACTCTGCGAGAATTGCGTCGATGCAATCTCCGTGCAGCTCGGGAAAGATTTGTTCTACTTGGCCGCCCTCTGCAACCTGCTTGGACTTGGTATGGACGACATCCTCGAGAAAGAATCGCAAAAATGCAGCACGCTCGGTATTTTCAATTTGTCGTAGCCCACCGACGGCCGCACCGCTTCGCCTTTCAATAGCATCATGCTCCCATGGCCGTCCGTTGTCGGACGGTTTTTAGTTTGGGCCGGAAGCAGAAAAAGCACTTATTCTCCAAAGGAAAATAAATGCTTTCTATTCTCGACGGATTGCTATTTAATTTACCCTGCACTAACCATGTTTCTTCGTCGGGTTCGCCGGCTCGTCGAGAATCGGCTTCCGTTTGCGTCGGCGGGAGATGATCCTAACGTTTTTTTTTAGGCCGTTCAACCCGTAAAGCGCATAGAGCACAAGCGGAATAAACAGAAGCTTCGTTAGAATGCCCGTGTACATCACGGCCAGCACCACCGCCGCCACGACGATGATTGGCGTTACCCAGAGAGCGGCCTTAGGGAGGCCAACTTTCTTGAAGTTGGGGTACTTCACCGTACTGATCATCAGGAACGAAAGTACCAAGCTCGAAACGAGCAGGACGCCCGTCGGGATCTCGTTATGGAACAAGGCTAACGTGCTGAGCACGCTACCTGCCGCAGGAATCGGGAGTCCGATAAAGTAGCCTGGCACCGTATTGGTTATGACATTGAATCGGGCCAATCGAAGCGCGCCGCAGATCGGGAAAACCGCGGTCACGATCCAAGCGAGCGCAGCCATATTCAGCTCTTGGAATGCAACGACATACATAATGAACGCCGGAGCGACACCGAAGGAAATGACGTCCGACAACGAATCCAGCTCCTTGCCGAACTCGCTCTGGGCATTGAGCGCGCGGGCTACGCGGCCGTCCAGCCCATCGAGCAGCATCGCTACGATGACCATAATAGCGGCAAGCTCTGCGTTCGTATTATCCGGACCCGAATTAAAAGCCAGAATAATCGCCACGATCCCCAAGAACAAGTTACCGACGGTAAACATGCTGGGAATGGAATTTTTGATCATGAGGTCCACCTCTAACTGTACTATGCCCCAAAACGAATGAATCCATCAAGCACATCGACTGCTGGCATGCGCGTCAAATCCTGGCTCATTCGAATCTATCTTATGATTGTATGCGTTTTAAATATGCCTGTCAATGAACAATTGCTCTTGGATCCGTTTCATCCCTTCCTTAATTGCCCGAGCCCGGACTTCTCCGATCCCGTCGACCTCGTCCAATTCCTCGATCGTCGCCATCAGCATATGCGGCAGATGGGCGAACCGCTCGACCAGATTGTGAATGATCGTCGCCGGCAGTCGCGGCAGCTTGCTCAGCATGCGATAGCCGCGCGGGGAGACCGGCTCCTCGAGCATGGAATTGGAGTACGGATAGCCAAGCAGCTTGATCAAGTGCTGATGGTCGAGCAGCTCGTCGGCGTTCATCTTGCGCAGCCCGGCCAAGGCGTCCTTCACCTTCTCATCGTTCGGCTCCTTGCAATAGTCCTTCACCAACAGCAGCGCTTCATACTCCGTATTCGCCACCAGCTCCTCCAGCTGCATGCGAATGAGCCGACCCTCTACGCCCAGCTCTGTAATGTACCGCCGGATCTCCAGCTTGACGCGCAGTACCATCTCCATTCGCTGGATCGCCCCCGCCACCTCTTGCAGCGTGACGAGCTCTTCGAATTCGGAAGCGCCCAGATTCGTGAGGGACTGGTCCATAACCGACTTGTACTTCTCCAACGTCTGCATCGCTTGGTTCGCCTTCGCGAGAATGACGCCGATGTCTTTCAGCGCATAACGCAGATTGCCCTGGTAGACGGTGATGACGTTCCGCCGCTGCGAGATGGATACGACCAGCTTGCCGGTCTGCTTGGCCACTCGCTCCGCGGTACGGTGCCGGATGCCCGTCTCGATCGAGCTGATGGACGAATCCGGGATGAGCTGCGTGTTCGCATAGAGGATGCGCTTCATGTCCTCGCTCAGAATAATGGCGCCGTCCATCTTGGCTAGCTCGTACAGATAGTTCGGCGAGAAATCGCAATTGATCGAGAACCCGCCGTCGACGAGCTCCATTACTTCCGGGCTGTACCCTACGACGAGCAGTGCGCCCGTCTTCGCCCGCAGCACATTCTCGAGCCCTTCGCGGAATTGTGTTCCGGGGGCGACGAGCGTCAAGATTTGATTCATTTTATCTTTTGAAGCTTCTTCTTTCACTGCTTACCCTCACTTCCGGAAGTTCATTATTCGAGCGCCGCCTTGAGCGCCTGGGCCACCGTATCCACGCCGATAATCTCGATGCCGTCCGGCGGCGTCCAGCCTTTCATGCTCTTGGCCGGCACGATGGCGCGTCTGAAGCCGAGCTTGTGCGCTTCCCGCACGCGGGCGTCGATGCGGGAGACGCTCCGCACTTCGCCCGTCAAGCCTACTTCGCCGATGACAATATCGTAAGGATGCACCGGCCGGTCCTTGAAGCTGGAGGCGATCGCGACCGCAGCTGCAAGATCGACGGCCGGTTCATCCAGCTTGACGCCGCCCGCTACGTTCAAGTAGGCGTCCTGATTCTGGAGGAATAGGCCGATCCGCTTCTCCAATACGGCTATGATCAGCGTCAGCCGGTTATGGTCGATGCCCGTGGCCGACCGCCGCGGGCTGGGAAAATTGGTCGAGGCGATCAGCGCCTGCAATTCGACAAGCACCGGACGCGTGCCTTCCATGCTCGCCGTTACCGTAGAGCCGGATACATTCATGGGCCTCTCGGAGATGAACAATTCCGAAGGATTCGTCACTTCGCGCAAGCCTAGCTCATTCATCTCGAAGATGCCAATCTCGTTCGTCGAGCCGAACCGGTTCTTCACCGCCCGCAGCAGCCGGTACGTGTGGTGCCGCTCGCCTTCGAAGTACAGCACGCAATCGACCATATGCTCGAGCAGCCGCGGACCGGCGATCGCGCCTTCCTTCGTTACATGTCCGACGAGCACTGTCGCAATGCCTCTGCCTTTAGCTATTCTCATAAAATGGCTCGTGCATTCTCTTACTTGAGCCACGCTACCCGGGGCGGAAGTGACGGCCGGGTGATACACCGTCTGGATGGAATCGATGATAAGCAAATCCGGCTCTACTTGTTGGATCGCTTCCTCTATCAAGTCCAAATTCGTCTCGCACAGCACGAGCAGGAATTCCGAGAGCGCGTTCAAGCGATCCGCCCGCAGCTTGATCTGACGCGCTGATTCTTCTCCCGATATATACAGCACCTTCAACTGCTTGGTCGTAAGACCGAACGAGGTTTGCAGCAGAAGCGTCGATTTGCCGATGCCCGGGTCGCCGCCGACGAGGATGAGCGAGCCCGGCACGATGCCACCCCCAAGCACGCGATTCAATTCTGCCATAGGGGTGAGGATGCGATTTTCATGACTGCTTTCTATATGTATGATCGAAGTGGCGATTTCTTTCGCATGAGTTCCCGTGCTAGTCAATCCTCTTGGCCTTGCCGGAGCCTCCAGCTCCTCCACGAAGCTGTTCCAGGCTTGGCAGCCCGGGCATTTGCCCAGCCACTTGGGGGATTCGTAGCCGCATTCCTGACAGCAAAACTTGGTCTTCGTCTTAGCCATTCCTGCTCCTTCACATTCGCTTAGTAATCAAAGTTTACCATGCCCGCGCCATGGAAGAAAACCCCGCAGGGGAAATTTGGTTCCAGCATTTTACTGGATTCGGGAAGTGTTCTTACAATAAAAATCCCGACAGCTCATGGGACATGAACCGCCGGGACGGGATAAGGGGAACGTTCAATTACGTGTTCGAGTTGGCCGGCACTTGATTCTTCAGCACGACTAGCTCGCCGTTCTGCTCGTCGATCGTGAGCGAATCGCCCTTCGCGATGGTACCTTGCAGCAGCTCCTCGGACAAGCGGTCTTCGATATGCTTCTGGATCGCCCGACGAAGCGGTCTAGCTCCATAGGTCGGATCGAATCCTTCCTTGGCCAAGAACTTCTTAGCGGAATCCGTCAGCGAGAAGTCAACCTCTTGCTCGCGCAGACGCTTGCTCAACTCGTCGGACATCAGCGTCACGATGCGGGCGATATGTCCTTCGTCCAGCGAGTGGAACACGATAATCTCGTCGATCCGGTTCAGGAACTCCGGACGGAAGCTCTTCTTCAGCTCGTTCATCACTTTGTCCTTCATCACGTTGTAATCTTTGCCCGCGTCTTGGACGGCCGTGAAGCCGAGCGTGGAATTTTTCTTGATCGTCTCGGCGCCTACGTTCGACGTCATGATGATCAGCGTGTTGCGGAAGTCGACGGTGCGGCCTTTGGAATCCGTCAGGCGCCCGTCCTCCAGCACCTGCAGCAGGATGTTGAACACTTCCGGATGCGCCTTCTCGATTTCGTCCAGAAGAACGACGGAGTACGGCTTGCGGCGTACTTTCTCGGTCAGCTGGCCGCCTTCCTCATAGCCGACATATCCCGGAGGCGCCCCGACGAGGCGGGACGTGGAGTGCTTCTCCATGTACTCCGACATGTCGATCCGGATCACGGCGTTCTCGTCGCCGAACATCGACTCGGCCAGCGCGCGGGCCAACTCCGTCTTCCCGACCCCGGTCGGACCGAGGAAGACGAAGGAGCCCATCGGCCGCTTCGGATCCTTGAGCCCGGCTCTCGCCCGGCGGATGGCGCGGCTCACGGCCTTGACGGCTTCGTCTTGCCCGATGACGCGCTCGTGGAGGATCGACTCCATCTTCAGCAGGCGCTGCGTCTCTTCCTCGGCCATCTTCGTGACCGGCACACCCGTCCAGCTTGCCACCACTTGGGCAATGTCCTCCGGCGTGACTTCAGAGTCGGTGCGGCCCTGCTTCTCTTTCCATTCGTTCTTCGTGATCTCCAGCTCATCGCGCATTTTCTGCTCGGTGTCGCGAAGTGCGGCGGCCTTCTCGAACTCTTGGCTCTGGACGGCCGCGTCCTTCTCCTTGCGCACGTTCTCGAGCTGTGTCTCGAGCTGCTTGAGGTTCGGCGGAATCGTATAAGAGCGCAATCTGACCTTGGAGCTCGCCTCGTCGATCAAGTCGATCGCTTTGTCCGGCAGGAACCGGTCCGTGATGTAGCGGTCGGACAGCTTCACCGCTTGCACAATCGCCTCGTCAGTGATCTTAACGCGGTGATGCGCTTCATACCGATCGCGCAGGCCGTGCAGGATCTGGATCGCTTCCTCCGGCGACGGCTGGTCGACTGTAATCGGCTGGAAGCGGCGTTCGAGCGCAGCGTCCTTCTCAATATACTTGCGGTACTCATCCAGCGTAGTGGCGCCGATGCATTGCAGCTCGCCGCGAGCCAGCGCCGGCTTCAGGATGTTCGAAGCGTCGATCGCGCCTTCCGCTCCGCCCGCCCCGATCAGCGTATGCAGCTCGTCGATGAAGAGCACGATGTTGCCCGCCGCGCGGATCTCATCCATGATCTTCTTCAAGCGGTCTTCGAATTCGCCGCGGTACTTGGTGCCCGCCACGACGGAGCCCATGTCGAGCGTCATGACGCGCTTATCGCGCAGCGTTTCCGGAATCTCGTTATTGATGATCCGCTGTGCAAGCCCTTCGGCGATGGCCGTTTTACCGACCCCCGGCTCCCCGATAAGCACCGGATTGTTCTTTGTCCGGCGGCTCAGCACTTGGATAACGCGCTCGATTTCTTTGGCGCGGCCGATGACCGGATCGAGGTTGCCTTCCTTGGCGTAAGCGGTCAGATCGCGCGCCAGCCCATCCAGGGTCGGCGTGTTCACATTGGCCGGCGTGCCCTGGTTGGACGACACGGCTTCGCTGCTGCCGAGCAATTGAAGCACTTGCTGGCGCGCCTTGTTCAAGCTGACGTTCAAGTTATTCAGGACGCGAGCGGCCACGCCTTCGCCTTCGCGAATGAGGCCGAGCAGAATATGCTCCGTTCCCACATAGGTGTGTCCCAGCTTGCGCGCTTCGTCCATGGACAGCTCGATTACTTTTTTGGCCCGCGGGGTGTAGGCGATGTTGCTTGGCTGCTCTTGTCCGCGTCCGATGAGCGATTCGACTTCGTCTTGAATTTTCTCCAGGCTTAAGCCAAGGGCGATAAGTGCTTTGGCGGCTATACCGTCGCTCTCGCGAATGAGGCCGAGTAAAATATGTTCGGTGCCGATATTGTTGTGACCCAGCCGGACGGCTTCCTCTTGAGCCAGCGCCAATACTTTCTGTGCTCGTTCTGTAAATCTGCCAAACATCATAACAAACACCTCCATTTATAATGTAACACCGGATTTAAGATAGTTTAGGGAGATAGCTTCTCTCGAATGAGCTCCGCTCTGCGAATGTCGCGGTCTTCCGCCGACAGCTTCGTGCCCGATAGGTGCTGCAGGAAGCCGGGCTGCGTCATAACCGTCAACTCATTCATAACGTGAGGCGTCAAATTTTTGATAATCCCCAAGTCGATCCCCAGCCGTACATCGGAGAGCCGCTGTGCCGCTTCCTTGGAATCCATGATCGAGGCGTAGGACAGGATGCCATAAGAACGGTTGACCCGATCTACCAGGCGCAATCGCGATTCGCCGCTCAGCTTCTCCCTTGCGGCCCGTTCATGCTCGATAATCTGTCGCACCACACTGTACAAGTTATCGATGATCTCTTGCTCGGATTGCCCCAACGTGATCTGGTTGGAGATCTGGAACATGTTGCCGGTCGCTTCGCTGCCTTCGCCATACAAGCCCCGAACCGCCAAACCAACTTGATTGATGGCTTGCAGAATTCGGTTCATTTGCTGGGTCAGCACAAGGGCGGGCAGATGCATCATCACGGAAGCGCGAATCCCCGTCCCCACATTCGTAGGGCAACTCGTCAGGTACCCCCGGTTTTCGTCAAACGCGTAATCCAGCTGCGATTCGAACACATCGTCGATCTGGTTGGCCAAGTCCCAAGCCTCGCGAATTTGGAACCCCGGGCATAGACATTGTATGCGCAAGTGATCCTCTTCGCCCACCATGATGCTGACCGACTCGTTCTGGCTGAGAATAACCGCACCGACTCTCGCTTCATTGGCCAGGTTCGGGCTGATGAGATGCTTCTCCACCAGCACGCGCTTCTCTAGCTCCGTCAATTGCTCCAGCGGGATGAACTGAAACCGGCTGATCGTGTTCAGTTCTTCGTTGTCCATTACTTTCTGCACTTGCTCCAGCACTTCGCTCGATTGCGAATTCGTGGCCAGCATCGGGAACGGATACTCTCTCAAGTTGCGAGCGATTCGGATTCGGCTGCTGATGACCACATCCTGCTCCGGCCCGTTGCCATGCATCCATTCGCTAAGCGCTTGTTCCATATACTTTCGGGAAGACATCAACGATCACCTCCTTTTCAACCGCTGGTTTGATTTAAATTATTTTCAAGCTCGCGAATCTGGTCGCGGAGCGTGGCGGCATGCTCGAATTCCTGGCGTAGGATTCTTCCTTGGAGCTCCTGCTTCAGCTTCTCGATCTCGCGCCGCTGTTGGATGATGCCTCCGGAACGCTTCGGCACCTTGCCTACATGGACGACGTTGCCGTGCACCCGTTTGAAAAGCGGATCGAGCTTATGCGAGAAATGTTTATAGCACGAGCTGCACCCGAAGCGTCCCAGCTTGCTGAACTGGCTGTATGTCAATCCGCAAGTGTCGCATCGAGCGGCGGTCGCCGGTTTGGAGCTGCCAAAAGCCGTTTGGCTGGAAGGGTCGAAGTCGAGCAGGCCGGACAGCAAATTGTGGATGGAAAAGCCGTTCGGCGTCCCGGGGATCATCTCTCCCTTTTCTCGGGCGCATGTTTCGCAAATATGAAATTCCGTTTTCTCGCCGTTCACGATTTTCGTAAAATGCAAGGTGGCCGGCTTCTTGTTGCACTCCTGACACTGCATCGTTCTCACTCCTTGTACACTTCTACTGCTGTTGCTAAAATGCTACTTATTATTTGCTTAGTAGCGCGGTTAACATCGCCTTGAGCAGTCGCGCTCTTATCTCGTCCCGCATCGGCAGCTTGAACGCCAGTACGTCGCGAGAGATCGCCGCTTTCAGCAGGCTCGCTTCCCGACATGTGACCAAGCCTCCGTCCTCGAGCTGATAAATCAGCCCTTCGGCGCCGGACTGGTCGATATGCATCCCGATCGTGCGGAGAATGTGGATGTGGATGCCTTCCTTATGCGGAAGATTCACCTTCTGGATTCGGATGTAACCCCCGCCTCCGCGTTTGCTCTCCACCAAATACCCTTTCTCCACCGTAAACCGGGTGCTTATAACGTAATTAATCTGTGAGGGCACGCATTGAAACCGGTCGGCCAGCTCGCTCCGCTGAATCTCGATCACATGATCGGGACTTTGCTGGAGGATTTGCTTCAAATGCTGCTCGATGATGTCCGAGATATTCCGCATCGAATGGACCTGCCCTCCTTTCATTGACTTTGACTATCTTTGACTATATAACCATTATAATTTATTTTTTCGAATTTGCAAGGGGGAGGGCTCGTCTCATTTCCATAAACGGCTATTACTTATTGTAGCAATTTCTCCAGTGCTTTATACGCTGGTTGGAGGGCAATCGGACGGCAGCGGCAGCGGAACTTGGGGCGGAACGGGCAGGTGACTAGGGCCGGGTGGTGAGCGGGAGTGACGGGGCGAGGAAAGCGTTATGCCATCGTCATATTGGGCTGCGATACCTCCGTTTCTCGCAAATAACGCTGTGCCATCACCTTCATTTTTCTGCGAGTTCGTTAGAAATACCAAAAACCCGTACATTGCTGTACGGGTTTCTCGTCTGCATACT
>NZ_BIMA01000039.1 GCF_004000845.1 Paenibacillus koleovorans NBRC 103111
GGAGCTCAAGCAGCGTCTCGCCAAGGAGCAAGAAGAGAAGCTGCTGGCCCAGATCGTCAGCCAGCAAGAAACGTTCAGACGCCAGCTGGACGACCAGCAAGCGGCCCATGAGCTCGTGCTGCTGGGGCGCCAAGACGTCCTGCAGGAAGCCCAGGACGCTCATCAAGAGCAGCTCGACACGCTTGATCGCTTGCAGCAGGAGCAGCTGGATGAGTTTGCCCGCCAGCTGGCAGAGCTGCAAGAAGCTCACAACCATGCGCTCCATGACCTGCAGCATCGCAACGAACTGTCGCAGAGCGCGCTGGAGAAGCTGGCGGCGGATCTGCTGCGGACGCGCAACGAGCGCCAGCACGAAGCCGAGCAAGCGCTGGTCGAGCTGACGCGCTTGCAGGACAGCGAGCGCCAGCTGCAGGAGTCGCTCGACGAGAGCGAGCGCCGCCGACAGTCCGGCCAGCAACAGCTCACCGCTGCCCGCGAGGAGCTGCAGCAGGCGGAAACCCGCGTAGCGGCCGTATCCAAACGAGCGGTCGAAGAGACCGAGCAGCAATGGAAAGAAGCGCTCGACGAAGCCGAGGCCGAATGGCAAACCAAACAACGCAACCTGCAGGAGCAGCTGCATGAGGCCCAGCGGCTCGCGGAACGAGCCGAAGCCGAGCTGCATGCGACGCGCGAGCAGGCCGACGGAATACTTGAGGCGGCGAGCGCGCGGGCGGAGGCGCAATGGCTGGTGCGGCTGGAGTCCGCCGAGAGCGACTGGGAAGAGCGGTTCGAGCAAGCCCAGACGCGCATCCGCGAGCTGGAAGAGGAGCTGGAGCAAGCGCGCATTGCAGCGAGTGACTCGATCGAAGGCCAGCTGACGATGGAGATTGGCGCCAATGACGAGCTGGAGGCGAAATACAAGAAGCTGGAGCATGAGTACAACAAACTCAAAATCGAGTTTAACGAATGGATTGAGCTTGTCGAAATCGTCGAGAACAAGTAGATGCATGCGACCAATATGCTAGACATCATCGTGATCGTCATACTGGCGGGCGCATGGTTCCTCGGCTACACGCGGGGTTTCATCGCCCAACTGGTGTCTGTAGCGGGTTTTTTCATCGCCTATCTCGTTGCTTACTTAGGCTTCAAGCCCGTAGCCGCTGCGCTCGAGAAGGCGCTCCCTCTGCATGCATTCCAAGCAACCGAGCAATATGCGTTTCTAATCGAAGGCTTGAACCTGGACGTCTATTTATATAACGCGCTTGCGTTTACCCTGCTGTTCGTGCTGACGAAAGTGGGGCTTTCTTTTGCCGGCAAAATTCTGAACCTCATCGCCCGCGCTCCGGTAATCAAAACGGTCAACAAATGGTCCGGCGCCATCCTTGCCTTGCTGGAAGCGGTCCTGCTCATCGTCATCGGCATCCACGTAATGAGCGCGCTGCCTGCCGAGTCGGTTCAGAAGCTGCTGGCGGATTCCCGGGCGGCCGGATTCGTGATCGAGAACATGCCCGATGCTTTGCTGAAACTAAAAGAACTATGGAGTGACTCCTAAGCATAGGAGGAGGACGGTAATGCGCAGGGAGGCGCAGGTGGACGGGTCCTGTCCGTGGGCGTGGCACTCGGAGACGGCTAAGCTCAAATGCCGCTAACGATTTGGCCGTCGTCTAAGTATGGGGCCTCGAACAGCATGCCGTTCGGACCATGGGCCGGCAGCGTCGCCAAGCGGAGCAGCCCCGGTACGGCCGTACTCGGGTCGGCGCCGCTGGCTTGCATCTCGGTTTTCAGAATACCGGGATCGTACATATTGATCAGCAGGTCGCGGCCGCCTTCCTCGCCGGCTACCGAGCGCGTGAGTGATTCCAGCCCGGCTTTGCTGGCACTGTAAGCGGCGAAGCCGCCGGCTCCGTCAGGCGCCAACCCGGACGTAATGTTCACGATCCGCCCGTATTGCCGATCCTTCATAAAGGGCAAACAAGCTTTCATCATCAGAAAAACGCTTGTCAAATTATTAAGCAGCTGATAGTTCCACGCGTCTAGCGAAGTATCCAGCACCTTCCCCGTATCGAGGACGGCGGCGTTATTGATTAGGACGTCGATCCGTCCATAAGCTTTGATTACGATAGAGATCAGCGCATCCACATCCGACTCCGACGAGACATCCGCTTGTACGGCGAGCGCTCTTCCTCCGGCCGCTTCGATCTGCCTCTTCACATCCTCCAGCTTCGACACCCTTCTCCCGCACAACACGACAATCGCGCCTTCACGCGCGAATTGAAGCGCCGTTGCTTGGCCCAGGCCGGTTCCCGATCCAGTAATAATGGCGACGCGATTCTGTAATTTACATGCCGCCGGTTGTCCTACCTGATTTCCCACAATCCAAACCCCCTACTGTGATTAGCTCATGTCGGTCTACAAGTTGATTATACCAATTCCTTTTACTTAATTAAAGCGGCAAAGCTTAACAGGAGGACAGTGACAAAGTGTTCCGCGTCCCGTTACTTCCGCGCTAACCAAGGATACGTTCCTAGCACCCATACACCTGTTATAGCCCATCCGCTCACCAATTCAGCCATTCCAGCCATCAACCTGAGGTCTCTCAGACCCCTGCTCACGTACTCCCAGATACAGCCTAATCGATCACCCAACCCTACAAAAAAAAGCAGCCCCAACCGGAGCCGCTCCTAAACTGCATCTATTTAAGCTTCTACAACAATTTTCGCTTTCATTGTCATGTGGCCGTTGCCGCATGGCACGTTGCATTGAATTTCGTAAGTGCCTGCCTTTTCAAACTTGTATTCGACCGTTTTGTTCGTACCGACGTTCAAGTTTAGGCCGGTCGTTTGGAAGCCATGGGCGCCTTCGGTGCTGCTCAAAGTCACTTTGTACGTTTCGCCGGCTTTTACTTTGTATTCCGCTTGATCGAACTTCCAGTTGGTTGCGGTAATCTTGAGCTCTTTGGCAGCGGATGCCGGTGCGGCAGGAGCTCCGCCTGGGCTTGGGCTAGTGGTTGCAGGCGCCGATGCCGAAGGGCTTGGCGAGCTGCCAGGCTTGTTTTCCTTGGCGCAGGCGGCGATCGTGAATACGACGGTAAAAGCCATGAGTGCTACAATCAGTTTTTTCATATTACCCTCCTGTTATGAATGGGAAATCCTAACGCTCGCCCTTATTGTACACCATGTATGTACCCGGCCCCAAAGAAAGAAGGCCCATCCTCGGGGAGGATAGACCTATTTCAGACGATTTTTCATTACTTCGTCACAAAGCGCGAATTAGGTGGCACTGCGCTCCCTTTTTGTGGAATCGAAAGGAGTGCTGACCGGAATGAACAGATCGATGATCCCGATCACCAGAGCAGCCAGAATCGCGCCGAGAATGGAAACATGAACACCGCTGACGATAAATTGAGCGAACCAGATGATCGCGGCACTAACCAGAAAACCGACGATGCCCCGGCCGAACGGCGTGATCCGTTTGCCGAAGATGCCTTCGATAATCCAACCGATGACCGCAATGACGAGAGCGAGGAAAAACGCGCTCCAGAACCCGCCGATGCTGAAAGCAGGTACGATCCAGCCCACCACCATCAAAACGATCGTAGCGACGACCAGACGAACCAGATGGCCTAAGAAACTCATGGGAAACCTCCTTTATGTTACGGATTTATCAACCGCCGCCGCTATTTCCGTACGGACGACCATCAACAATCTTCCCAAAACGGCGATGGCGACGGCGGTGACCTTGTGATCCGTTCGGGATTAGTGTTTACGGATTCGCAGGAAGTATCAGTCCCACATCTCGGCAAAAATGATCGCCAAAAATCGTTATAAAGGAAGCGGGCATGGAAAGGGGCGTCTCCCTTCGGCTATAATAGACGGATAAGCCCTCGATATGCGACTTTGGCTTGACCCAGGAAGGGAGTTTCGAACGCAAGTGAATACAAAAATTTTACATACATTGGAGTTCGGCAAAATCATTCGCCGATTGGCGAACCATGCCGAAACATCGCTCGGCAAAGCCCAGGCGGAGGCGCTTCATCCGAGCTCGGACCTCGAGACGGTGAAGCTGCTGCTCCGAGCGACGGACGAAGCGGCCAAGGTCGACCGCCTGAAGGGCGGCGCGCCCTTCGGCGGCATCCGCGACATCCGGCCATCGCTGCAGCGGGCGCGTATCGGCGGGATGCTGAACGCCGCGGAGCTGCTCGACATCGCGAACACGACGTTCGGCGGACGCCGGCTCAAGCGGTTCCTGCTGGCGGTGCACGAGAGCGATCCGATCGCGAGCCTGGTTGCCGTGACGGAGACGATCGCCGACCATACGGAAGTCGACCAGCCGATCAAAGCCTGCATCGACGATCAGGCCGATGTCATGGACAGCGCCAGCCCGGAGCTGGCCCGGGTCCGCGTGGAGCTGCGGACGAGCGAGTCGCGGGCCCGCGACAAGCTGGAGCAGATGATCCGCACGTCGTCGATCCAGAAAATGCTGCAGGACTCGCTCATCACGATCCGCAATGACCGCTATGTTATACCGGTCAAATCCGAATATCGCAGCCATTTCGGCGGCATTATCCACGACCAGTCGGCATCAGGTGCGACACTCTTCATCGAGCCGGAAGCAGTCGTCACGCTGAACAACAAGCTGCGCGAGCTGAAGATGAAGGAAGAGAAGGAGATCGAGAAAATTCTTCTCCGTCTCACCTCAATCGTCGCCGAGCATCACGAAATGCTCGGGTACAGCGTGGAGGGCATCGCCGAGCTCGACTTCGTCTTCGCCAAGGCGGGACTTGCCCGCGAGCTGAAGGCTACTCTGCCGATGATGAACGACCGCGGCTTTCTCAAGATCAAGAAAGGCCGCCATCCGCTCATCGCGCCCGAGGCAGTCGTGCCGCTTGACATCGAGCTCGGCAACCAGTTCACGACGATTATTGTGACCGGGCCGAATACGGGCGGCAAGACGGTGTCGCTGAAGACGACCGGCCTGCTTAGCTTGATGGCGATGTCGGGGCTGTTCATCCCGGCTGAGGACGGCAGCCAGCTATGCGTGTTCGACGCGATCTACGCGGACATCGGCGATGAACAGAGCATTGAGCAGAATCTCAGTACGTTCTCCAGCCACTTAACGAATATTATTAGTATTCTCAAAGGCATGACGCCTAAAAGCCTCGTGCTGCTCGACGAATTGGGCGCCGGGACGGACCCTTCGGAGGGCTCCGCCCTTGCGATCGCCATCCTCGAAGAAATTCATCGCCTCGGCTGCCGCACGATCGCTACGACGCATTACAGCGAGCTGAAGGCATACGCCTTCGAGCGCAAAGGAATCATCAACGCGAGCATGGAATTCAACGTGCAGACGCTGAGCCCGACGTACCGGCTGCTCGTCGGCGTGCCGGGGCGCAGCAACGCATTCGCGATCGCCGAGCGGCTCGGATTGCCGCGGCGCATCATCGACACGGCGCGCGGTCAGGTCGGCGAGGACGACCTGCGCGTCGAGTCGATGATCGCCTCGCTCGAGGCGAACCGCGCCACCGCCGAGGCGGAGCGCCGCAACGCCGAACAGCAGCGCGCCGAGATCGAGGCGGTGAAGCGGCAGCTCGAGGACGAGCAGCGCCGCTTCCGCGAGCAGCGCGACAAGCTGCTCGTCCGCGCCGAGCAGGAGGCGCGCGACGCCGTCGCCAAGGCGCGCGCGGAAGCCGACGAGGTCATCCGCGAGCTGCGGCGGCTGGCGCTGGAGGAGCGCGGCGCGGTCAAGGAGCACAAGCTGATCGACGCCAAGCGGCGCCTCGATCAAGCCGCTCCGGAGCTGCGGGCGAAGGATCCTCAGTCAGCCGTCAAACGCAAAGCTGAGCGCGTCGAAGCGGGCGACGAAGTGCGTGTCGTCCACTTGAACCAGAAGGGCCATGTCGTGGAGCTGATCAACGACAAGGAAGCCATGGTGCAGCTCGGCATCATGAAGGTGAAGGTGCGGCACGACCAGCTCGAGAAGCTGAAGTCGGCCCCGGCGGCGAAGCCGCAGCAGCAGGTGTCCGCTACGGTCAAGCGGACGCGGGACGAGAATGTTCGCACAGAGTTGGATCTCCGCGGAGCGAACTTGGAAGAGGCGATCATGGAGACCGACCGTTTCCTCGACGAGAGTTTCCTGAACGGCTTCGGCCAAGTATATGTCATCCATGGCAAAGGCACAGGTGTCTTGCGCACGGGACTGACGGAATACTTCCGCAAGCATAAGCATATCAAGAGCTTCCGGCTCGGCAATTACGGCGAAGGCGGCGTAGGCGTGACGGTCGTGGAGCTGAAATAAACGATTTCCCAGGGCAAATATGGGGGCTGAAACCTTCGCTTCGGAATTGCGTATAAAAGGGTGTAACCGGAACAAACCACGCGCGTTGGACACGGATCAAATCCTTAACCATAACCGAATCAACATCAAACCAAATTTGCGGGAGGCATGAACAATGGGAATTTTCAAAAGACTGCGCGACATGACGATGGCTTCGATCAACGACTTGCTGGATAAGGCTGAAGATCCGGTCAAGATGCTGAACCAGTTTCTGAGGGACATGGAGCAGGACATTCAGGAGGCCGAGTCGGCCGTAGCCAAGCAGATCGCGATCGAGAAGAAATTCAAGCAGCAGCTTGAGGAAGCGCAAGAGATGGTATCGCGCCGTGAGGAGCAAGCGCTCAAGGCGCTGGAGCAAGGCAACGAGGACTTGGCTCGCCGTGCGCTGCAGGACAAGAAGGAGCATCAGATCCGAGTCGACGACTTCAAGAACCAGCATGCCGTGGCGAAGACGAATGCCGACCGCCTGCGCAGCCAGCTCGAAGAGATGAAGGACGAGTTCGGCAAGATGAAGAACAAGAAGGACTTGCTCGTTGCCCGTGCGGAAGCGGCGAAGGCCCAGAAGCATATCAATCAGGCGATGAGCGGCTTCGGTACCGACAATGCAGCCAAGGGCTTCGACCGGATGAGCGAGAAGGTGATGCAGCTGGAAGCCGAAGCGGAGGCTAGCAGCGACCTGCGTGCTTCGAATCGTTCGCTCGACGATGAGCTGAACCAGCTCGACAAGAACGACGGGGTTGACGACGAGCTTGCCGCTTTGCGCGCGAAGCTGGCTGAGAAGAAACAAAACTAGAACCGGCCTGACTCGAATACTATTGTGGTATACTGATAAGCAGAGAGACCGCGGGAAGCGATATATCCTCGGTCTCTTCAGCCTTTTGGGAAGGGCGCTGATAATCGATGGTTGAGGAAGTGGATGTGTTGATGTCGAATCCTTATTTGGAAACATTGGCTTTTTTCTCGGTTGCGATTCTGGCGTTGATTTTGTTCCTGGCGATTTTCGAGTTCGTCACGAAGTATAACGACTGGGCTGAGATCAAGAAAGGCAACGTCTCCGTCGCAATGGCGCTAGGGGGCAAAATCTTCGGGATTTGCAACATTTTCCGGTTTGCCATCTTGAACAACGACACGATTCTGCATTCCTTGATTTGGGCCAGCTTCGGCTTCGTGCTGCTGCTCGTCGCCTATTTTATTTTCGAGTTTCTCACGCCTGTGTTCAAGATCGACCAGGAGCTGGAGCGGGATAATCGTGCCGTTGGCTTCCTGTCGCTTGTGCTGTCGGTGGCCTTATCCTATGTTATCGGAGCGAGTGTGACTTAATCGGCATGAAATACTTATGGGGTACGTTATTTGCTTTGGCATTTGTATTTTTCGGCATCGGAGTTTATTATTTACTGAAGTAAATGTAGCGGAGGAAGAGGCAAATGAGCGACGATCGGCTAACGACGATATGTCCGTGGTGCTCGACGGAAATTGTATGGGACGAGGAGCTGGGACCGGAGGAGCAATGTCCGCATTGCTTGAACGAGCTGACCAATTACCGCAGCGTCAGTCTGTTCGATAGCGAAGAGGATGAGGCGGAAGACGAAGGCGATGCTCGGGCCACGATCCATGCTCACAGTCGGCAAGCTTCAGACGGAGACGACGAGGAGCTGTATACGATGTCGAACTACGAAGCGGTTGCACGCCATTTGCTGGACCGGCAGGACGTGTTCTCCGAATGCCCCGCTTGCGGCGAAGATATGCTGCACATCGGGGAATTGGAAGGCGGGCGTGTTGTGAAGCCGTCTTCGGCGCTGGCCGAATGGCCGGAACCGCTTCTGGGGGGCAAACTGCAGGTGGACGCATTCGTATGCCCGAGCTGCTTCCGGGTGGAGACCAAGTTGACCGATGAGTCCCGGATGAAGTTCGTTCGGCAGCTAACGAAGCAATTGGACGAATAGAATAGCAATCGCACATCAAACCAATTGCCGGTGATGAGGGAATTTGCCTCTGTCTTCCGGCGTTTTTTTGTGTTGGCTGGAAATGGCTGCCGGATGGGGATGTTTTCGCTGGAGCGGGGGAACGTTATAGGAAGTCGCCGATTGGCTGGCAATCCAGAACAGAACATAGGTGAACTTCATGCGCACAAAAGACCGACCTGCCGCTCGCTCGCGATGGGGCACACTTGGGCAGCGTCCGGAGGAGGACGGCGGGTACTTTCAGAACCGCGACCGTTCGGACGACCGTGATGGCGATAGGCAGACAGCCGATTGGAAGGATGAAGGCCGGAAGGAGCCCGCCAAGCAGGGAAAGGGTGCTCGATTGAACAGGCAAGCGTGGCTGCTGCTGCTCGTCAACGGCTTGTTCGCGGCGGCCAATGCATTGTCCGGCACTTTTGTGAACGTTTATTTGTGGAAAGTGAAAAACGATTTTGCGATGATCGGCTGGTTCGCCTTCTCTCATCAGATCACGATGGCGTTTACGTTTTGGCTGGCGGGCAAATGGGTCAAGGAAGGCAATAAGATGAACGCCCTGCGGCTGGGTGTCGTCAGCTCGGCGTTGTTTTATTTGTTCGTGCTGTTCCTGGAGCGGGCGGCGGCGGATTGGATCGTAGCGCTCGGCATCGTGCAGGGGCTTGCTTCGGGTTTTTTCTGGTTGGCCTTCAACGTCGTATATTTCGAAATCACCGACCCGGACAACCGCGATCGATTCAACGGCTGGGCGGGGCTGCTCGGCTCCGGTGCCGGGATGATCGCGCCTTGGGTGTCGGGCTTCGTCATCTCGCAGCTGCCGGGGAATGCCGGCTATCGCTGGATTTTCGGAGTCTCATTGGCCGTGTTCGTGCTTGGGGCGGTCGTTAGTTTTTTCCTGAAAAAGCGCAAGGTGGAAGGGACCTATGATTGGCTGCTCGGCTTCCGCACGCTCCGAGTGAGGGGTCCGTGGAGGCCAGTATTCGCGGCTCTGGTTGCCCAAGGCATGCGGGAAGGTGTGTTCGGTTTTATTATCGGGCTGCTTATTTACATTGCGACCCAGAATGAGATGCACATCGGCAATTTTTCGCTGATTACTTCCGCTTTGGCGCTTGTAAGCTTTTTCGTCGTCGGGCGATTTATCAAACCGGGATACCGCAAACGGGGCATGCTGGTCGGAGCCGCCGTGATGATAGGGGTGATTCTGCCCTTTTTCTGGAAATTGAATTACTCGACTTTGCTTATTTTCGGGATCGGAACGGCCTTGTTCATTCCTCTGTATGTCATTCCCATGACCTCCTCCGTGTTTGACTTGATCGGCAAAGACGAAGAGAGCGCCAAACAAAGAGTCGAGTATGTCGTCATTCGCGAGCTCGGGCTGAACGTCGGACGGATGCTGGGGACCTTGACTTTCATCTTGGTCGTCACTTGGACGCATTCTTCGCCGATGGCCATCAATTGGCTGCTGCTCGGCATCGGCAGTTCGCCTCTTTTGGCTTGGTGGTTTATGCGAGGTCGGCTTGCTCCGGTCCATAGGAAGGAAATCCGATAACCATACTGGAGATTGTATGGTATACTAAGGATACTTCTTAGGAATGGACGATGGAGGCGAGTGGGGAATATGAGTCGTAAACTGGTATCGAGCATTACCGAATTGATCGGGAATACGCCGGCAGTGAAGCTGAACCGGTTGACCGGACCGGAAGATGCGGAAGTGATTGTGAAGCTGGAATACTTCAATCCTAGCCGCAGCGTGAAAGACCGTGCGGCTTTTAATTTGATCGCGCAGGCGGAAGCCGACGGTTTGCTGGAGCCGGGCGCGACGATCATCGAGCCGACGAGCGGCAATACGGGCATCGGCCTGGCGATGAATGCGGCGGCCAAGGGTTATCGCGCCATTATGATCATGCCGGACAACTCGACCAAGGAGCGGATCAACATCCTGAAGGCGTACGGCGCGGAAGTCGTGCTGACGCCGGCGGCCGAGCGGATGCCGGGCGCAATCCGCAAGGCGGAGGAGCTGCGGGCGACGATTCCCGGCAGCTTCATCCCGCAGCAGTTCGAGAACCGCGCGAACCCGGACATTCACCGGCGGACGACCGCGCTCGAGATTCTCGAGCAGACGGAGGGCCGGCTTGACGTGTTCGTCGCGACCTCCGGCACAGGAGGGACGATCACCGGCACCGGCGAGGTGCTGCGCGAGCATCTGCCCGGCATCGAGATCCTCGTCGTCGAGCCGCAGGGGTCGCCGGTGCTATCCGGCGGGCAGCCCGGGCCGCACAAGCTCGTGGGCACGAGCCCGGGCTTCGTGCCGTCGATCTTGAACACGTCCGTGTACGACCGGATCGTGCAGGTGGCCGACGACGACGCGCTGCGTACGACCGTGGACCTGGCGCGGCTCGAGGGTATCCTCGTCGGGCCTTCGGCCGGCGCCTCCGTGTGGGCCGGCTTGCAGGCGGCGCGCCGCATCGGCCCGGGCAAGCGGGTGCTCTGTATTGCGCCGGACACCGGCGAGCGGTATTTGAGCATGGGTGTGTTTGGATAACAAGGTTTTGGAGAGGGGCGGACCTGGGGGTAACCTGGGGTTCGCTCTTTTTTATTTGTATCGGAGTCGTCCCGCACGCATCGGCACCGCATTTGTTGAGCTGAAAATAGTCGAGTAATAGCGAATATTTCAGTATTTTTTCAGAATGGTTCGATATGCTTAAGGTATTTGGGTCGAAAGACTCTTTTATCATGGGAGGAGAATGGTGGATGCAGGGGCAACTTTATGCGAGGCCCGCTTTAGCAAGGTTATTGGTATTTGTGTTACTACTGACGGGGGTAATGCCGTTGCTGTCGGCCAATCCCGCCAACGCGGATCCGGCTTTCAACGTGGATTCCTTCGGCCCTGCGCCTGCATCTGTCGGGGTATCGGTATACGGCGATTTGACAATTACGTTCGAGGAGCCGGTAACAGTAGTTTCGGGGAAGTTGATCAAGATCAAGTATGCGGCCGACGACATCACAGCGGAGACGATTAATACGAACAGCGGCGCGTTAACGGCATCGGGGTCGACAGTTACGATCAACCCGGTCTATGACCTTTTATACAACACGGCCTACTACATAGAGATCGCTTCGGGTGCCTTTAAAAATGCAAATGGCGATATGTACGGCGGCATTGCGGATAAAATAACGTGGACGTTTACCACGGAATCGCGCTCTGAAGTGACCGCAATTGACTCGCTTTCCTTGAAATCGTATATAAACAATTCTGCCGTCTCCACTATTCACTTGGTTGAAGGACGCATCTACGACTTTCCGGGAGGCACTATCTCGCGCAGCTTGCAAATCATCGGGCATGGCGCTGTAATTCGGGCCGGGGCCGGGGTTACGGATACGGTCGTCGGCGCGGACGGTGTCGTTGTAACCTACATGGGCATCAATTACGCAGGTGTACAAACCTTCATTCGAGTTGAAGGCACGGGGAGTCATTTGAAACTTAAAGATGTAACCCTGCAAAATGGGAGCAACAGCATCCACACCGTAATCAACGTGAAAACCGGCGGTTCTCTGACAATGGATAACACGACGCTACTTGATTTTCACAATAACCCTGTACCGGGCGACAACCTTAGTTTAGGGGTTCATGCCGAACCCGGCGCTGTTTCTACCACAATCAAAAATTCCAAGTTCGACAGCAGCAACGCTTTCCGCAACGCGATTGCTATTCGCAGCGGAGCGCTTGAAATTACGAACAATTCGTTTGAAGGAACCGATTACCCGCAACGTCTGCGTCAGTCCGACGGCTACGAGTATGCCATGTACATTTATGGAGGAGCAGGCAGCATTACCAATAACAAGATTACAGGTTACGACAGCACGACTCAGCTTGGTTATGTAAGTTCTGCTATTTCTGTTATCGGCTTCTATAGTACCAACCTCTCCATTTCCGGCAATTTGCTTCTGTACAATGATTCTGGAGTCGATATCACGCAATCATGGGACGGGGTTACGACTAACACGACGATGATTGTCAACGGTCAGAGTCTCGTTTCAAGTGACGATGCCTACCTCATCGGCGAGCAGTTGAGAGAATCGAATTCGCAAGACAACGTATCCATTTCCTTGGATCAGGGAGATACGACCCTTGTGACTTCGCCTGCCAACAAACAGTACTATACCGTAGTCGGCGGTTATCGATCGCCCGCTCTGACAGTATCGGATGTGACATACAGCAGCGCCAAGCTGAGCTTTCCGAGCGGATTGATCGACATCTTGAATGCCGCTACTTCAATTTCCTTGGAACAAAAAGTAGATTATGCAGCAGCTTGGACAGCTTTGCCGCAAACCTGGACAGGGGTGCCAACGAGCATAGACGTCTCGTTTGATCCAGGCCATATGTATCAATTCCGGGCAAAGCTTACACACGTGACCGATCTTTCGCCTCCGGACGCGATAACATACTCCAATTCCGTAGAGGTGAAAAGCCCAGGGACCTCAACACTTGTGGCTACACCATCGGGCGATGGAGCGGTGACATTGTCCTGGACGCCGGTCGAACGGGCAACAGGCTATAAAGTGTACCAATCCGTCACCTCCGGTGTGTACGGCTCGCTGATCGATACGGTGGCCGGATCGGTCTATGGCAAGAACGTAACCGGACTGACGAATGGAACGCTGTACTACTTCGTGATAGTAGGCCAGATTGACACGGTGGATGGGGCGTACTCGAACCAGGCATCGGCTACACCGTTGACGGTGCCAGGTGTACCTACGGGTGTTTCCGCTACAGCAGGTGACGGGTATGCATCTGTGTCCTTCACGGCGCCTGCATCAACAGGCGGTACTCCGGTCACCGGTTACACCGTAACTGTGTCGCCCGGAGGCCGTACCGTGAGCGGAACGTCGAGCCCAATCCGGGTCGACGGGCTGAGCAACGGCACGAGCTACACTTTCACAGTTGCAGCGGTCAATGGACAAGGCAGCAGCACAGCTTCGGCTCCGTCCAACTCGGTAACGCCTTCGGCGCCACCGTCACCGTCACCGCCGTCGCCGCCGCAGACTCCGGTTACGAATCCGGATACCGGTGTAGTCGTGTTAGTGAACGGCAAAGAAGAAAACGCAGGCACCGCCAAAACCGAAAAAGTCGGCAACCAAACCGTGACCACGATTACAGTCGATCCCAAGAAGCTGGAGGAACGGCTCGCCACCGAAGGGACAGGTGCCGTGCTTACGATCCCGGTCAATTTGAACTCGGATGTAATAGCCGGCGAATTGACGGGCGCGATGGTGAAGAGCATGGAAGAGAAGGAAGCCATCGTCGAGATCAAGACGGAGCAAGCTTCCTATCGCCTGCCTGCGGACCAGATCAACATTTCGGCCATTACCGGCCAGCTCGGATCGAATGTCAACCTGCAAGATATCAAGATTCGCATTGAAATCACCCAATCGGACGAGTCGTCCGTTAAGGCTGCAGAAGAGTCCGCCGACAAAATGGGCTTCGAGCTCGTGGCAGCGCCTGTCATTTTCCATATCACCGCTACCTACGGGAACAAAGAGGTCGAAGTCGACCGCTTCAACGCCTACGTAGAGCGCACGATTACGTTGCCGGCTCAAGTGGATCCCAATAAGATCACGACGGGCATTACGGGTGATGGGGCAGGCAACTTCTGGCATGTTCCGACGAAAGTATTTATGGAAAAGGATCGCTACCAAGCAATAATAAACAGCTTGTCCAACAGTGCCTACTCGGTCATCTGGAATCCGAAGCAGTTCCCGGATGCAGCCGGGCATTGGGCGAAGGAAGCGATCAACGACATGGGCTCTCGGTTGGTGGTTGAGGGCAAGAGTGACAGCGAGTTCGCGCCTGATCTATCGGTTACGCGTGCTGAATTTGCCGCCATTCTGGTCAGAGGGCTCGGCCTGAAGCCGATGAAGGGCAGCGCGCCGTTCAGCGATGTGAAGACGACCGACTGGTACCACGATGCGTTGCTGACCGCCCGCACTTATGGCTTGTTGGACGGGTTCGAGGACGGCACGTATCGCCCGACCGCGTCCATCACACGCGAGCAGGCAATGGTCATCCTGACCCGTGCGATGGGACTGACCGGACTCAGCAAGAAGCTTCCGGCGCTCGGCGCACAAGACGGACTAAGCGGCTTCCAAGACGCGGTTCTCATATCGGCTTGGGCGAAGGGCAGCGTCGTCGACAGCTTGCGAAGCGGTTTAACCAATGGGCGTGCCGCCAATGAGCTGGCACCGCTGGCGTCGATTACGCGTGCGGAAACCGCAGTGCTCGTACAGCGTCTGCTTCGTTTGTCGGAGCTTATCTAATAGCTGCAATAAAAGGCATCGTCGGGCTTCCGCCCTGCGATGCCTTTCTTATGGTTCCCCCTTTCTAAGGACGGAGACAACGGCCTCCATTGTGCTGGAGTCCGACTTTTCCTGACTACGGGAGGCACCCGCTAAATATAGGGGGTGCTCCAGTCCGAGTTTACCCGCTTACAGAGGATTTTTTACGCACCTCTCACAAAACCCCCCGCTCCAATTCGGCAAACTCGGACTGGGGGGCCTAATCTGTCTAGGAGCGGCCTTGCAGTCCGACTTTTTCGGACTGCATCCAGCGAGCGGTTACTTGGCGTTCGTGGGGGAGGGGCAGGTTGACAAGGAATCCGCCTTCAGGGCGACAGATTGGTGGAAACTGGGCCAGAGAACGAAAGTGGGCTACTAACAAACAAAAGTTTTCTAAATTGCGGGTCGGAATTGTTATAGTTGTCGTAGTAGTCGGAAAATAGTTGGGTTGGTCTCCACTTCCCTGGCACTTACCGAGGCACCCGAACATCCAGCACAGCAAAAAGCTGTTCGTCCAGCATGACGCGGAATGTCCAGCCCCCTTCGACCGGAACGAGAAAAGAGGTAGACACCCGAGTGAAGTCATCGTAGGCTTGCCCGACTTGGGCGAGCTCGACCTCCGGAAGCTCCATGTAAGTCAATCCGCTGGCTGTATGCACGGCTTCGATGCGAACGCGCTTCGTCTTCGCTTCGTCGAACGGGATGTATAAGTTCCACCAGCAGCCTGCCGCTTCGCCTGCATGATAATCACCGCCGGGAAATGCCTCGGCTACTTTGCGCCCCCCTTGCTCGTAAACGATCGGAGCAAGCTGCACGCCAGCTGGAGAACGGTCCACAGCGGAAGGAGGCCCTGATAGCTGGAGAACGGCGGCGACCGCAGCTGCCACTATGAGCAGCCCCGCCATGGCATAACCTGCCGCAGCTGTACGAATCATCCGCCAACCCGGTGGCCATATCATGCTCTTGCCGCCTTTGCCGACGCCTCTGCTTTCTGCTGAAACACGAGCGACAACCAGCTCCTGAAGCCGCTTGTTCATGCCTCCCGCCGCTCCGCCCGGCTGCTCCCGCAGCTCCTTGTACCAGGCAGGCACTCCAGCCTCTCTGCTTCCTTCTGTGTCTGACGATTTCATGACCGCATTCCCTCCTCGTCGTCCGTAGCTGTGTTTGCTTTGAGCTTAGCCCGCGCTCTATGAATGCGGGATTTGACAGTCCCTTCGGAAATGCCCAGCAGCTGGGCGATTTCCCGGTACGACAGCTGATAATGCGCCTCGAGCACAAGCGCCTCTCGCAGCTTGGGCGACAGAGCCATGACGCTCGCCCAAACCTGCTGCAGCTCCATCCGCTGCAGAGCTTCGTCCTCCGCCGACCGATGCCGCTCCTTGCTCGCGATCCAAGCGTGCAAGACGGTTCTCCGGAAAAAGGAGGCGCGCCTGAAGTTGAAGCAAGCGTTGCGAGTGATGCGCAGAAGCCAGGTACGGACGCTGGAGTCTCCTCGGAAACCGGCGAGATTCCGGTAGGCGCTCAGGAACACATCCTGGGACAAATCATCCGCCGCCTCCCGTTGCCCGGTCAACACATATGCATAGCTCCACACCTCGTTGCCGTACGTCTGCATCAGGTCGCGAAGCAAAGTGCCGGGGTCGTCCGTATGCGTCAGCCCGCGCAAATAATGCTCCTCCATCGAATCACCTCACCTTAATAGAACCGCAAGCAGCAAAAAAGTTCCCTTCCAATAAAAAGAAAGGAACTTTACACAGATCACCTTACAATTTGCGTGCCGCCAGGGTGAATGTCTTCGGAATGCCTTTGTCGAACAAGTCGGAGGAGGCGTTCGCTTCTTCGTCCAGCCGTTCCAGGAACAACCCGGCGGACGCCACCCCGGTCACGATCTCGCCAAGCGTCCACTTGCGGAGCTTGACCTTGTGCATGGTCGCGGAATCGAGCCCCGGGACGAACTTCGAATAGGCGACATCGGTCTCCTCGATGGACGTGTCGAAATAGTCGCCGGTCACCTTATGCTTGCGAATGTTGGCCGTCGTTCCGCGGGAGGTGATCAGCTTGGTCGAGACGGGGTGAAAATCTTGCAGAATAAACCGTCCGCCGGGGTGCAGCAGCCGATTTACGATCCGCATCAGAGGCTCCAGCTCGAGAAAATAGTGAAGGATGCCGAATTCCATCAGCACGAGGTCATAGTCCCCGGTCAGCTCTTCGTCCGGCAGCTCCAGCACGTCCGCGACCACATAGCGGAGCGGGACCCCTGCTGCCGCGGCGAGCTCGCCGGCGTATTGCGCGTTCTCGTCGGAGAAATCGACGACTGTGACCGTCGCGCCGAGCAGCGCCATCGGGACCGCCTTGCCGCCGTGCGAGCCGAGCAGGTTCGCGACTTTCCGCCCGGCCAGCTCGCCGGTATAGGCGGCGAAGGAGCGGATGCGGGCGGCAGGATCGGCTTTCAGGCGAGCCGCAGCTTGCTCGGGCGTGCCGAATCGATGCACCCAAGCGTCGTAGGCGTGCTGGTTCCACGCCTTGGCATTGTGAAGATTCAATTCTTTTTGCATAGAGCGTCCTGTTCCTTCGTTCACTTGGATTATTGTACCCAGTATATCCAACGAACAACCAAGTAGCAATCCATGCTTCCGTGAAGTTGTAAGAGAAGTAGGAAATGAGAAAGATGTTGTATTAAAATACATAATAGTGCATAATTATAAGTGCAACGAATGAAACCGCTAATGAGGTGATACAAGATGATGATTGCATTTGAGAATCGAATGCCGGATCCGTATATGCTCGAGAAGCTGCTGAAGGAAAGCGCCAAACAACGTGAAAACGCCGGGCCCAATACCGCTGCTGTAGCCGGTTCCACCCCAATCGGAAGTTCGCCTTCCGCCACATCCGACGACGACACCTTTCCTTATAGCATGATGGATACCTCAGCGAACGACCGGATCATCGCCGCCTATGACGACAGCCGGTTGGTCGGCTTTGGCCGCTTGGTGGCTTCCTCCGCCTCGGCCTCCGCCGACCCAGCCTCCTCCTCCTCTCCTTACGACGGTGAAGAGCAGCCAACCACCTCCTTCGTCGTGCTGACGGATGATGGGCATCGCGACCTGATCCCGACGATTACGAAGCTGCTGCATGCCCGCAAGTATGTCCGTAGTCACCATACGATCTAGGATAATGCCGGTCCCGAACTTGTATTAGAGCCCCGCGGCTTTTGCGGGGTATTTTTGCTTTGCACGGCAGAAGGTTTGATGTATGATGGGATATAACCGAAAGTCAGCTATAGGAACGGAGGAATTGGCGGCATGAAGGAGATCAACTACAAAATATTGGACCTGCTGAAGGAAGACGCCCGACGCGGACCCGATATTATCGCGACGATGCTGGACATTACCCAGCAGGAAGTGATCGACGCGATCGACGAAATGGAAGAAGGCCACGTCATTGTGAAATACGCGACCGTGGTCAACTGGAGCAAGGTCGATGACGAGAAAGTGACGGCGCTCATCGAAGTGCAAATTACGCCGGAGCGCGGAAGAGGGTTCGATGCGATCGCGGAAAAGATTTATTTGTACCCGGCGGTAAAATCGGTCTACCTCATGTCCGGCGCCTATGATTTGCTCGTGGAGATCGAGGGCAAGAACTTGCGCGAGGTCGCGGGATTCGTGTCCAACAAGCTGTCTCCGATTGAGAGCGTGCTTTCGACCAAAACGCATTTCATTCTCAAAAAATACAAGCAAGACGGGATCATCTTGGAGGATCACGTGGATGATCACCGGATGCAGATATCCCCGTAAAGGACGATGGCGATGATTAATCAGGAGCAATTAACGCCGGGCCAGACCGGCTCTAATAAGTCGATGAAGGATTACCTCAATCCGCTCGTCCGCGATATTCCGCCGTCGGGCATCCGCAAGTTTTTCGACCTCGTCAGCGCGAGCAAGGACATCATCTCGCTCGGCGTCGGCGAACCCGATTTCGTCACTCCATGGCGCGTCCGCGAAGCTTGCGTGACATCGCTAGACCGCGGCCGAACCGCCTACACGCCGAACGCCGGCCTGTTGGAGCTGCGCGAAGCGATCGCCGAATACTTGAACACCCAATTCGCCGTTCGATATGAGCCGAAGGACGAAGTGATCGTCACGATCGGCGGCAGCGAAGCGATCGACCTGGCGCTGCGTGCGTTGATCTCCCCCGGCGATGAGATTCTCATCCCCGAGCCGTGCTACATCTCTTACTCGCCGATTACTGCGATTACGGGCGGCGTGCCGGTCGGTATAGAGACGTTCGCGAAGGACGACTTCAAGCTGCGTCCCGAAGCGCTTCGCGCCAAAATTACACCGAAGTCCAAGGTACTCATGGTGTGCTATCCGAGCAACCCGACAGGCGGCATCATGACCCGCGAGGACTGGGAGCCGATTGCGAAGATCGCCGAAGAACACGACCTGATCGTCATCTCCGACGAGATTTATGCCGAGCTTACGTACGGGTCGAAGCATGTAAGCTTCGCTTCGCTGCCGGGCATGAAGGATCGGACGATTCTGGTCAGCGGCTTCTCCAAGGCGTTCGCCATGACCGGCTGGCGGATGGGTTATGCTTGCGGGCACCAGGAGTTGATCGCGGCCATGCTCAAGATTCACCAATACACGGTGATGTGCGCCCCGGTAATGGGCCAGATCGCCGCTTATGAGGCGCTCAAGAACGGCTTGGAGGAGAAGGATCGGATGGTTGAAGCTTACAACCAGCGCCGCCGTCTCGTCGTCAAGGGCTTCCGCGAGATCGGCCTGGACTGCCATGAGCCGAACGGCGCGTTCTACGCCTTCCCTTCGATCGCTTCGACAGGACTTACGTCGGAGGAGTTTTGCCAGCGGCTGCTGCTCGAGGGCAAGGTCGCAACCGTGCCGGGCCAGGTGTTCGGCCTAGGCGGCGAAAGCTTTATCCGTTGCTCCTATGCGACCTCCGTCACCCAATTGACTGAAGCGTTGGAGCGAATTTCCACTTTTGTCGACAAAGTCAGAGTAAGTTCGTAAACGGTTGTTGGACGCATAGTGCAATGGACTCTCCCTTTTTTTTCTACTTTCTGGTATATTAGACTTAACCGTTGCATTGCAAGCGCACGGTTTTGTCTAACCATGGTGCAAAGGGGGAATTCATATGCTTTACGAAGCCGATATGATTCGCGCTACCTATCCTCACAGCCTGGTTCGAGAAACATCCAGACCGCTCCGCTGGTCTTACCGCAGCAAGAACGACTCTACGACCCCGACCCCCGACACCTCGGTATCGCTGGAAGATGAGATTGTCCGCTTGCGCAAGTCGATGGAGGATGCATACGTAGCCAATCAGTCGTTAACCGCCGACATCGTCATCGAGATTAGCCGAATGCTCGACATCAAGATTTTGGAGTACATGCGCAAATCTCGCTAAAAGCCTTACGGTTCTGCCTTCTACCTAACGACCCGTTCCAATCGCGCCACGCCGCGGTTGGCGGGTCTTGTTTATTTTCGTATCGGCGGCCGTTATGATATGATGGGTGTCAGGATAGAGAGATCAGGACAGGAGGAGAACGGCTTACAGATGCGCAAGAAATCGATTATGTTAGGACTTGTTATGGCAATGCTGATAGGGGTGCTGGCAGGCTGCGGGGGACCGAAATCGGATGTGCCGATGTTCGCGATGTTCCCGGACAAATATCCGTTCAACAAGATTGAAGTGATGGAGTCGACGCTAAAAGCCAAAGTAGGCGAGACGCCTACGCTCGAAATCAATTCGAGCCCGATGTTTAATATGGACAAGCTATTCGTAGAGCTCGCGGCAGGAGATAACGGCATCATTATCGTTCCGAAGGAGCAATTCGATATGTTCGCCAGCCAGGAAGGCTATATTCCGCTGGACGATACGTTCAAGAAGGAAGATTACCCGACCGGCGTGTACAAGGATCAGTTGGTCGGCGTGCCGGTGTCGGACTCCAAGTGGTTGACGGACCTCGGCTACAAGGGTCCTCCGATGATGGCGTTCGTTCCGTTCCGGGCGAAGAACAAAGAGATGGCGAAGCAGGTGCTGAAGGCGATCATGCAATAGGCTTGTCAGATCAGACCCCTTCTACTATAATTCAATAGGTAGCAGCTTGATCAATTGAATACTTGGAATATCCTTCAGGTGCCGGTGCTGCGTCTTCTTCCTGGAAGGCACGTCCGGTTAAAAGGGAAGTCGGTGTGAATCCGACACGGTCCCGCCACTGTAAAATAGGGATCTGCCTCATCGGTAGCCACTGTCCGGACGACGGATGGGAAGGCGAGGGAGATCATGCTGAACCTATAAGTCAGGAGACCTGCCTGTATGGAGTCAAGCTTATGGAATCCTTCGAGGAAAAGGACCGGCTGAATCAGGCGTCGCAGGCACGGACCACATCCGACCTGGCTTTTCTTCAACCCTGAATTTGCTGACCTCTGTCCCATCGCGGATGGAGGTTTTTTAGTTGTACTAGCCTTCCTAATAGAAGCGGATCCTTGGCGTTCAATCGGACAAGCTCTCGATATTTTTGCCGTAGGCAGGGGAGAGAGAATCGATGAAGAGCAAATGGTTGGTTGGTTTGGCGGCGCTGTTGGTCAGTGCTATGGTGATAGCGGGATGTGCGGATAATGGCAGCGGAGGCACGCCTAGCGGGGTCAAGGAACCTACGACAGCGGCGGGCGGCAGCAGCGTTAGCCCAAGTGCCAGTCCAAGTCCGAGCGCACCGGCCGCGGCAAGCAAGAAGACGGTATACCCGCTGACGGTGAAGGACGCTTCCGGCAAAGACGTGACGTTCACGAAGGCGCCGGAGCGTATCGTGTCGCTATCGCCGAGCGAGACGGAGGTCTTGTTTGCACTCGGGTTAAACAGTAAAATAGTGGGTGTATCCCAATACGACGACTACCCGGAAGAGGCAAAATCGAAGCCGAAGATGGGCAACCTGCAAGGAAACCCGGAAGCGATTATCGCCGCCAATCCGGATATCGTATTCGCCGGGCTGTCGCTGAACAAACCTTCGGTGGACAAGCTGACCGAGCTGAAGATGAACCTGTTCACGGCGGAGCCGAAGACGGTCGACCAGGCGATCGAGCGGATCGCGCTGTACGGCAAAATCACCGACACGCAGGAGCAGGCCGATAAAGTGATCGCGCAGATGAAGGCGGATAAGCAGAAAGTCGCCGATGCGTTGAAAGGTTTGAAGGACGACCAGAAGAAAAAAGTATACGTAGAGTTCTCCGCGGGCTGGACCGTGGGCAAGGGCGAATTTATGGACGATCTCATTACGCTGGCAGGTGGCGTGAACGTGGCGAGCGATCTCCAGGGCTGGAAGCAGATCAGCGAAGAGAAGATTATCCAGTCGAATCCGGAGGTCATCCTGTTCTCCAAGGGCGTGCCGGATCTCGAGAAGACGATTCGCGGCCGCGGCGGCTGGGACAAGATCAAGGCGATGCAAGACAACAAGGTGATTGCAGTGGACGACAACCTGCTGTCCCGTCCGGGCCCGCGAGTAACGAAAGCGTTGATAGACGTAGCGAAAGCCATTTATCCCGATCTGGTGAAATAACGATGAAGAAGAAGCTGTTGGTTGGAGGAGGAGCAGGCATGCTTCTCCTTCTTCTCTCTATGGTGGTCAGTTTGTCGATGGGGGCGGCGCATTTGCCGATCTCGCACGTCTGGCTCATTCTGCTGCACAACATTCCGTGGGTTGGGGATGCGGTGCCGGTCACCTGGCCGGAGTCCTCCGAGCAAATTATTATGAAGGTGCGCTTCCCCCGGGTGATGCTGGGCATTCTGGTGGGGGCTTGTTTGTCGCTTGCGGGAGCGGGCTTCCAGGGCGTGCTGCGCAATCCGCTGGCCGATCCGTATACGCTTGGCGTAGCTTCGGGTTCGTCCGTCGGAGCCGCGTTTCTCATCCTGTTCGGGCTGCAATATGTGCTGCTCGGGCAATGGACGATTCCGTTGGTGGCTTTTACGACCGGCTTGATCAGCTTGTGGATCGTGTTCCGGCTTGCTAATTTTCAAGGGAAGTTTCAGATGGAGACGATCATCCTCTCGGGGGTGGTCGTATCGGCGTTTCTCGGAGCGATCGTGTCGTTCATGGTGTCGATGTCGAGCCGGGTTGTCAACGATATTTTGTTTTGGCTGATGGGCAGCTTGGCGCTGAGAGGCTGGTCGTACACGTGGATCGTACTGCCCTATTTGCTGCTCGGACTGGTCGTGCTGACGGCGAGCGCGAGGTCGCTGAATTTGTTCGCATTGGGCGAAAGGCAGGCGGCGCATCTGGGGGTGTCGGTGGATCGGACGAAAAAAGTAGTTTTGATTATGTCCACCTTGCTGACGGCGGCGGCTGTTTCCGTGTCGGGCGTTATCGGATTCGTCGGGTTGATTACGCCGCATCTCGTGAGGCTGATGGTCGGGCCGGATTACCGGCTGATCGTGCCTTTGTCGATGATCGCCGGCGGCATTTACGTGCTGTGGGCGGACACGCTGGCGCGGATGGCGCTGAGCCCTACGGAAATTCCGCTTGGCGTGGTGACGGCTTTTATCGGGGCGCCGTTTTTCGCTTATTTGTTGAGCAAGCACAAGAAGACGATAAGGGGCTAAGGGGGCGGCGAAATGGTCATTACGATGGAACATGTGAGCAAATTGTTCGACCGTCGGCCTGTGCTGGCGGATGTGAGCGGTTCGGTGCGGCGCGGCGAGCTGTTCGGCATCATCGGCCCGAACGGGAGCGGCAAGTCGACGCTGCTCAAGCTGCTGTCGGGCGTCGAGAAGGCGGATAGCGGCGTTGTGGAACTCGATGGCCGTCCGGTAGCCGGGTATTCGCGTCGAGAGCTGGCGCGATGGGTCGCGGTGCTGCAGCAGGAGCCGCTGCCGGCGATCGGGTTCAAGGTGCGGGACGTCGTGGAGATGGGCCGGTTCCCGTTTCAGAATTGGCTCGGCGATGAGACGGGCGATACGTCGGCGCTGATCGAGGGGATCATCGAGAAGCTGGGGTTGGGAGCGCTCGCGGAGCGGACGCTCGAGCACTTGAGCGGCGGCGAGCGGCAGCGGGTGGCGCTCGCCAAGGTGATGGCCCAGCAGCCGAAGCTGCTGCTGCTGGACGAGCCGACGACGTACCTGGACATCGGGTACCAGGTCCAGATGATGGACGCCGTCCGGCGCTGGCAGACGGAGTCGGATTTGACCGTCGTGGCGGTGCTCCACGACTTGAACTTGGCGGCGCAGTATTGCGACCGGCTGCTCGTGCTGCACGAAGGCGTCGTCGCTAGCGTGGGGACGCCGGCCGAGGTGATGCGGCGCGAGCTGATCGCCGCGGTGTACGGCACGGAGCCGATCATAGCGGCTCATCCTGTGAGCGGCGTGCCGCAGATCATGCTGCAGCCGGGCTGGGGCGCCGGGGCTCGCGCGGGCAGCGGCGCTGCTGTAGGCGTGGGCCGCTGAGTCGGCAGGAGCCAGAGTAGACGGCAGGGTTGATGGATGGACTAACTGGAGCTGTGACTGGTGCTGGATGCGGGAGTTGGTGCAGAAATGGACGAACTGGAGCTGTGGCTGGTGCTGGATGCGGGAGTTGGTGCAGAAATGGACGAACTCGGGTGCAGAATGGTGCTGGGTTGGTCGCAAAGATAGACGGGATGGGGGATGTAGTGTATGGAGCGTGTTAGCGAGAGCAAGCTGACTGAGCTGGAGGCGGCGCTGGCGAAGGTGATCGGCGGAATTCAGCCGATTGATGCGGAGGCGGTCGAGGCGGCCAAACGTCGGCTCGATCAATTGACCAAGCCGCCCGGCAGCCTCGGGCGGCTCGAGGAGCTCGCCTGGCAGATCGCGGGGATGACCGGCAGGCTCGACCCCGACCTGTCGCGCAAGGCGGTCGTTGTCATGGCAGGCGACCACGGCGTGTGCGAGGAAGGCGTGAGCGCCTTCCCGCAGGAGGTGACGCCGCAGATGGTGCTCAACTTCCTGCACGGCGGCGCCGCCGTGAATGTGCTGGCGCGCCATGCGGGAGCGGAGGTCGTCTGCGTCGATGTCGGCGTGAAGGCCGACATCGCGCATCCGCAGCTCGTGAGCCGCAAGGTGCGCTACGGCACGGCGAACATCGCCGTGGGGCCGGCGATGAGCCGGGCGGAAGCCGCGCAAGCGGTGCTAGTCGGCGTCGAGACGGTGCGCGACCTCGGGGAGCGCGGGTTCAGGCTGTTCGCGACGGGGGAGATGGGCATCGGCAACACGACCCCGAGCTCCGCGCTGCTCGCGGCGCTGACCGGCGCGAACGTCGAGGCCGTCGTCGGCCGCGGCACCGGCATCGACGAGGCGAGGCGGCAGCATAAGGCCGCGGTCGTGCGGCGCGCGCTCGAGGCGAACCGAGAGGCGGTCGCCGCCGGCGCCGGCGATCCGCTCGGCGTGCTCGCCGCGCTCGGCGGCCTCGAGATCGCCGGCCTCGTCGGCGTCATCATCGGCGCCGCCGCGCAACACTGCCCCGTCGTGATCGACGGGTTCATCTCTTCGGCGGCGGCGCTCGTGGCGAGCCGGCTCGCTCCTGAGGCGGCGAGCTACATGCTGCCGTCGCATTTGTCGCAGGAGCAAGGCCACCGCCAGCTCCTCGAGGGCATCGGGATGAAGCCGATGCTGGAGATGGGCATGCGCCTCGGCGAAGGCACAGGCGCAGTGCTCGGCCTCCCGATCGTGGAGGCGGCGGTCAAGATCATGAACGAGATGGCCACGTTCGAAAGCGCCGGCATCTCGAAAGGGTAGGAGTCGATTCGACGCGATGCGGAACAACTGGAACACGATACTCGTCACTGGCGGCGCCCGCAGCGGCAAAAGCTCGTTCGCCGAGCGGCTCGCGCAGCGGCTGGCCGCCCGCGGCACCTATATCGCGACGGCGCAGGCGCTCGACGCGGAGATGGACGACCGCGTCGCGCAGCACCGCCGTCGCCGGGACGATGTCGCCCCGGGATTCTGGGCGACGTTGGAGGAGCCGCTGCAGCTCGCGGAGCGGCTGCGCGCACTCGGGGCGGCGGCGTCCGGCCAGACCGCGCCTCAGCCGCCGCAGGTAGTGCTAGTCGACTGCCTCACATTGTGGCTGTCGAATCATGTGCTCGTCCACGAGCACGACGAGCGCATGGAGGCGCGGATCGAAGCTGAGCTCGAGGAGCTGGAGGCGGCGATCCGGCAGTTCCCGGGGCGGCTCGTTCTCGTCACGAACGAGGTCGGCAACGGCATCGTGCCTGCATATAAGCTGGGGCGCGTGTTCCGCGACCTGGCCGGGCGGATGAACCAGCGCCTGGCACGGATATGCGACCGCGTCTTCCTCGTCACGGCGGGTATCCCGATCGAGCTCAAGAGCCTCGAGTTCCGACTGGACGAGCTGGATGCTCTGGACGACCTAAATGTCCTGGATGCGAATGTGAATGTAGAATCGGATGCAGATGTTGATGCAAATGGGGATGGGGAGCCGAAATGCTGATCTACTCCCTCCCCGAAACCGCCCTGATGATCGCCGCGGCGATTGCGCTAGACTGGCTGATAGGCGACCCGCGGTGGCTGACCCACCCGGTCGTATGGATCGGCCGCTTCATCACTTGGCTGAGCGGCTTGCTGCGACGGCGCGAGCAGGCGTCGGAACGAGGCAGCGGCGCGAGCGTCGGAAGCAGCGGCGCCAGCGTCGGCTTGTCCCCGCTGCAACTGCGTCTGCGCGGCGTCTTGCTTACTGCCGCGACCGTGCTGCTCGCCTTCGCCGCCGTGTGGCTGCTCTGGTGCGTTGCCGACCGCATCCACCCGTGGCTAGGCTACGCGGTGAATGTCTGGTTCATCTCGACGACGATCGCCGTGCGCGGTCTGCGGGATGCAGCCGTGCAAGTGCTGGAGCCGCTGAGCCGCGGCGATCTGACGAATGCTCGCAAGTACGTCGGCTACATCGTCGGGCGGGACACCGATAAGCTGGAGGAGCGGGAGATCGTTCGCGCAACGGTGGAGACGGTGTCCGAGAACACGGTCGACGCCGTCGTGTCCCCGCTCGTGTTCGCCCTGCTCGGCGGAGCTCCGCTCGCCATGCTGTACCGGGCGGCGAACACGCTCGATTCGATGGTCGGCTACAAAAACGAGAAGTACCGCTACTTCGGTTGGGCATCCGCTCGTTTCGACGATGTTCTGAATTATATACCGGCACGAATGACGGGGCTTCTGATTGTGCTTTACAGCCTTCTGGAGCCCGGTCTATCCGCCCGTCGCTCGTTTCAGGCGATTCGCCGGTTCGCCCACCTGCATCCGAGCCCGAACAGCGGCATACCCGAATCCGCCGTCGCCGGCGCGATGGGTGTGGAGCTGGGGGGCTTGAACCGCTACGGGGAAGTCGTCAGCGACCGGGCGCGGATGGGGTGGCCGGAGCAGGAGCTGCGGCAACACCATATCGGCCGAACGAACCGCATTTGCTATGGGATCAGTTGGCTTTGGATGGGAGCGATGGGCTGCATATGGGCAATTTCCAACCTGTAGAATGGCTGAAGGCTTGCGCCGCGGCTTTCCAATTCCTGACCCGGATTCCGGTGCGGCTTCAGCTCGATTACGACGAGGCGCTGTTCCGGCGCAGCGCCGTCTTCTATCCGCTGGTCGGCGCCGTCATCGGCCTGCTGCTGCTGATCGCCGCGAAGCTGCTGGGTGCGGCGCTCCCCCCTGCAGCCTCCGCCGTCCTGCTCGTCGGAGGCTGGCTAGCTGTTACCGGCGGCCTCCATATGGACGGCCTGATGGACACCGCCGACGGCTTGCTCAGCCACCGCTCGCGGGAGCGGATGCTGGAGATTATGAAGGACAGCCGCGTAGGCGCGATGGGGGTGATGGGCGGCGGCTGGATGCTGCTGCTGAAGGCGGCGCTGCTCTACTCGCTGCTGGCCGATAGCGTCCATCCAGAGGCGCTGGATTACCTCGCGATCGTGCCGATCTGGAGCCGGTTATTCCTCGTGTACGCCATTGCCGGCTGGCCTTATGCCCGTGAAGGAGAAGGGCTCGGCCGGTTGTTCGCCGCCGTCTCCACTCGAGAAGCCGCACTCGCAACCATACTCGCCGTCGTACTGACGCTTGCTTTGTTCAATCCGCTTCAAATGGGTGTAGGCACGGCGTTGCTGCACCTGCTGACGACTGCCGCCCTAACTGCCATCATAGGCATCCTGGCCGCCCGTTGGATGGCCGCCAAGCTCGGCGGTCTCACGGGAGACACGTACGGCGCCTTGAACGAGCTGCTCGAGGCGGCGCTGCTGCTGGGGGCGGTCGCTTGGGGCTTTTATATGCAATAACTAGTAAAGGACGGATACTTACCGCTATGCTAGAGAAATACGGACACGGCGGCGACCTGCTGACCGCAGCCGAACAGTATGGAATACCGGTCAGCGGCTTCCTCGATTTCAGCTCGAATATGAACCCGTTCGGTCCCCCTTCCGTCGTAGGCGAAATTGCAACCAACCAATGGAAGCAGCTCGCCCGGTACCCCGATCCGGCCGTCCGCGAGCTGCGCAAGGCGTTGGCCGACCGTTATGGGATCGAGCCGGAGAGCATTCTGGTCGGCAACGGAGCGGCGGAGCTGATCGATCTCGCGATACGCTTGATTCAGCCGACGGCTACGGCGCTTGCTCGACCTTCGTTTACGGAGTACGAGGAAGCGGCTGCCAAGACGAACAGCAAGCTGCTCGGCATCCCTTTGTCGCACGACAACGATTTTACGCCGCAAGCCGATCAGTTGAGCCAAGCTGCCGCTCAAGCCGATCTGCTCGTGCTCGGGCATCCGAACAATCCGACCGGACAGCTGCTGGACCACACTTTGATGCGCTCGTTGGCCGAGGATGGAGTCGAGCTCCTGCTCGATGAAGCGTTTATGGATTTTGTCCCTGACGGCGACGAGGTACACAGCTTGCTGAAGCTCGCTGCCCGCACTCCTAATCTGCATGTGCTGCGCTCGATGACGAAGTTTTACGCCATCCCTGGCATTCGTCTGGGCTTCATCGTGTCGCATCCGGATTGGATCCGCCGGCTTCGCGAGCGGCAAGTGCCATGGAGCGTGAACAGCTTCGCCCAATGGATCGGCGCCGCCGTGCTGCGGGAAGCCGAATTCGAACGGAAAACCCGAGAATGGCTGGCGGAAGAAAACCCATGGCTAACGGGACAGCTGACCGCCCTCGGCATGCGCGTCTGTCCGAGCAGCGTCAACTACTTGCTGTTTGCGTTGCCGCAAGACCTCAGCGTGAAGCAGCTGCAGCGTTTGCTCGGCCGAAGAGGCATCCTGATCCGCGACGCTTCCCTGTTCGAAGGGCTGAATGAGTCGTATGCCCGCGTGGCCGTAAGGCGCCGAGAAGAGAATGAGCGTCTCGTGCGCGAGCTGGGGGACGCCGTGAGGCAATGGGAAGCCGGAGGAGAAGGAGGAATAGACGAATGAATCCAACGGAAACGGAACGAGAACAGGGATCTTCAACACCTGCAGCCCGCACGCTGATGTTTCAGGGAACGTCTTCCGATGTGGGCAAAAGCATACTGACTACGGCGCTCTGCCGCATTTTCCGACAGGACGGCTATCGGGTGGCTCCTTTCAAATCGCAGAACATGTCGCTCAACTCCTACGTCACGCCGGACGGCAAGGAGATCGGCCGCGCGCAAGGGATGCAAGCCGATGCCTGCGGCATTGCCGCCACGACGGATATGAATCCGATTCTGCTGAAGCCGAAGAAGGATATGGTCGCCCAGGTCGTCGTGCACGGCAAGCCGCTCAAGGACTTTGACGCGCGCGCCTATCGGGAGCAGTACTTGAAAGAAGCGGAGATCATCGTTCAGGACGCGCTCCGTCGGCTTCGCTCGCAATACGAGATCGTCTGTATCGAAGGGGCGGGCAGCCCAGCCGAAGTGAATCTGAAGGATCGCGATATCGTCAACATGCGGCTGGCGGGCTGGGCCGATGCGCCGGTGCTGCTGGTAGCCGACATCGACCGGGGCGGGGTATTCGCTTCCATCGTCGGCACGCTGGAGATTCTAGAGCCTGAGGAGCGGGATCGGGTGCACGGGTTCGTCATTAACAAGTTTCGCGGGGACGTCTCGCTCCTGCAGCCGGGGCTCGATTGGCTCGAGGCCAAGACGGGTAAGCCGGTGCTCGGCGTCATTCCTTATTTGCACGAGCTTGGGCTGGAGGACGAGGATTCCGCATCGCTCGACGCGAAGCTTAGTAAAGGCGGGCTGCAAACCTCGTCGCGGGATCAAGCCGACCTTCTCGATATAGCGATCCTGCGCCTCCCGCGCCTATCCAACTTTACCGACTTCGACCCGCTGCTGGCTGAGTCCGATGTTTCGCTTCGCTATATCACATCGCCTGACGATTGGGGCACACCAGATGCAGTCATTTTGCCCGGCAGCAAAAACACCGTCGACGACCTGCTCTACCTCGGAGCGAGCGGCCTCGTGACTCGTATTCGCGCTTTTGCGGAGGCAGGTGGCTGTCTGGCCGGCATTTGCGCCGGGTATCAGATGCTGGGCCGCCGTTTGCTAGATCCGGATCGTGTGGAGTCGGATGTGCCGGAGCTGGAGGGGCTTGGTTTTTTCCCGACCGAAACGGTATTCGCAGGTGAAAAAAGGACGGAGAGGATTGTAGGCACTACTTCGTTATCCGATGCGCCGGTTCGCGGCTACGAGATTCATATGGGGCGGACCCGTTTTCTCGAGCCGGTGGACCAGCCGTTCCGCATTAAAATTCATGATGCGCCGGAAGCTCCGGAGAGCTATCATCCTGATGGAGCGGTGACGGCCGACGGCCGAATTTGGGGCACATACATTCACGGCATTCTTCATAATGATGCGTTCCGCCGCAAGTGGCTGGACGGGCTGCGCCAGCGGAAAGGCTGGGCACCCCTGGACGAGACGGAGACGACGGCTTACGAGGGGCGGCGCGAAGCTGCTTTTGACCGGCTGGCTCAGCATGTGCGGGATCATTTGGATATGAAGCGTATATATTCCATTATGGGGTTACACTGATCTTAGAGGAGGACACGGGCGATGAAAATTTATACGCGTACGGGGGACCAAGGGCAGACGGGCGTAATCGGAGGACGCGTCGACAAAGACGATGTCCGCGTGGAAGCTTACGGGACGGTAGATGAGTTGAACTGCTTCGTCGGTCAAGCGATCAGCTTTATGAGCGATGACCGGTATGCCGATCTACGCGACGATTTGTTGAACGTGCAGCATGAGCTATTCGACTGCGGTTCCGATTTGGCGCTGCTCAAGCAAGATTTGCGGCCTTACAAAGTGACGGCGCCGATGGTGGATCAGCTCGAGGTATGGATCGACAAATACGATGCCGAGACGCAGGATTTGACTCGTTTTATCCTGCCCGGCGGCTGTACAGTGTCTTCGGCTCTACATGTGTGCCGGACTGTCTGCCGTCGTGCGGAACGCCGGGTCGTCTCGCTCGCCAAGGAGCAGCCGATCAATGAGGAAGTGCGCCGTTACCTGAACCGCTTGTCCGATCTGTTCTTCACGATAGCTCGGACGGCCAATGCCCGCGAGAGCGTGCCGGACGTGGAATATATTCGCAGCGCCGAGGTGTTTCGTCGAAAATAATGAGCTATTATGAACCTTTAACTTATACAGTTACTGCCGCGGATGAGGGTATGCTGCTCAAAACCTTGCTCCAAAACCGGCTGGGCGTGTCGCGCAAGCTGCTGTCGCGGGTCAAGCAGACGGAGCAAGGGCTGACCGTAAACGGCGAGCGGGTGTATACGACCGTCCGCGTGAAGGCGGGAGATTTGGTCGAGGTGCGGATGGAGGAGGAGGAGTCGGATGACATTTTGCCGGAGGCGATGTCGCTCGACATCTTGTTCGAGGATGAGCATCTGCTGGTTGTGAACAAACCGGCGGGGCAAATCGTACATCCTACGCATGGCCACTATACCGGTACGCTTGCGAACGGCGTCGTCCATTATTGGCAGCAGCAAGGGACGCGCGCCCGTTTTCGGCCGGTGCACCGGCTGGATCAGGATACGTCCGGCGCACTCGCGATCGCGAAGAATCCGTACATCCATCAGAATATTTCCGAGCAGATGCAGGCGGATGAAGTGGAAAAAGCATACGTCGCCTTTGTCCACGGTGCGGTGGACCCTGCGAGCGGTACGATTCGAGGACCGATCGATCGGGATCCGGCACAGCCGCATATCCGGATCGTCATGCCGGAGGGACAAGGGTATCCGTCCGTCACCCATTACGAGACGGAGCAGGTGTACGCCGGGCTCGCTTCGCGCGTGCGCATCCGCCTGGAGACGGGGCGTACGCACCAGATCCGCGTCCATATGCGGCATATCGGCCATCCGCTGATCGGGGACGCGATGTATGGGTTGGCGAGCCTGGAACGGGGCGGAGCCGGATTGGCCGACGGCGAGGCTGGAGCAGCGGCAGTCGACTCAGCCTCAATCAACTCCTCCGCTCTCTGCTTCGACCCGTCTCTGGACAAGCTCATCGCGCGCCATGCGCTCCACGCCGCGATGCTAGCGTTCAAACATCCGGTCACCGGGGAGCGGATGCAGTTCGAGGCGCCGCTGCCGGGCGATTTGGCCGGGCTTGAGCAAGCGTTGGCTGTTCGTGCATATTGTTAGCGACTTCTACGGAGGTAAAGTACACAAATAAGGAAGCGAATTTCTCTAGTTGCAGCGTCTTCCTATTAACTATGAACCCAAGTACATAGTTCGCGAAGTTGGCTTCCCGAGTTGTGTACTTGAGTTCATAGATCGCATAACGAAGTAACACTCAACGCATTTTGCTTCCGTATCTATTTACTTTGCTTCTCACCATCTGAACTCTTCATTGTTTCTACCGGTAAACTTCTGCATCAGGTGAAATTTTTCACAACCACCAACAGGGGGGCACGAACTCCTTTTTTCCAGATTTCAACAGGGGGCACGAACTCCTTTTTGCCAGATTTCAACAGAGTTCGCGCGCATACCGCCACGCCATCGCATCCACTCCAGAACCGGAAAGGAGCCACATCCCGCCATGCAGCCCTTTACGCGACGCGTCATCGAAATCATTCAAAGCATCCCGCCGGGCAAGGTCATGACCTACGGTCAAATCGCAGCCGAAGCCGGCAGCCCGAGAGGCGCCCGCCAGGTCGTTCGCATTCTGCACTCCCAATCCAGAGCCCATAATCTCCCGTGGCATCGCGTGGTGAATAGCCAAGGCGCCATCGCGCTCCAAGAGGACGAGCATCGCTTCCTGCAAATCACCAGCCTGCGAGAAGAAGGGGTGGAGGTGTCGGAGGACGGCTGCGTCGAGCTGGAGGAGTATCGTTATCTATCGGAACCCAAGCTGTGATATAGTAGCGGTAAAGCAGCATCTCACAACAGGAAGAAGGAACACCGTTGCCACGACTACTATATGCAGCTCTGATCGCGCTCAGCCTTATTTGGGGCGGCTCTTTTTATTTCATTAAAACGTTGCTCGACGATTTCGGCCCGTGGACGATCGCCTTCCTGCGTTCCGCCTGCGGTCTACTAGTGGTCACGTTTATTATGATCGCCATGCGCAAGCCGTTCGCGCTCCGCTCCATCCCCTGGATCCCGGTGACCATCATGGCGATGGTCAATACAGCAATCCCCTGGGCGCTGATCGGGTTCAGCGAAACCCGGCTTGCCAGCGGCACCGCCTCCATTCTGAATGCGACGACGCCGATCTGGACCATTCTCGTCGGGATTTCGCTGTTCCGGCAGCCGTCCAACCGCAATCAATGGCTGGGCGTCAGCGTTGCGTTTCTCGGCCTGCTCGTGCTGCTCGGGGTCACTCCCGGCGCGATTGCGTCGATGGATCCGATCGGCTTCGTCGGCATGCTGCTGGCGGCGATTTGCTACGGCTTCGGCTCCCAGCTGTCCAAACGGCTGCTCGTCGGCTTCTCGATGTATCAAATCTCGTTCGGCACCTTGCTGACAAGCGTTCTGGCATGCGGGGTGTTAGGCGCACTGACGGAGCCTGTCGTAGCCGCCGATCTAACCCAATGGAGCAACCTCGTGCCGATTATCGGGCTCGGCGCGTTCGGGTCCGGCTTTGCTTATATTTTGTTTTATTACATGGTGCAAAAAGGCAGCCCGGAATTCGCTTCCATGGTGACCTACTTGGTGCCTTGCACCGCTCTCGTCTGGGGCGCGTTGCTGCTGGATGAGGTGATTCACTGGAATTCGGTGGCCGGACTGGCGATCATCTTGGGCGGCGTATTCCTCGCAAGCAGACCGGTTCGAACAAAGGAAGGAGATCGCCCGCATGGAGCGCGTATACGACACCGCTGACGCTAAATCGCAGGGTGCCTCCACCTCTGCATCTGCCTCCACCTCCACATACGAAACCGCGCAGGTGTGTCTGCTGGCCGGCAAAATCATACTGGAAAACGGCGGAGAAACGCACCGGGTCGAAGATACGATGACGCGAGTCGCAACGGCTTTCGGCCTGCCGAACTCGCATAGCTATGTGACGCCGACGGTAATCATATTCTCGATCGACGGTCCGGAGCAAATCACCCGGCTGATCCGCATCTCCGACCGCTCCACGAACCTGATGCGCGTCTCGGAGGTAAACGCCGTGTCCCGACGCATCAGCCAAGGCGAGCTGACCGTCGCCGAAGCGTATGCGCTGCTCGAGCAGATCGAACGGACGGACAGCGGCTACGCCAAGCGGGTGCGGATCCTGACGGCGGCTCTTCTCAGCGCCTGCTTCTTAATCATGTTCGGCGGAGTGTGGGCGGACTTCATCCCTGCGCTGGCGGCCGGTGGTGCGGGCTACGCCTGCTCGATTTACTTGCATCGCGTCGTGCCGATCAAATTTTTCGCCGAGTTTCTATCCGCTCTCGTGATCGGGGCGATCGCCATTTTGGCTATCAAGCTGGGCTTGGGCCAGGACCTCGATACGATTATCGTCGGCTCCGTCATGCCGCTCGTACCGGGGCTGCTCATTACGAACGCGGTGCGGGACCTGATGGCGGGGCATTTCGTCTCTGGCTTGTCCAAAGGGGCGGAAGCGCTGCTCACGGCATTCGCGATTGGGGCCGGCGTCGCCTTCGTGCTGTCGTTCTATGAAGGGAGCGCGCTGCTATGATCGATATCGCGGAACAGCTGCTCGTCAGCTTTGCAGCATCGGCTGCATTCGCTGTTTTGTTCCATGCGCCTCGAGCGAGCTTGCTTCATTGCGGCTTCGTCGGTGCGCTGGGGTGGGTGCTTTATGTGCTGCTGCTGCGCGTGCCGGCGGATCCGGTGCTGGCGGCGCTGCTTGCTTCCTTCTTCGTCGCGGTGCTCAGCCAGCTGTTCGCGCGGACGTACAAAGCGCCGGTCATCATTTTCATAGTAGCCGGAATTATTCCGCTTGTGCCAGGCGGGATGGCGTATGACGCGATGCGCAATATCGTGGAGAATCAGTATGATCAAGCGGTGCAGCTGGGGGCCAAAGCGTTCATGCTGTCCGGCGCGATCGCGATCGGCATCGTGTTCTCGGAAGTGTTGACGTATTTGTCGCGGCGGCCGAAGGGGTAGCAGTCTGGGAAACTTTTTACCGTCGGCCAGAGCGGTCAGGAGCGGGTTTGCAGTCTTGTTTTTTGCGTAGCGGTGGGCTATTCTTGAGGTTGACACTCTATCGAACGGAGGGAGATTCGCGAACATGGCGGTTACGTTATACGGGTATGCCAAGTGCAGTACATGCCGGGATGCTATGAAATCTTTGCAGCGCAAAGGCGTGGAAGCGAAATTATTTGATATGTTTGAGACGGCGCCTCCGCAGGAACGTATTAGAGAGTGGATGGCGGCGAGCGGGCTCCCGCTGAAGAAGCTTTTCAACACCTCGGGTGAAGTGTACAAGGAAATGAATCTGAAGGACAAACTCGGCGACATGTCTGAGGATGAGCAGATTGCGCTGCTGGCTTCGAACGGCCGCTTGGTCAAACGTCCGATCGTAGTCGATAGTAGAAGAAAAAAGAAGATTACGGTTGGTTTTAAAGAAGAAGAGTATGAGCGTGTTTGGGGACCGAATACATAAAGACGGTGCGGTAGCGGCTGGGAACAGCTAGTGGAATGATTCGTTTCGGCGAGACGAATACAGGTCCGGTGCCTGTCTGTTGTGGGGAATGGGGGGTGCAGGTCTTGGCGGGGCAAGAAAATCCGAATAAATCCAGGTGGTGGGGAATCGGGGCGATCGGTACTTTCCTGCTTGGTCACGTGAAGACGCTGTTGTCTCTTTTCTCCATGGGCAAAACCGGAGGGGCGGTGCTAAGCGCCGGAGTTGCGATTGTGTTCTACGCTTGGCTGTACCAGTGGGAGTTTGCCGTCGGCGTTGTGGTGATGGTGTTGATGCATGAGCTCGGTCATGTTATGGCTGCCAGGCAAAAGGGATTGCCGGTAACGGCGCCTTTTTTCATCCCCTTCCTGGGAGCGCTCATTATGCTGAAGCGCAATCCGCGCGATGCAGTGACGGAAGCATATATCGCCATGGGCGGACCGGTTGTCGGGACGGCGGCGGCTTTGCTTTGTTTTCTGCTGGCTTGGGTCCTGGGGCATCCGCTGTTCTACGTTATTGCCTACATCGGGTTCGTGTTGAACCTGATCAATTTGCTGCCGATTCACCCGCTCGACGGAGGACGGATCGCGGTGACGGTAACCCGCTGGATGTGGGTGGCCGGCTTGTTGTCGGGAATCGTGATCGTCATTTATATCAAATCGATTCTGCTGTTCATCGTATGGGCGCTGTTCTCGATCGACCTGTTCCTGCGGTTCGTCTGGCGGGGGCCGAATCAAGGTCGCAGCTATACTTTGTACGGCCGGATCGATCGGAAAATCGATGAGATTGCTTACGCGAACTGGCTCATCTCGGGGTATCAGTACACAGGCGATCTGGAATTTACTACATACAGCGATTTGGAAGGCCGCCAGTGGGTGGAAGTGTACTGGGATTTGACCGGGGCTACTCAAAAGTTCGAGATGCAGGAGCAAGGGATCGTCAAGCGGGTCCACAGCACAAGCGTCGAGTACAAGTGGAATCAGGCGCCTAAGCGGCTTGTTATGAAAGTGGAAATCGACTACATTCCGCACGAAAACGATCAATATTATGTGGTGTCTCGTAAGGTGCGGTGGAGATACGGGCTGGCGTACGGCGGGTTAGCTTTGTTCTTGATGTTGATGATGTGGGCGGTGCATATGAAAATTCCTCCTTTTGTTGGGTTTATGTAGGGTGGTTGGCAGACCGGTCCGCAGTCAGGCAAGCTGTCCTCTGGTCTGTCGGTCGTTCAAGTCGACAAATTTCCCGGGCAATAGTTTGGAAAAATGGTGAGGAGTGAGGAGCGATGTCGGAAAAACAATCTTCCGTTATGCTGGTCGATGGGATGGCGCTGCTGTTTCGGGCGTATTTCGCCAGTGCGTACAGCGGATACATCAAGCGCACGAGCACCGGGTTGCCGACGAATGCGGTGTACGGGTTCGTCAGGTATATGCTCGAAGCCGTCGAGCAGTTCGGGCCATCGCATGTGGTATGCTGTTGGGACATGGGAAGCCGCACATTCCGCACCGAGCAATATGCGGATTACAAGGGCAACCGGCCGGAGGCGCCGGAAGACCTGGTGCCGCAGTTCGACCTTGTGAAGGAGGTCGTGGCCAGCTTTGGCATCCCGAACGTCGGCATTCCCGGCTTCGAGGCGGACGACTGCATCGGCACATTATCGTTGGCATTTAGCGCCGAGGCTGACGTGATGATCCTGACGGGCGACCACGACATGCTGCAGCTGGTGTCGGAGCGGACGAAGGTGATCATCATGAAGAAAGGCCCAGGCAACTATATGGTGTACGACCCGCAGACGCTGCTCGAGGACAAGCAACTGACGGCGGCGCAAATCATTGACCTCAAAGGGCTGATCGGCGACACGAGCGACAACTACCCGGGCGTGAAGGGCATCGGGGAGAAGACGGCGCTCAAGCTGCTGCAGGAGCACGGCTCGATCGAAGGGATTCTGGACAACCTGGCGGCGCTGCCAAAGGGCGTCAAGGCCAAGCTCGAAGCCGGGTTGGACATGCTGCATCTGTGCCGCGAGCTGGCCACGATCCGGCGCGATGTGCCGGTTGCCTGCACGCTGGAGACTTGCTGCTGGGCGTTCGACCGGCATCAGGTAATCGCCAAGTTTGAGGAACTCGAATTTAAGGGACTTATGAAATTAATTGGTTGAATGGGGGACTCCCTGGCGGTTTGTGCGCTTGGGAGTTTTTTGTTTTGTGTGGGGCGTGCTGGGAGTGGGGCTATTTAGCAGTATGTGATGGGAAATCTCCAGGTAACATTGCGTTGCAGTAGTCCGGGGAGTCGGACTATAGGGCCAATCGGACTACAGTGGAACGCTGCGAGCTAGAGGTGCGAGAGCAGCCCAACGAAAGTACTAGTTACCCGGAGCTGAGCGGAAGGGATAGTGCAGAAAACGTAGGTGGACGGGAGGGCGTGAGGGTAGAATGGCTAAAGTGTGGCGGACCACCAGGTAACCATAGTAGGTCGCGTAGTCCGAAAAAGTCGGACTACGGAGTGGCTACGGGCTCCAAACACTCACGCAGTCCGAATATGCCCAATTGGAGTGGGGGTTTCCGACGAGCATTCATGATAACGGCCCTGCAAGTGGGCGAAGTCGGACTACAGAGTCAATCGCTCTACGAAGCTGCTCCGTAGTCCGATTTTTTCGAACTGCAGCGGCACATGGCAGGTTATAGATGCGAGAGCGGCTCAGCGAAGTACTAGTTACCCGGAGCTGAGCGGAAGGGATAGTGCAGAAAACGCAGGTGGAAGGCGGAAGTGAGGTTAGGTAGGCTTGGTCGCTCAAGGAGGAGACTGGGTACCTGGAGCTGAGCGGAAGGGATAGTGCAGAAATCGCAGGTGGACGAGTGGGAGCAAGTCCAGAAGGCTTTTGGTAGTCCAACGAGGCACTGGCTTCTCACGTCTGAGCCAATGGGATAGTGCCAAAAACGCAGGTGGACGAGAAGGAGTTTAGCCCGTCCCACTTGCTCATTTTCCACCGCTTGCGCAAATTCCACATCCGCGGGGCCTTGTGTGGCAAGAGATTCGCGCTTTTTCCACCGTCCGCCGCACGGAAATGAAAACGCTTTATTGTCATCGCGAAAGCGCTCTCTAATAATAAAAAGTGTGGAAAGGCGAACACCGCCGCCATAAAGGGCCAAAATAAAAAGGAGGCAACAAAATGGTTCGGAAGCCAGGAAGGGTCAGCTTTACTCTCGCCCTTGCGGTCGCCTTGCTTGTCGGCTGCAGCAGCAGCGGCGGCAAGGGATCGGAAGGAACCAAATCATCGCCGCAGGCGTCCACGGCGCCGTCGGCCTCGGCGAACGCTCAAGCGGGCGGCGATGTCGGAGGCCTCAAGCTGCCGATCGTAGACAAACCTACGACGCTGACATGGATGGTCTCGATCGACAGACCGCCGGAAAACTTGGCGAGCTCGCTCTTCGTCAAGGAGATCGAGAAGCGCACAGGCATTACGCTCGACATCCAGGTGCATTCCGCGCAAGTGTACAAAGACAAATTGAAAATCGTCCTGGCGTCGGGCAAGCTGCCGGATATTTTCAGCGGACTTACCTTGGCTGAAGCGAACAAAATGGGCGGGCAAGGCGCGCTTGCACCGATCAATCCTTACATCAAAGACCTTCCGAATTTCAAAAAGCTGTACGTCGACAACGCGGACAACAACTGGATCATGAAGTCCTGGACCGACGACAAGAACAATCTATACACATGGCCGTCGTACGGCTTGCAGTGGGACGTGAACCACGGCTTCCTGTACCGCAAGGACGTGTTCGACAAGCTCGGCATCAAGGAATGGACCAATACCGACGAGTTCTACCAAGCGCTCAAAAAACTAAAAGAAGCGTATCCGAACTCCTACCCGTACGCGAGCAAAACGAAGGAAAACATTTTCCGCGACTGGGCATTCGGATGGGGGATCGGCGGGTCGAGCTTCCCGGCCTATTATGATGAGAAATCGAAAGACTGGAAGTTCGTTTACACGTCGTCGGAATTCAAGGCCGAGCTGGACTTCTTGAAGAAGCTCTACAGCGAAGGGCTGATCGATCCGGAGTTCATCACCGACACGGAAGCGTCCTGGACGGCGAAAATGACGACGAACAACAATTCCTTCGTCACCTTTGACTGGATTGGCCGTCTCGACCTGTTCGCCAACCAAGTGAAAGCGACCAACCCGAACTACAACCTGCGGTACGGCAACCCGGTCGGACCGACCGGCAACATCCGCTCGCTGCCGCGGATCGACAACTTCGGCCTCGTCGTAGCCGAAGGCAAGAACAAGGAAATCGCGCTCAAGCTGCTCGACTACCTAAGCAGCCCGGCCGGCGGCTCCTTCCTGACGATGGGTATTGAAGGCGAGACGTTCAAGATGGAGAACGGCAAGCCGGTGTATCCGGAGCTGAAGGACTTGCCGAACGTCGACATCTACGCGCTGGAGAGCAAATACGGCCTGTGGATCGAGTCGATGGTGCTCCGTCCGGACAAACGCAACGTGTATTTCAACTACACGGAGAAGGAACAGGAAGCGCAAGACAAGATCAACAAAGCGAAAAAATTCGAGCCGCTCGATCCGGTATTGAAGTTCACGGACGACGAGACGAAGGTCATCGCCGAATACCGTGTTGCACTGGACAAAGCGGCCAACGAGTTTGCCACGAAGTATGTGATGAAAAAGGAAGTTGGCGAAGCCGATTGGAAAGAATTCCAGACGAGCATCGAGAAGCTCGGATCGGCGAAGTTCATCGAGGCGTATGCCGCGGCGCAGAAACGCTACAACGACGGCAAATAAGCAACTGATGGTCAGGCGCCCGGATCCGGAGAAATGGAGTCCGGGCGTCCCTGCCCTCGCTCGATCATTACTACCAGAGAGATAAAGGAGGGAGTCCAGATGCTGCAATCCAAGCAACAAGTCGCCAAGCCTCCAGCCGGACGTTTGCCTTCGAAACCCGTTGCGGTCTGGCGCCACATCAAGCGAGATCGGCAGCTGCTTCTCTTGTTTCTGCCTTGCATCGTGTTCTACATCCTGTTCCGGTACGGCCCGCTGTACGGCATCATCATCGCCTTTAAGGACTACAACGTCTACCAAGGCATCTGGGGCAGCGAATGGGTCGGCCTGGAGCATTTCCGCAAGTTTCTCGACAGCCCGGATTTCTGGAAGCTGTTCAAGAACACGCTGCTGCTCGGCTTTTTTACCCTGATCTGGGCGTTCCCATTCCCGATTGTGTTCGCGGTGCTGCTAAACGAAGTGCGGATGGTCCGGTTCAAAAAGTTCGTCCAAACGTCCAGCTACTTGCCGGCATTCCTATCGGTCGTTGTGGTCAGCAGCATGGTCATCGACTTCCTCTCGCCGACACACGGACTGGTCAACCAGGCGCTGAAGGCGCTCGGGCTCGACAGCATTTATTTCCTGGCCGCACCGGAGTGGTTCCGCACGATATACGTGTCCTCGGAAATTTGGCAGCATATGGGTTATGAAGCGATCATCTATTTGGCCGCGATCGCGAGCATCGACCCGACCTTATACGAAGCCGCGAGAGTGGATGGCGCGAAACGGTTCCAGATGATGCGCTATATCACCGTGCCGAGCATTCTGCCGACGATTCTGATTCTGTTCGTGATCAAGGCAGGCGCCATGTTCCGGATCGGCTACGAGAAGGTGCTGCTGCTCTACAGTCCGATGACCTACGAGGTTGCCGATGTGTTCTCCACGTTCGTTTATCGCAAAGGGCTGCTCGACACGAACTACAGCTATGCGGCGGCGGTGGGCGTGTTCGAATCGCTGATCGCGCTGATCATGCTGCTTATGACGAACATGCTGACCTCGAAGGTGGGGGGGAGGGGACTGTGGTGACGACGAATACGGCCAGTACGGCAAACTCATCAAATCCTGCAAACTCATCAAATCCAGCAAACGCATCAAGCCCAGATCACCCGACAAATTCACCCAGACCGGTCAACCGCAACCCATACAACCGCATCACGCTGTTCGACTGGTTTCTCGTTCTGCTGCTCAGCTTGGTAGCAATCTCGACGCTGTACCCCGTCCTCTACATCGTGGCGATCTCGTTCAGCGATACGGCCAGCATCGTGCAGAACCGGGTGTTCCTCTGGCCCAAAGGGTTCAACCTGCAAGCGTATCAAGAAATTCTCGCCACACCGCGCATCCCGCGCGCTTACTGGAATACGATTGTTTATACAAGTGTAGGCACATTTATCAACCTGCTGATGACGGCGGTGGCTGCGTATCCTTTGTCGAGACCAGGCTTTTTCGGACGTAGAACGTTTACCATAGCGATCGTGTTGACCATGTTCCTTTCCGGCGGCATCATCCCTTCCTATCTGATCGTGCAAAAGCTTCATCTGATCGATACGATGTGGGCGCTCGTGCTGCCGAATGCGATTTGGACGATGGAGCTGCTGATCTTAAAAAGCTTTTACGAGTCCATGTCGAGCTCCCTGCGTGAATCGGCGATTGTGGACGGGGCGTCCGAGTTCCGGGTTTTATTCCAAATCACGATCCCGCTGGCCAAACCGGCGCTTGCCTCCATCGGCTTGTTTTATTTCATGGGGCACTGGAACAGTTTTTTCATCCCGATGATTTATTTGAACGATTCCGATTTGTACCCGCTTCAGGTGGTGCTGAGAGATATGCTGTTCAGCGCTACGGTCAAGGATTCGACGCTGGTGGATAAGGCGACGCTTACCCCGCAGGCTTTGAAAAACGCAACGATTTTCATCTCGATGATTCCCGTGCTGATGGTGTACCCGTTTGCACAAAAATATTTTGCGAAAGGGATCATGCTGGGTTCGGAAAAAGGATAAGCACGACGATGCAGCGAATATAGAAGCATCCTGTTTAATACCTGTATCCTAATTTGGAAAAGGGGGGCGGTAATGAAGCTGAATATCAGTTTGTTTGCCAACAAGGATTTGCTCAAAATTTTTGGCGCGCTGCTATCGGTTGTCATCATCATGTTCGCTTCTAATTACCTCGTGTACAAAAACTCCTTGTCCAGCATCTACATGCAAGTCAGCGAGAACAACAAGCTCACCGTACAGAACACCATACGAGCCTTCGACGAAAGCTTCAAAGACATCAATGACCTGATTTATTCCATCCAGATGCTTCCATACCAAGTGTGGAAATCGCATGACGACGGTCTGGTCGACCTGCATGAGGCGTATCGGATGTACAAGGAAATCGGCGAGCTCACGACCTCGATCGATTATGTCGAAGAGGTGGCGATCTTCCACAGAAACTCCAGCCTCGCGATCACGAGGGTGGGCACGATCCATATGGAGGAGCTGTTCAATCGCCAGTACACCAACAAAACCTATGTCGCCGAGCTATGGAAAACGTTCGCGGCCAACCAGCATCCTTTGCGCGTCTTTCCGGCCGAGTCCTTCACCAAGAGGGGCGTCGACAGCAAGCTGAGCCTGCTGCCCGTCCTCGGGAGCAACCAGCTGTCCGATCTGAACGTACTCGTCTACCTGAACATGGATAAGCTGCTGAAGCATATCGACCAATCCGGAAGTGTCGTGAAGGATGCGTCGCTGATCGTGTTGGATCAGAATCGCAGTGCGGTGTTCAATACGGAGGCCGGCTGGGATTTGGTCGAGGCGATGAAGGCTTTGAACTTGGGGACGCAATCGGAGACGACGCTGAAGAAAAAGGATTTCGAGTACACCCTGATCAAATCCGACTACAACGGCTTTATCTACATCGTCAAGTCGCCTTACACGCTCGCTTTGATGACAACGGTGGCGAATACGAATCGGCTTATCATCGTGATCGCGATCGCTTATGTGCTGCTCTCGACGGTGCTGCTCAGCTATTACTTGTACAAAGCGGTGCGCAGCATTCTGGCGCTGATCGGCGGGAGGGAAATCGGCGGAACGGGCTACCGGAACATCAAAACCGGGATCGTCACGATGCAGCAGGAGAACGAGACGTTCAAGAGCCAGATGGCTTTTATCCGCATGGAGATGAGGAAAAACGCGTTTCTCGACATTCTGCGGGAGTCCGGTCCGACAGCGGAGGCGGATCAGCGGATTGAGCCGTACCTGGTCGATATTTTTCAGGAAAAATATTTCCTGCTGGCGGGGTTCCATCTGTATTCGGCCGGCGCGAACCCGATGGGAGATGCGGGGACGACCGAGGTGTACACGGCGGTGTTGCAGGAGGAGCTGATCAAACGAGTGGGCAAAGGGGTCGTCTTCCACATGACGAACCGGCGGTACTTGGCGGTCCTCAGCATCCGGCATCCGATCGATCGGGAATCGACTCTGAAACGACTGAGAAGCTTGGCCCAGCATGGGCTTGGGGAGCAGCAGGAGCATGCGCTTATCGTCACGGCAAGCCGGCTGTACGCGGCTCAGACGTCGAATGTGCCGATCGCTTACCAGGAGCTGGAGAGCGGTATGACGTACCGGAACTTGCAGCAGGACGACCCGCTTATCGATTGCCTGGCGATCCGATTGAACGGGAAGGTGCTCGTCCCGCTGGACGAGATCGATCGGGCGGCGCATTCGCTCAAGGCCGGAAACGTCGACGACTGTGTGCGGATCGTGGACGAGATCGTAGCCGCCAATGCCAAGCAGCGCGCGCATTACCAGCAGATGGTGCCGATCATGAAGACGATGTTCTACGCGTTCGTCAATCAGCTCGATTCCGGCGTCGTCCCGACTCATGAAATCGTGGCGCTCGAGGCGGAGTTCAACCGGAGCTTGGAGGATGCGTTCCACTACGGTGCGATGCGGGAAGGGTTGGTCAAGGCGATTCGGACGATTTGGGACAAAATCCGGTTGGACCACCGAGGCCGGCTGAGCCCGTCGGATATCGCTCGGTTCATCGACACGCATTATATGGAGCCTTTGCATCTGGAGCAGATGGCGGAGCTGATGGAGACGTCGCCCAAATATTTCTCCACTTATTTCAAGAAGCAGTTCGGCGTCAATTTCGTGGAATACCTGAATCGAGTCCGTCTCAAGCATGCGAAGGAGCTGCTGAGAGCCACCGACTTGACCGTCGCGGAGATCGGGGAGAAAACCGGCTTCCTGACGGCGACGACATTCACCAATACGTTTCGAAAATACGGAGGGGTTTCGCCTAGCGAATATCGCAAGCACTTGTTGTAGGGGTAGAGGAAGTGAGAGAGACCTCTAACCACGATGAGCCTGCCCGGGATGGGGTAAATTGGAGCGCAAAGGGGACTGATGATGACTTTGAAGCCTATTTCGGAAGCATATTCGCTCGATCCGTATCGGGGAATGCCCGATTATCCGCTGATCGTGCGGGGCGAGGGCTCCGGCTGTACGACGACGCCGGGCGCCATTATTGGGGCGGCAGCGGGGGCAGCGGAGCGATCAGCCTCGGCCACCAGCACCCGCGCGTCGTGCAGGCGGTGCAGCAGCAGGCGGCGGAGCTGCTGCATGTGGGGTGGAACGTGCCGACGGGCGTTCGGCACGAGCTCGTGCAGCGTCTGGGGCGGTTCGCCCCATACTGCGCGGTGTTGTTGGCCGTCGCCGGGACGGAGGAGACGGAGGCGGGGTTGAAGGTCGCGCGTGCGGCTACCGGGCGGCGCGGGGTGCTCGCGTTTGACCGGGCGTTTCACGGGAAGAGCACGGGGGCGCTGGGGGCGACTTGGAAGCCGTCGTTTCGCGCTTACAGTGCGTTCGACCGGGATTCGTATCGGTCGGTGCCCTACCCGATGCAAGGTATCGGGAGCAAGCTGGCGGGTGTGACGGTGGAGCAGTGTTTGACGGAGCTGCGCTCGGAGCTGGAGGAGTTAGGCCGTTGCGGTGAGTTACCGGCGGCGTTGATCGTGGAGCCGATTCAGGCGGCTGAGGGTGTACATGCGGGCGGGGCTGACTTTTTGCGTGAAGTCGTCGAGCTGGCGCGCCGGTATGGGATCGTCTCGATATTCGACGAGATCTATATGGGCTTCGGGCGGACCGGCGCTCCGTTCCACTGCGTGAAGACGGGCGTTCTTCCTGACTTGCTGCTGTTCGGCAAAGGGCTCGGCAACGGGGTGCCGAGCGCCGGCGTGATGGGTCCGTCGCGGATCAAGAACGCGCTGCCGGCGGGCAACCATAGCTCGACGTTCGCCGCGAATCCGCTTAGCTGCGCGGCAGGGCTCGCCGTGCTGGACGTGATGGAGGCGACCGAGCCTTGGTTGGCCGCAGAGCGGCTAGGTAGCGAGCTGAGGCTCGGCATTGTGCCACAGACGCCGGTGCTGTTCAGCGGTACGATCGCCGATAACATCCGCTACGGCAACCCGGACGCGACCGATGAGGCGATCGAGAAGATGGCCGGGCGCGTAGGCGGTTGGCACTGGCTGAAGTCGCTGCCGAATGGCCTCGCGACGAAGATCGGCGAGAGCGGCAAGGGCGTATCCATGGGTCAGAGGCAGCTGATCTCGCTGTGCAGGGTCATGCTCCGCGACCCGCGCATTCTCATTCTCGACGAGCCGACGGCGAGCATCGATCCGTTCACGGAGTCGCGCATTCAAGCGAGCATGAATGAGCTGTTCGATGGTCGGACGGTTCTCGTCATCGCCCATCGGCTGTCCACGATCAAGAGCGCCGACCGCATCGTCGTGCTGGAACGAGGTAAACTGGTGGAGCAAGGCAACCACGAAGAGCTGCTCGAGAAGGGCGGTCACTATGCGGACCTGTACAACCAATATTACCGTCATCAGGAGCTTGCCATCTAGTTAGGAAAAACGAAGAGGGGCAGCGAGAACTTCAAATTTGTAACGAAACTGAAATGTAATCTTCATCCCCGTTTAATGATGGCGAGCTATACTTATTTACGACCCCCTTTTTGATATAGAACGCCTTGAAGACCCGCGGCCCGTTGCTGTGGGTCTCTTTCTTGCAGTTTCGGCTAACCTTGCGATTCAGAAGGCGGCTAGTCTAGGGTAAAAGGTGAAGTCAGTCGTCGTCGTGCGTCGGGCCACAAAGAAGGCGACCCATTTGTAACGAAATTGAAATGTGCCGTTCATTCCGTTTTAATGTTCGCGGGGTATACTTACTTACGACCCCCTTTTTGATATAGCAAGACTTAAGACCCGCAGCCCGTTGCTGTGGGTCTCTTTTTTTGAGCTGGCGTATTGCTTAGCTGCTCCGGTACACTTCCGGGAAATGCGCGCCGCGCAAAATCTCCCCGGGAGCCACCTCGACATAAGCGTCCATGACGTGTTTGCCTTCCGGCTCGTAGCGGGTGTACCCGGGCATGTAGTGGACGGCGATCGCCCTGCGTTTCAGCTCCGAACGATTGTGCGGGCTGCCATGCCAAGTCAAGGAATGGTGGTAACCGACTTGGCCTTTCCTAATCTCGAAGGGGACCGCCTGGACGATCGCTCCTTCCGGAAGCAGCTCAGGCTGTCTGTGGTAGGGCATGAAGTCCGACGTTGCGGCCAAGTGCCGCTGATGATCGCCCCACTTGTGCGAGCCCGGCACCATCCACATGCAGCCGTTCTCGATGACGGCATCGTCGAGGGCTACCCAGGCGCTGACCAAGTCCGCCGGCTGCACGACCGGCCACAGCGGGTAATCCTGGTGCCAGGCGGTCGGGCCGCCCGTAACCGGGGGCTTGTATTGGACTTGGTCATGCCAGATGCGAAGCGCGTCCGTCTTGCACAGCTGAGCGATTTCTTCACAAATCCGCGGATGGGAAGCATGCTGATAGAACAAATCGCTGGCCATCCAGATGTTGACGACTTGGATTACTTTTTCGCTGACCGACATCTTCATGTTGTCATACAGCGCTGGAGACTCATCCCCATCCAGTTCTTTCAAGTTCCGATTCAAGACTGGCTTCTTGACGGATTTCCCTTCCAGCACCAGATCGAGCTCTTCCCGCAGCCGCTCCACTTCCTCCTCGCTCAGCACTACATCGCCTTTCAGAAACCCGTTCGTTTCAAACTCCTTCACTTGCAGCCCCGTCAACATATTCGTTGCGCTCCTTTGTCGATACATTTAAGATGAGGTCATTGAGGTCAGTATAGCGCGCCGAGGGTGCCTGGTATTTGCATAAATTCAAGCTTCCGCTTTCACTTTTCCAACATTGTTCGAGAGGGAACGTTGCCATGTTTCTGGGAAACTTAAACAAGCTGTTGCCAACCGTCAACTTTGCCTCGCGGACGGCTCAGTCGGCTGGGACGGATTTCGGGATCCGCGTCATTCCGGATTTTCAGCTGTTCCACGTCATTCACGGCAAAGCCGTGCTGCGCCTAGGCTCCAAGGTGTACACGATACTGGACGGCGGGGCTGTTTTTTACGGGATGGATACGGCTCATCAGTTAAAGCTGCTTGCGAACACGGAGTTCTATAGCATGCATTTCAGGTGGGATTCCCCCCAGCCCGACCCTGTTCACCCGGCCTATCAAATTCGTTATTTGGAGCCGGATCAGCTAGCCGGAGTGCCCAGTACGCATACGGTGGAGATTCCGGGGCGAGGCACGGTGGCGATTCCGAATGCGTTTCGCGAGCCGGTGCTGGAGCCTTTGTTCGAGAAAATCGTAAACGAGTACATTCAGGAAAAGCCTGGGTATGCGTTCATGCTGCGGGGGCTGCTGATGGAACTGCTCACGGTGTGGATACGTCAGTTGTCGGAGAAGGATGCGAAGTCGGATGACTGGAGGTTAAGCAAAGCGATGCGAGCCTTGTCGGAGGAGCCGGAGCAGAATTGGTCGGTCGAGGAGCTGGCCAAGCTGTGCGGGTATCATCCCACCTATTTCACCAAGCTGTTCCGAGAACGGTTCGGCGTCGGGCCCAAGCACTATTTGCTCGAGAACCGGACGAAGGTTGCCAAACGGATGCTGCTGGAGAACAAGAAGCTGGAAGAAATTGCAGAACGCCTCCAGTACGGCAGCATTCATTATTTCAGTACGCACTTCAAGAAAGCGACGGGGTTGACGCCGAGCGAGTTCAGGCAGCAGGGGGTTCCTCCGGGGGCCGAGGAGTTGGAACCCAAGTAAACTGAGTACTTAGGTTCATAACGCTCCGCCAACCCACCAAGCGTTATGGTGAATAATATACTCAACTAACCACCTCACTGTAGCTGTTCAAATTTTGGATCGTATTGTGACTGTAACACGCCTCTGCATGATACTGAGCTTTTCAATTGAGAATAATACATATAAAAAAGGGAGTGATAGCGGACGATGGAAGAGGAGTTGTACGTTCAAGTGAAAAAGCACAAAGATCGATTGATTCTGCAACAACCTATTTTTCAAAGTCTATCTGATTTTTTACAGGTGAATTTTGGATATGATGTTCTATGTTGTGGGTATTACAGAAAAAGAATGAAATCATTACCATCTTATGTTATTAATCGCTTAGACATTTACTCAGCCGACAATGCCTCTTTTTCAAAAATGAGAGAGGATGGATTTACACAAAACTTACATGGTGTGACGGCCCCAAAGGTTGAGCAGACGCTAGATTATATAAAAAAATTAATTGTGGACCATCGTGTTCCTCAACGCTTTCCATTCTACAGAAACCCCAAAATATATTCGACACTCCACTTAAAAGTTAACGAAAAGCTAATCATCGAAACAAATCGCCTGTTTGTCATGAGTCACTCATTTGAACAAGCTTATAGAGAATTTAGTTTGACCAATCAATCTAAATCCATTGTGAATTTGATAAACTCAACCTTTCCGTCTCTTCCTATTTATCGTGTGCTAATTAACTTCGGTAGCATTTTTGTGTTTTTCCAAACGGATGCCGACAAGGAAAAGTACGATCTAGACGGTACTTCTGAGGAGATTAGAAATGTCTGTTTTTATTATCTGAAGGAGAAGGATGAATATGGATTGTATCGAGAGAAACACCATGTTCCTTTCCAAACAGATAGCGACGAAAAAGTTAAGAAGGAATTCGAAGGAAGTTATTTTTATTATTTTAAATAATCTTGGGTTAATGATCATGGGCAATACTTACTTACGACCCCCTTTTGATATAGGAACACCTTTAAGACCCGCACCCCGTTGCTGTGGGTCTCTTTCTTGATAGTCGTTCTTTCCCTTGCCGGGAGGGGGCGAAAAGGATATGGTCAGCTGTATAGACCCTTATCCCAGGAGGCATGGAATGAAGAACGATCCCATCCAGATTCAGATCGACGATGTACAGGCTCAGGTGCAAGAGGCGCATGACTTCGAGTGGCTGCGGACGTTGGGGCGCGTGGTGGCGGTGTTCGATCAGCAGGATTCCGGCAACATCAGCTTTGGCGTGGAAAAGAGCGGGGCGAAACGGTTCGTCAAATACGCCGGAGCGAAGGCGGTTACGTTCTCGGGCGAGCCTCGGGACGCGGTGCAACGGTTGAAGGCGGCGGTTCCCGTCTTTCAAGAGCTGCGCCATCCGGCGTTGGTCGAGCTAGTGGATCACTTCGAGGTAAACGGCGACGGGTACGCCGCGGTGTTCCACTGGTTCAAGGGCGAGTCGCTGCACAATCATTGGATGTTCCCGCCCCCGGCCAAATACACCGATCCCCGGTCGCCAAATGTGAGGTTCCAGCAGCTGCCTTTGGAGGATCGGTTGCGTGCGGTGGATACGATCTACTCGTTTCACGCGCATGTGGAGCGGCTTGGTTATGTGGCTATCGATTTTTACGACGGCAGCTTGTTGTACGACTTTGATCGGCGCGAGCTGAAAATATGCGATATCGATCTTTACGAGCGCAAGCCTTTTATCAATACTATGGGCCGCCTGTGGGGCTCTTCGCGGTTTATGGCTCCGGAGGAGTTTGAGCTCGGGGCAACGATCGATGAACGAACCAATGTGTTCAACATGGGGGCGACGGCATTTGTTTTGCTCGGCGGGGAACGCGACCGGGCGTTGGCGAAGTGGACGGCAGGGGAAGCGCTATATGAAGTGGCCCTAAAGGCGGTTGATCCCGACAGGGAGCGGCGCTTCGCAAGTGTAGCCGCGTTTAAGGCGGCTTGGGATGCGGGCAAGGCGGAGTGTGGAGGAGCCAACGTTAACGGACAGGATCGGTGATGAGGATGAAGCTGCTGATCGTCTCGGATGAGGAATCGAAGTACATCTGGGATTATTTTGACAAGGAACGGTTCAAGGATGTGGAGTTGATTATTTCGTGCGGGGATCTGAAGCAAGCGTACTTGTCGTTCCTGGTCAGCATGCTGGACGTTCCCCTGTACTATGTCCACGGCAACCACGATACGGATTACAAGAAACACCCGCCGGAGGGCTGCGTCAGCTTGGAAGATCGAATCCTCACTTACAAAGGTGTACGCATAGCAGGTCTAGGTGGAAGTATCCGGTACGCTCCTGGTGAGTTTCAATTTACCGAGCGACAAATGCGTTGGCGAATGGTAAAGTTGAAGCCAAACCTTTGGTGGAATCGCGGCCTCGATATTCTGGTCACTCACGCACCGGTGCTCGATCTAGGGGACGGCCGAGATCCCGTGCATAAAGGCTTCGGCTGCTTCCGAACGTTCATGGATGCGTACAGTCCCCGTTATTTGTTCCACGGCCACCAGCACTTGAACTACGGCAGAAATGAAAGAATCCATACGTATAAGGACACGACTATCATTAATGGGTTCGGCTATTATATTGTGGATTTTCCGTCGCGAGGCAAAATAGAAGTTTTCAAAGGAAAGTAAGAGGGGGAGTAAGAATGACGATCAGAAGGCTGACTCCGGCGGATGCGTCCGCGTACAGAGAGATTCGGCTGGAGGCGCTGCAGGCTCATCCCGAGGCGTTCAGCTCCAGCTATGAGGAGGAAGTGGAACGGTCTTTGGCGTTTTTTGAGGAAAGGCTGCGTTCGGAGCAGGTGTATACGTTCGGCTCGTTCGCGGAGGACCAGTTGCAGGGAACAGTCACGCTGCTGCCGGAGTCGAAGTCGAAAATCAAACACAAAGCGCATCTTGTCGCCATGTTCGTGCGTCCTGCTGCTCGCAGGTCGGGGGTGGGGCGGGGACTTTTGTCGGCGGCTATCAGTCAAGCGCGGGCTTTGGGCGGGATCGAGCGGGTGTATCTAGGCGTTACCGCTACCAATGTTCCGGCGAGACGTCTGTATGAGGCGCTGGGTTTCCAGTCGTACGGACTCGATAAACGCGGGATGAAGATTGGAGATCGGTACTTGGATGAGGAATTGATGGTGCTGGAGCTGGATCGGGTGCTGGAATAGAGCAAACTGCTGCCTACCCAAGTAAAAATGTCCCGCGACCAACTACAGCTCCACTACAAGCCCAAACTTCACAAGCACCTTAGTCAATCTGCCACCCAGCTAAATATCAGCTTCTCCACGACGCGAATCCCCCCAATACGCCACCCACGTATATCCGAGATGCACCTCATTTCTCGCTCGAGTTAACAAAATTTATGAAATTTTTATCAATCTTACAATTCAAGAAAAACATTCTTACCTCTCGAGCGTCTAATATAAATGTGAAATGGCATCGTGGAGGAGGTTGGCAAGGTGTATCTACGTTTGGTTGTATTAGTGCTCGCGTTCGAAGTACTGGTCACGGTTGCGGTCGGGATCGGCATTTATCAAGGGTTCGCCATCTTCCCCTACTCGCTCGCCAATCCAGTGGAAGCTGTTACCCAGACAAATAGCTTCACGGCGGTCATCCCCATGTATTTGCCGGAGCTGCCGGATTTGAAAATTCCTTTTACGTCGCTGAAAACGAACTCACAGCACGGGGGACCGTTATCCATATTCGTCTCGACTGTAATCCTGATCGTGCAAGCTTTCGTCAGAGGCATGTATTTAGGCGGGATACACGGCTGGCTACAGGGCAAATTACCGCTCTCCTTAATCGTCGAGGGACGCCGATACTTTTATCGCATGTTTGGATGGTCGTTCCTTCAAGCGATACTCGGCGGGCTGCTGCTTGTATTGGCGATGACTGCTATACCTTTAGGTATCTTGATCTTGTTGATTTTGCTGCTATTCTCGCTTGCTCCGTACTTGGTCGTCATTCGCAACTATTCGCTGGGATATGCATTGGGAAAGGCACCGGGCATGTTGGGCCGACGGTTTTTCGCTTTGCTGCCCATTGCGGTAGTGGCACTACTGGGCACGCTGTTCATCGGCCTGTTTCGAGCGCTTCCTGCGCCATACGGGTATGCGGTGCCGCTGCTATCCTACGCGTTTGTCGGAACGGGTCTGATCGCCTTGGTTATGAAAAGCTTGAGCTCCAAGCCAACGGCCGCTGAAACAGAAACAAGGACCGTCGTTGTCCAGAACCCGCAGCTAGAAGCACCTAAACCTCGGAGCCCAAGAAAGCTCACCCTTCTTCTCCCTCTGGCGTTGATCCCGCTCCTGACTGCAGCGGCCTTCTGGGCGGCTTCCGGCTCTTACTTGCGTTTGCTGGATTGGGGGACGAAGGAGCAGCTTGCCGGCATTTCCTACAAACCGAGCTTATCGGACGTGTATTACGCCTCACAAGGACGATACGCCACATACGAGTGGCTAGAAGGAGACTTTCGGATAGCCATCGATCTCCCGGACCTCTCCAACGACAAGAAGCCCCGAGAGTTGAACGGGGTTGCGGAAATCACTTGGCTTGTGGATGAGGAGGAGGTGTCCGAGACGCGAACACCAGGTCGGATTACGAATCGAGTAGACGTAGTGCCTCTCACGCGCACCAGCCATGTGATGTATCGGCTCGTTCAAACAAGGGGACCGGATGGCAGCCTTTACTACACAAGCGCCGGAGGGGCTGCTAACTTATTGCCGGGCGATGAGAAGCCGCATCAACCATTCGAAGTGCAAACAGCGCCTTCCAGAGCATGAACCGTCCTGAGCTTGGGTTGGCCGTAGCGATGCAAGAGGCAGACGGTCGGATGGTCGTCCAGATGATCGACATGATCCAACGCTCCGGTGCGCAAGTCGTTGTGCCCGCTTGGTTCGAACAGCAGTGGACGGATTATTTGAGGAGCCTTTATGAGGGAGCGAGCCTTGAGGAGATGCTGAGGTATTTGACGGCCGTCGGCTCCAGCAAGGGCTTCGAAAGCCGGACTATTCCCGAGCTTAGCACCGATACGAAGACCGCCACTCAGTTGACCCTCACCTTCCCGAAAGGTACGATCCGGATTCAGGCCGAGAGTTCGATGAAGGATGCCAAACAGTCCAAATTCCAGGTGGACTTGAACCGATAGAACGGCGCTCAGAGGGGCGCTTGAAGTTCAGGGACGTCGGTATCGCATTCCGGAAGAGCTGTCCGATCAGTTGTTGCAACCTTCATCGATGGCTAATCCAAGCTCAATCTTGCAACAGCAGAAGGTGCCGACAGAGAGCGGACGGTACGAGTTCCTGGGCAGCATCGGGCTGTTTGCCAATGGGCCGGGGCGGATGCTTCACCTGTTGTTTGACCGGGAGGAGCAGCGGTGGAAGGCGTTTGAAGATTGGGGTATTCCGTACGTGAAAGATCTTGACCGGGACGGAATGAGTGAGATCCTCGTGCAGTTTGAAGGTTTGCATTTGAATGGACCGAATGTTAATGTGTACTCTTTTTCGGAGGATAATGGATTGGAGCGGGCGTCGGTTGTCACAGAGAAAGAGGCTCAAGGACGGCGTCTGGCAGCTCAAGTCAATAGGGAGCCGAGCGTTTGGACGATAGAGGTGGGAGAGGAGCATGAGTCGGGATTTCGAAGCCGAGAGTACCGGTATGAGCAAAAGAAGCTTCGACTAATCCGTTGAACACAGAAGTAGAACACACGAAAGGAGCCTCCTGCAGAATTCTGCGGAAGCTCCTTTTTTCAATATAAGTACGATACCACGATTTGGGTCCGGAGGGAAATTAGTTCAATAACTTGCCCACAAAAAGAGGAGATTTTTCCAAATTGTCGAATATGAGTATTTCGTGATGAGTATACAGAGATTCCATAAAAAGGACAGGTGTGCGATGAAGAGAAAGAGTTGGAGATGGAAGAAGCTTGCTGCGATTCTGAGCGTGGTGCTAGTGGTGGTCATTACGAGCTGCCAGGCGATCTCGGGGTTCGACGTGAACAAGGCGCTCGTGGAAGCGATGGTCGCCAAGTCGATGGAAGGCAAAGGGGAGTATACGCTGAGCCTGGTGCTGGATGAAAAAGCGCAGATCGATCCGAGTCGATTGGCGATGCTCAAGCTGTTCGAAACGGTGAAGGTGAAGCTCGATTCCATCAAAATGGAGAGCACCGCTAAGTTGTCCATGAAGGGATCGGCTTTGATTGCGAAATATAACATTCCTTTCGAGGCGGCTCTGAACGAGGAACAAATGGTGCTGAAGATTGAAGGGGCCAAGAAGCCGCTCGTCTTTGACTTGGCCGAGGCTAAGGGTGATGCTGCCGCTGCGCAGGAGATGCCTCCATTCTACACGGAGCTGCAGAAGAAGCTGAGCGACGGCGAGCTGACGAGCAGCATGATGGCTTACTTGGTGAAGCAGCTGCCGAACCCGAGTAAGCTAAGCGTGGACAATGTAATTGAAACGATCAACGGCGAGTCGGTGTCCCTGCACAAGCTGCATGGCGAGATCACGGGGAAAGAGCTGATCCCGCTTGCGAAAGCATTTGTGAAAAACGCGCTGAAAGACGACGAATCGCTAAAAGAACTGATCGGGCAGCTGTATGACGCGCTGTATCCGCTCTTGTCCGCGGAGCTGGAGAAGGCGATAACGGCGCCGAAGGAAGAGGAGCTCTTGTTTGACGATGCCGATCTGGATTTTGATGAGGCTTACCCGGGTATAGTCAATCCGTTCAGTCAGCTCAAAACCGCAATGGACCCGATCCTGAACGGATTGAAAGCGGTCCTGGACGATCGCGAGATCGCAATAGAAGTCATTCATACGGAAGTTAAGCAAGTGTTCGTCATCCTGTTGGTGGCGTTGGAAAGTCTCGGCGCGAAGGAGCAAAAGTCTTGGGAAGCCGCTTTTAACGAGAACAGTTACTTCAAGACCGACCTGTATTTCGATAACCGCTTCAAGCTGCGCAAATCGAACTCGGTCATTCAGATTGCGCCTCAGATGGAAGATTCGAACGGCTTGACCGCGATCCGAATCGAGGCGAGCACGGAAAATTGGAATGTGAACGAGAAGGTTCAAGCGGATTCGATCCCTCTGACGGGAGGCGGCATGACGTTCACAAGGGAGACTCAGCCGACGGACTTCCTGCAAAACCTGGATCCGAAGTCGGACGTCTACCAACTGTTCCGCAAAGACTTGGGGATTGCCAAAGTGTCGTTCCCGCTGTATATCGGAGCCGGCCTGTATATTCCAGGGGTTGGAATGCCTTATATTGAGAATGGTGTGACGATGGTACCGACCCGTTTTATAAGCGAACGCCTGCATGCTAAGATCGAATGGGATCCGGCAACGCAGAATATCAAAGTTCTCGATACGCTCAGCTCGCGTACGATCGTGCTCCATGCCGGCAACAAGGTGGCGCTGGTGGACGGCAAAAGCGTCGAGATGGAGCAGGAGGTCGTCGTCCGCGACGATACGAGCTATGTGCCGCTCAGCTTTATCGTGACCCAGCTCGGCGGCCGTACGGAATGGAACGACGAGATGCGAGCGATTCAGATTACGAGAGAGTAAGGAGGCGAGGCTGTCGAGTTGATCTGGCGGCCTCGTTTTTCATTAGAGGGGGGACTAGTGGAGGATGGCTGGAATTCCTGTAGTTGAAAAATGGGCCCGTGGTGCAGCGGCCTTAGTCGGATTTCCGTTATCCGCGTACCAGCTGGCGGCATCGGCTAGGGATGCTTCCCGATACAAGCCGGTAGGACGAATGGTAAAAATCGGAGATCGTCACTTGCATGTCTGTTTGACCGGGGAAGTATTGTCAGGCACCGGCACGCCAACCATTATTTTGGAATCGGGGATGGGCGGTTGCGCGTTGGATTGGGCTTTGGTACAGCCGGAGCTTTCCAAGTATGCCGCCGTGTTGTCCTATGATCGTGCCGGGTTTGGATGGAGCCAAGAGACTTTGCCGATCTCGACATGCTGGCACTATGTGTACGATCTTCGCGAACTGCTGCAAACGCTAGGGCTGAGACCACCGTATCTGCTAGTTGGACATTCGTACGGAGGGATGATGATGCGGTTGTTTGCTTCGTATTATCCGAACGAGGTTCAAGGGCTAGTGCTGGTCGATTCTACACATGAAGGGCGATATTTGGACGGGAGCACTAGCAAGGCAAGGAAGAAAGAACAAGCGGGGTATCGGAAGCTAATGAGACTCGGTTATCTGTTGTCTCCAATAGGAATTCCGCGTATGCTGAGAAGGTCGATTGGGTCGAAACGGCTGCCTCCGAATGTGCAGCACATCGTCACTGCATTGGGATACCGAAGCCATGCTTACACGGCCGCTTATGCGGAGCAGCTGGGTACGGAGCAGAGCGCTAGACAGTTGAAGTTCTCACAGCCCTTGCCTCCCGAGTTGCCCGTTGTCGTCCTGACCGCAGGGAAGCAGAACGAATCGTGGAAAAAGGGGCAGGCGTTCCTGCTGCAGCTGACCCGGCAGACGACCCAGATCATCGTGGAAGATAGCTGGCACTCCATCCAGATTCACAAGCCGCAGGCTGTGATTGATGCGGTGAGGGGATTGTTGGATCACAAGAGGAACGGTGTTTTATGAAAAAAACTGACCTAGCAGAATCGTGCATGAACGGCTAGGACGGCGGAGCGAGAAAGCTTTAAGATGAAGAAGGGAAAAGGAGGCCGGGACAACGGGATGGATTGGCTGACAAGGATGAACGGCGCGCTTGAATATATCGAAGGCAACTTGGCGGGTGAGATCGACTACAATCGGGCGGCGGAGATCGCTTGCTGTTCGGTGTACCACCTTCAACGGATGTTCTCGTTCATGGTGGACATCCCGCTGTCCGAGTATATTCGGCGGAGAAGATTGACGCTGGCGGCGTTCGAGCTGCAGCATAGCGCGATCAAGATCATCGACCTGGGCATGAAATTCGGCTACGACTCCCCGGAGGCATTCGCTCGCGCGTTTCAGAAGCTGCATGGAGTCCCCCCGACGTTAGCGCGTCAGAAAGGCACGGCGTTGAAGTCGTATCCCCGGCTGTCCTTTCACATTACGATTCGAGGAGCGATTGAGATGAACTACAAGATTATCGAGCATGAAGCGTTCACGGTGTTTGGGGTCGAGGAGCTGTTCTCCATGGAGAATGGGGAAAATTTGATCGGCATTCCGCAAATGTGGCAGAGGCTGTTCCAAGACGGGACGGTGGACCGGATCTCGTTAGCGTCGGGTCGGCAATGGAACGAATCCAGCCGCGGCATATGTCCGGTGAATGCGGTGATGTGCTATGGCGAAGGGCAGTCCGGCAAGTTTCCGTATATGATCTTCGGCTTTATGCCGGAGTCGGGCGAGGTGGACACGGAGACGTACAAGGTGCTGGACATTCCGGCCGCGACTTATGCGATCTTCAAATCGGAGGAGTACACGCCGGACCAGCTGGTCGGCCAGATTCAAGGGTTGTGGAAGCGCATCTACACGGAATGGTTCCCGATGGCTTCATACGAGCCGCAAAACGGACCGCAATTCGAAATGTACGGGGTCGCCGAGAGCGGCAAGGAGTACTGCGAGGTGTGGATTCCGGTGCGGAGCAAGTAGCTTAGAGTGTTAGTTGAGGAGGGTCGCGATGGTTCGCGGCCTTTTTTTACAGCTAAGAAAGTTTAAGTTCTTCACCGTATTGAAGCGTCAGGGGTACCCTGACTTACTGGGGGGTCGGACTGCAGAGCAAGG